>DATHCJ010000043.1:0-49005 GCA_035319575.1 Candidatus Limnocylindrales bacterium
CTTTTGGAAAACATCGGAGTTTTGCTGAGGCTTTAGAAAATGAAGGAGAAAGAAAATATTCTTGGGAACTATGGGTATTATTGGAATCTAACCATCCCTTCTGGATTCATATCTTTCCTTTAGTTTTAATAGCTAAAAAAAAGAGAGGGGATTTTTGTTTTTTTAGTTTATGGCCGTTTTCTTGCCATCAGCAACTGTCTACCGAGTCTGCCTCCTTTCTTCATGCATCGTTTCCTGGAATACTGAAAGCATAAATTATTTGCTTGGTTTTGTCTAAGTCATGACCGCGAAGCTCATCGAGGATCCAACTTACAGAAACCGTTTGTTTGCGTTTCAGGACAGGGTCCAGGCCGGCAGACTCCTATCTGAGAAGCTCATTAGATACGCGAAAAACAAAGAGAAAGTAATTCTGTTAGCTCTGCCCGCTGGGGGCATTCCAGTCGGGTTTGCGGTTGCAAAGAAACTCGGGGTTAGATTAGGCGTGATGGTTGTAAGGAAGATTCAAATTCCATGGAATACTGAAGCTGGGTTCGGAGCAGTAGCGTGGGATGGAGAAGCGGTTTTAAATGAACCTCTCGTCGAGCAACTTGGCCTCACTGATGAGGAGATACAGGAATCAATTTCGAAGACGAAGAAAACAATTCAAGAGCGGCTTAGAAAATTCGCAGGAAACAAGCCCATGCCCGCTCTTAAGGACAAAATCGTAATACTCATAGACGACGGGCTAGCCTCGGGATTTACTATGCTGGCTGCGGCAAGGTCGGCGAAAAAAGGGGCGCCCGAAAAAATAGTTGTGGCCGTGCCAACTTCCTCTGCGGGCGCTATCAACCTGGTTGAGCCGGAAGTGGATGAGATAGTTTGCCTCAACGTCAGGACCGCGCCGTCATTCGCCGTCGCAGACGCATACAAAAACTGGTATGACTTAGCAGATGAAGAAGTTATTGGAATACTCGAAAAAGCTGAGAAACTGCCCTGAGGTTTATGTTACAAGAAAAACGTTGGTTTCAACCGTCGACGCGTTCTTGGCTCAAATCCGATCTACGAAGCAACACGTGCAGATTAAAAGTTCATATAATAAGCAAATTAGTTTATTTCTAAGGGTAAAGTTTTGACGGAATATCTAATCGGAACGGGCGGTTGGAGCTACTTCAACGTTGGCAACAAACCCTCGCTTAAAACGTACAGTGCAATCTTTAACTTTGTCGAGGTCAACTATACTTTCTACGAGTATCCCCCAATTCAAACGGTTGAGACTTGGAGACGAAGTGTCCCAAGCGACTTCACTTTTTCAGTTCGATGCCACCAGGACTTGACCCACAGAATAGGTCTCAAACCGGTAGATCAAGCCTTTGAAGTATTCTACAAGATGAAAACGTACTGTGATGCTCTTAACTCGCCTTACCTGGTTCTGGAAACCCCCTCAAAATACGTTATAGACCATGAGAGCGCCGCACAAGCAAAAGACTTCTTTTCGAGTTTAAACCTGAAGGACATAAGACTCGTTTGGGAGTACAGAGCACCTAAGACTCAAGCGGTCATTAACCTTATGAAGGATTTCAACATCGTCCAATGCGTGGATCTGTCGAGGGAAAAGCCAGCGTTCAACTTGGACGTTACCTACTCACGACTATTTGGAAAAGGGCAGCAGAACATCTACCAATTCACCGACGACGAATTAACTGAAATAGACCATAAAGCTGAAGAAACAAAATCTAAAATCGTAGCAATGTCCTATCACGGGTTAAGAATGAACACCGACGCTCTCCGGCATCTTCAATACAGGAAAACTGGCAATTTTATTCCCGTAACATCCTTTGTGGGTTTAGATTCCGCGCGGGCCGTCTTAGCCGAGGACGCAAAGTTTCCCTCTTCCAAACAAGAGCTTACGGCAAAGCAAGGGTGGAAAGTAATCGATTCAGCCCCGGATAAAACGGTGCACCTCTCGGAATTTCTCAGCAGAATACCTGACAAAACCTATTCTAACATCGATGAGGTTATCGATGAGTTGAGGGCGGTTCTTTGAGGACGGATAACATTTTCCTCGGCACTTCAGGATGGAGCTATAAGGAGTGGGAAGGCAATTTTTATCAAGAGAAAAGCCGAGAAAGCAAACTCAGGGCTTACTCGAGGGTTTTCAAAACCGCCGAAATCGATTCGACCTTCTATCGTAACCCGTCAAGGGGAACAGTCATGGGTTGGCTGAAGTATTCCCCAACCGATTTTGTCTTCACCGCCAAACTTCCAAAACTGATAACACATGATAAGAAATTAGGTCTAAAAGATGATGTGAAGGTTGACTTAGAAGTGTTTTTGGATTTGATGAGACCCCTGCAGCTCGGCGGAAAGCTAGCTTGCTTTCTCATCCAGCTGCCGCCAAAATACTCCTACAATCCAGAGAATCTCGAATCATTCTTCAAATTGCTCGACCCAGTGTTTAAGTACGCAGTTGAGTTCCGCAACGTAAGTTGGCTCAGGGATGAAACCTGGAGGTTGCTCAAGCATTACCAGGTTGCTTACACGATTGTCGATGAGCCGCTCCTGCCCCCAGAAGTATATTTAACGGCTGATTTTGCGTATTTCAGATGGCACGGCAAGGGTGAAAAAATCTGGTTCGACTACCGATACAGCAAAGATGAACTGGAAGCTTGGGTTCCAAAAGTCACGGAGGCAGCAGGCGCCGTCAAAACGGTTTACGGCTACTTCAACAACCATTATCACGGTTATGCGCCGGAAAACTGCCTACAACTCATTGAGCGTTTAGGGTTATCATCTGAGGAACAAAAAAAGGCCAAAGCAAAAAGCGCTGTCAAACAAGCCGAACTCGACTCCTTTTTTAGTTGAGCGCCCAAGCTTGCTCCAAATGGTTAAAGTCATATTTTCGTTTTCAAGTAGTGCTTCGAAACATCATGAATCATTTCTCAAAAATACGCCCAGCACTTTTGAATGTTGGGAAAAGCTTCAAGATAATGCAACAAAATGAGTCTTTGTCCGTATGCACGTGGACCTACTGCCACGAGAGCCTTTTCAAACATTTGGGAATCGTCTGACATAGTAAATTCCCTTCGCAAACGCTTGTTTAGTTTGGGAAAAACGCCTTCTAGAAATATTTAAAAGTGAATTAAATAAATATAAAAAATCCCGTTTTGAAAGCATGTGATGTTATGAGCTCGAGTACTGGCGATAAAGAAAATGCGAGTGGAATGATTGATTGGCCCTTAAGAAGCGGGATATTCCTTGTGGCAGTGTCATGGTTCGTCTATTTCCTTTACGATGACATTCTTGGCGTTTACAATCGGCACACAACCTTGCCGTTAGTCAAAGAAGATATTCCCGCAGCGATAGGGTTGGGATTTGCAGTTGCCGCGAGCGCCGCAACCGTGCTAACACTCCTATTTTACCTATGCAAAAGGGACCTCTCAAAACCAGAAACCACGATGGCAGTACGATTAATCCTCTTTTCCGAAGCTGTCTACTTTGTTTTAGGCTTTCTGCCCTCAGTTTTCGTTGAGGGATTACCGGGAACTTTTCATTTCACCATCCAGAAACTGTTTGAAGTTGGACTGCCATCCTTAGTCGATGCGACAGCCATTCCCACTGTTTTAGTCAAGCTTTTTCTCACCTTAAACCCGAGTAAACCAGCTAAAGAAACAATTAAGTGGGGACTAATTGCGGGCACCGTTTATCTTTTCGCATTTTGGATAAGCAATGCCGGAAACTGGATAGGAGCAGCCATAGCTAAAGGAGTAAACTACATAATAGATTACCCCGTTAACATGTTCAGCTTCATCCTTACCACAGTTGGATTACTATTGCTCTCACTGTATGCAGCATACTTTTCAAGGAAAACAATCGGAAAAGGCAATCTAACAAGATTCGACCTGAAAAAGGTGGGACTTATCCTTACAGCTACAGGCATGTACCTTACTTTGACTCTGCTTCTGTGGTTTATATTTGGGTCGGTCGGCGGATGGGGCACGTGGTACGCATGGCTCTTAGGCCACGGCTACTTGGACCTATGGGGGCTGACCCTTCCATTCATCGGTCTACCCTTGCTCTTCTACACGGAAAGCCGCGCCGCCCAGACGGCACCCAACCCGAATCGAGCCTCACTGCAACCCGTAAACAGAAAACAATTAAACGCACTCTTTTTCATCGTCGAGGGCTTGGGCATAACCTTCTACGCCGTTCTCTCAGCAGCCTACTATGCAACTATACCGTCAACAAAAGTACTCACCGGAGAACCCATCTTCCATATACCGATTACAATATTCGGGCTGCTCTACTTCATCGCGACAATAATAGTCGTCCTGGTTTCAACCATAAAAAAGAAAACTAAGGAAAAGTAGTGCAGGTAAATCGTCATTGACTCTTTCAGACTCAGCCCGGCGAGAAGTTTGTACAGCATTGACAGTTTCTCACTTTTCCACAATGGGGCTCACTTATGCCTTAGTTGATGGCGTTCGTTAATTTCGCAACAGCAGTGCATTTTGTACTCAGGGTTTGAAGCCGACAAGAAGAGCTAATTCAAGCCATTTCCAGTAGCAGTCAACGTCCGTGAATCCTATTTGTCTCAGCCACTTAAGTTGAGTTTCGACATCTAAAAGCTTATTCAACGAGTCCTCGGTCTTTGGGGTCCCTGAGGCAATAATATAATTTACGTGAATATTCCTCGTTGCAGAAGCTACGCGTTCCAAGTTGCAAAAGACGCCCTTAGGATTCAACAGGTCGAATATTTCCTTGTACAGCTGCCTCTTCCTCTTATGAGCCAAATGGTGAATAGCTAAGCTTGATACTACAGCGTCGAAAGAACCCAGTTGCGCTGCCGGAAGAGGAAAACTAAAATCATGCTTCATCACAGTAACGCGTTTATCTTTTGCAAAGCGTTTTCTTGCTTGCCCAAGCATGGGCTCGGAAAAATCCAATGCAACCCCTTCTGCTTCCGGACTATTCAGTCTAATCAAGGCAAGAAGCCTTCCGTTGCCTGTCCCCAAATCGAGAACACGCTTGGCGTCTTTAGGAATCTGTTCCAACAACACTCTTTCGCCTTCTGTTCTATGAGGAAGTTTATCTGCTCTCGCCAAGTATGCGAGTACATGATCAACTTCTTGCCATCCGCTCACAGCTGCATCCTCTTTTTTTGCCAGTTGGCTTTTTTGCTCATAAAGATGACAAGATATTTTAACTTACGCCTTAAATCCAGCGATAAATAGTAAACATCTGCCATATGCACCTTTTTAAGCGCCACGCCATGCGACTTCTAAACTGTCGAAATTCTGCTGCCGCAATTATTGCAGAAGATTGAGCCGTAAGGATTTTTTGAACCACATTTTGGGCAAACAACGGTTTGCTGTTGCACAGGTTTCTGTTGCAAGTTCTCCTTTGCTCTCTGGATGGCTGCATGCATTTCCTTATCTGCAGTGGCAAATGCTTTTTCAAGCTCCGCCCCTACACTATAAAACGCTTCACTCAAAATCTGATCGGCAGGATAAGCAGCGTTGGCGGCTCTGCCCTTAGGGGTTTTAGTGCCGCATTTAGGGCAAAAATAATCGTCATCACTGATTTTTTCGCCGCACTTAGAGCAATAGACCAAACTTCTTCACCGTCATTATGCATGCGATCTGAAAATTTAAGCATTTACTACCTCGCGAGAATTCAAGTCGCGAGGCAAAACAGAAAAAGAAACATGTTCTTTAAGCTGCGAGTTTTTGTCTGGCTTCTCCTATCAGTTTGACGGTTCGTAGTCGCCACGATTCAAACTCCTGAGGTGTCGTCGGGTAATTGTTGTAGTGTGCGCCGACTTGTCTCATCATAGTCACGGTGAAGCGCAATTTACTGAGGAATCCAACCCGCCGCAAGCCTCTGAAGACCCGTTTGGCGGTTTCGGTGATGTTTAGGTGGAAGTCGTCGCCCATTCCTGCCTTGAGCACGTCATCTTCTGTCATGAGCTTCTGGTTCATGCCGTAGTTCAAGTCTTTATCGCCGCATGATAAGAGGAACATTCGGAACACGTCTAAGCTAGCTTGCTTTTTGCCGTAAGTCTGGATGTACTTCTTGTTGTAGCTCCACAAGGCTTCTTTTGTGGGTTCACCCTTGGCTAAAGCTTCAACGATTGTTTGCCCCGCAAGATAACCACTAATCATCGAGGGCCCGATGCCGCCACCGTGAATCGGATTAACCAGCGAAGCAGCGTCGCCAGCCAGCATGATACCGTTGCCAACCATGTTGTCCAGCGGTCTTCTCGTCGGGTCAAACCAACCGCCTCCAGTGAGGACCTGCGACTCTTCAAAGGCTGGTTTCTTAAACGTGTTATCGTAAAGTTGCTTCTTCGGGTTGGGGTATTTGCCTCGCATGCAGATGCCTAAGCCAACGTTAACCCGAGCTCCACCTTTGGGGAAAATCCAGACGTAACCTCCCGGAGCAACTTTCTGGTTAAGATAAATTTCGCAGAAACGAGTATTCTCAGTTTCATGTTTCAGCAGACGAATCTCACGATAACAAGCCTCAACATCTCCGTTCTCAACCTCGCGATCTATGCCCATTTCCTCCGGCAACAAGTGCCTAACAACCGCAAAGAAGCCACTAGCGTCAACCACAACCTTGCTCCTTAACTGCACGACTTCTCCAGTTTTCATGTTCTTCGCCGTTAAACCAGCAGCTGAACCCTTCTCGATGATTGGGGAGCGAAAATTCACGTTATCCTCAAGAACAGCGCCTGCGTCAATCGCCTTCTTAAGCAGCCACTGCCCAAACAATCGCCTGTTAAGAAGGTAACCGACAAAGTCCTTGTCAGCAATGGTGAAAACCGTGTTTTCGTCAGGCGAATAGATCTTTATGCCATCAATTCGAGCTTCTAGTTCGCCGCCTGCAGGCTTCTCTAAACCCAGAAACTTTAAGTGATGCTCTCCAAGGGCGTCGCCGCAGACTTTTTCGCCTACTTGCTCGGGGCTTTTCTTCTCCACAATGCAAACTTTTAAGCCTGATTCAGCAGTGGTTTTTGCTGCTAAGCAACCTGCTGTTCCAGCGCCTACAACTACGACATCATACTTTTCCAAGGTTTATCCTCCGTGACCCTACTGATGTATTTTGTATACCTTGTTTTATATGTAAAGCCTAATAAACTATGAAGTGAGCTAAACTACACTGAGTGTAATGTGGATGAGTGCCCCTTTAACTTTAAGCGCAGAATTCAGAAGAACAGTGGAAGCCCGCATGGACCAGGTTTTGCGTGGCGTGGAGGAAACGTTTAACCAAATTATTGAGACCCAGAGAATAACTCCCGCCGAACTGAAACAGGAAATTGACAGTCTGCAGGAAAGTTTCAATTTGCTTTTTCAGAAATGGAGCCTCGAAATACTTTATACGCTTCTGCTTAAGGAAACTATAGGGTTTGGCGAAATTAAAAGAACCCTAACTGTAAACTCGCGGACTCTTTCGGACAAGCTGAAAATTCTTCAGGCGCACAATTATATTACAAGGAAGGTTGTCGGGGGGCCGCCGTTGAGGGTAGAATACGCACTGACAAGCAAGGGAAAAGACACGGTGCTCCTTTCGTTGCCTCTTCTGTACTATTCAAGCTCCTCCGAAGTCAAAGTTTAGGTGCCTTCTTCTCATTTCTCTTTAATGACAAGGGAAGGCTCGTGGTTTCCTTCGCAGTTTCAAAAACCATGCACGTAAGCGTCTTCTCCAAGCCCTTAATCAACCGCAACTTGTCAACCACGAATTTGCCGATTGCATCGACGTTTTCAGCGCGAAGTTTTATCAGCAAGTCCCAATCTCCCGTAATTATGTGCACTTCTTGGACTTCGGGGAACTGCGCTATTTCTTTAGCGACCTGTCTCTGAGAAACTGGGGTCCCATCGGTTTTTGCAGTGTAGGACACGGAAGCCAAGATAAAGGCCGCTGTGCCTAAGCTCAATTTTTCAGTGGATAAGATCGCCCTATACTGCTTTATAATTCCAAGTTCCTCCATGCGTTTTGTTTTTGCAAAAACCGTTGTGATTGGTGAATTGATTTTTTTTGCGATTTGATTAGCAGTTAATTTGCTGTTTTCTTGGATTAGTTGCAGTATGGCTTGATCTTTTTCGTCGAGTTTTGCACTCATATGTAAATATTACAAGTATCAACTATAAAAAGTTGTGTTTATTGTAAATTATCCATCTTTTATTATAAAAAATTTATTATCCGCTATGCCATTTAGTTTTCAAACAAACCAAGCTAAAGTGAACCAAATTGAAGCAAGAAACTCAAATGGAAATGCCAAAACCTCTAGAGCAACTTTCGCCAAGCGAGTTAAAAAGGAAAGCCTGCATTGGCAAAGTAATGACTTACACGCTGAAAAGCCTCACAGACACATTCTTAAGTCGAGGCTTCGAGTGGTTGCTTCCGGTGGCGCTAAGCCAATGCACTGATCCGCTGTGGCCGGACCCAGGAGCATCTATTGATAAAAGAATCGAAGTAAACATCTACGGCGTACCAGTCAGAGCGACAGCTAGCATGATCATCCATAAACTCGTCGCCGCATCAACTGCTTATCCCAAACTATTCATTCTCTCACCCAACATTCGAATCGAGAAGGCAAAACGTGCTACAACAGGCAAACACATCTACGAGTTTACACAGCTCGATTTTGAAGCCAGAAACGGCACCTCCAAGGAGATAATGGCACTAGTCGAAGACGCCCTCTGCATGCTCGTCAAAGATTTGAAGCATGAAATGAAAAGTGAACTAACCACTTTGTGCCGATATGATACGCTTAAGGTTCCGAAGGCCCCATTCAAAGTTTACGACCGCGTTGAAGTTGAAGCTAAGTACGGTGCAGACGAATGGGAAGCGGGCATAACGAAAGACGCAACTGAACCGGTTTGGGTGACCAACATTCCAAGAGAATTCTACGATTATGAAGACTTCAAAACTGGCAAGTGGGACAACTATGACTTGTTCTTGCCGCAGTACGGCGAAGTGCTATCGGGCGCTAGGCGAGAATGGGAATACAGCAAAATTTCCGCGAAAATTGAACGCGACAAAGTCAAAAAAGAAAACTACGCGTTAATTTTGACGATGGCAAAGGAGGGAAAAGTTAAACCCACTGCGGGCGGAGGCATAGGCATCGAACGATTAGTCGGCTGGATTTCAGGCGTTAAACATGTTGCTGAGTGTCAACCATTCCCGAGAATCCCCGGAACTGTAAATGAACTTTGATACTATGTAAAGAAACGTAACGACGATTGATACAATCCTCAACTTTTCTTTTAATTCCAAAACGTTTATCATTTACTTATGCGACTGTTTGAGAGTAAAAAACGTTAAAACGCAAAATAAAATCGGAAAATATAGTGAAAGGAAATGGCCATAATGAATCCTTACCTTGAGGCTCTTCAGCCAAAACTAAGCGAGTCAGATTTCAAAAAATTAAGCGCGATGGATAATCCAATTGTTCACGAGTTCATAGCTAAAGAAAGCGACCTTTGCCAACCCAGAGACATATTCGTATGCGACGACTCTGCTGAAAATATCGCTTATGTTCGAAAACAAGCTGTAGCCTCAGGGGAAGAACAAGCAATCCTAACTCTGCCAGGCCATACTGTTCATTTTGACGGTGAATACGATCAAGGACGAGACCGCCAAGCCACAAAGTACCTTATCCCCAAAGGCATAACCCTGAGCAAAGCCCTCAACCAAATCGACCGTCAAGAAGGGTTAGCTGAAGTTAGAGGTTTACTTCGCGATTCAATGCAAGGCAAAACAATGATAGTCCGCTTCGTATCACTGGGCCCGCAAAATTCGATCTTCACAATTCTCGGTTTGCAATGCACCGACTCATGGTATGTTGCACATTCCGAAAGCCTGCTTTACCGTTCGGGATACGAGCAATTTTTAAAGGCAGGACCAAAAAGCGACTTCCTGCGCGTCGTTCACTCAGCAGGAAAATTGAACGGCGACATAGTTAGCGTTGACTACAACAAGAAACGTGTCTACATCGACCATATGGACAACACCATCTACAGTGTAAACACACAATACGCCGGCAACTCCGTCGGATTCAAAAAACTCGCTTTCCGCTTGGCTATCCGCAAAGCAAGCAGCGAAGGCTGGCTGGCAGAGCACATGCTGCTTATGGGCGTCTTCGGTCCAGGCGCGCGCAAGACTTACTTTGCTGGGGCTTTTCCAAGTGCTTGTGGAAAAACTTCAACCGCTATGCTTCCCGGAGAGACGATCGTCGGTGATGATATAGTGTATATTCGAGACGCAAATGCTGTTGCTCATGCAGTTAACGTTGAGTAAGGCATATTTGGCATTATACAAGACGTCAATCCGAAGGATGACGCGTTAATTTACAAGCTGCTAACTAGCCCAGGCGAAATCATATTCTCAAACGTGCTGGTTAAGGACGGCAAACCATACTGGCTCGGAATGGGACAGGAGCTTCCTAAAGACGGCTGTAACTACACTGGCACGTGGTTTGAGGGCAAGAAAGACGAGATGGGCGAAGAGATTCCTCCCGCGAACAAGAACGCCCGGTACACGCTTGCGCTAAAAACGCTGCAAAACTGTGACCCTGAACTTGACAATCCAATGGGTGTCGAATTAGGCGGTATAATGTACGGTGGGCGTGACGCTAAGGCTTACGTGCCCGTCCAGCAAAGCTTCAACTGGGAACACGGCATCATCGCTTACGGAGCTTCACTCGAGACTGAAACAACCTTCGCCACAGTAGGCAAAGAAGGCATTCCCGAAATCAACATGATGAGCATACAAGATTTCATCTCAATCCCGCTCGGCAAAAACATTCACAACAACTTAGGCTTTGGGCGCAAACTCAAGAAGCAGCCGATCATTTTCGGGGTGAACTATTTCCTGAAAGAGGTCGGCAACAGCAAGTACGTGAACGGCATGCAGGATAAGCATGTTTGGATAAAATGGATGGAGCTAAGAGTCCACAACGAGGTCGGCGCTTTGGAAACCCCGACTGGGTACATCCCCAAATATGAGGATTTGCACAGATTATTCAAACAAGTGCTAAACAAAGCTTATGCGAGAGAGGATTACGTAAAGCAATTCACCACACGTGTTCCGGAAAACTTGGCGAAGATTGAAAGAGTTCAACGTTTCTACCAGGAAAACGTCACTGACACGCCGCTAGAACTATTCGGTATCCTTTATTTGCAACGCCAGCGCCTGCTTGAAGCAAAAGCAAAATACGGTGACTACATTTCCCCTGACAGTTTCGAGCGAGAAAAAGCGAAACAACTGCTTTAGATTCGGCCGCCACCCAATTTTTAACACTTTCTTTGGGTAAAATTTTATAAAGTATCCGGTATACTGATTAGAAATTCATAACTGTTAATAAATAAACACAAAGAAAAAGAAAACGGAAGAAAAGACAAAACTGAGAGTGGATAGATAATGATGAAAAAGCTCGATAAAAAAAGCAGCCAGTACACGATAAATCTAGTTGCTATCGAAGGAGAAGGGTCTTTCCCGTGCCCAAAATGCGGAACAACAATCTCGCCTGATGATGAGACAGAGGTCAGCTACAAAATTGTAGACACGAAAATAGTCAACGATGAACTCGCTGAGTTAGTCATCGCCTGCGGCAAATGCGGAAGCATAATAAGAATCACTGGCTTTCAACAAGGCTTTGATGCTTAAAATGGCAAAAGGCGTTTTCTAAACAATTTTTATTTAACGCTCGAAGTTAGATCTGCAAGTTATCTCTTCTTTTAACTTCTAAAAAGGTTCTTGCTTCGCAGGGTGTTTTAATTATGAAGTTTTGGGGGCAAATGGTTTATTTCGCCTTTCAACATTACTCGAATTGTTGATTTGAATGCTGATCGAGACGTTCACTCTTGGTAGTTTATCAACCAACTGCTACGTTGTTTTCTCTCAACAAACGAAAGAAGCGATTATAATTGATCCAGGCTTAGACTTACCTTCAGAGGCCGACCAGATTTTCGATTACGTAGCCCAAGCAGGCTTGAAAATAAAGTTAATTGTGAACACTCATGGGCATCCGGATCACATAAACGGGGACGCCGTACTTCAAGAGAAATACAACGTTCCCATTTGCATTCACCGCCTTGACGCAGCTTCCCTCGCTTTGTTAGAAAACGTGAGTTTTCCCCCGACTGTCCTGTTGGATGAGGGCACGTTAATAAAGTTTGGAAATGAATCATTAACAGTTATGCATACTCCTGGGCATACTCCTGGCAGCGTCTGCCTTCTTGGGGAACGATTGGTCTTCACTGGTGACACGTTGTTTGCAGGAGGGATTGGTAGAACAGATTTTCCTGGAGGTTCAGAAAGTGCTATGCGGTTGTCCTTGCAAAGGCTGGCGCGTCTACCTGATTATTTTCTAATTTACCCGGGTCATGGACGCCCATCAGTTATGGGGGAAGAAAAAAGGGTTAACCCTTTTCTGACTAATTGAGTTTTTATTTCGCAAGAGGGATACCTTGCCGGGATTTAGCTTTTCAAAAATTTTCACTTTGATCTGATGAAACGTTTCGAGCCGCTTAAATATCCTTATCGCTTACCTTCTAATCCATTGGAGACACAGCTTTGAGTGAAAAGCACGATTGGCAACAACTCTACATGCTCCTAAAACTAGCGGAGATGGGGGCTTACCGTCGAACTGCCAAAATCTCAACCGAATACTTAGCTGGGAAAGTGGGGTTTTCTCAGCAAACCGCTTCACGGTACCTTATAGAACTTGAACGGAAAGGATGGATTCAGAGGAACATTACTCCGGAGGGCAGTTTGATCAAGATTGAAGAGGCGGGGGGTAAAGAACTGCAGAAGCTTTATTCGAACTTGAAGTTTCTAGTCGAAAAAACCTACCCGCCCTCCGTAACTTTAGAAGGAACCGTCTTCGCAGGACTAGGCGAGGGCGCATACTACATTTCTAAGGAGCATTATAGGAAAGAATTCAATGAAAAGTTAGGCTTTGACCCTTATCCTGGCACACTTAACCTTAAACTAACAACAGATTACGACATTAAAACTCGCACTGAAGTGGAAGCGTACCCAGCCGTCGAGATTACAGGTTTCAAGAATGAAGACCGCTCATTCGGGTTGGTAAAATGCTATCCCGCAATAGTTGATAACAAGGTTAAAGGCGCCTTGGTAACAGCGTTGCGGAGCCACTATGACGTTTCAGTCGTCGAAATAATCGCACCCGTCTGCCTAAGAAAGCAGTTGAACCTGAAAGACGGCAACAAAGTTAAGGTCGAAGTCTACATTATGCCGTAAGCTAAAACGGGTAGAGCGGATGCTTATACCTGACCGAGTACTGCTCATGCGGTTTACGTGTCGAAGCTATCCAATAACCTATAAGCAAGCCGAAGCCTAAGCCGCCGATGTGCGCTAAGTCGTTTACTCCCGTTCCTAACCCGCTAAGAAAGAGCAGGAAAAACGCGTAAACAAGCGCGCCAAGAAGGGATTGTCTAACTGAATGTCTATCATATATTACGCACGCGCCGAAAAGTGCGAAGATTGCACCTGAAGCTCCAACTGAAAGAAAGTTTGGCCCAAAAGCGAGTGAGAGAACGTTGCCGACTAAGCCGCCGAGAATGTAGGTTCCTAAATACTCAGGCAGAGAAAACATCTCCTCAGCTCTTAAGCCGAAGATGAACAAGAACAGCATGTTGCCCACAATATGCGGTATAGAAGCGTGCACAAACATGGACGTAAAAAGTTGGAAATATGCACCTTGAAAAACTTCATAATTCCACTGATAGATCGGAGGAATCGCACCGAGGTTAGTGTTCAGCCAGTTTCCGCCAACTATGGAAGTGTAAACGTAGACGGCTGCATTTACTGCGATGAGGATATAGGTGGGATGGTACTTTTCACAATTCATCGGAATGACCAAATTTGCTCTCCGCGTAGCTTAGGCGGTCACGCTTGTCGATTATTTCCTGTTTAATCCTTGACGAGCTATCTAAAGGCTTCTCTCCAAACTTGCCTATTCTTACGACTTTAACATTCAATTTGTTCTTTTTCACGTAATCCTGCACCTGTTTCATCATGTCTTCTTGATCATATCCCAAAGCAATCACGTCCGGCTTGCTGTTTTCGATGACTTCGCCGATGTCAAAGTTCTCGTAACCCAGCACAGCCTTATCAACCACTCTTAAAGACTCAACAAGCGAACGGCGCTGTTCCTCAAGCATTATAGGCTTTCTACCCTTGGTTTTCTCCACCGTGCTGTCCCTTGCAATAATGACAACTAGCTGAGCGTCTGGTCCGCCTGCTCTCTTGGCTTCCTCTAAAAACTTAACGTGACCGAGATGAAGCAGGTCGAACACGCCTGATGCTAAGACAACTTTTTTCTTTCCTGATTCGTTGGCCATTCGAATTTCACCGCGCCCAACAATCTTAAAGCGTCAAGGAGCCCCTCACAGTAAGCTACTGAGGCTAAGCTGGTTTCAAACTTTCCCTGAACCTTATAATACTTTGCGTCCTCCAAGTAATCAGAAGCCCAACGTAAAACCTTCGCCACATCCTTCTCTGAAACATCAACCGGAAGCGTTGTGCGTTGCAGCTCATTGAACACTTTCTCGGCTGACCCGATGTACTTTGAAGTTAACGCTTCTAAACTCACCTGACGAACCTCCTGAAGTCGGACGGCGCATCAGCAAGTGCGATCAAAGCTTCAACTTCCATAAAATGCATGTCGCCCGGAAAAATCAAGCTGTAAGGTGGCTTCCCAAAATCAAAAACTTCTAGATTCCTGATAAAGTCAGCCTTTAAGGTCGGTTTTTTGCTTCCGGCTCTTGCAACGCCAACGGCAGCCGTATCCATCGTGACAATGTTCATTTTCTTTTTCTTTTCAACTTCCCTGAGCAACGCGATTGCTTGATTGATGCTCAAAAACTGTCTTTCATCGGCTTTCAAATCCAAAAGGCAAAGCGTGTGCAAACCAAAATTCTTGTTTTGAGCGATAACATCATATGGCGTTTCAGAAAAGTTCTCTGGGAAAGGAACTGTAACTGTTTTTCCAAACTTGTAGTTATGCAACCCTGACAGGCTGACAATCGCCGAGATTATCGATGCACCGTGAACAATTCGGGTCTTTACCCCACGCTTTTCCGCGTCAATTCGCAGCGTCACATGCGTAGTCGCAATGAAGGGGTCGCCTGGGACGAGAAACACGGTCTTGCCTTTCTCGGCTGATGCAAGAACAGCTTCTCCGCCTTCTTCTTCCAACTCACGCCTCGAAACCGCCCGGACCTGTTTACCACATAAGACTTCGAAGTTTTGCAGGTTAAAGTCGGGCATGAAGCTGGTGTAGAGTTCCATGAAAACGTAATCGGCTGTTTTCGTTTCTTCTAAACCATTGACGCTGACGCCTTTTTCATCGTTTAACCCTAAGCCCACGAAGACAAGTTCGTTCAAGTTGAGCTCTCCAACATATTGGAGCCGGGTCAAAACTTAAACATTATTTCTCCTTAATCTCGCCCGCATCAACTAGCTTCTTATAGTAAACTCGGCAAGTCCCCATAGAAACTCCTTCGCGCTCACAGAAAACAGAAAGAACCTTCTCAACGGGCTCGCCAGGTTTCTTCTCGTTAACCATTTCTTTCAACAGGTCCATGTTATGCTTATCCCCTTTATTACTCATCAGCCGAACCTTCTTGCTTTAGTATTATCAAATCTTTCTCCAATGCAAAAAACCTTTTGCATCTTTCTACAGTCCTGAAAACTGCTCTTCGCAGGCGCTGAAAAACCTCTTTCACTTTCTTTACAAGCATGTCCCAGCTGCATATTTCGTTTCACTTTTGAACTGAACATCCGACCAAACGTTTATATGATTTACGTTAAAGAGAAACCTACGCATTTGAGCCCGATGACTGAAGGATTGAAGCTAAATGAAGCCTGTTGAAAACCTAATCAAGGACAATTTGAAAAACCTTAAGCCATGCGTTCACGGCGGAGATGTTTTGGATGCAGCGAGCAAAAGCGGACTCAGGCGAGAGGAAATTTTAGATTTCAGTTCAAGTGTGAACCCGTTGGGTCCGTCCAAGATGGCGCTTGAAGCAGCGGAGAAAAGCTTTAAAGAAATCCCAGCTTACCCTGATTCAAACTGCCTTGCGCTTCGGCAAGCTATTGCCAATCATTTTAGCGGTATAGGCAAAAACAATGTTGTCGTCGGCAACGGCTCCACGGAACTCATATACTTGTTCGCCGAAGCTTTCCTGAAAAAAGGTGAAGTGGCATTGATACCGGCGCCTACGTTCGGCGAGTACGAGACTGCGGTTAGGAAGACGGGTGAAACGGTGAAATTTGTCGAGCTCGATGAGAACTTTAACTTTGATCCAGACGTTTTCATCCATAAAATGGCTGGCGCCAAAATTGTCTTCTTGTGCAACCCGAATAACCCAACAAGCATCCTCATTCCAAACAAAACCTTAACAGGCATAGTTGAAAGGGCCTTGGAGCAAGACAGCCTTGTCTTTCTTGATGAGGACTTTTTAGAATTCGTAGAAAACGAAAAAAAATTGTCTCTGATTCGCAAAATCAAAAATTATCCCAACCTGTTCATCCTTAGGTCTTTCACTAAAATTTTCGGGTTAACCGGCTTGCGCGTTGGCTACGGCATCGCCAGTGAAGAAATCATCAATGTACTTTCGTGCGCCAAGATTCCTTGGAATGTTAACTGTTTAGCACAAGCTGCCGCAGTTGCGGCGCTGAAAGATGAGGAGCATCTGAGGGTGACCCGTGAACTTATAAAAAAAGAGAAAACACGACTCTTGACGGAGCTAGGACGATTCAGGTCTTTGAAGGCCCACCAGCCCGATGCGAACTTTTTGTTCATTGACACTCGCGAGTCAGGCTTAACTGCAACTGAATTAGCGAACAAGCTGTTGCATGAAGGCATTCTGATTCGGGACTGCACCTCCTTCAGAGGACTTGATCAATACTTCATTCGTGTAGCCGTTAAAACCCGCTCTGAGAATGACCGGTTGATTGAAGCTTTAAAGCGGACAGTGAAAAATCATAACTAGGTTCGATTGTTAAACCATGTTTAGTTTTAGCCTTTCTCTCTTCCTCGATTCCGTGCTTATCTTCGTTTTAGCTTTTTTAATTGACATGATCTTTGGAGAATACCCTGATAAGATTCACCCAACCATAGGCATTGGCAAACTCATCGCTTACCTAAAGCCCAAACTGAAAAATCCAAACCCCAAAATCGAAAAAGCAAAAGGCATCCTACTAGCCGTAACCGTCATACTCATTGTTTCACTGCCCGTTTTTACGCTGCTTTTCTGGATCAGGCAATCCTTCGGCTTCTATGGTCAAATAGCCTTCGTCATAGTTGGAGCGGTCTTATTCAAAGCTACATTCGCAGTGAAAGGCATGGGCCATTACACCAAGCCGATCGCTGACGCGTTGAAGAAAAATGATTTAGTTGAAGCGCGAAAATGGCTGCCCTTCATTGTCCGCAGGGACCCAAACACCCTAAACGAGAGACAGATCCTATCTGCTGCGGTCGAGTCCATTGCTGAAAGCACAACCGACGGGATAACTGGACCATTCTTCTTCTTCGCCATATTTGGAGTCGCAGGTGCCTTTGCTTATCGCGCGATTAACACGTTAGATTCCATGGTCGGCTACAAGAACGTTGAAAACCAGAACATCGGATGGTTTAGCGCAAGCCTAGATACATTAGCAAACTACTTACCTGCGAGGTTGACAGCCTACATGATGGTCGCCGCCTCATTCTTGCTGAGAGAAAACTGGCGGGAATCGTTGCGCATTCTTCAACGTGACAAAGCCAAAACTCTCAGCGTAAACGCCGGGTGGACAATTTCAGCGATGGCTGGAGCATTGAACACGCAATTGGAAAAGCCGGGATACTACGCACTGGGCGATGACCACGGTATCACGCTGGAATACATCAACAGGGCTTTACGGATAATGACGTTAACAGCTGTCCTGTTTGGCTTAGTTGTGGTCTTGCCCCTTTTAGCCTTAAGAATCTATGTTACTTGCTAATGCTGTACATTCTTCATTTGTGCACTAGCATCTTAGAAAAGAAGCGACCTCCAGAATATGCACACTATGATCTTTTGAGTTTTTCGGAGGTTTTAGTTGCATAGTTTTTATTTAGGCTTGGCATCTCAGTATTGGCATCTGAGAGGGAACTTCAAGTTTGAATGGTAAACCACTCGCTAGCATAGTTAGCGCCGGCATATCCAAGTTCGGCAAGCGTGAGGGTTTACTCGCAAGAGAAATCTTCGCGGAAGCAGCTAAAGAAGCGTTCAATCGCTGCCCAAACCTTAACCCTAAAAGCGACATTAAAGCCGTTTTCGTCGGGCATATGGGCGAAGCCTATGAGCATCAGGGTCACATGGGCCCTGCCATCGCGGATTGGGCTGGACTCACGGGGGTCCCGGTTACACGGACAGAATCTGCTTGTGCTTCTTCAGGCGTCGCTTTACGTGCTGGAATCTACGCCACGATGTCTGGACTTGCGGACGTTGTTTTGGTCGGCGGCGTTGAGAAGATGACGCATCGCACGACGGCTGAGGTGACTGAGTATTTGGCTATGGCTTCTGATTACCCGTTTGAGCAATGGCATGGCATAACTTTTCCAGGTTTGTTCGCCATGATGGCGACCGCACACATGCATGAGTACGGCACGACTGAGGAGCAGATGGCGATGGTTGCTGTCAAAAACCATTATCATGGAAGCCTAAACCCTAAAGCGCACATGCAAAAAGAAATCACCTTGCAAGCTGCCATGGCTTCACGCTACGTCGCTTGGCCACTTAAACTCTACGATTGCTCATTGATAACTGACGGTGCAAGCTGCATAATCCTGACCAAGCCCGAGTTAGCCAAGAAATACGCTGAAATGCCCGTGAACATAGTTGGCAGTGGACAGGCAAGCGACACCATCGGCTTATACGAACGGCAAGCCTTCACGTCGTTGAACGCCACTAAACTGGCTGCGAAGGCAGCTTATGAAATGGCTGACGCGAAGCCTGAGGATGTTGAATTAGCCGAAGTTCACGATTGTTTCACGTTTGCGGAACTCATGGCTTACGAAGACTTGGGCTTTTGCCCTGTTGGAGGAAGCGGGAAAATGGTGGAAAGCGGCGAAACCTGCCTTGGGGGGCGCATTCCAGTGAACACGAGCGGCGGCTTAAAAGCTAAAGGTCATCCGGTCGGCGCCACAGGTACAGCGCAAGCCTACGAAATTTACCTGCAACTTACAGATCAGGCCGGAAAACGGCAAGTAAAAGATGCTAAGGTGGGTTTAACGCATAACGTCGGCGGGTCAGGAGCCACGGCGGCAGTTCATGTTTACCGGAGAGACTGATGGATGAGTGCGCAAGAACCGTTCTCAATTGAACAATTCTACAGGTTTCTCCAGCAACGTAAGTTGATGGCTGGAAAATGTCGAAACTGTGGAAAAATCCATTTGCCGCCGAGACCCTTGTGTGACAACTGCCTCTCACAAGAATTTGAATGGGTCAACATCTCTGGAAAGGGCAAGCTGCTTACTTACACGGTCATAGACGTTGCACCGGAACTATTCCAAGCATTAACACCTTATGCTGTAGGCATCGTCCAACTTGAAAACGGCCTAAAGATACCCGGCATGATTCAAGGCGTGACACGAGAACAGCTAAAGATAGGAATGGAGTTAACGTTGGATTTCGGTTCATGCGACGCAACAAAGCAGTGGCATCAGTGGCCCAGATACTGCTTCAAACCCGACACATTAAGCGATCAAGGAAGCAGATTGGGTGAAAAAGAAAGATAGGGTTTGTCTTGTTTCCTGCAGCGTTCTAAAAGAGGAACTTAAACAACTGGTCAAACAGGGAAGCCTCGATACAGATCTGGTTTTTGTCAGCAAATACTTCCATGTAGATTATGAAGCGGTGGAAAAAAACCTCCGTAAAGTCCTTGAGCAGACGCTGAAGCGCATCAAAGGAAAAGTGGTGCTTGTTTACGGCGACTTGTGCCTTGGGCAAAACGGAGAGATGAAAAAGCTCGCTGACGAATATGGCGTGGTTAAGGTTGATGCAGTGAACTGTATTGATTGTCAGCTCGGTGGTAAAGGAAAATATTTAGAGGCTGATCCTGAGCATAACTTGATGTTTATGGGTCCAGGAATGATTGCGTTCTTCAAGCACATGAAGGAAAGAATGATAAAGGAAGGGGTTGACGAGGCAGCTTTCGCAGGCATGTTCAGCGGCATTAGAGGCATCGTGCTTTTGAACACCTGTGGCAACGCTAAAGAATGCTGTGAAGAGCTTGAAAAGTTAGCTGTCGGGCTTTCGGTTCTTGAAAAAAGGGAAATAGGGCTTGAAAATGTGAGACAGGTGGTTTTTGATGCAATTGAACATGCAAGAAGAGGCTAGCAATTCTTTTGGCGCCAGAAAGTTACCTAATTCATCGTTTGAAGCCTCATGGAGATACCGCAAGTATTAAAGAAGAATTCGGATAATAATGTAAACTATTGGGTGCGGATGTGGTTGTGACGCAAGCTGTTCCTTCTCAGGCTATGAATAGGCTTGAAGATTGGAAGTCTAGATTGATCGATTTGTCAAGAAGAAACAGCCTTCTTTATTTCCACGAAAATAAGCGAGGAAACCTGTTTATATCGCAACCTGATATGCAGACGATTTTTAATGTATTGGTTTTAAAGAAGAAAAGATTGGAATTCTGGTCGCCTCCTGAAGAAGAAAACAATAAGCCCGAAACGCCAGAAAAGGCGAAAGACAAGAATAAAGTTGAAGCGAAAACCGCGAAAGCCAACGCAGAAGCCTCAGTCGTAACACCCTTAGCAAAACAGCGTCCAGCTGCGAACCAGCTGGTCTGCGGTAACTTGTCCCGAGAGGAACTTGAAAGAATCCTCAAAAGCCTGCAATGGCGGTCACTTCTTGATTATCGTGAACGCGGCGTTCGCATTTTGTACGCGGCTTTCGGCACGCTAAGTTGGGTAGATTTAGAAACTAAAGAGCAAATCCAATCGCCTCTAATCCTTGTGCCCTTAGAGCTAACACGGGATTCTGTACGCCAGCCCTACGCGATCGGCATGCCGCCGGTTGAAGAAGAAGCCGTCCTCAACCCCGCTTTGCAGGTTAAACTGGAAAACGACTACAAGATTGAGTTGCCGCCGTTGCCTGAAGACTGGGAAAGCCAAAACCTGCAAGACTACTTCAACACTGTCAATCGGGCTGTTTCTGAAATGGGTTGGAAAGTGGAGCCGTCGGTTGACATTGGACTTTTCTCATTTCAAAAACTGGTCATATACAAAGACTTGGAGGCTAACGCTTCTTTGGTAACGCAGCACCCGATAATTCGAGCAATCGCAGGCATAAAAGACGACAAACTGGTCTTGGAAGGGTTGCCCGATGAAAAAGACGTCGACAAAATCGAGCAGCCTGACAAAACATATCAAGTTCTCGACGCTGACAGCAGCCAGCGAGTCTCTATTGAATACGCGTTGCGTGGACAAAGCTTCGTCATGAAAGGTCCGCCGGGAACGGGAAAAAGCCAGACCATCGCAAACATAATTGCAGAATGCATCGCTAACGGAAAATCCGTGCTCTTCGTCAGTGACAAGATGGCTGCCCTCGAAGTGGTCTACAAGCGGCTAAGCGAGGTTGGCTTAGCGCACTTTTGCCTTGAACTTCACAGCAGCAAAGCTAACAAGCAGCAGGTTGTGGCTGAGCTCAAACGCAGCCTTGACGAAAACCTTGTTCCGCGCAAGTTACCATCAGCCCATAATTTTGAAAGAATAACGGAGTATCGCGAGGCGTTGAACGGTTACGTTGCGGCCCTGCATGAGAAACGACCGTATCTGCAGATGAGCGCCTACGAAGTTTTAGGTCTAATCTCCAGCCTCGAGCGAGTTCCCTTTATACCTGTCGGCTTGATCGAGCCGGGAACGCTCACCCCTCAGAAAATGCATGAACTGGAAACGCTTGTTTCTCAACTAAGCAAGGTTTGGCAGGTAGTAAAGGAACCCGACTTCCCATGGCTCGGTTACCGAAGCGACGTTTACAACCTTGAAATCCGCTCTGAAGTGCTAACAGCACTTGACTACATCAACGAAACCCTTCGCAAATTGCAGATAGAAACAGAAGACTTTGCCGTGAAGCTCGGAGTTTTTCCGCCTGAAACTTTCGCACGCGTGAAATGGCTTCTTGAAGTAAGCAAGTTCCTTAACGAAAGCCCCAAGCCAGAGGCATATTGGCTTACGAACCCAGACGTGGACAAACTCTACGACGAAGCAAAAAATCGCGGCGAAACGAGCATTTGGATCAAGACCACACGCGCTAGCCTCACGAAGCGGTACAACTTTTCCTTGTTTAACTTGCTTCTTTATAGGTCGGCTGAAATCAAACAGCAGCTTGAAGCGCTGAACAAGTTGCTTCCGGGAGTTGAGTTGGAAGAAAGCGAATTTTTAGGGAATCGCGACAAATTTTCAGCGTTCATAAAGAGCACGGAGTTTGCCGCAAGGAAGTGGCGTGAAACTTCAGAAGCACTTGCTCCGATGCTCGGATTCAATAGCGAAGGCTTAACCATTAAGCAGCTAAAAGAACTGTCAAGAATAGCATTGCTATGTTTTGCTGAGGACAAACCCGAGCCGCAATGGTTCGACGCCAAATACTTTGAGCAAGTTAAAGAAACGTTTGAAAAAGCAAAACGCCTATACCAAGACCACAAACTCCTAAAAAGCAGATTAGACGAAATCTACAGCAATGAAATCTACAGCTTAGACTTAGACGCACTTGTAGAAAGATACAATGGACCACATCAAAGTGCTTTGAAGATCTTTAATTCAAACTATCGCAGTGACCAGAAGCAAATCGCAAGTTTAACCTGCGACGGCAAAGTTCCAAAATCGGTGCTAAACGACCTGATCGACGCCCGTAAAGTCAAAAAGTTGCAGGCCAAAATTGAGGAGGAAGCAGAAACCGTTCGAAGGATGCTCGGGCGCTTTTATCACGAACATAAACTGGATTTCCAAGGTGCAGAAAAAGCTATGGAATTAACGATGGAAATCCGCAGGCTCTCGTGGGAGACAACCATACCGGAACCCCTGCTCAAAATAATCACCAGCAGTTCCAGCCCGTCACCCATGATTAAAAACCTAGGATCAGAACTTCAGGAATCAGTTGAGAGGTGGGAGCAGCAGGAAAAGGGGCTAGAGCAGCTAATACCTCCAAGAGTGCCTGAATCCTCCACCGTCATAACCCAAACGCCGCTTCCGCTTCTTGATGAATGGGCGACCGAAACTGAAAAACACTTGAGCCCTCTTCTTGCTTTGACTAAAGAGGCATTGGCAACGTGTGAGCAAGAACCGGCAAGCTACAAGCAACTCTTGGAGGACCTCAAAAACGCTGAAGACGTAAGGAAGAAAGAAGCCGAAATCACAGGTGAAAAGGCGCAGCTTCAAGAGAAATTTGGCTCGCGCTTCAACGAGCTTGAGACAAACTGGCAGGACATACTCACGGTTCTTGAATGGGTGAAGAAGGTTCAGGCTTCCTTCCTTGACATTCCAGTTCCGCCAGCCTTCGCACAAATCTCAGCTCAAGGACCAAACGCAGCACCCTCAAACATTGAACTAGCTCAAAAATATGATGCTTCCTTAAAAGTGCTAAACGATTTTGAAGCCCGTTTTGAAACGCCGATGAAGTTTCAAAATCAGCCTCTGAAAGATTTAGAGATAAATGTGATCGGCGAACGAGTCCATGCCCTTAGAGAACGAGTCGACGACCTTCAAGTTTGGGTTGACTTCAAAAACATAAAAAACCAGTTTACACTAAGCGGCTTGGAACCTTTCTTCAACCGCCTGGCTGAACAGCGTCTCCCAGCAGCCGATTTGGTTGATGTTTTCCGAAGAGGCGCTTACCAAGAATGGATAAACAGTCAGTATAACGAAGACCCCCGACTGGGCAGGTTCAGAAGGGAAAATCACGAGCAGTTAATCGATGACTTCAAAAAACTAGACCAAGACCTTATCAGGCTCACTTCCAGCATGGTTATCCAGCAGGCAAACAGTCACAAACCCCAGGACATACTGGTTCAAGCAGCCGACACTGAAGCGGTAATTCTTCAGAAGGAAGCGGCAAAGAAGAGGCAGCTTATGCCGATTCGCGTGCTCTTCCAGAAAATTCCTAACTTGCTTGTTAAGTTGAAGCCTTGCCTACTCATGAGTCCCATAACCGTTAGCCAATTCCTGCCGCCCAACTACAAGTTTGACCTGGTAGTATTTGATGAGGCTTCACAGATTGTTCCTGAGGATGCTATCGGCTCGATTTACCGAGGAAAAACGTTGGTTGTTGCAGGGGACAACGAGCAGTTGCCGCCTACATCGTTTTTCCAGAAAAACCTCGTTGACGAAATGGATTGGGATGAACTCAGCGACGAGGACGTTGAGGTTTTCGAAAGCATACTCGACGAGTGCCTCGGCATTGGGTTACCAGTTAAGACTTTGAGGTGGCACTATCGAAGCAAACATGAAGATTTGATAGCGTTCTCAAATCACCGCTTCTACTATGACACACTCATAACTTTCCCGTCAGCGAAGGCGCAAAGTGACAGTTTAGGCGTCAAACTAGTTTATGTTCCAGACAGCGTCTATGACCGTGGCGGAAAAAGAGATAATCCTAAAGAAGCAGAAAAGGTTGCGGACTTGGTCTTTGAACATTTCCGTCTCTACCCGAAGAGAACACTCGGCGTTGTCGCTTTCAGCGTAGCGCAGATGGAAGCTGTTGAAGAAGCCATAGACCGTCGACTAAAAGAACAACCCGATTTTGAACCGTTCTTCAAAGAAGACCGCTTGGAAGGCTTCTTCGTCAAAAACCTGGAGAACGTTCAAGGCGACGAGCGGGACGTCATATTCTTCAGCGTGGGCTACGGTTACGACCAGCAGAAACAGATGACGATGAACTTTGGTCCACTAAACAAGCCTGGCGGTGAAAGACGCTTAAACGTCGCGGTTACCCGAGCTCGAGAAAAAACCGTTATAATCACTTCGATCAAGGCTACCGACATCGCCGCTGACACCAAAGCAAATGGAGTGCAAACCCTAAGGTACTATCTTGACTACGCCGAGCATGGTCCTGAAACGTTGGAGTCGGTTAAGGCAAGGGAAAGCGAGTTTGAATCGGCTTTAGATGAGGATGTGGCGGCAGAAATCAAGAAGATGGGATACGACGTTGTTCCGCAAGTCGGCTGCAGCGCTTACAAAATAGATATCGGAGTAGTTGACCCAGTTAATCCTGGAAGCTTCCTGCTTGGCGTAGAATGTGACGGCGCCACATACAGGTCAAGTAGCAGCACGCGGGACAGAGACCGCTTGCGAGATCAAGTGCTAATGCAGCTTGGCTGGCGTATTCACCATATTTGGTCTCCAGCTTGGGTTGCAAGACGTGACTCTGAGATTCGACGACTAAAAGAAGTTCTTGAACAAGTCCAAAGGCAGCAGCTTGAGAAGGATACACAAAAACCAGTACTCGAAATCAAAGAAGGCATGGCCCCAAATACTGATGTGCAGAAAATCGAGTTTGCGGGCATTGAAAAAATCGGTGTGCCCTATAAGGTCTATCCGCTTAAAGCCACGTTTAACCCGTACATTAAGGTCGCCACAGCCACGTCAACATACAATTCTAAACAGAAAAACCAGTTCCACTTTCCCGAAAATAGAGAAAATCAGACAAAACTCCTTGCTGAACTTGTTCAAAATGAAGGCCCTGTTCATTTTGGCTACGCTGCAGAACGTTTAGCAGCCGCTTGGGGAGCCAAAAAGGTGACGTCCCAGATAACTCACGCCGTGAAAGAAGCACTCAGCAACCTGCTAAGAGAGCAGAAGGTAGTCCTTAAAGGAAGCTTCATTTGGCCACCTACGCTTGAAGAAACTCCAGTTCGAGTTCCAGTGCAAGGCGTACCTGAATCCAAGCGCAAAGCAGAATACATTGCTCCTGAAGAAGTGGAATCCGCTTTGATACTGGTGGCCCAGTACGCGTTAAGCATAAGTCAAGACTCGTTGATTGCGGAAACGGCAAAAGTGTTTGGACTGGACAGTTCAACCGAAGAGGTTGAAGAAGTGTTTTCTGAAATGCTAAAAAGGCTGATAAGAGACAGAAAACTCGTCTGCAAAGACGGCGTTGTTTCCGCTGCCTAGTCCTTGTTAATTTCTTTGATAAGAACTGGCAAGTCAGTTAACGAAGTTATGATGTAATTTGCGAAATGGGTCTTGAGTTGCTCAACTGTGGCTACGCCGGTCGGGATGCCTACACCGATTGATTTCAGCTCTCGGGCGCTTTGCATGTCAACGACGCTGTCTCCAACGATAACGGTTTCCTCCGCCCTTGCGCTTAAGGCTTTAAGAGCCATCTCAAACTGTTCAACGTGAGGTTTAACATACCTGACCTGATCTCTTGATACGACAACCCTGAAGAAGTCTTCAATCCTGAAGCGTTGAAGAATGTACTTTGCAGCTTTCTCGCTGCTCGTGGTACATAAACCCAACTTCGACCCCATCCTATCGAGCTCCTTCAACGTTTCGACGGCCCCAGGCTGCAAGCTTGTAGTTAAAGCGGCTTCCATCTCGTATTTTTCGGCGATAGCTAAAGTCTGCGTGCGAACTTCTTCAAACACGTAAGCAGACTTGTCGCCGTTTTTGAAGAAAATCTCTGCTTTTTCAAGCATTTCAAACATGCTTTCGTTAACACTGAGAACCGAGGCTGGTACGCCTGTTCTCATGAGGTAGCTTCTGACGTCAGCGCGTAAAGCTTTGAAGTCTAAGTTGAAATTGGCAAGTGTCCCGTCTAGATCAAATATCACTGTTTCTACCGGCACGTTTGTTGGCTCCATATCCATTGCGAAACTGGGTTAACACTAACTCTTACCGAAATATACTTTGTGGTTCCGGTCTTCTGGAATTGAATCTATACTTTTTACGCACTTATTTGAGTGCTCGTTTGAACTGCGCTCGCTTGTCCTAAGAGATTTCTCGAGGGCGGAACTACCAAATTTAACCGTCCAACAACCCTCTACGAAATAATAAAATTATTATTGCCGTTAAATTACTCGTTTAGTTGAAGTCGCCGATAAATCACACGTGCAAAGGTCTAATTGTGCGTTTAGAGCATTATCATCCCATGGTACTGTAAAATGAATTTTTGCGGAAAACCAGAAAAAAGAATGAAAACCACTTTTGACCAAATCTGGGAACACCAAGCTCGCCTTTACGATTCTCGCGCGCCAATTTAATGAACACTATTCCTAGGAATGTGCTGGAAAGAAATTGTCAAGCGGCTCTTTACTTGAAGAAGACTGGGCTTCCCGTCTCACTCCTCGCTTATATTTTGATGGCACTTTCTCTCAACTTGGGCAACGCTAGGTTAATAACTTCTAAGGGCACATGCATGATTTGATGCGTATGAATCTTGAAGAGTACTCAAAAGAGACGCTTTGGCAGCTGCTGGTTGACACTGTTCACTCCTCAGTCATGTACCCCTCGCATAAAGCTTACACTCGGGACAGGGTTTTGCCTCAAAAAGCTAACGTAACCGCGAACGAGCTTGCGGAAAGGCTGGGAATGCCGCTTGGCGAGGCACTGGTGATTCTCAGCGAACTACTAGCAGAGGGAAATTTTCCAACCTGATTTATTCAGATTGCGGAAGCCTATGTTTTGCCTCAAACGGTACGTTGTTTAAAGCATTCAGACGGCGTTATGCTGTATATGCATGTAGCTTTTAAATGGAAATTTGCGAAAAATGAACCCGGAAAACGTCGCAGATATGTTTATATATGCATAACGGTTTCCTTTCCAAAACAGAAAACTGCAAAGATTTGCAGTCATCAATTTACTACCCAATAGCACGGAGGTGAATTTTTGACAAGCAATCCAGATGTTGTTAAAGAACGCACACATGGGAGAAGGATGTCCATTGTATGGTTAATTATCGGACTACTTATTGGAGCCTTATTCGGTTCTTTGTTGACGTACTATTATGTTCCAAGTAAAACGTCGACGTCAACTTCATCAATATATGCATCTGCTTCTTCAACACCCTTTTCAATCGGCGCAGCCGGCACTCTCACATACGCGTGGGGAACGCTGACCAACAATACTTTCGAAAAACTTTACCCAAACATCAAAGTAGCTCAGCTCTATGAGGGAAGCGGTGCGGTTGCAACGACGGAGGTGGCTACCAAACAGTTTAGCATAGAAGCAGCTGCTGACACATCAGTCATTCCTTCAAACCTTTTCCAGAACATTACAGATTATGAAATTGCATTCGGCCAGACACAGATGGTCATTATCCTTGACACGGCAACAGCGTCGGGTGCGAGTGTTTACAGTCAATGGCAGACTGCTCAAACTGAGACACCAATGTCCTCACAGTGGAATTCAACTTGGCAACAGATCTTCACTACAATAGCACTTGACTCCAACACCGTCGTGGGTGTTTCTAACCCGTTCACTGATCCAAGCGGCTTCCAAGGAGCAGGAATGCTGCGACTTGCGGGTCTAGCGTTCTTTGGAAGTGTTACAAAACTGTACGATGCTGTATACAACAACCCGAGCAAGTACAAGATGGAGGATACGGAGACGGACTTAGTTACTCTGGTGCAGACTGGCCAGGTAGACTTCGTAATTTCAGCCTACAAATCTAACGCGATTCCTCAGACAAAGGGCGTAGCGAATTTGGCTTACATAACGTTACCAGACTTTATCAACCTGGGCGCCGTCTCTGAAATAAACTATTATTACCTTGGAAACTTTAGCTATACTGAGAGTGGAACAACGCAATCTTATGTTCTTAACCCAGTCACCTATTGCCTCACGATTCCTAAGCCGTCAACCAATCCCAACGCCGCTATTCTATACGTCGAAACACTTTTCAGCCCAGCGGGTGCAGCCACTTTAGAATCGTATGGTATCACTCCGTTGAATCCGGGCCTCGTGTACGGCAACGATAACAGCGTCCCAAGCATCCTGTTGCCCTTCACAACACCAGTCAATTCGACGGACTCCGTATTGTTCACGGGAGGTTAATAAGGTTCCAAAATGGACATTCAACGCAATCCTAATAGTTGCAGCTGTAATTGTCCTTTTTCTTTTTCTTTATCCAATCTTACTTCTCATATTCCTCGGCGCTAAAGAAATTATTTCCGCGCTGGAAATAGGCTCTTTTTTGGATTCAATAGAGGTCACCTTTATAATCGCCTCAGCAGCTGCGGCGTTCGCCGTGATAGTAGGAACCCCCTTTGCCTACCTTTTAGCGAGGCATGAGTTCAGATTTAAAGAAGTTGTAGACGCAATAATCGATTTACCGATTATGATTCCTCACGTCATCGTTGGAATTATGATTGTCTTAGCTTTCGCCTCATCCTCGGGTTTAAGTCCCTTCTTTCAGGCAATCGGCTTTAATGTAATTGATACGTTTCTTGGTGCAATAATAGCCGTGATTTTCCTGTCAGCAACATACCCAATAAGGATTTTCGAGGGAGCGATCAGGCAAGTCGATCCAGATATTGAGTTGACGGCTAGAACATTGGGTGCAACTCCACAATTCACCTTCATTCACGTTGTCATACCGAAGATTTGGAGATCAGTAGCTAACGGGGCAATCATTGCTTGGGCAAGAGCAGTTGCGGAAGTTGGTGCTCTGCTTGTCGTAGCGTACTACGTTTTGTTCAACGGAAGTCTTGACACGCCTTCTTCAATCTACATTTACGAAGCGTACGAAGGGTTAGGATTGGCGGGTGCGTTAAAATTCTCGGCGGCACTAGTTGTTGTTATTTTTGCGTTCTTTATCGTTTATAGAGTAATCTTGAAATACGCGCGGAAGAAGAAAACGTGATGCTAAAATTAATTGACATATCACTTACTCTTGGCAATTTTAATCTTGGTCCCATTAACCTAAGCGTCAATCCGCAAGAATACTTAATCGTTATCGGACGCACGGGCAGCGGAAAAACAACTCTTCTCAAAACAATCGCTGGAGCCTACTCGTCTAAAGGCAGAGTAATCCTGGAAGAACAAGATATCACTGATGAGCCACCGGAAAAAAGGAGCATCGGGTATGTATCCCAGGCTTTCGTCTCTTTGGATCATTTGGATGTCAATGGAAACATAGAATTTGGTCTTAGAATCAGAAACGTTCCGAAAGAGGAAAGAGTACTGCTTGCAAGGCAAATAGCCGCTGAACTGGGAATAGAATATTTACTAAATAGGTCGACGCGAACATTAAGCGGCGGTGAGCAGCAGCGGGTGTCGCTGGCTCGGGCACTCGTCACTAACCCCAAAGTTCTACTTCTAGACGAACCTCTTTCAATGTTGGACCCTGAAACAAAACGAACCATAATTAGAATTTTAAAGACGATTCCGGCAAGATACAATGTTCCTGTTATTCATGTAACTCACGAATGGGATGAAGCGTACATGCTGGCTGATCAAATAGAAGTGATGGACCAAGGCAAAATAATTGAAGCGGGAGTCCCAGAAGACATATTCAATCAACCGACAAATTATCACACTGCCCGACTTGTCGGGTTTGAGAACATATTCAAGGGTGAAGCAAGTTCTAACGGTTTAGAGTCAGAGGTACAGTTAGAAAATGGATTGCGGCTAACGTCAAGCATGAATTATTCAGGTTCCGTCTACGCCTGTATAAGACCCGAAAAAATAAAAATTAGTAACAATCAAGGCGGCGACAACGATTTGGGCGGAAAAATTGAAGAGGTGTTCAGGGAGCAGTATGGATACCGGACGATTGTCAGCGCAAGAAAGTTTGAGATTACAGCAATCACGAAAGACAAGTTCGTTAAAGGGGAAACGGTTACGGTCACTATCCCAAAAGAAAGCGTGCATTTGATTCCGACAAAATAAAGCCGTCGAAAACAGCTTAAAACAACCATAATTATCTTTATATTGCTTTTCAGACATAACATTTTAGATGTTTTCAGGTGCTCGCTAACAAAAAACACAAGCTTTCATGCAAAGTCTGGATTGAGTACAAGGATAAACCGTTAATAGGCAAGGGCGGAGCAGAGATTCTGGAAGCAATCGAGAAAGAAAACTCAATTTCTAAAGCCGCGGAAACTTTAGGAATGTCTTACCGCTACGTTTGGAATTACATTCAGGATGTTCAAAAGACGATGGAGGAGCCAGTTGTTGAAACCTTCAAGGGCGGAAAGTACGGCGGAGGAGGCGCAAAGTTGACTGATTTAGGCAGAAGCTTGCTAGGCGAGTATAAACAAGTGGAGAATTACTTGAATAAAGTTTTGTCGGATTCAGCTGGTTTGGAGGTGAAAGGTGTGAAGTTAAGCGCAAGGAACATTTTTAAGGGAAAAGTTGTGGGTGTTGAAAAAGGCATTATTACTGCTAAGGTAAAGGTTGAAGTAAAAGTGCCCGTAACAATCACTGCGGTCATAACTAAGGAAGCAGTTGAAGACTTAGACATTAAAGTTGGCGACGAAGTTGAAGCGATCATGAAATCGACAGAAGTAATGATCGCCAAATGATTTTTTCTAAAAGAACGTTCTTGACAACGGCATATTTTTTTATTCTACGACGTACCTGTAGGTGACATGTTCGCCTGCGGTCGTGCTTTTTCTTGTAATTTTCAGCACGTCACCCGGTTTTGCGCCAATCGCCTTGACGGCGGGGTCGCCTGATTTTATCTGTGGCATCTGGTAGGGTTGAACTTTGTACTGGAGGAGAAGCTGGTTCTTTTCTTTTTCGTTTAGGATTTCATGCATCGGGACTAGTGCATGTTCGAAAATGTCGAAGACCGGGAAAGATTTTGGCAACAGTTCGACCTGTTTCTTTTTTGCGCCAAGTTTTACCGCGTGGGTGTAGCGTCCTTCCGTGACGACTATTGCACGGTCGATTTCCTTTTCTTTCATCACTTTATACAAAGTATTCATGGCTGCAATGCCGACTGTAGCTTCACCCATGATACACCAGACAAGTGCTTTTTCCTTGTCCTGTGGTATATCTACCAAATAGCCGATTGCATCTTCATACTTTTCTTTCTCAAGAAGCTTGTATTTTCGCAGTTTAATGAGGACTTCTGCTTTGCGTTCTTCAATTGTTCCAAGCTTAGTGGTCAAACTATAAACCTCAAATGTTGGAAGTACCCGAAAACATAACTTACTATAACCCTTAAACTTTTCCCTTGAAATTGCGGTGTTTCCTGTTTTCTGGGTTTTTGGGTGGATTTTTGCTGGAAATTTTTAAGTTGCGACTTTCCGCCTTGGCAGATTGTGTTTTAGGCTGCTTTTTTGGTTTGGGGCTTGAAGGTTTTTGCGTGTTGTTCGTGTGGGATGGGCGCTTTGCGACTTTCCATGTTGACTTCACGTTCAAGTTATTGTCGGATATAGGTAATTTTGACTTAACCAGCTTTCATGGGATTCCAGGTTATCGGCCGGGGTCAGCCTTTAACTAGTTTGAAGCCTATTTTTGGGCCCATTCCATAAGTGTAAGCTAGGTTGATTATCATTATTCCCATGGCTTCAAGATAGCGTGCAGCTCTTAATGATCCGCAGTCTACTGGTTCGAAGCCGATGTCACGTGTTAACTGGGCTACGGTTTGTTTAGCTTTCAAATCGTCACCAGCTATAAAAGCCGTCAGTTGCTCGTTGCCGAGGCTGCCTGTGCTTTGGTTCCGCGCAAACACGGTGTTGAACGCTTTGACAACGTAGGCTTTGGGCAGTTTCCTCTGGGTTTCCTCCGCTGTAGACGTGGTGCAGCTTATTCCCAACTCCATCTTCGGACCAACTGCATTCATAACGTCGATTACGACTTTTCCGTCAGCGTAAGGGCTGATTTCTTCGATCGCATCGTTTGCGCTGTTGTATGGAACGGCAAGGATTATCACTTCTCCCCATTTCGCCGCGTCGGCAACGGGCTCAGCCGGATCTCGATGACCAAACTTGGTTTCATTCTTTCCGCTTAAGCCACTGCAAAGTGCGCTGCCGACGCTGCCTTTCCCGATGATTGCAATTTTCAAAAATAATCGCCTCAACTAATATGAAACAGTCGAGTTTTTTTAAAAGTTGTGACTGTGTCATGCCTACAACAAACCGCTTCGACAAGAAACATGGGGGTCGATGCCTGCGGAGTGTGGAACTCTTATGCGGTAGTGTAGGGTTGGCCGTCGATCGTGTTTGAGGCGTCAATGTCGTTGGGCGAAGAATTTTGCAGGATTAAGTTGTAGGTGTTGCCGCTGATTTCGTTGTTCCTGAACATGTTGTCGGTGGAATTGGCGAGTAATACGCCTACATAGTTTTCAGTGACGACGTTGTCGGTTACTGTACAGTTATGTACGCCTTCAAGCAAGAGTCCTGTGCCCACCGTAGTTGAGGGGTAAACGATGTTTTTGATCGTAAAGCCGTTCACGGTTACGTTGTCCGCGGCAACGGTCAGTGCTGTGCCGTTGTCTAAGCCCTCTATTATAGTGGTGTTTTTGTTTTGACTGGTCAATGTCACTGGCTTGGTTACTGCAACGTTTTCACTATACGTTCCTGGCTTAACCAGGACGTTGTCTCCCTCGTAGGTTCCGAAGGAGGATACGGCGTCTTGGATGGTGTTGTACCCTAAGCCGTTGTTTACGTCTATAACGGGGTAGGTCACGCCATTTTCAAAGTCCTGCGGCCAATAGAGAATTTTGCCATATGAGCTTTGAATTGCGCTTTGGAACTGGGGGTCGCCGTAAACGATGTCTAATTTTGAGCCTGACTCGTTGAGTAGGCTAGTGATGTCAGAGTAGAGTTTTTGGGTCCAGGCTGTTGCATTGTGGTATTGCCACACTGAATCGTCGGGGTTGCGGAAACCGAACCCGTAATCTTGCGGAAGAACAACTGCCGTGTCTGCTTTGAGGCTGCCGTGCTTGTCTGCGTTCTGTTTTACGTATTTCCAGAAGTTTTGAAGTTGAGCATAGTAAGTTTTGTTTAAGGTTGTGTTTGCATAGTCGTGGGAAGAGTCGTAAATGGCTATGTAGCTTGCGCCTGAATCGTAAGCCAAAACCATGTCATTGTACATTTCAGTCGGCGATTCCAAATAAGGCAGATAATTGTATGTCCAATCTATTAGGGCACCCCAACTTTTGTTTTGTACTTGTGCCGCGCCCCGAACCAGGCTTATTTGCAGTGGTCGGCTGTTGTTTGACCCGAATTCTGCTAGGTCTGTGTCATAGCCGAGCTTGTAATCAAACCAGTACAAGCCATAGTCAGCCGTCAACATTGACAGGGAAGTGTTTATGCTGTGAACGTCGTTGGCGGCTGTTTCCACGCCGCCGCTGCCGTGTCCCCAAAGCCAAAAGAAGTAGTTGGCGTAGTCCAAGTAGCTTTGGGGTTTTGAAGTCACGGGGTACTCTGGCAAAATTTTAGTCATGTCTAGCTGGTTTCCGCCTGGTTCGTCAAAATAGTAGATGCCGAGCAGGTGGTTTCCGTATCTTTCGTAAGCTGATTCCAGCCATGACTCGGGGGTGTAGCCGAGGCTTGCGGCGTTGTTAATTTGTTGGTAGTAAACCGGCATGAAGTACATTCCTGCGTTGTAAGCGTAGTCGCATGTTTGGTAAAGCAACGTTTCATTCACTATTACGGTAGGTGAGGCGATCAGTAGCAGGTTAGTGTAACTCTTAACGGTGTTAATCAGAGTCTCGTAGTCAGCGAGCGTAGCGTTCCATCCTACTTCGATTCCAACGTAGAAAGGCTTGGATGTGGCTGGCTTTTGTTGGGAGGAAATGTGGTAAGCTACAAAAAAGGCGACAACCACCAGAACAATAAGCAACAATGCTGTGACGACTTTTTGGTGCTTCAACGTTACCGCTTTCCCTTTGAGTTATTATTAAATCTCTTCCGTAACTTATTTAATTCTGTTTTTGCAAGGTGCGTCCCAAATTTTTTGTGTTTTGAAGCGGCATTAAGCAGAACGTGGAATGTTCCTTTGTCACCGCGCTTTGATGCTAAAAAGCTTTAAGCGGTCTGCAATATAGAAACGGCTAAAGGTGTAATCTTGGACAAGACAGACGTCATATTGTGCCAGTTGTTGCTTGTGAACTCTCGACTTTCGTACCGTGAATTAGGCGAAAAGTTGAACTTGTCGGTGACGGCTGTTCACAACCGCATCCAATCCCTTATTCAGTTGGGTGTCATCAGGAAATTCACGGCTCAGCTCAGCTTATTCGCCAAGAAGGGAATTCACGTCTTGATCTTTGGGTTTTCTGAGGCTAATTCAATCCGTGACTTAAACTCAAAACTGCAAAAAAACGGTTCGATTTACTGGTTGGCAATAGGCGGCGGAAACGTGTGTTACATCGGCGCCTACCTGAGAAACATAGCTGAACTAGACGGACTTGTTCGTTTCATCAAAGAGACGGCTCAGATGCCTGAACCAACTGTTTGCATAACAGTTTCACCTGTTCCCCCCGGCATGAAAATAAATTTTAATCTCGAAACAAAACTGTGCGAGCTTGACTACAAAATCGTTCGTTCACTAAAAGATGACTCACGCAAACCCACTTCGGAGATCGCTGATGAAATAGGCGTGTCAGCTAAAACGGTTCGCCGCCGGCTGACTAGAATGATAAACAACTATCTCGTGTCGTTATCCATTGACTGGTACCCTGACGCTTCAAATGACATAATGAGCGCTTTCCACGTCCAGCTAAAACCTGAAGTTGACCCTAACACGATTAACGCTATCTGGCAAAAACATTACCCAAACGCGATGTTCTACTGGGGTTTCAGCAACATACCAAACGCTTACCTGTTTATCGTGTGGACACCCACTGCGAAAGAGCTGCGTGACACGCGGGAAAGCTTTGAGAACGAATCAGCTGTACGATCTGTGTCACCAAACATCTTGTACACGGGCTACAAATTACCAACGTGGCTAGACGACATCCCCTAAATAAGGGATAAGTCCCATTTTTTAACCACTCATAGTCAAAAAGAGTCTTTTATGCATCTTTTGAGTGCATTTTCTTTCTGCCACCCCTAAACATGAAACTAAATTGTACAGCGCCCACTGAGAACTTGAGATGTCAAGAATGACAGAATCCACGGTAAAAATTCAAGGTCTAAGCAAGAATTTTGAAGACAAAACCGCACTGGACAATCTTAGCCTAGAAGTTGCCAAGGGAGAACTCTTCGGGTTACTGGGACCAAACGGGGCAGGAAAAACAACCACGATAAACATTCTCTGCGGACTCGTAAAACCCACAAGCGGCTCAGCGCAAGTCTGCGGCTACGACGTTCAAAAGGAAACGCAGAAAGTGAAGGAGCTAATCGGTGTTTGCCCTCAAGAAACAGCCATCTACCCTTACCTGTCTGGCGCAGAAAACTTGGAGCTTTTCGGAAACCTTCACGGAATGAATCGAAAGGTACTCAAAGAAAGAAGCGACATGCTGCTCACTAAGTTAGGGTTAAAAGCGGACGCGAAAAGGTTAACGTCAAAATACAGCGGCGGAATGAAACGCCGATTAAGCTTGACTTTGGCGTTGATCCATAACCCGCAAGTTCTGTTTTTAGATGAGCCAACAGTAGCTATGGATCCGCAGTCTCGTCACGCCGTCTGGGATTTCATAAGAGACGAAAAAAACCATGACAAAACCGTCATCCTAACAACGCATTACATGGAGGAAGCTGAGGAACTCTGCGACCGAATAGGCATAATTGACCAGGGAAAGCTCATCGCGCTCGGCACACCTAAGGAACTTATTGCTAAAGGCCAAGTCAAGAACTTGGAAGAACTCTTCATTAAACTCACAGGGAGAACCATGAGGGAGGAATCATGATGAAGCTTCAACGAATAAGCGCTCTGACTGAGAAGGAACTGAAGAAAACAATCCGCGAGCCAGCAGTACTCTTCATGATTTTCATCTTCCCGATAATCTTCGTATTCGCTTTTGGAGCATCGTTTGGCGGAGTGGGCAGCAGTCAAACAGTTACATACAATGTTGGCGTGGTCAATATGGACGGCGCGAACTCCTTGAACGCCTCTCAGATACTTATCACAACATTGTCTAACACAAAAATATTGAATATTCACGTGTACTCCAACGACCAAACCGCCCGAAATGACTTATCGCAGGGCATTGTACAAGCAGTAATGATAATTCCGACGGATTTCAGCCAAAGCTTAGCGTCCTACCAAGCGGCGCCAAATGATCCTTCAGAATGGACAAACGCCACGGTCTCACTGTATTTGGATCAGGGTTCTTTGGTTGCCACTCAAGCTATACCGCCCATAATCCAGCAAGCCCTCATGTCAGTGGCAGGGCACAGTCAACAGTCAATACAGAGCCCATTCTCAGTCCAAACCGCCTCTCTGGTTGAAGTAGAGACCCGATCAGCCTTCGACTTGATTGCACCGGGCATGTTCACGTTTGCCTCAATCTTCCTGATAATGATGGTTGCCCAATCATTCACCCAAGACAGAGAAAACGGAATGATGAAACGAATCCGCATCTCGCCGACAACATCAACCGAGTTCATAACAAGCCAGGTAGTATCCTATATGTGCATCGCGTTAATCCAAGCAGTACTGGTTTTCGGAATGACGTACGCCTTAGGCTTCAGACCAGACATCGGCCTATCATCTTACTTATTTGCCTTCGTGCTCGTGCTGATTTTTTCGCTTTCCAACGTGGGATTCGGCCTAATCACAGCAACCATCTCAAAATCAGCGAGTGCAGCAACGGGCTTAAGCTTCCTCTTCGTGATGCCCCAACTATTCCTCGGCACATTCGTCGGAGCATCGCTCTCTTCAAGCGCTCAAGTCGCAGGCAGATTCGTACCCAGCTTCTACGTTACAAACGCGTTGACGTCACTCTTCCTAAGAGGCGCAGCCTTCACAAGCCCGAGCATACTGCTGGATTTGGCTGTTGTATCCGTGTCTTGCGTAGCCATCTTAGCAGTGGGTATAGTGCTGTACTCAAAACGCTACAAAATCTAACTGAAACAGCCCAAGTTCTTAGTCGGATGCGGAAATACAAAAAAATAGCAGAAAGGACAGGGGCTCGGCGACGAGGAGAAAGGAGCTAAGAGGAGTCGCTGAACCCTATTGTCCTAGCGCACCATGTCGTACTGTACTGTATATTAAGTCATAAGATATATTTAAGGTTTTGGTGCGCACTATTGCGTCAACAAAGTCCAGCAGGTCGAACAGCCTCAGAATCCTCGATTAGATAAAGGTACATAAATATCATGCTCAAAACGAAAAGAATCGCCCCAAGCCTGGTAAACGTGAAGAACGGGATGTAGTTAAGAAACAAACCGTTCAACGGAACCCAATCAACCACTATTCTTGCAACAATGTACAGCCAAAAAAGAAAACTGTACAACCAGAGCGTAAGAAACAAAGCCTTCCTTTTCCTCATTGTCTAACCTCCAACGTTATCCTTGGACAATCAATTTTTTATTTATCCACATTAAAGAACATTACCAATCTATATAGTGATCGGAACTGATCAGGTTTCCAGACGACAAGCTTCTCGATTATTGCTCGAGTAATCGCTTGTTGTCAACGGACGCTAGAGGCTGCCATGTTGTCTTCTGATGAACAACGCCCGGTATGTTGCCCGCGCCATCTTCCAGCAAACGTTAAGATTTAATTTTTCTCAGCAGCCAAGCCATGTTCCTGCCAAGGTCATCCATGGTTTTTAGGGCTTCCTCATCCTTGCCTATCTCGTTCTTCCTGTTTGCCACTCCAATATTCCAGTATGAAGAGCCTGGAACAATCATCTGGTTAATCAGGAAGAAATGGTTTATCGCGTCGAAAGTCGTCATCGCACCGGCACGTCTCGCAACAGCTACTGCGGCTCCAACCTTGTACTTTAACGCGTCAGGCGTAGCTCTGCATACAAATCCTGCACGGTCGATGAGTGCCTTCATTTCGGGTGACATCATCCCGAAGTATGTTGGGGAACCAAGGATTATGCCGTCAGCCTGAACCATTTTTTGAATGTAAGCATTAACGTGGTCATCGGTGATTACGCAACGCAGATTCCTCGTTTGAAAACACGTTCCACAAGCGTTGCAGCCGTGGATCTGTTCTCCAGCAAGCTGGATTAACTCTGTTTCTATACCCTCTGCCTCGAGGACGCTCAGCACCCGTTTTAGAAGCACAGCAGTGTTCCCATCCTTTCGCGCGCTTCCGTTAAAAGCAATAACTTTCATTTTAAAACCTCAAATTCTATCATTGAGGATTAGGATAAAAATTTAGCGCTAAAAAGAAAAGTAGTGATAGGCCACACGCTTGAAGCCTGAAGGACACAAAAAGATAAGAGCTCTTGTTCAAGGTTTAGTCGCGTTCCATGCAGTCTTTAAAGCGTTTGACTCGCAGGCTGATTCACATGGAACTCCAAGGGTTTGAGGCTTGCAGGAAGAACAGGTATACTTTAGCTTTTTACGGTGCTCTTCTTTAACTGACGCCACGATCTTATCTTCGAGTTCTACTAACATCGTTTCGAGTGTCAGAGCTGATTGTGGGCATTTTTTTACGCACTCGCCGCAGCCGTTACACTTGTCCGTGTCTATAATTATGTAGTATTCTCCTGACCCGTCGCTGTAGCCGAAGTGAATAATGATGCTTCTTATCCTCCGTTATTTTTTTGAGTTTTTTCGTACAATGACTTGGCGAAAAGTGCAGCTCCAAAGGCGCCTGCAACCATGGGGTCTAAACCGTTGTCTTTCCAATTAGGCATCGGCAAACATTTCACGCCGAGAGCGGTTTCTATTCTGGTCACAATTCCTATGTTTTTTGATTGCCCGCCAGTAATAACCAGTTCTTTCTCCAAGCCTAAACTGTGTACCAAGTTAGCCATTCGCATTGCCATGGCTCGCGTGTACGCGGCTAAAACCTTCTCTTTAGACCAGCCCTTACGCAAGAGACCGATAGCTTCCGTTTTTGCAAAAGCGACGCATGTGCAGCTAACTGGGGGCGGCTCTTCAGCAACCTTTAATGATGTTTCACCTATCTCTTCGATAGGAATTTTAAGCAAATCTGCGAAGACCTCCATTCCTCGGCCTGTTCCAGCCGCACACTTGTCATTCATCAAAAACGATTTCACTCTGCCAGTTTCATCGATGCGGATGGCTTTTATGTCTTGACCGCCGACGTCGAGCACTGTTCGTACGCTTGGTCCCCAGATATAGTTTGCTCCTCTAGCATGACAGGCAATTTCGGTTACAGCTTTGTTTGCCATTGGGACGTTAACTCGCCCGTAACCGGTGCCGACGATGTATTTGAGGTCACTTACTCGAAGCCCAGTCTCGTCCAACGCTAAATCCAAAGCTTTTCTAGCACTGTCAGGACTGTTGGAGCCAGTACGGGTTATGCTCCAAGAATACGCTTGACCGGTGATCATTATCGAAGCCTTTGAACTGACAGACCCTACGTCTACGCCTGCTGTTATTATGTCCTTGCTTGTCCAGTTCATGCCTGGTTGAACCCGATGATACTCGCTCCAACGCCAGAAGTCAATTTTCTCCCCGATGGGAGGGCGCATCCCAATCATTTTTGAAGACTCCTCGCGCGACTCGAAGCTATCAGGGCGGCTCCTAAAGCACCGGCGAAGTCTGGGTAATCAGGCACCAGTAGTTTAACACTTAACTTTCGGCTGAGCGAAGTTACAAAACCAACGTCTTTAGCCAAGCCGCCGACAAGTACGATGTCGAGGTTTACGCCTAACACGTGTATCATCGAAGCGACCCTTTCGGCCAAAGCGTCAAAGATGGCCCGTGCGATTTCAGCTTTGGATTCCTGCTGGTGAATAAGCGAGACAACATCTGACTCGCCGAATATTACGCAGGAAGCATTGATGGAGCTTGCTCTTTCGGCTTTAAGAGACAGCTGACCCATTTCTTCCAAGTTAACTTCTAACGCCCTAGCCATGGCTTCAATGAACGTTCCCGCGCCAGCAGCGCACCTCTCGTTAACGACAAAATCAAGCATTGCTCCTTTATCGTCGATTTTTACCGCTCTTGCTTCCTCTGCGCCAACGTCGATTACCGTTCTGGCTTTTGGAAAAAGATGTGTTCCAGCTTTTGCGTCAGCATTTAACATGCTTACAGTGCTGTGGGCTTGAGGCGCGAGTTCCATGTTTGAGCCAGTGGCGACTGAATAGTGAATGTCGGGAAGTTTCAGATTTGCCATTTTCAACGCGTCGTCCAATGCTTGATTTGCCGCTTGAGCAGGGTCGAAGCCTGAGAAGCAGCGTGCCCTTGACAAAACCACGTTGTCTTTCAGAATAACTGCCTTGACTGTTTGAGCGCCTAAATCCATTCCCGCCGTAATCATAAAGTCAACCCTTAGTAACCTGCTTGCTCGGTCAACATTTCAAGGAATGCTTCAACGCGGGTCTTCAGTTGCCCCACGTCTTCCCTCGTATATTCTGTGTCAAGGTAGTAAACTGGGATATTTATTCTGTCAAGGGCTTTCTTGATTCTCGTGTACTCCATTGCGTAAAGCATGCAGCCGCGAACCACGCAGTAAACGACGCCTTGAACGTTAGCCTCCCCGATCTTGTTGGTCAGCCAGTTGATTCTATCTTCGTTGCCATCTTTAGATGTGAAGCAGGGGCAGGTTGAAGACATCAGGTACCTGTCTTCGATGGCGTGAAGCATGTCATCCATGCTCCATTCATCGACCGCCACTGGATCATTCAGAATTCTTTCACCTGAGCAAAGCTCGTCAGCAACGATTATTCCTTTAGGGTTGGCTTCTTCAATCAGGTTTGGAAGCTTCCAGTTGTCAGGCCAAAACAGCGGAGTGCCGGTCAGCAGTACGCGCGCCGTACCAGGCGGGCAAGCCCAGTCTTTTCTCTGAACTCTCCGTTCCAGTTCACTGCACAAAGCCTCGGTTTTCTCCGTCCAGCGGTTAATATCATCCCAGAGGAACGTTTGATTAACAAGCATCGCGTCCCTGCCCAAAATTACCGGCGGACCTTTGCGTATACTCTGCAGTCGCCGGAATGCTCTGGTTGCACGCTGAGTTTGATCGATGGCAGCTTTCAGGTTTCTGCCCGTGATTTTGTTGCCGGTTAGGTCTTCAATATGTTCCTTAATTGAGCGCACTTCGGTGTTCCAGAACTGAGAGGACTGATTCACATCCTTGACCCTTGGAATGCTCATGCACCAAACGGGCTTGTAATTACTCATCATCTCGCTCAGTTTTGTGGTTCCATCGCATGTTAGAACGCTGATTAAAACGTCGCTTAACTCAAGAAACGGAGAAAGACTAATCATTTTTGCGCCTATCGTGGAACGTACGACGGGGCAAACCTCGACCGGCATAACCCTGTCTCCGAGCTTAGCGGCGTCGTACCAGCCTGAACTCACGCGGACGGGTATGGCTCCTGCAGCTAAAATCAACTCTAAGGGAGCAAACATGCATGTGTACCCTATGATTTTTTTGCCCTTCTCTTTTTCAGCCACAAGTTCTTTTTGTCGTTGCCCAAAGACGTCGGCGATTTCGTCGAAGTATTGCATGGCTTTAGGTCTGTTCTTGTCAGCTTTTCTCATTCGCTCAATGTTTTCTGCGATAACCGATCTGGAAACAGCTTCAATTGAGTCTTTTAATTGATCAATTTCTTTGCTTGAGAGTTCAGGCATGAATTTCTCGATGTCTTTTTCCGTTTTCATTTTTTCTTCTCACTACACGCGAATCAGCGGGTTCAATAGTGCACTGATGCCTAGCAGAATCAACATGGCGGCACCGCCCACGGCAATCCACTTCCTTAGCAGAGGCGCTTTGTTAAGAAGCCAACCCGTTATCCCGCCCAAAAGCAACATTGGAGAGAGGGCGGTTCCTAAACCAAACAGGACGGCTAAGACTAAACTGCCTATCGGCGTTGAAAATGGCAGCGAGTACAGCAACAGCGCGACTAGTGGGGGACAAATGATTAATCCTCTGCTTAAACCAAGCGAAAAAGCTCCAAAATCAAAACCCAACCAAGTTTTTCCGCCAGCAACCAGGCCCTTAACTTGCGATGAGTTGCACTCGCATGGTTGTCGGTACTTGACAAGAACGCTGACCCCGATGATCATGGTAACAACTCCGAAGGCGACAGAAGCGTAAACTTGAAACGGCGAGAAAGCTGCCCCTGAAACGAAAAGCCTAAGCAAACCGCTGAACAAGCCGACCACGCCGCCGATTAACGCATAACCCAAAAGACGCCCTGACGTAAAAATTAAGGTCAAGCCGAACCCTTTGCGGAAACCTGCACCGATGCCTGCGATGTAACTCGCGATGAAAGGCAGGCACGAGGCTGTACAGACAGCTAATCCGTAGAGCAATCCACCGGCTAGGGCTCCGAGGTACGGGTTAGAAAGTTGAGGAATCAAAGACATGCGAAGGGTCACGTGTGGATTTTTCTTAAGCAAAAGTAGTATCGTAAATGTCTTTTAAAGCTTACAGTAAATAGCGTTGATTTCGGAAAAGCCCTCCGCGATGCAGGGTTAAAAACAATCCTGCCTTGACCGTTTCTTGCTCGTGTTCAATCTGAAAATTGCGTTTTATTTTGGCAGGAGCAAAATTTTACCTCGCCCATTGAATTTTCGGCCAAAGACTGAACTTAGAAAACCTTTAAGCACAAGCCAATCAAGTTACTGATGTGAAGCGATTGGTGCATCTCCAAATAAGCAGTTGCCTAAGAGTTTCGTCCGCTATAGCAGTCATCGCCATGGGCCTATTTTTCTCCTGTAGCACCCCCGCTTTGAAAGCGCAAACCAACACCGTTTTTAACCCCACGGATAAGTTCAGTATTCCAGCTTACAACGGCTTAATCAGTTTCGGAGCCAACGGAACCTACGCAAAAGCCGCCTTTGAAAATGACACGTGGACTTTCACCGATCTGCAGATTCAAGGGTCCCAAAATCTGCAATACTTGAGTTTTTCAGCTCAAAATTGCAACGTCACTATAGCGTCTTACCATTCATCCATCTACTCGCTTAACATCGCCCTTTTAAATTACTTGGCTCAAGGTCAAGGCAGACAGATAATAAACATGGGAACTGGCTCACAAAGCGTGGCTGAATGGAGCATTTTCTACCAAAACCGCGTCTTAAGTAATGGGAATAATTGGAGAGTATCTCAAAACGGCACTGTAGTCGTGAACGGCTTAGCAGGAAATGTAACTATCCTCTATTACGGGTTTATGAGCGGCGCGAACACTTCGAACCTTCCTTTCTACGCGCAACATTCGGTCGCGATTGCCTCGGCGATGGCGGTTGCCCTCACGGTCGTCGCCGCCGTTGCGTTCAAAGTCAAAATCCAGAAGAACGCGAAACCTGTTAAAGTACAGCCTGAGATAAATAGTGAGCTTTCAAGCGTCAAAATTAAAAGGGATGCACTTCGACGATGACTCTGGAGATTTCAAGCAATGTTATAATACTCGGATACGTGCTGATAGCTCTGCTCGGCATCTACCTGATCGTTAAATTCGCCAAAGACAAAACCTCAAAAGTCAGTTCACTTAGGCTTTTCGTTCAAATAGCCGCCGTCATCGCTATATTCATGGGACTCATAATAGGACCCTTCAACCAGCCATTGACCTTGCCACTCGGTCCTTCACCACGCGACAACCTTTTGGGCGCCAACCTTCTGGGGAATCAGTTTCCGGATGGGTTCTCCGTTCCAGTGTTAGCCTGTTACTACCCTAACGGGCGAACTGTAACGTGTCCTATTTGGCAGCTTCAAGCTTACATTTTCCCGTTTTGGAACTACCCGCGAGGCTATAACGTCTTTTACTCCACGTCAGGTTTAGAAAAAATAGGCGTCGTCATAAGCATGCTTGTTGTGGCAGCCATCGTCTTAGGCAGATTCTTCTGCGGTTGGCTTTGCCCCTTCGGTCTTTATCAGGATGTGCTAACGCGAATTCGCAAGGTCGTCAAAAAACGGCATTTAACGTTATCTGAAAAAACGAACACTGCTCTTGCGCAATCACGTTACTTAATCATAGCGGTGATGTTGATTCTTAGCGTCATTTTTGCATCTTACGCGATTTTTGGCGCCCAGCTGATTCCAGGCACGTCGCCAGGCGGACCTGAGGGAACAGAGGCAGGCGTCAGCAGCTACATTAATGAACCATTCTGCTTGGTTTGCCCGATGCGACCACTCTGTGTTTTAATAGAGTGTCTGGTTGGATCGATGAAACTCTCATACGTCTCCAAAATAATCTATGGGCCATTCGGAATAACAGGAGGATACATTACATCTGTAAACATCATCGTTCTCGCTGCAATCACAGTTCTAGCCTTTACCTACAGAAGATTCTTCTGCAGAATCTGCCCTCTCGGCGCCTTAACAGGACTTTTCAGCACCTTTACGCCGTTTAAACAGATATCTTTAACCCGCCTGAACAAGAACGAGCAAAAATGCACAAAGTGCGGGGTATGCAAACGGGTTTGTCCAACTCAAGCAACCGATGTCTACGAAAAGAAAGGGGGCGACGTAACCGAATCAAGATGCATTCTTTGCGCAAGATGCGTGGAACTTTGCCCGTATGAAGATGCGCTAGAGTTAAAAATTGCAGGGAAGACAGCAATGAAATCAAGAAATTGGCTGGAGCAAGGAAATGAGAAAACAAAATTTGACATCGCGGACGACTGACGATTTCTAAAGAGAAAAAAGCCAAGATGCTATTATGCGTCTTGTACCATTTTTTTAAGCTCTTATGCTTCTTCTCCACGCAAGCTAACGTTTAACCTAGTCTAGTTGGTAGGCTTCTTCGCCGTGCTCGCTCATGTCTAAACCGGCATCTTCCGCTTCCTCGCTTACTCTTAATGGTGAAAACACGTTCACCAGCTTAAGCAGTGCGTAGGAGCCGAAAAACGCAAACGGGACAACTATGCCTATTGCCGCCAATTGAACCAGAAACTGATGCACGTTTCCGTAGATTAAGCCGCTTGCCCCGTTTATTGCCGCTTCAGCGAAGATACCTGTTGCTATTGAACCCCATATTCCGCCGGCGCCATGGCATGCGAAAACGTCTAAGGCATCGTCTATTCTGGACCTACCAGCTCTCCAGTTGGCAACTGAGTTCGAGATAATTCCCGCAATTAAGCCGATAATTAACGCTGAGGAAATGTTGACGTAGCCTGCCGCAGGTGTGATTGCTACAAGCCCAACGACTGCGCCAGCCGCCATGCCAGTCGCAGATGGTTTTCCTTTCCTCACCCAGTCAGTCAGCATCCAACTTACAGATGCAGCTGCTGCTGCCAAGTTTGTGGTTACCAATGCCGAGACGGCTAAGCTATTTGCAGCCAATGCGCTGCCCGCGTTGAAGCCGAACCAGCCGAACCACAGTAAAGCTGCGCCCAAGAGGACGTAGGGAATGTTCGTTGGTTTAAACTCGGTTGAGTGATTTTTCTGGTCTAACGCTTTCATGGCGTTCTGCCACGGGACGGCGCATCCTTTTCTTCTTCCCACGACTAGTGCAGCGGCTAACGCTGAGATTCCTGATGAAATGTGTACAACTATGCCGCCTGCGAAGTCAATAGCACCTAATTGGTGAAGCCACCCGCCAGGATTCCATACCCAGCAGGCTATCGGCCCATAGATCAGGGTGGACCATAGAACTATGAAGATTAGAAGAGACTTGAACCTGATTCTTTCCGCACAAGCACCCACGATCAAGGCAGGCGTGATGGCTGCAAATTTCAGTTGGAATGCGAAATAGAGTAATTCGGGTATTTTGGGTGCGATCTGCGTGTTGATTGCATTTATGCTGACACCGTTCATTCCTAGTAGGCTTGGGCTGAAACCAATTAAGCCACTTTGAGCTGGACCAAATACGAGCATGTAGCCCCATAGAGCCCAGACTATGCTTACAACAGCGAATATTATGAAGCATTGAGCGATGGTGGACACAAGGTTCTTCTTTCTTACTAAGCCTCCGTAGAAGAATCCTAATGCGGGCGTCATTAGCATTACCAGTGCTGTTGCAGTTATAACCCATGCAACGCTTCCTGAGTCAATGGTCGACATGTTATCCGTCCCTTTGACAATTGTTTGTCTATTTAGTTTTTTACCCTTACAGCTATATGTGCTTATATTTAAGAGATGCGCATATGCAGCATGTTTCTGAAATGTTTTGAGCAATTGTTGATTTTATACGCGCATTACGCCATCTTCATCCAATTTTTTGGTCAAAGAACGATACGTACTTAAAAAACGTTCAAAAATAACCCTACAACTGAAAGTTTGAGGATCATGGAAAACAGTAAAATTTCCATAGAACTTCCACAAATATACAAATTTAAGTAAACAATCGATGAAAAAGCAAATGGCAGTTCTTTAAGGGAACAAGTAATCGTAATGTAAGATGAGCATTCAATTGTTGCACAAACGCTATGGAATTAACCAAAATCCCAAACCAATTGGGTCACGTCACTTTAATCACTTGAGGAAACAATATTCTTACATCACGCACAACCCTTATTATCTTACACATCTTCCATTAGGCTCAAAAAAGGCGCATCAGATGAAGCTTGGCGCATACACCTTCCAACCTGAAAAAGCGCAAGGGTTTGACTTCCAGGTTCTCCGTGTGAAACCCGAAACTGGCATAAGGCTTGTGCCTGTTCAAGAAATGTATAGTAACGTCGCTGTTTTCGCGGACAACGTCGCAGTAAGGAACCATCCCGATTGGATTTCCCAGTCAGCACTGGGACCTGCGAAAATGGGGAACAACAACTTTAACATTTACTGGGACATGGTATGCGCAACGCAGCCAGAGCACAGAGCTGAACAGTTAAACTATATAGAGGACGTCAATGGGCAATCGCGAGGTGTATGGTTAAACAGTCAATATTTTGCCGATCATGGACACTGCATTTGCCCCCGCTGCATGATGCTCTGGAAGAAGAGCGATTTAGGCTGGCTTGAGTGGCGGAGACGTGCAGTAACCGAGTACGTTGCCCTAGTCAGAGAACGAGTGAAAAAAGAACTGGTACTCGGTATTCAACCTGACCCTGTAAGCTCCTATGAACGTTACGGCGTAGACTTTGACGACTTAGCCGCGTATGCTGACATCTTCAACGTTGTGATGTTCAGCAAAAACTACGCCACTCCATGGTACTGGGAAATGCTCACGCGCGGGTTCAAGAAACTGCTAAAAAAACCGTTCTACGTTAGCTTCTACGTTTTCGGTCCAGGTGACAACCCCAAAGATGTGCCATCCGTCTCAGAACTGCTCACTGTAAGTGCTCGCTGTGCAAGGGCGGGCGCTGACGGGTTTCTATACCTTGCTGATGGCGCCAACCAACTCCGGAACTTCCAGAAGGCGGCATTTGCACATACCGAACTAAGAGAAAGACTAAGAAGTTACGGTGACCAGCCTGTGCAAGAGTTTCTGGATTACGTAGCAAGTTGGAAAAGTATCGTTTAGTCGTGTTCCTTTTTTAACTGCAGAGTTTTTTTGAAAAAATAGTTGGGGAAAAAATCCTTGCTGGTTGGGCTTGGTTTATCCATTTTCACAAAAACGCCGTTCGAAATCCTGAAAATGGCAATTAGAAACCGAGTTTTGCTCAGCCGTTCTTTTTTAGCTTGTCACTGTTTTCCGACACGAAGACGGCTGCTGCTACGGTTGTGGTCCAGAGCCCGTTTTTGTCGCCGGTTGCCGATTGGGTTACGTTGGACGTCTTGATGATTAAGCCCGTGGTTTTGAAGAGTTGTTTGCGCTCGTCCCAAGCCGTTTCTGGATCAAACTGTATGCCCATGGTTGTCGCGAGCATCGTTGCTGCTATGTCTTCTGCATAATCGCCTGCTGCCTCATCCGTTTGGCCGAAAGAGTGATGCTCTGAAAGGTACCCGTACTGGTTTTTACCCGACGGGATAGCTACGCCGATAGAAGAAGCTAGAAGCCTGTGTGGCTCGTTGGTCGAGTTGCGAGCGATGACGACGAAGGTAATTTCGCCAGGCTGCACCAGTTTCAAACCTTTTTCCCTCGTAAGCTGCTCGCACCCCGGTGGGACGATGCTGGAAACGCTGACGAGGTTGCACATTTGTATTCC
>DATHCJ010000044.1:0-5574 GCA_035319575.1 Candidatus Limnocylindrales bacterium
TTAGTTTCTCTGGCTAGATTTTTAACAACTTTTCCTGCTTCATTCAGAAATCTAGCGTTGTTCAATTTCTTGCAATGGGAGATTGAGCTCAAAAACTTGAACGTATGCGCTAGTACCGTAATCACAGCTATTCATTAGTCATATTTTTCGTTTATGTTTCTTTTCATCGTCGGGGGAACCACTTTTGAAGACGTTTTTATCCTCGTAACTTGGGTTATCAAACTCAAAATAAGGCGTATGCGCATGACCGTGTCTCAATTCATCTTCTCTCAACCGCTCTTCCACAGCCTCTTTCTCTCCCGTAATTCGCTTCTCTTCAGCTTCCTCGATAGCTTCCTGCCGTCCTTGTTCATATTCATTCCCTTCCTTGCGTGGGTACTGACCTTCCTCAGACGAGCCCTGCGTGTTTTGACGTTTATTTTTTGCGGACATTTGAGAATATTCACCAAGCCGTTATTTGAGTCGCCAGCGTATTTTAACTTTCTCATGATTTAATAATGGCTAAAAAGACCGATTCAGGCATCTTTAACAATAATTTGGTGGGGCTGGAGAGATTTGAACTCTCGTCTATAGTGCCCGACGCTGCAAGCCTGAGCTAATATTTGTGTATTCAAATTGGAGGCAGTCTTAAGATGCCTTCTAAATTATCGAAGTGTCCATCAAACGAGTATATCTCGTTAATATCGTTTTGCAACATGATATCAACGGCTAACGCATCATTCGCTTCCAGTCTCAGTTCCTCTCCCAGTTCGACAGCTGCGAGATACGCCTCCGCAGACACGCCTACGATTTTGACGTTTTCAAGCATGAAAAGGCCACGAATAAGCCTTGCCAGCTGCTCCGAAGACAGCGAATTCTTGAGGATATTCACTATTTCAGACAAGTGCACAACAGTGGTCAAAACATCCTCTTTCCCGTCTGAGATGTCGCTTATGATCTTCTTTGAAAACTCCTTCATTTTCTTTTCTTTATCGGTTAATTGTTTCTTCGGCGCATAATAAGCGTAGACAAACAGGTTTGCATCCAAGAACTTCATTTCTGTGACTTCCAAAACTTCTTCTCAAATTCCGTCCAACTGCCTATGGCATCTATGCCCAAATCCACTTTGTCAAAGTATTCAGTTAAATCAACGCGGCGTTTGGGCACTAATTTTAGGTAACCCTTTCTTTTTATGATGTAAACTTCTTTGCTTTCGCCGACTTCAGTTTTTCTCCAGTCAGAGGGTAAGATAATGCGGCCTTGAGAATCCACTTTTTTGATTTCTACACCACTTTCCAAGATTTTCACCATTAAACAACAGCATCCTCCATTGCTATAAGGATTTTCAAAGTTTGAAGCGAAATCATTAAAAAATTGATTAAAATGGTGGGGCTGGAGAGATTTGAACTCTCGTCTATAGCGCCCGAGGCTACAAGCCTAGACCAAGCTAGCCGACAGCCCCCATGAAGTTAAGTTGGCTGGCGCTGTTTTTTCGCGAGTTCATAAATAATCGTGCCTGTGCTTTAAACTTTAACGGTTAACTGGAGATTCTTTTTTTGGGGTTTGCCAAGTTTCGTTTGTTTCTGCGTTGACTAAACGCTTTTCTAAAGAACCTTCGCCACAACTCGGCCTAGCTTTCATTTCCCAATATTGGATCAGCATTGTTGCTGGCGTAGTCCTCATCGTGTTCTTAGGGCTTGCCATAATGGACCAAGAAAAAATAGACAACTAAAAGTTCGGTCAAGCTTACACAGCTTACATGCGGAGCGTCCCGAGAATAAACTTGATTGCTGGCGTGGTAAGAAGGATGGAGCAAAAACGTCCAACGCAAGCCGCTACCGAAGATTGCTAGATTCAGTTTGGAAAATCTGAATTCCCATGAGCCATTCGAGTTCTTGGTGAAGACTTTGTTAAGCGACGTGCTATGGATTCAGGCCTAATTAATTTAAAACTGAGGATAGGGGGAGCCGCTACGTATCCGTGCACGTTTTATCCTTGTAGGGCGTGCTTAAAACCTCTTTGACCCTATTAGTTATCACTGGCCCGAACCCGTTCACAGACTTCGCCCAGTCATCCGCGTTAATCAACGCGTTCAACGGAGTTTGGTAAGATTCAAGTATAGCTACCGCCTTTTCCCTGCCGATGTTCGGCAAACTAGCAACAAAATAAACCTGTGCATCAGAGAGCGTTTCACATTTCTTGAAGGCGTGCACCACGGGGCTTTTTTTCTCGATGATCTGCTCTTGCCTGGCAGCGGTGTAGAGGAAATCAATTGTTTCTTTGTGCGACGACGTGTTAACTATTGCAACGCCGTTCTTGGCCAGGTTAAACATCGCCCCCCAAATCGCGCTTGGTTGAATATGGCTGAACTTGTAGATTATCGGCAGGTAACCCTCAAGCACAATGAGCGATTTCGGGTAGGCATCCTTAAGCGTGAAAAGCTGCTCGAAAAGGTACCGCCGGGTCAACGTGTAGACGAAATCGTGAACGGTTTTGCGTTCAACCGCGCACTCATAAGAGAGTACATAATCACCCTTCTCCAGCATCTGCGTCTTAACGTTGGCGCCTCGTTCAATCAAGCCCTTAACTATTTTTTCTGCGCTGCTGGCTTCCCGGCTGTCAACGATTATGGTCGGCTCCTCACCGGCCTTTTTCTTGTCGCTTACGAATGGAAGCAAAGTTTCTGTTCCAGACATGACACTCAACTCTGAAGTACGTAACCACGGTCGCAGGTTTATTTCACTTACGCTCTTTGGCATAGTCAACCGAAGAGAAACGGCTGTGCTATCCTTTTGCTGCAGGCTAGGGCTTTTGCGGAACCGAGAACGTTTTGAGGGTGAAAGGCGCCATTAGCAAAACCGTTGTTTGAGGCATTGCTTGTTTGACTTTCTGCTCGAACTGTTGCTTCTGCTTGTCTGACCCGTGCATGGTAATCGCAATGTCTGGTTTAAGGTCAGCCACCATCTTGTAGGCGTTTTCAGGCGAGGCTGTCGGAGACATTCCTCCAACGGGAACAATCGCCACTTGGGAAGGATAATCTTTAAGGCTCACGTATCCTGAGTCGCCTCCGTGGAACACCGATACTCCGTCCATTTTTATCTGATAGAGGATTATTGGGCCACGGTGAATCCCCTGGATGGCCGTGGCGGTAACTCCGCCAAGAGTGTACGCTTTACCGTCTTCCGCACTTACAAGTTTATCAGCCGGCATTTTCCCTTCAAGCTTGCTAGCCACTTTAGGTTCAGCCAGAACAGGAGCAGCCGTCGCCTTCACGATTGCCTCGGTTTTTCTCGTTGAAAAGTGGTCTAAGTGGTCATGTGTGAAAAGAATCAGGTTGACAGCCTTCAGTGCGTTTACCTCGTCGTCCTTGAGCATTCCTGCAGGATCAATCAGGACTGTTTGGTTTAGGCTCCTTATGATAAAACCTGACGCGTCTAAATAGAAAACGGCTAGTCCATTCTTCTCCATCGGAATGGCAAAGAACCCACTAATTTCTCCTGCTTTGCTTTTTCTGAACATTTCAAACGCCAATTTCTATTTGGGAGGCATCAAGTATAAAAACAAAACGCATACTTGATGAGTTGCCGAGTTTTATGATGTAATCAAAAAGGTTACACTGCCAAAACAGCGAAAGTTTCCTTTAAGAAAACGGAACTGAGAAAAGCCATGTCTCCGAACGTGATTCTACTCGTAACGTGTTAAGAATAAAGGTTTGTCTGCTTCTTTACGCCTAACTTCAAGCGGCACATCTTGCAATGAAGCAAGCTGAGGTTTTTTCCTTGAGTGTTCCATTGGCAGCCTGTCTTGAAGACTTTTCTGAAGAAGGGTGTCTTTCTCCTTTTGATCCATTAACCCTCACCTTTGGCTTAATCATTTCGCGGGATAGAATATACGCACTTGTGACTGTAAGAAGGTAACAACAAAACTTAATATACTGAAACTGAAGTTCTGGCAAAAAACCTAGAGATTAAGCTAAGTGACCTTTCAATCGCGCAGCTAGCCCGATTAAGTTTAAAAAAACTTGATTAAGTAAACAAAAATGGGGTGAAGGACTTACGGTCCCTTTTGGTTTATTTCTCTCACTACGCCTGCCGCAACCGTTGTTCCCATGTCTCTGATGGCGAAGCGTCCGAGCTCAGGAAAATCTGTGTACGTTTCGATGGCTATAGGGTGCAAAGGTTCCATCTTTACCCAGGCAGCGTCTCCAGTTTTGAGGAATGCAGGTTTCTCTTCAGTTACTTGCCCTGTTCTCGGGTCGATTTTCTTGACGAGTTCGGTGAATCTGCACGCGATTTGTCCAGTGTGGTAGTGAAGCACAGGTGTGTATCCTGCTGCGATGGCTGTCGGGTGGTAAATGATGATGATTTGACCTATGAACTCTTTGGCTACTGTCGGGGGGTTATCGACGGGTCCTGCTACGTCTCCTCGGTGAATGTCAGTTTTCGCTATGCCTCTAACGTTCATGCCGATGTTGTCACCTGGTTCAGCGACTGGAATGGCGGTGTGGTGCATTTCTATTGATTTGACTTCACCTGTCTTGTTGGCCGGCATAAAAATCACGTTTTGTCCTGCTTTAAGAGTGCCTGTTTCAACTCTACCGACTGGAACTGTTCCAATCCCAGTAATGCTGTAGATATCCTGAATTGGAATGCGTAATGGTTTGTTAGTTGGTTTAGCTGGAACCTCAAGAAGGTCTAATGCTTCAATCAACGTTGGACCAGTATACCACGGCATCTTGTCGCTTTTCTTGGTGAGGTTATCGCCTGTCCAACCTGAAACGGGTATGAAGTTGATTTTGTCGACTTTGTAACCGACCGTTCGGAGCATTCTTGAAACTTCATTCTTTATTTCCTCGTACCTGTCTTTGCTCCAGTTAACGGATACGTCGTCCATCTTGTTAACTGCAACTATTACCTGGCGAATGCCTAAAGTGAACGCGAGAAACGCGTGCTCCCTTGTTTGACCGCCCGGACCGATGCCTGCTTCAAACTCGCCTTTTTTGGCCGAAACAAAGAGCACGGCTGCATCTGCTTGGCTTGCGCCTGTAATCATGTTTTTGACGAAGTCTCGGTGGCCCGGCGCATCGATGACTGTATAGTTGAATTTCCTGGTCTCGAACTTGAGGAATCGCAGGTCGATCGTGACTCCTCTTTCTCGTTCTTCCTTGAGGTTGTCGAGGATCCATGCGTACTTGAACGTGCCCTTGCCCATTTTTTCGGCTTCTTCCTCGTATGCCTTGATGGTTCTCTCGTCGATTGCGCCCGCTAAGTAAAGAAGGTGACCGGTGGTTGTGGATTTCCCGTGATCAACGTGCCCCATGATGATTAGGTTTAAGTGGGGTTTTTCTTGTTTGCTCATTTTTTCATCCTCTGATGCTTACCCTAATTTACGAATTCGTTAACACATCAGTCCTTCCAATATTTTAAGTTTATGTGTCTGCTCATAAAATAAAAAAGTTGCGACTTTTGCCTTGGTGAAAGTTGCGACTTTCAGGCGTTTCTTTTTGGGTTTTGGGTTGCTTTCTTGTTTTAGAGCTTGAACCTTTTTGCGGGTTGCGACTTTTGGGATGGGCGCTGGTTTGGCTGGCGGTTTTTT
>DATHCJ010000045.1:0-10757 GCA_035319575.1 Candidatus Limnocylindrales bacterium
ACCATCGACAAGACACAACGTATGCTTCGTAGTTTTCGAAGAAACATGGCAAACGATAAATTGATAATGCAAAAAACAAAAGGCAGTTTTCAATCATTTGAAAATCTGAACGTATCCAAAACTTAGATTTTGCTAACGGAGCCTACATGCTTGTTGTTGCATTTAGCCGACCACAATTCCATTTATACAGCGCTAAGACTTCTTAACTTGCGAGAAATAGCCATCCAAGAGGTACACCCAGCTTGGCGGGTCAGCCGTTAAACTTCGCGCGGATTGCCAAATCCTCTCAGAGAGGTGCCTTCTTCTGATTCGCGCCTTGGGTTAACATTGGCGATCCGCCAAGTCTACTTTTAGTTGCGGACGACTTAAAGATTAACAGCATTTTTGTATATAACTTATTAAGGTTAAAAGCATTTTAGCATTCGGGAAAAACAGCTTGAGCTACAAAGCAAAAATGCATCCCAAAGTCAGCCAAGCGGAAATCGCAGTGTTCCATGAGTTAAGCAAGGCCGGCTTAACAGGCGGCATGGTAACTCAGAAAACCATAATACTGAAGTCAACTATCCCCGACTTTTGTTGGATGAACAAGCGAAAAATAGTTTATTTAGACGGTACACCCGTGCATTCAAGCGATAAGCAGCAAAAGCGTGATAACGAGATTAATGAACTGTTAGAAGCGCAAGGCTGGGAGATTCTCCGAATTCCCTATCAACCGCCCATAACAGAGAAAGGATTAGCTGAAATCCTCGCAGCGATAAAGGCTTTCTTAGGCGTCATCAAAGAAACGTGACATTTCCAAAAGAAACTGGGTTATTTGTAAGTCATGGTCACAAAAACATATTTATTTCTTGGAGAACACCATTTCCCGAATGCTCCGGTAGTATAGTCCGGTCAAACCTTACTAAGGCTTCTTAATAGGGGGCTATGTATAGCGGCCTCTCGAGTCGCGGACCCGGGCTCAAATCCCGGCCGGAGCACATTCTCTCTTTTATCAGGAAAATTTCGGAGTTTCTTGTTCATTCCTGTTTATTGTAGCCTTGGGTAAAGCTTGCCCTCTCAATTGATAGCTGGTTTTTCTTGGACTTTCATTGTCTGAGATAGATAGTCATGTTTCAGGGTTTATTTTGCATTTTCTCTGTTGCTCCATTAGTTGAACATGTGCCAAATCATTCGGAACAAAAAACAGTGGCAAAATCCGTGGTGGCCAGTGAAAGTATTAAATTTTCAAGATTGATTTCTTATTAAACACATTGAAAAGCGTAGGCACGTGCCGTCAAGATGAATTACTTTGCAATAGCTATAGGCACTGGACTTATCTGCGATGGTATAGGCAGCATGTTAAAGCAGCCACATCAATCATTTTTCTGGTGGCAATGTGTCCGTTTACTTCGAGCATTAGCGGGTGTTGCAGTAATCGTGCTCTTTGGCATTTACTGAGAACTATTTAGGTAATGGCAGTAAATGGGACTGTAACCGTCCCTGGTGCATAGGCTCATTTGATTCATTGGCATCAATTTAGCTCTTAGGATGATGGTGCATTAAGGGACACGGGCATCTCAAATGAAAGGACAGAAATTCAAATCAAAACCCCTAAATATTTTTGAAGAGTAACATCTTAAGCGATATTGGGGAACTTAGTAATAGGAAGGAATTCCGAGTGAGCTCAAAAACAAACTATTTTCACCACAGCGTCTGGTATTACATATTCTTCGTGATTTTGATTTTTGCCGTTCTTGTTTTAATTTTTACCGGAGTGATAAGCATCACCCTCGGAGTAGCTGGACTTACACCGCTTGCCATCGTGCTGGTAGCGCTAGCATGCCTGATCGGAAGCGGTATCAATGTTCCATTGTATAGAATTAAATCCAATGGACCTATTGTTCAGGATGAATATGTTAGGTGGCTTGGTGTAACCTATCGTATTCCTCGGTCGGCGTATGGGGAAACATCCACTGAGGTTTGCGTCAATGTTGGAGGCGCATTGATACCGACGGCTTTGAGTGTTTATCTGCTCACCATATCCTCGATTTCCATCTTTGGCTTAAGCCTGATAGGTGTGCTGATAGTAACCGTAGTGACTCATTTGGTAGCTCGGCCAGTCAGAGGATCCGGCATTGTCACCCCAGCCTTTATCCCCCCTCTGACTGCGGCAATATCTGCGCTGTTACTTTCGCCCGCTCATCCTGTGGTAGTCGCGTATGTTTCGGGCACTCTTGGAGCACTCATAGGCGCTGATTTGACGAATTTATCAAAAATCCCTGATCTGGGTGCGCCGGTTGCGAGCATCGGTGGGGCTGGCACTTTCGACGGCGTCTTCCTAACTGGAATAATTGCCGCGCTGATCGCCGCCTTATGAGCGCCACAGGGATGCGTTATTCCCCTTTCTTCACATTCTATCGACCGCAGGTTGTTCTAAAACGGAGTGTGCCGTCAATTGTTTTTCCACCCATATAGTGTCAGTCTTGAGCCCTATCCTTCTATTTTTGTCATAGAGATAGCCGTGAACGGTGTAGAAGCCTTCTTCTTGAGGTATTAATTCAGCGGAATACCGCTGTTCCTCTCCTCCCGAGAGTTTTCCTATTCCAATCCGACTAATCAGTACAACGTCCCCTGATGGTTTCCTTGCCCAAAATTCTAAATCAAGGTTCTCGCTAAGAGAAATCCCTTTCACAATTGCCTCTACCTTAACAGGCTGTCCCATCAACGTATACGGCATTGTTAATGCAAAGACTGATACAAGTTCAGCCATATTTCCGACCACGTTAATGGTTACCCACGGTGAATCTATTGAGAGTGGTCCTTCGCTACTCAAAGCAGACACAGAAGCGTACACTTCCCCTGTTACCGTGGCTTCAATTTGAAAAGAAACAACGGTTTCCTCTCCAGGCGAAAGCTTGGGTATATGTTGTCCGGTTCCTAAAACATTGATGGAATAGGAGTCCAGAGTGTGCGCCTTTACATCTAAATTATCTAGTTCTTTATCCCCAATATTTTTTAACCTTAGAATTACCCAGTGGATTCCGCTATCCATCTCTTTAGGGTTTAGTTCGAATTCAAGAGGATATATATCTCGCAAACCTTACACCCCAAGATGACCGGTTGGAACCACCTGGTCGCAGACGAGGCTTGAAACAAGCCAGCGGCCTCCTGTCAAACGGCACTTGTCTGACACTTTTCCATACTTGGCTGTAGAATCAATCATATTTACCCGCAAAATCCTACTCATCTTTTATACCCCATAAACTCAGGTCTTTTCACTCAATTATTCAGTTAAACAAAACTCAAAATATAAATCTTGTAGTGCATAAGGGAAAACGCCAAAAGATTGTGCACGCCGAAACGATTCAGCAGCAGGGAATGGAAAAGACGGAAGAAACTAAGCTTTGAGTTTAACTCTTCACACTTTTGGCGTTGTTTTTACTTGTACGCGAGCGTGGAGCATTGTTCTTCGACGGTGCGGTTCAGCGTTAGTTCCGCCATGCTTCGACTGTAATCCATTATGCGTCTTGAACTATCAAAAATCAAGCGCAGCACTGAAGCGATGTTCGGATCAAGTTTTTTGCTTGACATCAGCATGATAAGCTCGTTTTCAAGCGGTTTGAAGGATTCGCGTTTTGAAATGAGCTTTTCGGCGTCTTTGTATTCTCTCTTAAACAGCGCTTTTATAGCGTCATCGTATGACTGTTGCGCTAATGAACTGAAATCTAAGAGTTGATGAAATATCTCTTCGTCCACGGGGTCTTTCAGGAAAAGCATTTCTTCATCAATTAATTTTTGAAGCGAACCCACGTTGTTTATAATGTTCAATGCGTTCTGAGCGATGCTTTCTATGTCATTCACCGCCACGCGGTAAAGGAGAAATTCTTTTGGTGTTCTGAAGCCGAGTTCTCGATAGAGGTTTCGTTCAATGCCGTATTTGAGTTGGCGAACAATGTACAGCGCCAGTCGGCTGACGTCTTTATGGGCGTTGATCACGCTGTCAAACAAGACTGTGTTTCGGTCTTTCAGGGCGGCGATAGCGTCTCTGTTTGCAGCTAGCGCCACAATTGCCATTCTCCTAACGGCTTTTTCTATGGAGAACTCTGAGTGTTTTATCAGGATTTGCAGTGTGATTTCATCCGGCGTCTCATCAATTATTTCTGAACCTAGAAAACTGTCTCGAGATAGGTTTTTTATTTCATTCTTGTATTTGACAGCGTCTTGCGGATTTTTTACGTGAACTCTGATTATGTCCGCTCCAATCGCATATAATGCTTTTATCATTCGCAGGGTCGATTGGATGGTTTCCTTCGAGTCAATGCTGATGTAGTATTCTCTGGGCTTGGGCAAGTTTCCCCTGCCCTCCTTTTCTTGAATTTTTCTTGGAACCAGCATTAGTGTTGAGTCTGGTTCTACGTTGAATGCTATTTCGCTGCCTCGTTTTAAATCGAGGTCTTGCACCCATTCTTTGGGTAGGGATATTATGTACGAGCCTCTTCCCGTGCATTGGACTCTTCTATAGCCTAAGTCTTTTTCCGCCAAGCTTCTCGCCTGATATATGTTTCATTTAGATAACATATTTCATGAACTACCATATAAATGATTAGCAACAAAGTTATATAGAATACATGCTATTTTAGTGGGCTAGCTCTTTAAGAAACGTGATGAAAATGGCAGTGAACACTTGTAAAATAATCGTGGGTCGTGGTAAACAATCAGCCGCGACCAGAGGCGTTTTATGCACAGCCGATGTTGAACTGCACATTCTCATGCTCACCTGTCCACGCTAAACACTCAAAGTCAAGGTTTAAACGATGGTCAAAAGGATAATTGCTAAACAAGAAGTTTGCATGGGCTGCGGGCTATGCGAAGTGTACTGTACGGTCCAACATTCAAAATCAAAAGACATAGTCAAAGCCTACAATAGCGAACGCCCTAAGCCGATAAGCAGGGTTAAAGTAGAGCGGAACAAGCCGGTTTCTTTCGCTATCCAATGCCGACATTGCGAGGACGCGCCTTGCGTAACCGCTTGTTTATCGGGCGCGATGCAAAAAGACGAGAAGACAGGCTTGGTCACGCATGACGCTAAGAAATGCATAGGATGCTGGACTTGCATCATGGTTTGCCCTTACGGTGCTATAATGATGGATAAGGAGGATCATGTGGTGGCGAAGTGTGATTTGTGCCAAGGCTTCGATGAGCCAGCATGCGTTGCCAACTGTCCCAATGAAGCGTTAGTGTTTAAAGAGGTGAAACCTTAAGTGGCAAAGTACGTGATTGTGGGTGCTTCAGCGGCAGGGTTAGGCGCGGTTGAAGCAATAAGGGACGTTGATCCACTCGGTACTATAACGGTAATCACGGATGAAACCTGCTCCCATTACAGTCGCCCGATGATTAGCGAGTTCGTCAGCGGTCAAGCAGATCTCAAGAAAGTCGATTGCCGAACCGAGGATTTCTGGAAAGAAAACAATGTTGACGCGCTGATAGGCAGAAAAGTCACGGCGCTAAATCTCGATGAGAAAGCCGTCCAGCTTGAAAACGGTGAAAAAATACCCTTCGAAAAACTGTTGATTGCGACAGGCGGCAAACCGTTTGTTCCAAAGATGGAGGGTTCAGACAAGGATGGAGTGTTCACGTTCACAACCCTTAAAGATGCGCAGTTGCTTGCTGCCAAAATTGATTGCATAAATGCTAAATCAGCGGTGGTCATAGGTGCCGGACTTATCGGCGTAAGCGTGGCCGAAGCCCTCCTGAAACGTGGCTTAAAGGTTACAATGGTGGAGCTTCAGGACAAAATCCTGAGCTTGCTCTTAGATCCTAAAGGCTCAGACATCGTCGAAGCTATTATCCGAAAAGCAGGCGTCAACATCATTACGGGTCAGTCGGTTCAAAAAATCATAGGCAAACCAGGTGACGAGGGCGCGGTTGGCGGAGTAATTTTGACGAAAGGCGATCAGGTGCCATGCGATCTTGTTGTTGTAGCCATTGGTGTTGTTCCACGAAGTGAACTTGTAGCGGGAACATCAGTAAAAACTAACAGAGGAATCATCGTTGACAATATGATGCAGACAAGCGTTCCCGACGTTTACGCCAGCGGCGACGTGGCTGAAGCCTACGACTTCCTTCTTAATCAGAACCGTCCTTTGCCTCTTTGGCCACTCGCGGTGCTGGAGGGTCAAGTTGCGGGCTGCAACATGGCGGGCAAAAAAACCACGTATTCGGGAGGCACTAACATGAGCAGCCTCAAGTATTTCGGCATCCCAGTTGTCTCTTTGGGCATAGCTAACCCCAAAGAAGACTCGACATTAGAAGTGCTTGTTAAATTTGATCCCGATCACAATCTGTACAAGAAGTTGATCCTCAAGAACAACATCATCGTCGGGTTGACTCTTGTCAACTCTATTGAGCGAGCAGGCATACTATACTATTTAATGAAGAACGCGATAAACGTGAAAAAATTCAAGCAACAACTCTTGGAAGACGATTTTAGCTGGGCAGCATTCCCGGTAAGCCTGCAGAGAAAAATGAGTGTGGTGCAATAAAATGAACCAGCAAGACAGAAGAATAATCAATCCCTTCGGCGACGACAAGGATTTTTCAGGCTGCGCCATCTTCGGAATGATGAATACGGATGGCAAACGCTTCAGCTCGAAGGATCCCGTGCGGGCAGTAACGAACATGCATGACCGGGGTAACGGTTTGGGCGGCGGGTTTGCAGTTTACGGTATATATCCAGACTTCAAAGACTACTTCGCCTTTCACATAATGTACCTCAGCAGGGACGCTAAAGAAAAGACTGACCGTGCGCTGGCTTCAAGGTTCGACATCGCTTACGATGAAGAGATGCAGACTAGACCAGCTAATGTTCATAATCCACCATTGGTTTGGCGATACTTTGTTCAACCCAAAAAGGATCAGCCTACTGAAGGACAAAGCGTCGAGGATTACGTGATAGAAGCCGTCATGCGTATTAACACCGAAACTGGAAAGGCCTTTGTTTTCTCAAGCGGCAAAGACATGGGAGTATTCAAGGGTGTAGGCTTCCCAGAAGATGTTGCAGATTTCTTCTGTTTGGAGGACTATCAAGGTTACCTTTGGACTTGCCACAGTAGATTTCCGACGAACACTCCCGGCTGGTGGGGCGGGGCACACCCGTTTAACATTCTCGACTGGACAGTGATTCATAACGGCGAGCTCTCATCCTATGGTATAAACCGCCGGTTCTTGGAAATGTACGGTTACAAGTGCACTATGCAAACAGATACTGAAGTTTTGGCATACGCTGTTGACTTGCTCATGCGAAAGCAAAATCTGCCAATTGAACTGGTAGCCCAAATCCTCGCTGCGCCGTTGTGGAGTGAAATCGACAGTATGGAGCCTAAGCGAGCGCAACTTCTGAGAACGCTACGTGAAACTTACGGAAGCCTGCTTATGAATGGACCGTTCAGCATAGTTGTCGCTCACCACGGTGAAATGATAGGCTTAACTGACAGGATTAAACTACGACCGTTAGTAGCGGGCGTAAACGGCGACTACGTGTACTTGTCATCGGAGGAATCAGCCATGCGTCTAGTTTCGCCCAATCTTGACAAGTTCTGGGCGCCAAGAGGAGGGGAACCCGCAATTTGTAGACTAAAAAGCAGCAAACCCAAGGTTGTCGAGGTTTTAGCTGGAGAGGGAACTCCATGAAAACCTACGTAATTCCCGAGTACCTAGTTGAACGTGACCAGAACCGTTGCATACGCTGCAAAGTGTGCGTTAACCAATGCACTTACGATACGCATTACTACGATGAAGAAACCGATACGATCTGCAGCAAAGACGAGAACTGCATTAACTGCCAACGCTGCGTAACCTTCTGCCCGACCCACGCGATTACCATAAGAAGGAACCCCAATGTTAACCGAGAGAACGCTAACTGGACACTGGAAGCAATCCGAGACGTGAAAAAGGAAGCTGAAAGCGGCGCAGTAATCCTCACAGGTATGGGTTGCGATAAGCCATACTACACTTACTGGGACAGACTTCTCCTAAACGCTAGCCAAGTAACTAACCCATCAATCGACCCCTTGCGGGAGCCGATGGAAATCAGAACCTATCTTGGCGCAAAACCAGACAAGCTGGAGCTGGAAATGGAAAACGGCGAGGTACTCCTGAAGACTCAACTTACTCCTCAACTTTGCCTTGACACTCCGATAATGTTCTCAGCCATGTCCTATGGTGCCATAAGCTTAAACGTGCATGAATCTTTAGCGAGGGCTGCCACTGAATGCGGAACTTACTTTAACACAGGTGAAGGCGGCTTAGACCAAAGCCTCTACAAGTACGGCGCTCACGCGATTGTTCAAGTTGCGTCCGGCCGATTCGGTGTTCACCCCAAATACTTGGACGTTGGCGCAGCTATAGAAATCAAGATTGGACAAGGCGCAAAACCGGGCATCGGGGGACACTTGCCGGGCGAGAAGGTAACTGGGGAGGTGGCTAGGACACGCATGATACCGACAGGCACAGACGCTCTTTCACCTTACCCTCAACATGATATCTACTCAATCGAGGACTTGCGCCAGTTGATTTACGCTCTTAAAGAAGCAACAAACTACACCAAGCCGGTTTCAGTCAAAATCGCGGCAGTTCACAATTCAGCGGCAATCGCTAGCGGTATGGTCCGTGCTGGAGCAGACATAATTGCTCTCGACGGTGTCAGAGGTGCGACTGGCGCAGCGCCCAAAATCATACGGGACAATGTAGGTATACCTATTGAGTTAGCTATTGCGCAAGTTGACCAGCGTCTCAGGGAGGAAGGCATCCGCAATCAAGCATCCTTGGTTGCAGCAGGCGGCATCAGAAGTAGCGCTGACGTGTTTAAAGCGATAGCTTTAGGCGCCGACGCCGTTTACATTGCAACTGCGGCTTTGATTTCTATTGGTTGCACTGTTTGTCAACGCTGCCACACTGGCAAATGCCCATGGGGTATTGCTACGAGTGATCCGTGGATTAGCAAACGCGTCAACCCCGACATTGCTTCTAAGCGGCTCGTTAACCTGCTTCAAAGTTGGAGTTTAGAGATTAAGGACATGATGGGCGGCATGGGCATAAACGCGATCGAAAGCCTGAGGGGTAACCGACTTGCGCTTAGAGGTGTCGGCTTGACGAGGACTGAACTGAAGATTTTAGGCGTGAAAATGGCAGGGGGGTAAAAGTGTGCTTGAGCAAAAGAACAAACTAGTCATCGACGCAAAATACCTTCAAAATGTAAAAGAAGAGGACAATGTGGTGAAAATCAACGCGGAAGGGTTCTACTACAAGGACTTGAATGCGTTGCTAAGGCAGGTCGTCTGCTCTAATGTTGAAAGAATAGAATTGTATAACGTTTGTGGCCAACGGTACCTCGGCACTGACTTGGAGACAAACATCCAAATCGACATTTACGGAACCCCAGGGAACGACCTTGGAGCCTTCATGAATGGACCTAAACTCGTGATTCACGGCAACGCGCAGGACGGCTGTGGGAACACGATGAACGAGGGGCAAATAATCATACATGGTCACGCTGGAGACGTTACAGGGCACTCGATGAGAGGCGGAAAAATCTTTGTCCGCGACTACGTCGGTTACAGGGTTGGCATACACATGAAAGAGTACCAGCATAAAATTCCCAAAATAGTCATTGGGCAAACCGCGGGGGATTTTCTCGCAGAGTACATGGCTGGCGGAGTAATGGTTATCTTGGGGTTGAACCTGAAAGAGGGCGAAAAATGCAACGCCAGATTTGTCGGCACAGGAATGCATGGCGGCGTTATTTACGAACGTGGCGAAATCCTTGAACCCGTTAACGGAACCAAAACACTGGAAGCCGGAAAACGGGACTCCAAAACCATTGAAGCGCTCGTCAGAGAATACTGCAGCCATTTCGGAACTGACCCGCAGGAAATCTTGAACGTAAAATTCAAGAAGATACTGCCAGTTTCAAAGAGACCTTACGAAAAACTATACTCCCACTAACGCTTTTTTCCGTGTATCCATAAGAACCGTACTGTCCAACTTCTGGTTCCCGTGCTCCACGTGATAAAACAACCAGACGTAGCGACTAAACGCATAATTTTGAGCATAAAATTCTTAAAGTCAACTGGTAAGTAGTTGACAAAGAAGATGACGGGGAACTGATGAAGCCGAAAGAAGCAAGAACAAGGATGGAGATGTCCGTTGAATTCTACAATTTCTTGTTCTCTCAGGTTGAAAAGTTGGAGCTCAAACTGCCTGAATCAGTCACTCAGGACATGTTCAACAGCCTCAACAACTAGCCCGAAGCCTGGACCCGCGAGGTTGGGCAGGGTTGAGAAGCAGAGTTTTGAAGGGTAAATTTTTCCGAGCAATTCAGCTTGTTTGACGTGGCTCCTGGTTAAGCGCCCATGAAATCGGTTAACGTCAGGTTTTCAGATGGGAGTTCGGCGGTGCCTAAAACGAAGTATGGGTGTTTCTCCAATGATACTTCTCGCGTGTACGTAGTTTTGCTGAAGGATAAGACGGTGTTTGCTCTGGCGCAGGTTATTTCTTGAAGCAAACCGTTTCTTCGGCTGTCATAGTAGGGAAGGTAAGTTGCGATTACGATTATTTGATGTTTTTTCGCAAAGCTTGAGAGGTAACTGACGATTTGGCTGTAAACTCTCTGTGCTTCTTCATGTGCGACGTCATGGTCTAAGAAGAATCCGGCTATATCAGAAATCACCACGAGTTTAGCATCGTAGTTTTTTACGGTTTCTTCAAGTTTATCAAGTATT
>DATHCJ010000046.1:0-4655 GCA_035319575.1 Candidatus Limnocylindrales bacterium
ACTTTGATTTTAGGATTGTACTGTTTGGCGGCTTGGTTAACGTTCTTCAAAAGGTAAATGGCTTCCTGAGCAGTTTCAAACCCGTAAAGCCCAACTTTAACGTAATCCACACCCAACATCGCGGCGCCCAAAGCTGCCAGCGAAATGGAGCCTGGAAGGTTCGGGACGTCACCCAGTGCACAGCTGACTTCGACGTTTTTCGGAGTGAGTTCCCTTATCTGTTTGATGACCCATGGGAAATTGGCGCCTAGCGCGCCCTCTTTCGGGTTTTTGACGTCGATGATGTCTGCTCCTCCGGCGACGGCTTCCAAGGCTTCTTTTTCGTTAGTGGGGCTTATGAGCAGCTTCAACTTTGCATCATAATCATGCGGATTACTGGTGCCTTTAAAGTTTTACTGTGGGGCGGCTAGGTTTTTCTATTTGTTAAGAATCAATTTATAGTGGCTGAGAAGACTTGAAGGTTATACCTGTAATTGACGTTTTAAACGGCAAAGTCGTTCACGCAGTCAGGGGAAAAAGAAGCGAGTATCGACCGCTTCAGAGCGTGCTGTGCAAATCTGTTGACCCGCTAGAGGTTGCTAAAACATTCAAGACCCTTGGTTTCACCGAGTTATACGTGGCTGACCTAGACGCGATCATTGAATGCTCAACTAATTTTTACGCATTAAAGCGCATCGCCGACGAAACAGGCCTCAAGATGATGGTTGATGCGGGAGTAACCGCCATGGAAAGGGCGCGGAGTTTGCTGGAAAGCGGAGTCTCAAAACTGGTTATCGGAACCGAAACGTTGCAGAACAAGAGTTTCGTGGCCGAGGCGGTGAGGTTTTTCGGAAGTAACCGTGTCATTGTCAGCTTAGATTTGAAGGGTGATAAAGTTCTTTCCAGACCAGGGTTCGAAGGCTCCGAGGACCCCATCCACCTCCTGACCGAGTTTAGGGAAATGGGTGTCTCGCAAGTTATTGTTTTAGATTTGACGCGTGTAGGCAGCGGTGAAGGGGTCAACGTTGATTTCCTGAAGAAGGTGCTCAGGAACTTAAGGATGGACGTTTATGTTGGCGGAGGCGTCAGAAACATGACAGATTTAATTGAGCTGAAAAGTTTGGGTATTTCAGGGGTTTTGGTGGCTACTGCTTTGCACTCAGGCAAGATTTCAGTAGAAGAACTGCGGCGAACAGGGTTGCTTTAGTCCCGTTTTGTCAAGCATACGAGACCGCCCAGCTGCGTGAGTCGTTTGCCAGCGGTTGATTCGGCGTTTATCACTCTGGTTTTAACTCCCTTATTTTTGGCAATCTGCAGCAGCCTCTGAACACGGTTCTTTCGGCGGCTTCCTGAGAGATAATTATCAGTGAGCAGGAGATATTCTGGCTTCAGCTTCGCCGCTGATCGTGGAGTAAGGATGAGCTCTTCAGCTTCTTCTAACGAAAAAAGCACCAGGTTGTCAGCCTCAGTGAGCCGTTTCTCCAGGATGTCAAGCAGGTTTTCTGTCTCTTGAGCCGTGGTTTCGATGATTAACTGTTTGAAGGCTGCTGTTTTTGTTAATAAGGCTACGTCTGCTGGAGTGCTCGCGGAGCCTGTAATCGTTGAAAAGGTGGTTTTATTCGGTCCCTGAAAGAGCCAGGCTTGATGCGTTTTGACGTGATTTTTAAATTCCGGCGCGTAAACGGTTTTCGCTGGAGAAGCTATAATTATGCTCCTGACCCCTTCTTTCAGCGTCGGCCTAAGAGCGTTCACGATGGATTCGTGGAAGTTGTAGATTGCTTTCGGGTTGCTTCTTTCTCCGTTTAAACGTATGGTTTGCTGGTGCTTAGCAACTTGGCTGAAAACCTGCCATAAAGCCGCGTGGTCGCTCTCTATTCCAGCTAAAACTGCAACTGGGTACCCGCGTCTGTAAGCTTTCGGCGTCATTTTCTGTTCGCTATTTGATTTATGGTTTATGCTATTTAGGCTTGCTTTCCAAGTTTTTACGCTGACTGAAAACGGCATGTTTATGAACAGCGCAAAACCGATTTAACATGAAGGCACATGATTAAAGTTGATAACCAACAAGACTTAAACGAGGAATTGAAAAAGAACGAGAAGGTTCTAGCGATATTTTATGCTTCATGGTGCCCTTACTGCACCGCGTTTGTCCCGATTTTCAACAGGAAAACAGGCAGATTCACCGTTGGAGCCGTCGTTCATGTTCTGCTTGATGACTTCGATAACCAGCTGTGGGACGACTATGACATTGAAGCTACTCCGACTGTTATATTTTTTGAGAAAGGCGAGGTTTGCAAGCGTCTCGACGGTGTGTTGGGCGCGGGCTTGAATGAAAGACAGCTAGTCGCTTGGCTGGAACAGTTGTAAGATTAACCTGCAAGTCATGCTTCAACGCCGATTAAGAGCGTATTCAAACAGTTTTTCTTTAACACTCTTTACAAATTTGAAGCACGTTCCTTGGCTAGATAATGTGTTCCGAGGTGTCAGCCTGCCTGGCGGGTGTTCCGTTTGCTTGCCCACTTAAGCTAAGCTGCAATTTTCACTCTTAACAAAACAACCCTTATATCGAGATGTCTGCTTTAGTACGAGAAATATCAGCGAGAGGTCACTTTAGTTTATGGAGTTTTGCCCAGAATGCGGATGCAGGCTTGAACCTAGAAAAGCTGAAGGCTCCGCAGTGCTTGCGTGCACGAAATGCGGCTACGTTAAACAAGCCGCGAATAACAGGGACCAAGCTAAAGTTGTTAAGGTTATTCAGCCTAAGTCCCAGCCGTTCATGACTGTTTTAAGCGAGGAAGAGCAAAAGATCAAGACCATGCCCACCCTGCGGGTAGAATGCGAGAAGTGCGGAAACAACACGGTTTACGTGTGGCAAGTGCAGACGCGCGGCGGCGACGAAGCGTCAACTCAGTTCATGCGTTGCACGAAGTGCGGTCACACGTTCAGAGAATACTCCTAAGCGTTTTCTTTTGTGAAGCCGAGGAAACGGGTTAAGCAGGGCTTTACGTTACATTTTTTTTAGCCTGTGTGTTCTTAGTGGGGACCTGAAATGATTCTTAGAAGTTATTCTTCAAAGGCTCGCATGTCTCGACTAAGAATCAGGTCGTGGCTAGCGCTTACGAAGCCGGCTGTTTCAGTCTTCCCTTCAATTGTTTTTCGCGAGAAAGCCTTATAAGAACAAAGCGCAGAAGGCTTTTGACCGTTATGGCGTATTACCTTCCAGCTGAAATCCTGCTAATAGCCGCAGCTATCGTAGTGGTGCTGTACCTCGTGTTCCCGCACGTGAAAGGGCTCCATTACACGTCCCGCCTAACGTGCCCTAAATGTCATCAGCAGTTCGACTTCAACTGGGTTCCAGGAGGCTCCTTCACGTCTGTGAGGCTTGGATACGAGCGTTACCAGCGCTGTCCACGTTGCGGTCAGTGGTCAAGCTTCGACATAGTTTCAACCCGCATAAAAAAGAACACTTAGGCTCCTACCCGTCTGCCGCCTCGAATCTATGTAGATGTTTCTTGTAGGCTGTGGCTGGTTCTGACGAGGCTCTCGACGGGGAAACCCTTCGACTTTGCATAGTCAACTAGTTGCGTGAATAGTTTTTCGTCCATCTGTGGGGTTCGATTCAGTATCCAAAGGTACTTCCGGTTCGGTGTGCCCACGACAGAGTAATCATAGTCGCTGCCCAAGTTGATGATCCAATAGTCCCCGTAAAATGGCCTGAAGAATGTGACCTTGAGCTTGGCCCCCGTGGCCTTGTCGACAATTTTCGCCCTACCCTTCGCGCGTTTCACCTTTCCATTTTTAAGACACTCGTTGAGAACTGACACGTCGCCGTCGCTGCGTAAGCTGTAAGTTGCTGTGATGTCAGAGCACCCTTTTTCGAACCTGAAGGGCAGATGCGCGATTTCAAACCACTTGCCCAAATATCTTTTCAGGTCAACGCGCGGAACTACTTCAAGCGTCACGTCTTTTTCCGTCATACAGGTCGCTTAATACTCTGGCGGGAAGCAATGTATAATTTTCGGTTAACCCCTAAAGTGCGCGTTTCCCAAGCGGCCGCCATTTGCGATCAGATTTTATGGTTGCCGGCTTTAGACCTTGCTTGAAAAAGGAGCTTCAGGTCGTGTCAGTGAATTTTTTTCACCCAGAAAATTTGCTAAATCGATTTTGCTCGTATTCTATCGGAAGAATTGGCCTTAGATGAGCTGGACACTTGGGTTTAGAAACAGTTATTACCGAAGAAGAAGCAAAGATAATTGTGAGGCGTCGCATTCTTGAATAAACCCAAAATCGTTTTTTTAGGCACCCACAATGCAGGTCGAAGCCAGATGGCGGAGGCTTTTCTTCAGAAGTACGCGGGAGACGTTTTTGATGTTTACAGCGCAGGCTTCGACCCTAAACCAGTCCACCCCTACGCTGTAAGAGTGATGCGGGAAATCGGCTTAGACATCTCTAATCAGCAGTCGAAAGAGCTTCGGCAAGTGACGAGAAACAAGTTTTTTGCCGTTGCAATAACGGTCTGCAGAAAAACCGAAGAAGAAGGCTGCGCGACTATTCTCGGCGCGGAAACAAGGTTAAACTGGAAAATAGGCGTGCCGACAAATTTTGAAGGCACCGAAGAAGAAAAACTGGCAAAGTTCAGGGAAGTCAGGGATCAAATACACGAAGAAGTCCGGAGT
>DATHCJ010000047.1:0-153212 GCA_035319575.1 Candidatus Limnocylindrales bacterium
GTGGAGACACACGTAACATAAGGGATGAAGAGGACCGCCTTTGATCCTCATCGATTCCTACGGCTGGCTAGAATACTTTCTTGAAGGGCCACTTGCGGACAAATACGCCAAGTACGTAGAGGAAGCGAATGAGGACAGCTACATTACCCCAACGATTGTCGTTTATGAAGTTTTTAGGCGCATACGCTGCCTCCAAGGAGAACAAAGCGCTCTTGAAGCTTATTCTCAACTCGCTAGGACAAAGATAGTTGAGTTAACGTCAGAAATAGCGCTTGAAGCCGCGGAAATAAGTTTAGCAGCTAACCTGGGAATGGCTGACTCAATAGTCTTGGCCTCTGCAAAGGCATTTAACGCAGATATATTAACCAGCGACAAGCACCTAAAAGACTTCAAAGAGTGCAAATTCGTATAAAAAACAAAAAAAGGAAAAAATGCGTTTTTGCGCCCACTAGTTTATTCTGTGTGGACCCTGTAGAGGTCGATGTCTTCCCGCATGGCGGGCGTGAGTTCCAAGAAGTCTCTCACAGAGCGCTCGATGTCCTTGCTTTGAGTGACGTAGCGTCCGACGATTAGGATGTCTGCACCCAAATCCAACGCTTCCTTCGCCGTTTCAGGCACGATGCCGCCTGCCACTGCGATGAGATATTTCTTGTTGGGGAACGTCTGTTTAATCATCTTTATGCGTTCAAGCCCGCAGGTTCTTCCGCTTTCCTGATCGATCCCTCGGTGCAAAATGATGATGTCCGGCAGGTTCTTGAGTGACTTTAACTTTGCAAGCACGTCCTCCACGTTCAGCATGTCGATGACTGCGTAGATTCCCATGCGCCGTGCTTCTGAAACTGTTGCGTCAAGAGTTTCTGGCGGAGCTAAGCCCGCTGCGACAACTGCGTCCGCTGTGTCTTCGTAAGCGATGTCCACTTCAACTTTGCCTACGTCAAGCGTCTTAAGATCTGCTATAATAAATTTATCTTTGGCCACCTGTCGTAGGTCGCCGATTATGCGTGTGCCATAGCGCTTAATCAAGGGGGTTCCAACTTCGATGATGATTCTGTCGCTTCCAGGCAGATCCGCTATGACCTTCTTCGCATTTTCAAGCGAGGGGGCGTCAAGCGCGATCTGCAGGTAGGGTGGTCTCCAGAGGCGCGGCACTTTGAATCCCATGATCGGGTGCTTGCTGCGGTCTTTCTCGTAGATGATTTTTTCAAGTGACGGGTAGTTCTTTAATGCGCGTTGAAGCGCCATCTTTGTCGCGCCGTAATTGTACTGGTATATTCTCCTGTAGTCGCTGGCCTGAGGATGAACGAACACGCTGCAGATTATAACCCACTCATCAAGCTTGTCCGCGGGTATGATTCCTTCCTCTGCAGAATCAGCGACAGCCTTTGCGACGGCAGCCTGCGCGGGACCAAAAATTTTTCCCGTGTCCTCCATGTTCTTGACGGTCACTTTCGGCACTATAAGCGTCTGGGGTTTAGGCGGCAAATTCGGCCTTATTACCGCCAGAAGAGGCGTGTGACCTGCCGATAAATTCGTCATTCCATTAGCGAACGCTTGGCCTACGGGTCCGTTCTTATCGCCGATCATGAGGTCCACATGCGCAACTTCGTTTCCTTCTCCAACTAAGGATTCACCGATAAAGTAGGTGCTTCCCGAATTCTGCTCCTGGGCTTCTGCAGCACCTGTCGGCACGTGATCCACAACCTCCTTAAAATCGACATTGAACTCCTTCAACCAACTGTAAAGTGTATCCCTGTGGATTTCCATTTCCTTCGCCGTTCCGACTATTGTCGGTTTTGTCGGCTTATTCTTCGAACTGACCTCTTTTTTCGCGGCTTCCATCAACATTTTGACAAATTCTTCTCGAGTTTCCGGTTTCTTAACATCTGCTCCCGACATTAAATGTTACCTCAGGCTCTCCTTTAGAGGATCTGGTATATAAGAATGTCGGAATTTTTTTGAAAATATTAGGGAGTGTCAAGGAAGTTTTAGCGAATAGTGTCGGTTAAGGCTCGTCGCCTGGGCAGTAGCAGCTTGCTCCATGGCGGAAAGCTTTAGCGGTAAATCTATATACCTTGAGGTTTTATTGATTGCATCCTATGAGGCAACGTGATGTCTTGGACTGACTGGGCGTGTTTAGGCATATTCATTCTTGGTTTCTTGCTGTTCCTGTACGGAGCCAACATCTACAACGCAATTGTCGGTTACACCGGTGTCTACCTGTTCACCGGCGCCATAATAGCCTACCTTGTTATTTACATATACAAGGAACTCACTAAGACGCCGCCCCCGACCGCTCAAAAACCGTAAATTGCGCCGTATTTTTCGTTCAGATAGCTTAAGTAAGCCTCAGAATTCAAGTTTCTCCCAGTCGCCTTCCTGATCAGTTCCTCTGGATCATAAAGGTCGCTTTGACTGTGGATGTTTATTTTCAGCCATTCGTTAAGCCTGTTCAGGTTCCCTGACGCAAGTTGACTTCGCCAGTCTGGCAACCCTTTGGTAACTGCTGAGGTTATTTGCCCACTGTAAACGTTGCCAAGCGCGTAACTTGGGAAGTAACCGTACAGGCCGCTCGCCCAGTGCGTATCCTGCATCACCCCTTCAGAGTCATCCTGCACTTTTACGCCAAGGTACTCAGCGTACTTCTGGTTCCAAACCTGCGGAAGCTCGTCGACTGTGATTTTATTGGCGAATAAGTCTCTTTCAATTTCGAAACGGACAATGATGTGCAGGTTGTATGTTACCTCGTCGGCTTCAATGCGTATTTTTGAGGGCTCAACTTTGTTGACGGCCTTCACGAACTTGTCTAAGTCAAGGTTTGCAAGGCTGGGCGCTGCTTCTTTGAGTTTAGGCATGAAAAATGTCCAGAACTCTTTCGAGCGGCCTATGACGTTTTCGTAGAAGCGTGACTGTGATTCGTGTACGCCGTAGGAGCATGCGGATCCTACCGGTTGATACTTCCATTCAGGGTTGAGGTTCTGCTCGTAAAGCGCATGTCCGCTTTCATGAAGAACGGAGAAGATTGAGCTGGCAAAGTTATCCGCGTAATAATGCGTGGTTATGCGCACATCATCGTAGTAGCCTGTGGTGAACGGGTGCTCCGTCTCATCGATTCTTCCATGCGCCGCGGGCGATGCAGTGTCGTAGCCGAGTGTTTGGGTTAAGAGTTGTGCAATTCGGCGTTGGTTGTCTGCTGGAACAGGCTGATGAAGCATCGCCGTGTCAGGCTTGTTTCGGGTTGATTGTATCTTGCTTAGGAGCTGTTTTAAGCCGCCTTGAAGCTGGTTGAACGTTGCTGTAATCTTGTCTGCGGTCATTTTAGACTCAAAATTGTCGATCAAGGCTTCGTAGGGCGTCTTGGATTCCTTAACTTTCATGAGGATTTCAGCCGCTTCCATGCTTAAGTTCAGAAGCTTTTGCAGGTCAGGCTTGAAGAGGCCGAAGTTTTTTTGCGCTTTAGCTTTTTTCCAAACATTGACGGTTACTGCTTCTTGCCTCGCGAGTTCACCTACCAACTTTTCGGGTAAACTTGTCTGCTCTCGATAGTTCTTGTTGATGAGGTACACATTGCGTTTCTCCACTTGCCCTAGCGTGTCATACTCGGGATTTACTTGTATGGTTGCCAACAGTTTTCCTATTCTCGGGTCAGTGCTCATCTTGTGGTGAATACGGGTTAACAAGGACAACTGCAAGCTTCTTTGCTCAACCGCCGCGGGCGGCATCATCGTTTCCATGTCCCAGTGGATCAGGCCCTCAGCCGTGTTGAGCACCGCAGAGTCTTTTTCCAGCGACAACAGTTTTTTGTAGGTTCTGGAGAGATTCATTTTCGATTACTCCTGCCCTTTACATATGAAACTTGATTTATTTACTTTCGTCGATAAAGCAAGCGCTGACCAGATTGAAAAACCTTTTATTTCACGGCAATCAAATATGAACATAATTTGTAGAGGTAGAAACAGATGAGTAACGTAGAGTCTAGCAAAACTTTAGCTGGCGTCGGCTCAATTCTGCTTATACTTAGTGTAGTGCCATATGCAGGTGCAGTCTTAGGCATCATCGGCGCAGTTCTACTACTGATTGGCCTCAAAGGTCTCGCAACCTACTACCAAGATAACCAGATCTATGATAACGCGCTGATGGGCGTTATATTCCTGATAATCGCCCTAGTCGTGGTTGCAGTCGCCGTTTTCGGAGCGATACTTCTGTTCATAAGCACAATCGGCTTTGTAGGCGGCATAGTGATTCTGGTTTTGGGTCTGATCGTTTCCTTTGTCTTTTATTTGCTTGCAGCTATGCGCTTAAGACAAACTTTCAACACTCTTGCCCAGAAATCAGGAGAACAATCGTTTTCCACAGCCGGGACTATGCTGTGGTGGGGTGCCATACTGACTATCATTTTTGTCGGGGTAATACTGATATTCATTGCTTGGATATTCTCCACAATAGCCTTCTTCTCCATGAGACTTCAACAACAGCCCATGCAGCCTCAACAGCCCTATACCGCGCCCCCACAAGCTGCTGGTCCTCCACCTGCTTCCGCGACAGTGGCACAGCCCGCGCAGCCGTCACGATATTGTCCCTACTGTGGCGCGCCCGTAGCAAAAGATGCGACTTTTTGTCCAAACTGCGGAAAACAATTGCCCCCGGCGTAAAATCCACCTTTTTTTATTTTTTTGTTTTAAGCTAACCTGTCCCCATACAGGTTTTGACGGAGCTCAATCATTTCAAACTAAACGTTAACCCAATAACCGTGGGTTTAAAAGTGAAAAACGGGAAACCACGACACGGGAAAAAGCGCATCACCAGTTGAACGTCATTTTTCCTGTTTCGCACCGTGATTATCTTTTAGATTTCTTGGAACCCGCCAAATCCGCAGGATTAAAATTGGAAAAGAAAACCGGTGAAAACCGGAGCGGTGCCGCATAAGCTAAACTATAAGTCAAACCTTTACCATTCTTTAGAGTGGAGATTTCTTATGGCTAAACCCAAAAAAACCCAGCCTGGCCCTATCCACTCGAGAGAGTCGGATTCGACGGTGCATGAAGAACCCGTGCGCACGTTGCAGCCAAGTCGGCTGAAATGTGAAATATGCGGAAAAACCTTCAAAACCCACAGTGAAGTCGACAGGCACATGGAGAGTATTCATGGAGAACCGGAGAGAACCCACACGGGAGCCCATACTGGCCATCGCGTAGAATAGATCGTTCGCTTTCGGGTTCCTCACGTTTGTTTGCTTGTTTTCTGTTGCTGCGGCTGCGGCACGGGAAGGATGGTTGCTTTCGACAAGTTTTCCTGCTCGTTGAGGATCAGCGATATGGCTTTAAAAGTATACATCCACGGAAGAGCGGGTTGAAGTGCTCCGACCGGGATTCGGACCCGGGTCTTCGGCTCGAAAGGCCGGAATACTTGACCGGACTATACTATCGGAGCTCGTTTGCGAGAAGCATCAAGCAGAATGCCGTTTCCTTCCATTAAACCTTACCCTTTGCGAACTAGGCTTTTATTTAGCCTTGGGTTTTTTCGCTGGAGTTTTTGGTTTAAACAAAAATCCGGTTATCTGGTCAACAAGCTTGCCTTGATTTTTAACCGTCTTCTCAAGCTCTTCGATTCTTTTTTCAAGGTCGTTCGAGATTATTTTGCCCTCGATGCGGTTCGCTGAGCGGAACATCAAAAGCATCTTAAAGACTTCACCGATCGCTTTTTCTTGCTCTTCGGCGGACGCCGGTACTATCCCGGCGATAATGGATAGCTGGTTGATGTAGTGTTCTTTGATTTTCAATTCCGCATTAACCGATGGGTCGGTCGGAAAGGCAATGCTCAAGGGCGTTTTTCTGGCTAGTTCAGCCGCTGTTGGGAAGCGGATTATTATGTCTCCTCTAATCCAGGAGGAAACAAATTCGGTTACGAAGCGTCGAACGTCGTTTTGAGTCAAAAGCGGCTGGGGCTCAATTTTCGGTTCAGGTTTCTTCTTGATCCTGACACTTATGATTCCCTTGTCGTCAGAGTTCTCCATCACGCAACACTTTCCCAATTCACTAGGCTTCTTCTTTTCTTCTTTAGCGTAAACTAGTATTTAAGAAAGGGTGCTAAAACGAGATGTTCGCTGCCGACGGAATTTTTCCCAAGATTTTGCCCGTTGCCTTCTCTACTTTTTCGCGGTCAGGTGCATCCGTATAAACCCGCAGAATGTTCATGAAGCCTTTGAGAGTTTCAAAAATCTTTGATATCTCGCTCAGCCTCTGCAGGGTTTTTTCTCCCGCTTGGTTTCTTGTGAAAACCGGAATCTCCATGGATTCCATAAGAACCGCGTGATGGTAAGGCACCGAGGGCACCGTGGGCACGTCGATTATGACAGATTCGATTCCGACGCCTGCCTCCTTGGCGATTTCACTTTGCATTTGGCGCCTGTACGATTCCCTGCCGAAAATGTTGGATATCATCGTGTCCTTTTCGTAGAAGGTCCGTTCGTAAGCGCACTTTAGCATTCTGCGTCTTTCGAGGTCGCCGATTATTCCTTTGGAAGCCGCACACTTCTTCAACGCGGCCCAAACAGTGTAATCATCCAGCGCCAAGTAATCTTCAGGCGTCTTAAAAGCTGTTAATCCCAATTCATCGTCCGCTTTCTCCATGGCGGTCGCCAGCATAATCTGCGCCGCCCTGCCCGTGCGGTGAAAATAAATGCTCTTGAACGATTCGATCCTTGCAATCATGAACACCTCCAACGCTGACAACGCGCCCAGTTCCACGGCTAAATTTTCGCCCAAGACATCAAGCGCGTGTATGAGGCGGAAAACGTCGATGAACCCGTACTCAGCGCCCGTGTGATAAGTGTCCCTCACGATGAAGTCCTGCTTGTCGACGTCTACGGCGCTGCTTATTATTTGGTCAAGAAACGCTCTGCCAGGCTTGTGCAGTTTCCCCACGGCGAGACAAGCTACTTCTTTAGGCGTGTAGGTCATCTTTGACAGTTGATCGCCCACTTCGCTCTTTTCAATGATCCATGAGGTAATGTCCTCGTGAGTTTTATCCAATTCTTTTATCAGCAGCTGCTCGAACACGTGTGAGAAAGGCCCATGCCCAGCGTCATGAAGCAGAGCTGAAATCCTACAAACGTCCGCCTCGTCTTCGCTTATGAGGCTTGAAATGTTAGGGTTCTCCAAAACTTTGCCCGCCAAGTGCATGACGCCGACGCAGTGTTCAAAACGCGTGTGGTTTGCGCCTGGGTAAACGTATTCTGAACCCGCGAGCTGTCTTAGCCGCCTGAGCCGCTGCATCGGGTAGGAATCAATGATTTCTTTCTCTTCTTCGGTTATATACACGTAGCCGTGGATGGGATCCTTTATTTCTCCCCAGTGAGCCTTAGGCACAAGCAAGCCTCTCAATTGTAAGTTATATCTATGTGTCTCCCTATAATGTCTAACGCTAACTAGCCGAGTTGAAAACGATGAGTAAGAATGGCGTTTTCCTCTGCATCGAGGGCTTAGACGGAAGCGGCAAAACTACGCAGGCACAAATCTTAACTGAAAGGCTGTCTAAAAGCCACAAAGCCGTTTACACGGCGGAGCCCAGCCGCGGTGCAACGGGTACTTTCATCAGGGACTGCTGCTTATACGGGGAAAAAAGGCTGCCGACAGTCGCCGAAGCATTACTGTTTGCCGCTGACCGCGTTGAGCACGTCGAAAACGAGATAAAACCCGCGTTAGCCGAGGGAAAACTGGTGATTTGCGACCGCTACGTTTACTCTTCTTTAGCTTATCAGGGCAGCGCCGGGTTAAGCCTGGCCTGGATCGAGAAAATCAACTCTCACGCCTTGCAGCCTGATTTCGCAGTTTTCATCGATGTGCCTCCCGAGCGCGTACTGGAGCGTTTGCAGCGAAAAAAGTCTGTGATGGAAAACCTGGAAACGCAACAGAAAGTTCGCAGTGTCTACCTTGAGTTCGTCAAGAAAGGTGAGCTTGTACTCGTTGACGGGGATAAACCCAAGGCTGAAGTGGCTGACGCTTTGTACTCGAGAGTTTTGAGTTTACTTCAAGCTTCAAAGTAGCCTCGAAAAAATGAAGTAACTCTTGGCGTTAGTCTTCTCTCCATTTGAACAGTTTAACTGCCAAAATGAAGAATACAGCTGTTATCGCGGCGGTGACTGCAAGGTCAATTATTGCTCCACTGTAGTTTGAGTAGACCATGACGTTGTTTAAGCCTTGAATTATGTAGAATAACGGTAGCACGTGAGCGATGGTCTGCAGGTATTGTGGCATGATGCTGATGGGGAAGAATGTGCCCGAGAGGAACATCATTGGAAACGTTATCACGTTGCCTATTACGCCTGCTGTTTCAGGGTTTTTTGTTATGGTTCCAACCAGCATGCCTAACGAGCAGAACATCGTTGGACCCAGAATTAGGAAAGGTATAAGCCAGACGGTTAACGTGATGTGTGCGCCAAACAGAAAGATTCCTACGGCAACCATAAGTATGAAGCTGATTATTCCCAGGGTAATGTACCACATTATTTTAGAGGTTAGCCACTCATTTTTTGTGAGCGGCGTAAGTGACAACTGCTTGAAGATTTTTGTCTTCTTATACTCTGAGGATATGTTAACCATGGAGAACATTGGGCTTACAAGTATGGCAAAACCAATCAAGCCTGGAACTAGAAAGTCAATGTACTTGGTTTGCTGAGTATTCACCGTGGTCTGGGTTACACTTATGATGGGTGTAGCGTTTCGTTTGTAATAGTTCAGGTTGAAATAGTTTATAACCCCATTAACCGCGCCGCTTACGATACTACTAGTGCTGGAAGTTGGATTACCGTAAACAATCACGTTTACCGGATGACCTGCCAAATAGTCAGCTGAGAAGTTTTCAGGAATAATAATACCGTCAGATGCCGACTGAGACGCCAGGTATTTTGAAAAATTCTCCGAATCAGCGACCATTGTGATTTTGATTACGCCCGTACTGTTAAGCGAAGTTAAAAACTGTTGGGCAATGTTCATTTGCGGTGAAGCAAACGGGCCAACGTCTTGGTTCTGCACGTAAACATTGACAGCGCTGCTGCCACTTCCCGAAAAAATCGCGCCGAAAATCAAAATTAGAATTACTGGAAATATCAATCCGAAGAATAATCCGAACCTGTTTCTTAAATAGCCACGGCTAAACACTTTGAAATCTGACAGGATTCTTTTTGCGGCGCCCATTTTTAGGCCTCCTGTTGATTGTTAGTTTTGTTTTCGTTGGTCTCAATAATTTCGCCGTGCTCATCCACTCTTCCGCTCACAAGCTTGACAAATACGTCGTCTAAGCTGTCGCGTCGGGTCTGGATTTCTCCATAGTCCATTTTTGATTTATCAGCGGCGGCTAAAGCTGATAGTGCATCGATTTTCCGTTTGAGCGGTATACTAACGACGCCTCTTTGCCTATCGTAATTAACCTGTAATTCAGTGTTTGCCTTGATGTACTGAGCTAATTCTTCGGTTCCGTTAATTTCAAGTCTTTCCCCTGAGCCGTGCTGAGCAATGATTTCATCTGAAGTCCCCATAGCAACGATGTGCCCGTGATCCATGATGGCTACTCTGTCAGCTAACTGCTGTGCCTCATCCAAGTAATGAGTGGTTAAAATGATTGTTTTACCCTTAGCTTTCAATCCGCGTATAACATCCCAGATTGCTCTTCGAGCGTTCGGATCCAACCCAGTGGTGGGCTCATCAAGAAAAAGCATTTCAGGAATGTTCACAAGCGCCAGAGCAAGTCCAGTTTTCTGCTTCTGCCCGCCAGAAAGACTGTCAAAATTGGTTTTAGCTGATTCCTCAAGCAAAACCTCTTTTAAAATTTCGTCAGGATTCACTTTGACGTCGAAAAGGTCAGCATAGTATATTATGGCTTCTCTGGGGGTTATTTTTTCCAGAAAAGTGAACTCTTGAGGTATGACGCCGATTTTCTCGTGAAGTTCATAACCGTTTTTCCACGGGTCAAGACTAAGAACCTTCACGTCGCCCCCGTCTTTTTGCCGCAACCCCTCCAAAATTTCTATAGTGGTGGTTTTGCCTGCCCCGTTTGGACCTAAGAGACCGAAGACTTCCCCTTGATTTACCGTGAACGAGATTCCGTCTACCGCTTTTAAGCTTCCGTAGTTTTTTCTGAGGGTTGAAACTTCCACGGGGATCAATAAATTTTGCCTCTTTTCTTGCTCCCTTTAAGAAGCATTTCTCTTTTCTTTTGCTGGGAACAGTGTTAATATAACTTTCGGCTGTAGAAATAAGCGTTTCTCAATAGACTTTATATGATTTATGCAGTCGTTTTCTTTAGAATTTTCCTCTTCGACGCGTCGTTTACTTTATTAAAGATGAACAAGGTCAAATCTTCAGGCGACACGTACATGAGACCTTTTTTATGGTAAACCTGAATTCCAAAAACGTCCCCCTTGTACAACGTTCTGACAAGGTAATAATCAAATTTCAACGGCCTCTTTTCCTCAGCATTACCCTTGTAATAGCGTATGGCGCAGAAGAAATCCAGCGTTTCCAAGTGTTCTTTAGCAAGTAGGTTCTGCGCTTTCTTAACTTCTTGCTCGTCGATGAAGTTGAAGCTTTCAGCATCAGCTAAGCCGAACTCGAAGATTATTCTGCACTTGGGTATGGTGGGGTAGGCTGCTTCTTCAAAGCTGAATTCTCTTCTGTTTATCTCATAAAAAGTTTGTATTAGCCTTCGTTGAAGCTGTTCAATGGGGACGGTTGAGTAGAAACGTTCAAGCATAGGGACGTTTGCCGGAAAATTGTCGAATAAGCCCAGCGTCAAGTATTCCTACTTAGGCTTCTTCATTTTCTGTATTTTGTCAAGGTTGTCCAGCAACTGGGATAACGCGATGCTGAGCCTCTGCAGTTCTTGCGGGTCCTCAGTTTTTTCGATTTTGCCCTGTAAATCTTGAATTTTGCTCAGCAAGATCGATTCAAGCTTATCGAAAGCTGTGCTGGCTGAAGACTTGGACAGTTCTTCACCTTCTTTAACTATGATAACTTTTTTCTCGTCTTTTGCACACCACAAAGTGCCGTCTTTCAGCCTGAAGAGCGGGGAGGAGCAGACGGGGCACGAAAGATCGGTCAGAGCGGCGCCTTGTCTCAGAAGGTCAGCCATGCGTCTGATAGGTGTATCATTTTCTTTCTTTTCCTGCAAGGTACGACCCCAAAGTAAATACGTATCAATACTTATATAGCTTGGTTGCTAGCGTGAAATAGCGGTGGAGTTGCGGCTGTTATGGTTAGGAAGAAGAAGACTGAGGAGTACGAGGCTAAGATTAAGCAAGCGTTAGCCGTGCTCGGCGAGGTTTCCGAGGACAGCACAACACCGAGAAACATCAGACGCTCAGCAAAAGACGCGATGAACGCCCTACAAAGCTCTGAATACACGCCTGCCGTTCGCGCTTCAAACGCTGTTTCGCTTCTGGACGAGATTCTTCAAGACCCCAACATGCCGCCTTACACGCGGGTTAAACTCTGGAACGTCATGAGCTTTATAGAAGCCATAAAAGACTAGTTAGCCTCAACAACTTTTTTGTTCTTCATTCGGTTTTTAATCGAGCTGCAGATGATAAATTGGCGGGCTCTCAAAGCTGCACCGTCAAACTGTACCGTCAAATTGTAAATGCTTTTGTTTCCTATAGGTCATTCTTGCGCGCACAGAGAAAATCACAACAAAAGCTAGCTAAAAAACACGTCAATCATAACAGTTTAGAAAGAGCTAACTCAAGCCCGGTTCTCACGGGTTGCTCAGCTGTTTAGCCTGCCTCTTCGCTTCCTTGTATGACATCGCGCAGTGGACGCAGCAGAACGCTGTTTCTCTGCCGTCGATAACTTCTCGGTAGCCGCCCTCGTAGACTTTGCATCCGCAGTTGGCGCAGACGTAGAGGCTTGGTTCAATAGCGATCGAGACTAAGTCGGCGAAGCGTTTGAAAAGGTCAGTGCATAATTCCCTTCCAGCTTGGGTTAACTCAAAAATTTTTCTCTGCTTTTCACCCACGGGTTTTAATGTGTGTTTAACCAAGCCTTTCTCTTCCAGTTGCTGAAGGAACGGGTAAACCAGGCTTGGGCTCACATCTTTTTTCACCCTTTTCCTAAACCTACTTATTATGCTGTAGCCATGCGCTGGACCCTCGTACAGTATGGTAAGTATGTAGAACCGGGAGAAATCGCTGATTATTTCATCCATGCTGTTTTCAGCTTGTTTGCCATCAGACATTTTTTTTCCGCTAAGTCATAAGCGACGTTTTGATGTAATAAATATTCTTTAGATGCGCCATAGCTTTCTGCGGTTTGCGCGAACAAATATATGCTAGCTGTTGCATGTAATTCTGGGTTCCAAGGGAGGGAGTGCCCGTGAAATACGACGTAATAATCGTGGGCGCAGGGCCAGCAGGTATCTTCTCAGCGCTCGAACTAACCGACAAAACAAACTTAAACGTCCTAATAGTTGACAGGGGAGCAGATATTGACCAACGCAAGTGTCCATCCAGCCGAGGGTTCGAATGCATAAACTGTGAACCATGCTCAGTGCTTTCAGGCTGGGGCGGAGCAGGCGCTTACAGTGACGGAAAGCTGACTCTGTCAACAGAAGTTGGAGGTTGGCTCAACCAGTACGTTTCAACCAGGGAACTTCAGGCTCTAGTAAAATACGTAGACGGCGTCTACCTGAAATTCGGAGCAAGCGACCGAGTTTACGGCTGCGACAGCGAAAAAGTAGAAGAAATCCAGCGTCAAGCCTCCCTTGCCGGTTTAAAACTCGTCAAACAAGAAGTCCGACACATGGGCACGGAAAAATGCAAAGAAACACTGCGTAGAATGCGCAAAGAACTCAACGGAAAAATCACTTTCAGACCAAAAACAGACGTGAAAGCGCTTATCACGGAAAACCACCTGATCCAAGGAGTGGAAACAGTTGACGGCGAAAAAATCCTCGGGAAGTACCTGATAATCGCGCCTGGCAGGAGCGGGGCAGAATGGCTCCAGACTGAAGCTCAAGTGCGTGGGTTAAAAACTGTTAACAACCCCGTCGACATCGGCGTGCGAGTTGAGGTTTTGGCTTCGGTTATGGAGAACCTGACTAAAGCGCTCTACGAGCCGAAACTTATCTACTACTCACGACTTTTTGACGATCAAGTGCGCACTTTCTGCGTTGCACCCTACGGCGAAGTGACGACAGAATCGTACGATGGCGTTTTAACAGTTAACGGCGGAAGCTACGCTGAAAGAAAAACGGACAACACCAACTTCGCCATTCTAGTCAGCACATCATTCACGGAGCCTTTCAAGGAGCCTATCGCCTACGGAAAATACATCGCTCGGCTTTCAAACCTGTTAAGCGGCGGCGTGATGGTTCAGCGCCTAGGCGATTTGGTCACTGGACGCCGCTCCACCCCTGAACGTTTAGCGAGAAGCGTTGTTACGCCGACATTGAAGAATGCCACCCCAGGCGACTTAAGCTTCGTCTTACCCTACCGTTACTTAGCCGACGTTCGCGAGATGCTTCAGGCTTTAGACGTGATGGCGCCGGGGGTTCACTCTAGAGACACGTTGCTCTACGGCGTAGAAGTCAAGTTTTACTCATCGCACTTCCAACTAAACAATGCGTTGGAAACTAAGATCCAAAACATGTTCACAATCGGCGACGGTGCAGGAGTTACGAGAGGCCTGATTCAAGCTTCAGCCTCAGGGGTAATCGTTGCCAGGGAAATTCTGAAGCGTGAGAATTTGGGGAGTTAGGTCGAGGAATTTGGGAAAGGCTTGAAATCCTGTGTACACGCTTCCAGATTCCAATCTTAAAACGGTCTAACAAACTTTAAAAGCGACATTTTATTATCAACGGATAATAAAAAAAAGCCGGATATGTAAAATGAGCGAAAATAACGATACGTTATCCAAGGTTCAGGGTCAGATGAACCTTCCCGAACGCATAGAAGCGTTCATACCGGGTTTCCGCGGCTACAAAGAGAAAGAAGTACGTCGAGAAAGTGACAAGCTAATCAGAAATCACCTTTACCTCAAGCTGTCCGGTGAGAAGACAGATCTGAGACAAATTGAACAGAAACTGGCTGACCGCCGATACTTCGACGTTTTAACGGGCATGGATCGCTTATTGGCGAAGATGGACCGCGTCGTAGAAAAGGTAAATCATGCACCCTACGGGTACAGCGGTTTTTTCGACGCTGTCAAAGTCAACGAAAAAAACCTTGATCAAATGATAGTGTTCGACAGTCAACTTATAGATGGAATAAACGCGTTAGGCATTGAAATTAACGCTTTTAAAGGAGACTTGACAAGCGGCGCGACGTCTACCGCTAATCTGAACACAAGGGTCCAGAATGTAACTGATAAGCTTGAAAGCTTAGAAAACACGTTTGATCAACGCAACGAAGTCATTATTGGAGTGAGTCAAGATGCCACAGGTAATTGAGTGGACAAGTTCCAACGCAAATTCAGATGAAATAATCTACCGTTACCCAAACGAAGACATCACGTGGGGAGCACAACTCATCGTGCACGAATACGAAAACGCGGTGTTCTTCAGAGACGGCAAAGCCTATGACGTTTTTGGTCCCGGCAGGCACACGCTAACCACGCTGAATCTGCCTTTGCTCACGAGCCTCGTGACTCATCTAGAAGGATTCGGCGCTCAAAAACCCTTCAAAGCGATGGTCATCTACATCGCCACCAAAGTTTTCAACGGCAAATGGGGAACAAGCGCACAGACTACCGAACTGGCTCCGCTGAAAGTTTACGGTCAGTTCTTATTCAAAATCGAAGACCCAACCCTGTTCGTCACCCAAGTCGTAGGCGGCCAAAACTGTTACACTACAGAAGACGTCAACAACTATCTAAGGGGCTTCTTGAATGAAAAGATAATTGCTGAACTCTCCCACTACGACTTAATCACTGTCTTCACAAGGCTCCCAGAAACTTCGGTGATCGTTAAGAACTCCGTGATGGACTACTTTAAAAGGTTAGGCATCGAATTAACGGACTTGCGTTTCGAAGGCATCGATACTTCAGCCGAGTTCCGTGAACGACTGTTCTACCTTAAAACCGGCAACGTCTCAGCAGACACCGTCTTACGCATGGAAACCGTGAAGAGTGCGGCGGCGTCTCTGGGGTCCTCAGGAGGAGGAGGCGCGGGCGCTTTAGGCACAGGCATGGTGCTTATACCTCAAATCATGAATTCAGCAGGTCAAGTTCAAGCACAAGCGCCAACTGCAGCCCTCGTTATATGCCCCAAGTGTGGCGCTCATGTTCCAGCAACGTCAAAGTTCTGTCCCGAATGCGGTGTTTCACTCACACCTCCATCCCAAGCCACGATCAACTGCCCGAAGTGTGGTCACTCGATCCCTGCAAGCTCAAAGTTCTGCCCTGAATGCGGCGCAACAATAACTCAGAGCAGCCAGTAAATGTCAAAAAGCGACCGCAGCCTGCCAACCATCGGCGTTTTCTTCATAATAATTGTAGTGTCCATACTGCTGTACCCCGCAAACGTTACACACAATTGGGCTTACATTTTCCAGTTGATGATTTTTCTGTCTGGAGTGTGGATGCTGATTCTTGCCGCCATGCGCGCCGCAAGGCCTCAAAAGTACGAGCGCTCTCCCTACAGCAGCGTTCAAATGGCTGCGCTCCTCATGGCTTTGGCCGGCGCATGGTTCCTGTGGAGTTACAGCTGGATTTACTCGATAGCTCTGCTGTTGCTCACGCTCGGCGCCATAGCCATAGCTTCTGCGCTGCGAAGAAAAAGTCCCTGAGCTTTTTCGTCTCTAAACATTTTTCTACCTCAACGTGCAGTGACAATGTCAGAAGGATAAAGTTATGAGTGAAGCGGTCATCGGGCGCGGCACCTGGTACGACATGATGGCTAAGAAGGTGATTGACCGAGAGTGCCAGCTTGGCAGGAGCACTACCAGGCTTAGGACCGAGATGGGTCTTGGTGCATCTGGTTTTCCACACATCGGGAGCTTAGGCGACGCTGCGCGTTCGTTCGCCGTGACGCTTGCCCTAAGGGGTTTAGGCTTCAATTCGGAGCTTATTGCTTACTGCGACGATAAGGACGGCTTACGCAAAGTTCCAGCGGGATTATCGAAGGATTTGGAGAAGTATCTTGGTTACCCAGTGTCCAGCATTCCTGACCCATTCGGCTGTCATGAGAGCTTCGGTAAACACATGAGTTCGCTCCTGCTTGAATCGCTGGACAAGTGCGGCATAGAGTACCGTCACTTCTCAGCTACTGAAGTATACGAAAAAGGGTTGTTGCTTGAGGAGATTAGAACCATCCTGCTAAACGCCAAGAAAGTCGGAGAAATCGTCCAAGAAGAAGTTAGTCAAAAACGCTACACCGAAGTTTTGCCTTTCTTCCCAGTCTGCAGCAACTGCGGGCGCATCTACACCACGAAAGCCTACAAGTTTGAGCCAGAAACCGACAAAGTACTGTACAAGTGCGAGGGCTTGGAGATTCGCGGCAGGCTCATCGAGGGCTGCGGACATGAAGGAGAAGCGGACATAACTAAAGGTGAGGGAAAATTAAGTTGGAAGGGAGAGTTCGCCGCCCGATGGAAAGCGTTGGATATAAGGTTTGAAGCTTACGGAAAAGACATCGCTGACTCGGTTAAAATCAACGATCGAATATGCCGTGAAATTCTCTGCTTTGAGCCGCCTTCTCACGCGAAGTACGAGATGTTCTTGGACAAAGGCGGAAGGAAAATCTCGAAATCCACCGGGAACGTGTTTACGCCTCAGGTTTGGTTCCATTATGGCTCTCCTCAATCCCTACTTTTGCTCATGCTAAAGCGATTTGTCGGCACACGAACCTTAGATGTGACGGATATTCCAGTGTACATGAATGAGCTTGATCACCTTGAAGATGTTTATTTCGGCAAGGAGCAAACTGGCGACAAAGAAGCTACAAGGCTCAAGGGTTTGTTCGAGTACTGCTACGTCACAAAGCCGCCGGCCAAGCCGAGCGTTCACGTACCCTATAATTTGATGGCGTTTCTAGTTAAGATGGCGCCGAAAGAGTGCCTGGAAGATTACGTCGATGAGAAACTTCAAAGTTACCGTTACCTGCAGAAAGGTCAAGGTTTAGACGCTGACTTGAAGCAGCGCGTTGGATACGCTTTAAACTGGGTTAGGGACTTTGAAGAAATCAAGGAAACAGACGTGATCCTAACGGTCGAAGAGAAAAAAGCGATCACGGAATTAATAGCGAAACTTGAAACGGAGGATGACGCAGACAAAATCCAAAACGCCATCTTTAACGCCGCTAAAAACAACGGCATCCAGCCCAGCAGCTTCTTCAAAACGTTGTATCGAATTCTAATGGGCGCACCTCAAGGTCCACGTTTAGGTCCGTACGTGCTTTCCATGGGAAAACAAAGCGTCGTTGCCGCTTTAAAAAGGGCAGTTAACAAAAACTAACGCCATTCCTTGCTTACCCAGCACAAACTGAGTGATCATTCTTGCCCTGCTCATTAAGCGACAATAAATGCTTTCCATGCAGAGCGATTCTGAATAGAAAACCCGCTTTTCATTCCCAAAAAAAATCAGCAAGCAATCAACTGTGCCGTTTATGTTCCTGCAAAAATCAACACTTCGTGGCTGCTGGGCATCTGCTGTTCATCACATTTATTACATTTCAGGCAGCCAATTGGTGCATCAAAATATAGCCAAAAGACTTAACTTGTGTGTCGTCATAATAGTTGATTGAAGCTTTGGGTTTCTTGCGAGGTTGAACAGGACTTATCATGTATGAAACCGGAACAAGGAAACATGCAAGAGCGAGTTGAAAAAGAGGAAATTTTGAACCCTGTTTCTGCATCCTTCGCTTTACCCTCTGAGTCGGAGCGTTTACGTAAAGTTCTAGATAACATTCCCTCGGCTGTCGTCGTCTTCGATAAGCCTGATGGGACGGTAACTTTGGCGAATAAGAGAGCTATTGAGCTCAATGGCATGAACCCTTCGGGTATGAAGTTAGAAGAGTACGCGGATGCTTTGAGAATTACCGGGTTAACTGGTGAAGCCTGCCCTACTGAGCAACTTTGCATCCACAGGGCATTGTTTAATGAAGAGACGGTTCTCAACGAGCCCGTGGTTGTCAAGCGCCCTGATGGAAAACAAGTCATCATCAACGCGAACGCAAAACCCCTTTTTGATAAAGACGGCAAAGTTTACGCTGCAGTAGCTGTCTTCGACGACGTGACTGAACGCTTCAAGACGCAAGAAGCTCTTCAAGAAAGCGAAGACCGGTTAAACATGGCGCAGAAGATCGCTCAAGTGGGCAGCTGGGAGTATTATGTTAAAGACGACAGGGCTATTTGGTCTGACGAGTTGTTCCGCATATTTGGCATGAAACCCCGAAAGTATGGCCCTAACACCATTGAGTATTTAGCTCTTATTCATCCTGAAGATCGAGAAAAAATTAACGGAACGATGGAGGAACTACTATTCACAAGGAGATTATTATCCAAAGCAAGTTTTGATTACCGCATTATCAGACACGATGGCTCAGTGAGAATTGTTCATTCCGAGCGCATAGTCCGGGAAGTTGGCGAAGACGGGAAACCTGCGAGGATAGTTGGTATAGAACAGGACATAACTGAACGTAAGCAGATAGAGCAGAAACTTGAGGGGTATGCGAAAAATCTTGAGCAAATCGTTAATGAGCGAACAAGACAGCTCCAGACCGCTGAACGCTTCGCCGCTATTGGGCAAACCGCAGGAATGATTGGGCACGACATTCGTAACCCGCTGCAAGCTATCGAGGGAGAATTGTTTTTGATGAAACAAGAAGTGGACGCTTCTTCGAATAACCAATGGAAAACAGGGATCCAAGAGGGCTTGAGCGTAATTCAAGAACAAGTAGAGTATATCAACAAGATTATCTCTGACTTGCAGGATTTCGCAAGACCCCTCAACCCTGAACTGGTTGAAGTTAACCTTCGCACTGCAATTCCGGAAGTGCTGTCGACAGTTACTGTACCGGACCAAATTGAAATGGTTCAAGAATGCGAAAAGAAATTGCGAGTAAAACTAGATTTAACGTTTCTGAAACGCATCATCGTGAACCTCGTTACAAACGCCATTCAAGCCATGCCAAACGGTGGCAACTTGACAATCAAGGCTTTCCAGGATAAAGGCGAAGTCAACGTTACTGTTTCGGATACGGGAGTAGGCATCCCAGACGAGATAAAACCGAAGCTTTTCCAGCCGCTGATGACAACCAAATCCAAGGGTCAAGGATTCGGATTGGCTGTTGTTAAGCGATTGGTGGAAGCGCAGGGCGGAACCGTAAGTTTTGAAAGTAAAGTGGGGGAAGGAACGCAGTTCAAGATAACTTTCCCGCAGAAAAATAGCTAAGTGCCACGTTACCACTATTTTTAAGTTTAAGCAAAGGGTTAACTACTCTGCCCTCAATTTTCTGAGCGCAAAACATTTGGGCTCGTCGTCTAGTACGGATTATGACACCGGCCTGCGGAGCCGGAGGTCCTGGGTTCAAATCCCAGCGGGCCCGCTATGCTTATTTTCCAAGCAAAAAATATGATTCGGCCTAACTTACTAAGCGAATCTCAAATTTTTTGAAAAAGATTTGCGACGTTTCCAGGTTTTAGCGCTCTCGCTAAATCACCCAAGAAAAAGTTTACATTTCAGCCAGTTCCCTTGCCCAAGTTCTGATAGCATTCAAGTCTCTTGTTTCGTAAACGCTTGGCGCGGTTTCTTTGTAGGCGGCTGCCACGCGAAGGCGGTCGCGTTCACGGCTGTTTTGGCGTACCGCGGCATGCTGTTGCGGTTGTGGATGCCGCCGAACAAGCCCAGCGCGAGGGTCAAGGCTGTATTTTCGCGGCTTTTTCTTCAAGATACCTATTTCTAGATTTCTCCGTCAACTCCGGCTTTTCCTTATCGGCGACCGCCGCTCCATAACGAGGACCATGAACAATCAATGCTTTGCTCATCGGTTAACACTTTCTTTGGCTTGTTGTATTCTGCTTAGCTGTAGAAGCTTTAATCCTATCAGAAGGTGCCAAATCATCAAGAGCATGCCTGCGCCACCCAGGAAAACGCTTGACCACAGAATGAAGCTGGACGCCGGCAAGAACTTCGAGCCAATGAGGTAAGCAAAGTCCAACGCGCCTGCCAAGATACCAATATAACCGGTTATTCTGTTGAAGATCTTGATTCGCAACATTAGAAAAGAGACGAGCAAGCCTGCCATTGCAATGAGGACCAGACTGACTAGCCCGCCTACGCCTTGGTATCCAGCACCGGGAGTACCTCTTGCCAGCACTGTTTGAGCCGACAGCAACAACGCTGACTTTTGCGCGGATGACGATGCGTTGGCGTACTGGCTGCTAAGAGACGCCATCTCAAAAGATGTGTCCGAAGTGAGATAAACCAATATGCCCATCAGACATAAGGAAGCAGCAATTCCCCCCATAGATTTTGCTGTTCTTCTGAAAGCAACATACATCGCAGCAAACATAACGCCGACAAGTGCATAGTCAATTACGTCGAAGAAATTGAGGTAAATTATCCCTAACAAACTTTTAGTCTGAAGTAGCGAGAACCAACCCATCGCAGTGTTCGGTGCTGCTCCAAAGAACAGGGTCATTTCAGCACCCATGTTTCTTCTAAAAACCACAGCGGAGATCAACGCTGCGGCTGCGCCGATTTTGTAAAGACGCCTGCATGATGCTTGTTCGGCCATTGATGATTTAGTCATAAGGTGCCCCCTTAACTGTCTCTTGAAGGGTGATGTCTTCTGGCACTAGCTCGCCTAAAGCGCCTTCAGTCAGCGCTGTGTCGGTTGAGCCGCCAGTTAACGTGACATTTTCTAAATGCTTTTTCGATTTGACCTCAACTGAGAAGACACGTTCGTTCTCATTTTCCATTCTTGTTTTCCTCGGCAATTTGATAAGTCGCCGAGTGATGATTAGTTTTATTTGATTAGGCTGCTAAGAATTAAGCATCGGAGTTAAAACCTCAGGAGGAAATGAAAATAGATGGGTGAAGAAGCAGGGCTAGAAAAGTTGTTCTTTGAGTTGGCAAGCGAAAGCCGCCTCAGTATCCTGCGCGAGCTAAAGAAAGAAAACCTGAAGATGCGGGAAATCGCCCGCCGACTTGACGTTACACCAACAGAGGCTTTTCGACAGCTGGAACGCCTCAGTGCGGCTTTGTTGGTTCAGAAGCAACCTGACGGCACCTTTACGCTTGCTGAGTATGGTGAAATAGTTCTTCAGATTTCCGCCACGCTAGGATTTACCTCGAAATATAGAGAGTATTTTTCTACCCATGATTTGATGAGGCTTCCCGGCGAATTCGTGAGCAGGTTGGGAGAGCTATCAAATGCAAAGTTGGAAATGGACACTGTTGGAGCCCTGAACAAGGGAGCGAAATGGTTTACTGAGGCTAAGCAGTATGCTTGGGGAATGGGCGAAGGCACTATCCCAGAACATATGATACCGGTAATGAACCAGCAGGTTCAACGGGGACTACTACTCAAGATGATTATTCCGCGCGAGCAACTTTCAGCTATCGTAAGCGTGCCAATACCAAAAAATGTTGAATTTCGGGGCTTACCTGACCTTCCTGCAATAATCGCTCTTACTGAGAAGATGGCAGGCATATGCTTTCGTCTGCTTGGAGGCCGAATGGATTATGCTGGCTTCTTCGGCGATGACGCAATATTCCGCAACTGGGTCAAGGACCTGTTCTCATACTACTGGGACAAAGGACAGGGGATCTAATCAGCAGGATTCGCTTAAAAATGTAGGCACATCCCAGCAGGCCGCCATACATATTTCCTCGTTTTTCCAAAGAGACATCGCTTAATCTATCAAGTGAACCCCCAGCGCCTCCACTACGAACCTCAGGTTAATTTGGGAGAATCAGATCTTCCCAAGCCGATTCAAATTCCAGCTTACTGCATCTCATCGCTATCTTTTTTTTGCTACGACCAGGCGAGGTCGAAACGGTCAAGGTTCATAACTTTGTGCCATGCCACTACGAAATCGTGCAGGAACTTCTCTTGGCAGTCCTCACAAGCGTAGAACTCCGCTAGGGCCCGAAGTTGTGAGTTCGAACCGAAGATGAGGTCTACACGTGTGCCCGTCCACCTGAGTTTGCCCGTTGCGCGATCACGACCCTCGAACACGTCTTGGTCTTCCGACGTTGCCTTCCATGCCGTGCTCATGTCGAGCAGATTTACGAAGAAGTCATTGGTGAGCGTCTCTGGTCTTTCGGTGAAGACGCCGTGCTGGGACTGCTTGAAGTTGGCATTCAGGACACGTAATCCGCCGACGAGAACCGTCATCTCAGGAGCGGTCAGCGTCAAAAGTTGAGCACGATCGACTAGCAGTTCCTCTTCCGATACAGCGTATTTGGTTTTGAGGTAGTTACGGAACCCGTCTGCAACCGGTTCGAGCACCGCGAACGACTCCACGTCGGTTTGCTCTTGTAGCGCATCCGTGCGTCCAGGATTGAAAGGAACAGTTATGTGGTGACCTGCTTTTCTCGCCGCTTGCTCGACACCTACGCCTCCGCCCAGAACGATCAAGTCGGCGAGCGAAACCCGCTTCGCGCCCGACTGCTTGCTGTTGAACTCCTTCTGGATTCCCTCGAGAGTCTGCAGCACAGTCTTCAGTTGAGCCGGTTGGTTGACTTCCCAATCCCTTTGCGGTGCAAGACGGATACGAGCCCCGTTCGCACCGCCGCGCTTATCAGAGCCGCGAAACGTAGAAGCTGACGCCCAAGCGGTTGAAACCAACTCCGGGATCGATAAACCCGAGACAAGGATCTTAACCTTGAGGTTTGCGATATCCTGCTCATCAATTAGCTCATAATCCAAGGCCGGCACCGGGTCTTGCCAAATCAGTTCCTCCGCTGGAACCTCCGGGCCTAGATAGCGAGAGCGAGGACCCATGTCACGGTGAGTAAGTTTGAACCACGCTCGGGCGAAGGCATCTGCAAGCTGATCCGGATGCTCATAAAATCGCCTTGCAATCTTCTCGTAAACTGGGTCGAACCGAAGTGCTAGATCAGTGGTCAACATGCCTGGCGCGCGACGCTTGGACGGGTCCTGCGGATCCGGCACGGTACCTGCACCCGCGTCACCTTTGGGCTCCCACTGATACGCACCGGCGGGGCTCTTAGTCAGTTCCCATTCGAATTCGAACAAGTTCCCCAAGAAGTTGTTACTCCACTCAGTCGGCGTCTGTGACCAAATGACTTCCGGCCCGCCGCTAATCGTATCATCACCTTTGCCCGTGCCAAATTTGCTCTTCCAGCCAAGACCCTGTTCCTCGATTGGCGCAGCTTCAGGCTCGGGACCCACCAGCCGCGGGTCGCCGGCACCGTGAGTCTTGCCGAAGGCATGGCCGCCCGCGATGAGGGCTACCGTCTCCTCGTCGTTCATAGACATGCGGCCGAAGACCTCGCGGATGTCCTTGGCGGCTGCCAGCGGATCCGGGTTGCCGTTGGGACCTTCCGGATTGACGTAGATTAGCCCCATCTGCACAGCAGCAAGCGGGTTTTCGAGTTGCCTCTCCCCTGAATATCGGTTATCGCCCAGCCAAGTCTTTTCGGAGCCCCAGTAGACATCCTGCGGCGGCTCCCATATGTCCACGCGTCCACCGCCGAACCCGAAGGTCTTGAACCCCATCGACTCCAGAGCGCAGTTGCCTGCAAGAATCATCAAGTCAGCCCAGGAAATTTTTTTGCCATACTTCTGCTTGATCGGCCAAAGCAAACGGCGCGCCTTATCGAGGTTAATGTTGTCGGGCCAACTGTTGAGAGGCGGGAAACGCTGCGCACCCCCAGACACGCCCCCGCGACCGTCACCCTTGCGGTAGGTGCCCGCGCTGTGCCAGGCCATCCGGATGATGAGCCCCCCGTAATGACCGAAATCGGCCGGCCACCAATCCTTCGATTCAGTCATCAGACCATGAAGGTCCTTCTTCAAGGCTTCGAAGTTTAGTTTCTTGAATTCCTCGGCATAGCTGAACTCCTTGCTCATCGGATTGGACAAGGAAGAGTGCTGACGCAAAATAGTCAGGTTTAACTCGTTAGGCCACCAATCTTGGTTTGATGTGCCCCGCGTGCTGCTCGTAAACTCTTTTTTATCATTCAAAACAATACAACTCCTTGATTCTTGGCAAGTGTTTTCCTTTCACGGTTGGAAAAACTCCTTTTCGGCTGCTATAGGACAGCACAAAAGGTTAATTTAAGAATTGTTGTTATCTAAAAATCCGTACCGCAACTTGCTGAAAAATAGGAAGTTCTTGAGGGGCTATTCTCTGCTTGAGAGCACTTGGATATAGTCTGCTGTGTCGGCGCACATATCTGAGGCTTGCTCTATAAACTCGATTAGGTCGTCGAATATAACCATGGCTCCGCAGTTTATGCTTCCGCCGTATTTCACGAACAAGCTTTTAGTTTTGAGATATTCAACGTCTATTGCGTGTTCTAATTCGCCGACTTTCTTCGCTTCGTTAATGGCTTCAGTCGGGTTAGACGAGATTTTCTCTATGCTGCTTCTTAACGTTTGAGCAGTATCCACGAGCTTTCCAGTCATAACTACGGTTTCGTCACTTAGTTCCTGCGGGATGTCTGCTCCGGAAAGCATTTCAAGACACCGCGCGGCATCTTTGGTGTGGTCGGCCAAGGTGTCTAAACGTTTAACCAAGTGCAGCAAGTCTTCGCGATAGTCCGCGACGAGGGCTGCTCCCTTCGATAACTCCATAAAAACGTCCGTTCGAAGCGCGTCAACGCCTTCTTCAGTCTTGTAGAGGTTTTCAATGTACTTTTGTGTTTCTTTAAAATTCTTTTTCGAAAAACTTATGGTTGCCTTATTCAGCCACGTTACTGTGTCAAAAGCTTTTGTTATTTGATCATGAGCAAGTTCTAATCCTCTGCTCTTACGGCGCTGTTCAAACCAATCGTAACTTTTTCTTTCCATGCTTAACACCGTTTAAGTATTGAACCAGTTTCAGATATAACCCTTCTTGTATATCCCGCGCGCGGACAAATCTAAAATAAGCCCTTCAAAGCGTCACGCTTACTTTTCAGGTAACGTCACGCTAAGCATGCATCTATCGCTAAAAACCAATCCGTAAGTTCAGAATCTTTAGCCTTCGCTTGTTTCTTGCCTCTTACCTTTCCCTTCAAATTTTCCCCTCAGTTCCTTAACAGGCTTGGCCATGCGTCATACATGATTGAAGTACCATGGGTTTTCAAGACTCATATTTTGCTTTTTTGCTTTTTTCTTCCGCATGGCGTTCCTGCGTAAATCTTATTTTTTTACCTTATTTAGACTGCGCCAATAGTATATAGAGGATAACTTATTCTATATAGCGCTAAGCTAGCTTTCCAGAACAGATTTCGCCAATCCAACCTTATCCTCTACGCACTTCATCACGGTGTCAGCCACTTTCACATTGATGTTTAGCTGTTCGATTCGACATTTCTCGTCGGCGTCCTTAGTATCAATCAGGAAGGTGTCAAGAAAATCCTTGTAGAGTTTCGCGACGGAAAAAGCTGAAACCTCAAAGCCTAAACCACGCATCAGTTTGTCTGCGGGACCCTTCACGGGAGCACCTGCGATTATAGGACTGACTCCGACGACTTTGGCTTTTGTCTTCTTCAACGCGTCCCTGACGCCATCTACTGACAGAATAGTGCCGATGCTAACTATCGGATTGCTGGGGCAAATCACAACCATCTCTGCATTCAAAATTGAATCGACAACTTTAGGTGCAGGCTTCGCATGAGCGGCGCCCACAAATTTGACATCTAAAACCCTGTCCCCTGCTTGTCTCTTCACAAAATACTCTTCAAAATGAACCAGGCCTTCCTCGATTTTTATCCAAGTTTCAAACTTATCATCCGTCATCGGCATAATTTTAACCTTGACTCCTATGCGTTGGCAGATTTCTTCTGTTACCTTCGAAAGCGTGAAGCCTTTACGTAGCATGTCTGTTCTAAAAATGTGAGTTGCGAAATCCCTATCGCCTATGCTAAACCAAGTTTCAAAGCCAATTTTCTTAAGCATTTCGAGGCATTGGAAAGTGTCGTTTTTAATTCCCCAGCCCTTCTCGTCGTCAACGATACCTGCTAAAGCGTAGGAGACAATATCGAGGTCTGGCGAAATGTGCAAACCGAACATTTCCATGTCGTCGCCGGTGTTGACGATTACCGACAGGTCTTCTTCTCTCACAAGCTTAGTTAAGCCAGTTAGGAATCTTGCTGCTCCAACTCCGCCTGCTAAAGCAGTAATCATAGCCCTTCACGCCATCAAGGTTAACGGTGTTTCTCGGAAACCCAGTATTCATCGGCTGAGCCTTTTTCGTCGATTACATGTTCTTTTTTGAAGATTGGGGCTTCGCTTTTGTACCTCTCTACAGCTTCTCGGAGGACGGGAAACAAGTCGTTCCGATGGGAACCGGCGACAGCGACGTAAACTAAATCGTCCCCAACGTTGAATTCGCCTAGCAGATGGTGAATTTGAACGTCTACTATTCCGGGCTTTTTGGTTAGGTCATCGCATATTTTGCCCAGAACCTGGTTGGCTTTTTCTTCATACGCTTCAAGCTGCAGCTTCTCAACCTTTTGTCCTTCTAAGGTTTCTCCTCGCACTACCCCGATAAAAAGCCCTATTGCTCCGGCTTTGTGGTAGTTGGGGCCTTTTTTGACGTTGTCAATGACGTCTTGAACTGTAAAGGTTCCTTTCTCATGAACTCCGGCCTTTTCTGGCAACTAAACTACTCCTTAAACTGTCTAAGAATTTCTAGATTATCGTTTCTAAAGTATTTTGCTCTACGGATGAAGAATAAAGTAAGGGTTGCTATGCTTCAGCTTCTGCTACTTCAGGCTCTTCCTGTGCAGCCTGGGATTCTTCCGAGTGCGGTTGAACCGGCGGTTGCCCAACGAGTTTGGATTTTCTTATGCCAACGTGCCTTAGAGGTGCAACTTCTTTAGCTTTGTTGTAAATGTCTGAAGCAATTTTGCCCAGTACCATTTCTTGCACGAACTGGTCAAGCGACAACGCGTTTGCTTTTTCCTGGATAGTTTTATCCATTATTTTGCGAATTATTTTTTCCTGTGAAGTTTTTATTCTTGAAAGTGTCAGCGCTGAAACCGCTATTCTCAGTTTGAACCCGTCTTTCGTCGTCAGGTTAATTAACGAATCAACCTTGGTTGTTCTTCTCCTAACCAAGCTTCGTAGATAATCCCTCGAGTATTCGTGGCCCTTAAAGAGCGTCTTAGCGTTTTTCTTGTCAACTTCATTAACTTGAAAGAACATTTTCAAGTAGTGATGCGAAAAATCTCCTGTTATATCGTACAGGGTGGCTTCAACTACTCTGCCGATCAGCTGTTCAGGATCTTCTGCCGGAATGGAGCCTAACTCAACGTTCCCGAAGAAGGAGGGCGCAACAACCATGTACCACCCTTTCCCACGCCATTTATCCCGTACATGCTTCGTTTTTGAAGACAAAATTATTTCTCCAAACGCGCATGAACATTCTCAAAGAAATATTAAAAGGTTTACCGTTTCCTGTCTATTTTTTCTCTGTCACCCATGTATTTCCGCAGGACGCTTGGTATCACCACTGTTCCGTCTTCTTGCTGATTATTCTCAAGTATCGCAACGATGGTCCTGCCAGTTGCTATAGCCGTCGAGTTTAACGTGTGAACAAACCCTCTCGGCGCTGCACCTTCCTTTTCCCGGTAACGAATGCCTAAGCGTCTGGCTTGATAATCCGTGCAGTTGCTGCATGAAACAACCTCCCGGTAACCGATTTGCGCCGGCATCCAAGCTTCAATATCGTATTTTTTAGCGGCTACAGTTCCGATGTCGCCCGTGCAAACGTTCACGGCGCGGTAGGGCAGCTCAAGCTTTTGAAACAGTTCCTCAGCGTTGTGAAGAAGCTCCTCATGCAGCTTGGGTGAGTCCTCAGGCTTGCAAAAGATGAACTGCTCAATTTTGTCAAATTGGTGGGTGCGGAAAATGCCTCTTGTATCTTTGCCGTGGGCTCCCGCTTCTTTTCTGAAGCAGGCACTTATTCCGGCGAGCCTTAAGGGCATTTCCTGTTGTTTCAATACTTCATTCATGTACATCGCGGCCATCGGATGCTCGGAAGTGGCTATTAAATAGAGGTCTTCGTTTTCTGCCTTGTAGAGAACGTCGGCGAAGTCAGCTAGCGCTGTCACTCCCTCGTAAGCTTCACGCTTCATCAAGTAAGGCGGCAGCACAGGAGTGAACCCTTTTCTCGTCAGTTCCTCTATAGCAAAGCTCATCAACGCCAGGTCTAACATTGCAACCTGGTTCTTGAGGAAAAAGAATCTGGCTCCGGAAACTTTTCCCGCTCTCTCTATGTCAATCTGGTCTAAGTCCAAAGCCAAGTCAACGTGGTTTTTTACGGGAAACGCGAATGTTGGGATCGTTCCCCAAGTTTTAAACTGCACGTTATCCTTGTCGTCTTTGCCGAGTGGGACACTATCATCCAACAGGTTTGGGAGTTGCATGAGGTAGTCGTGGATTTTCTGTTCCTGCTGGGTCACCTGCTTTTCGATGGTTCCAGTTTCTTCATCAAGGTCTTGTGCCCTTCGAAGCTCGTCGTCAGCTTCCTTGCCCGCTTTTTTTAGCTTAGCGATTTCTACGGTTGCTTGTTTTCGCTGGTGCCGCAGCTCGTTTAGTTTAGTGAGGTTTAGTCGCCATTCCTTGTCAGCAGTGATTAAATTCTCCAGCATCTGAATACATTCAGGGTTGCCGCGTTTTGCAAGATTGTTTTTTACAAGTTCCGGGTTCTCTCGAATAAGCTTGATATCTAACATTGCCGTCACGCGCAAATTCCCTTAATGAATTCAGCTATTTAACCTTGCATCAGAAGAAGCCAACGTAAGACGGAAACTTGTAACGCAGAAATCTCAGCGAGAGATTCAATGTGGAGGCAAATTCTCGACCTGAAACCGATGACGCCAAGTGACGTTGAATGACGCTCTATGGTCACACAAAATTTCCGTAGAAAACTGATTGATCAAAAAATAGAAGAAAGTTTAGTTTTTGGTTTCCCTTTTGTTCGCTATATCCAGTTTTACTTTTTGCTTAGTGTTATCTCCATCGTGGAAACCATTCTGGACTTGTTCTCTCCCTCACGCGGTGGCATCTCTACTGTTCCGATAGCGATCTTGGCAACTTTAAGGTCTTTAACAAACCGGTTTCTTGCTATCTCAGCGACGTCAACAGCGGTGGTTATGGCTTGGCCCCTCGCTTTCAAAGTGACTTCTTTCATGTTGCTTGAGGAGAGGCTTGTTATGATTGCCAGAACGTAGCTCATTGGTGGTTTATTTCCCACGAAGATAACATCTGCGTTTTCCGTCATTTTTCTTTACTCCTTTTTGTTGTTTGCTTTGTGTAACGTCGCCGTTACTGCATTTGCTTTGTAACCGAAACGTTACTACGAACTACTTACGAGTGCTTCCTTATAAGTCCATTGAATAGGGGACTCTGCCGACCTAAAACCCGGGCTTTAAAGGCTTTGCAGATGGAAAACGGGAAAGGCTTTTCTACAGCTAGCCCATAATGAGCTTTAACACCATGCCGGAGGCAGAGATTAACACTTGCTAACGAAATTAAAGAAAAAAGTTCAGCACATGCTAACATCGCAAGCCGAAGCCGCGCATAAAATAGGCTTAACTCCCAACAAAGTCACCTTCATCGGGTTTATCCTCGCCTTCGCCTCAGCGGTTTCATACGGGATAGCTCAAGATTACCGTTGGCTTCTACTCTTAGCAACAGTTTTTCTCTTGGCTTCAGGATTCTGCGACACGCTTGACGGAATCATAGCCAGAACCTTCAGGCAAGAAACAGTGTTCGGCGGCTTCTTCGACTCGGTTCTCGACAGGTACGCGGATGCAGTAGTGTACGCAGCTATAGTAATCGCTGGATTATCTAACGCCGCTTGGGGTACAGTGTGGGGCCCAACTTGGACTCTAGCAGCTTTAGCAGGTTCTCTGCTGGTAAGTTACAGTAGGGCAAGAGCCGAAGCAGCAGGCATAAAAATGGAGTCAGTGGGTCTCGCTGAACGAGCCGAACGCATGCTGATTCTAGCCGCGGTGAGCATTGCAGGGTTTTTGTGGCTTCCAATCTTAGGTTACGGCGTAGCTTTGCTAGCGGTGCTCTCAAACTTCACCGTCGTGCAAAGAGTACTCTATGTTTACAAGGAATTAAAAAAGAAGGCAGTTTAAGCTGTCAGTATCTTCTTCTTCGGTACCGTGAGTGGCGCTCGTTTTCAGCTCGCACCTTAACGATTCCACGGTGTACAGCACACGATATGCAGTAGTACTTTGTGTCTACCCAAGAAGACAAAAACGTGCCTTTTTGCCTAAGCTCCTTAGCTAACTGAGGCTCAACAAAGGATACTCGACGCGTGGATTTCTTTGCCTTATCACGAGGCACCATTGATCCACAGTTGGCGCATTGGACGAGACTGCTGCTTCCTTTGCTTCCTTTCGATCTTCCTCGGCTTTTTCGCTTAAACGGCAATACTTTTAACCTCTTCTCTTATGTTTTTCACATTATGGCTTAAACTATCTTATATATCTGCTCTCAATTTTAATAAAGAAGCGATGTTTGCTTCCCGTTCAATCAAGGGAACAATTTTTCCATCAGGCGAAGTCATCAAGGTTGTAACTCCAGGACCATGACCAGCGGTGACACAATTAGAGTGAATGACCACGCCCACTGAAACTGCACCCTGACGGTAAATTCTTCCGTACGAGTGGTCCGCGTCAACGATGGCTACTAAATCGCCAAGCCTCAAGCTTTCCAGCCCATACTGGTCGACAACCACTTTGTCGAACAGTTGAATATCGTAGTCTCCCGAGTAAACTTGGTTTGCGCCTAAACCAGAACCCATGATGGCCGCTGGGGCGATATGCGTAACAGGCACCTCAAGCTTATCCCCCTTCGGCTGGGGATCCCATACTTTAAGCAGCGCCGGATCCATGTTCAAGACTTTGATTTCTGGAAAATCAATCAGCCTCAAGCCTACGCCGAAAGCCTTCACAAGAATCCTGTCACCAAGAACAAGCTTCTCCAACGTGTTTGAGGGAAAATCCACCAGCACATGCTCGATTCCACCGTGTTTGCCCGTAACTGTTCCTTTAGCGCCCTTAGCGTCGCCATTGACCACTGTTGCTTCATTTCCCACGCATGACAACACGTTGAACGCGGTGTTAGCAGCCTGTCCTGACCGGGCATCGTTCTCCTTGTTTTCAACGCTGACGCCGGGTTCCACATGGTCAGCTTCCCAGCCGCACGCGGGGTCGCCGACTCTTAGATTGTAGGTTATGCCGCCTACGCTGGGCAAAACTAAGGGTTTTCCCGTTGCGGAAACGTTGTAGACTGACCTGATTGTTGGGCTGGCAATTTCACCCATAACTGAGATTTTTATCAGTTTTTCAGCGTTTGTTTTTAGCATAAGTAGTTTCCCCATTTGGGCACTGTTTCTTAACTGTGAAGAGTCTAATAAAACTTCAGAGAACGCCCGTCAACTTTTCACCGCTGCCCTCGCAAAGGCTCGCTGGGAACGCTTCTACACGTTAAACGACAGTGTGAGCGGTTAACCATCTTCCAAGAGATACTTCGGTTAACCTGCCGGAAAAACTGCACTAGCGGATTGATTGAAGTTCGGGGTGCACAGACGATAAACGAATAACCATTACAGTTATTGGAAGAAGAAGAACAGTCGGAAAACAGTTGTTGTTCTTCTTTTGGTTTAACCCATTCTCTGTTCTTTTGGGGCACACAGGTAAGTGATGCTTTCCTTACGTTAAGAAATAGTTTAAACCGTCGCCAGACGGCACAACGTGCGTGGTTTAACATGTTAAAGCGCAACGTCAGCAAGTTCCCCTAACACAACAAGCATCTTTTCGCCTAAGCAAATCTTAAATTATGCGTTCTTTTATTGTGCATTGGAAGTTAGCCTCCTAAAATTGTCGGAAGTGAAATTTCAATGTCTGAAATCGGTTTGAGAACAAAAATGCTGGTTCGAGACGTGATGAGCAGCCCGGTCATAACGATGGATGAGAACTCCGCTTCTAACTTTGCTGCGGCGGCTATGGACAAGAACGAGTTAGGCTGCGTGATAGTTACCAACAAGGCTGGAAAATCGATTGGCATAATCACTGAACGGGACTTGGTCATTAGGGTTTTATCGAAAAACCTTAAGCCTGACACGGTAAAAGCCCGAGAAATCATGACAACTCCCTTGGTCACTATTGAACCCGAGGCAACAATAACTGAAGCAGCAAGAAGAATGAGTAGGCTGGATATCAGGAGGCTCGGCGTGATCTACAAGGGCAACCTCGTCGGCATAATTACCAGCAAAGACATCATAGGCGTGATGCCTGAACTGATCGAAATCATCCAGGAAAAGTCACGCATCGAAGATGCCGCTCGCACTGAAGAAACCGAAGAGGTTCCTCTCTCAGGATACTGCGACCGTTGCAACATCTACTCTGAAAGCCTCAAAGAACGGAACGGACAAAACATCTGCGATGAATGCCGCATAGAACTCGAACAAGAAAAATAAGCTGCTGACGAAAACCTGCTCTCAGCGTTAAAAATCATCGAAAACCTAAATCTACTAGTAAACAGTCTCTTCGAGAGTGCCGTTAGAAACACGGAAACGCCGTTCGCATTACGCCGACGCAGCTTGATAAAATTCCTTTTTCTCCGCTCAGCGGGGTCATGTATTTTTAGAAAATCTCATTTCAGCTTTTGTTTATAAGTTTACGACAAAAGCTTTTAGGGTGGTTTAATGCGTTGATTCGTTATCTGAGGTAAATGCGCATGAGAATACGGCCGCATATATCCACATTCTTTGGAGAGTACTCATATGTCGCGTAATGAATCCACCAGCTACCAAAAGTCCTATGCAAACGAGACGATGAAGCTTCTTTTTGAACGAGCGAGTTGTCGGAGTTTCTTAGACAAGAAAATTCCGCGAGAAGTCCTCAACGCTATTCTTGAAGCGGGAACTCATTCAGCAACCGCAGGAAACCTGCAACCATATTCCATTATAAAGATCGAAAACGCTGAGAACAAGCTGAAGCTATCAGAGATGTGCGAGCAGAGTTTTATAGGAGAAGCTCCAGTGCTTCTGCTGTTCTGCCTCGATTTTAACCGCCTCGAAAGATGGGCTAAGCTCGAGGTCGCGCCTTTCACGGCGACGAGTTCTTTTCGTCATTTCTGGGTATCTTTTCAGGACACGATTATTTGCGCGCAGAGCATGTGCACGGCTGCAGATTCAATGGGGCTCGGGTCAGTGTTCATCGGAACCGTGATAGACAATCCAGCGGAAGTTGAGAGGATGTTCAAACTGCCGAAAGACGTTTTTCCAGTAGTCCTGGTATGTCTGGGATATCCGAAAGTCCGACCGAAACCAGCCAATAAGCTAGGACCCGACGTCGTCGTTCACTCAGAATACTACTGTGAACTGAAAGATCGACAACTCCTCTCGGCTTATGGCAAAAAATACAAAGACATGAAATTGCCTTTGACGAATGAAAGATTGGAGGAAATACTCAAAGTCTGCCGGGTTGTCCATGGACGGAAGTTTGAAGAAAAGTGCGCTGAAAAGATGAAAACTGACGGGTTTGTGAACGTGCCTCAGAATTACTTCGGACTTCACTATAGAGCCAACCTTATGCCCGAGGGAAACGACCAGTACCTAAAGGTCATGGAGGAATCCGGATTCAACTGGTTCAAAAAGTACAACCCGACAACTCCTTCTGCGCCTAGAACCTAGCGACCCCCGCGACCTGCGCATCCTAAATTAAAATTGTGTGATTGGGGACAGAAGTTGGGCCCTGAAAAAAGACGTTTCACTGAGAACTTATCGAGCTTTGAGGAGATTAACTTATCCCGTGCTGAAGAACGTCAACGCCGTAACGAAGCAGACTCTTCAGCGCGCTTGCTCTTTTTCTAGGAACACACGCAACACCATGGATTAAACCGTACAAAGAAAGAAAGGTCATGGTGAGCAGCGAAGACCCCGAGTAAACCGTAAGTCTTAGAATGAAAAGAAACAATTTTGAAGGTCCCTTATCCGACGTTCGTGAAAAAACCATCGTGCCACTTTCTTTTATCAATCATCTCAACGGCAGAAAAGTTAAGGCTTTTGCTTAGCTTGCTTAATTCTGTTTGTTCCGCCATCTGAAAATGCAACCGAGATAAACTTTTAACAAACCACAGCTACTCAATAAACCGTGAAATGGAGTGATTGTTGATTCTGTACTCACAAACGCTAAAGCTTACTTTAACGGGCAAATTCTCGATTGCAGCATCGCCATAGAAGAAGGCAAAATCTTCAAAATAGGCAAAGAAACCCAGATGCCGAACGCTGACCAAAAAACCAGCCTAAAGAGCCTGCTTGTGCTGCCAGGCTTAATTGACGAGCATGTTCACTTGCGTGACGAAGGGAAAGCTTACAAAGAAGATTTCCAGACGGGAACAGCTGCCGCCGCCGCAGGAGGCTTCGCCACAGTTCTGGATATGCCTAACAATGAACCCGTTACGATGAGCGTGGCTACCCTAAGGAACCGCATGGCGTTGGCGCAAAGAAAAATTCTAGTTAATGTTGGGTTTTACTCTGAATTCCCAAAGAAACTGGGAGAAACTAAAGACATCGTTTCTGAAGGGGCGGTTGGCTTCAAGCTTTTCATGGGTTCCCAAATCGGCGGACTAAACGTTGATGACGATGAAGACTTGCAGGACGCCTTCAACGAGGTAGCGCCATTGAATGTTCCAGTTGCGCTGCACGCTGAAGACAAAGCTTTGCTTACGACCAACGAAGAAAAACTCAGGCAGGCCAATAAAAGCAGTATCGCGGCTTTCCAACAAGCGCATTCCGAAGCCGTGGAAGTGAAAGCTATTGAACGCGCACTAAAAATAGGTGCTTCGACCGATTTGCACCTGCATTTTTGCCATGTGACAACCGCAGCTGGATTAAACGCCATTGCAGAAGTAAGAAAAACGGGTAGGAAAGTAACCTGCGAGGTTACCCTCAACCACCTTCTTTTGTCAACTGACGATTTAGACCATTACGGGCAACTGTTGATTATGGCACCGCCGCTTCGCAGTAAGGATCAAGTTGAAGCTTTATGGAAAGGCTTAGAACGGGGTTGGGTCGATGCTTTAGCCTCAGACCACGCGCCTCATGCTTTGAGTGAGAAGTCTGCAAGCAGCATTTGGGATGTTAAAGTTGGCTTGCCAGGCCTGGAAACCACTTTGCCGCTTGTCTTAACGCTTGTAAGAAAGAATCGGTTATCTTTAAGCCGAGCCGTTGAGCTTCTTGCAGAGAAACCCGCAGAAATTTACGGCTTGTATGATCGTGGCCGTTTGGAGCAGGGCAAGAACGCAGATTTAACCGTGGTAGATTTTAACTGTAAATTCACGATTGACGCGTCAAAATTCAAGTCTAAAGCTAAATATTCCCCTTACGACGGCTGGGAAGTGCATGGCAAACCGGTGAAAACCTTCGTTGACGGCTTGCTAGTTTTTGACGAAGGCGAAATAGTTGCAAAGGCAGGCAGCGGCTCAGTTGTTCGGAGAGGCAATAAGTGAAGTTCTTAGCGGATAGCATGGTGGGAAAACTGGCACGTTGGCTTCGCATGTTGGGACAGGACGTCGCGTACAACGTTAACCTGAACGATAATGAACTTCTCGACTTGGCGAAGAAGGAAAATCGTGTCTTGTTATCCAAGGATTTACAGCTTTATCAACGCGCCAACGCCAGGGATATTGAAGCTTTTTTTGTCGAAGGCAAATCGGAATCTGAGCGGCTGGCTGAAGTTGCCAAACGATACGGACTGGAGCTGGTGATCGACATGGAAAAGTCCCGTTGCCCATTATGCAACACCAGGCTTACAGCCACTCCGAAAGAGCAGCTTTCAGGAGAATTACAGAAAAACACGTTCACCTATTACGAAAAATTCTGGAAGTGCCCAAAATGCGGGCAAATATACTGGCAAGGAGCGCACTGGAGACAAATCAGCAGCACACTTAACGAAGCGCAAGCAAAACTGGAAAAATTAAAAGAAAAAACTGAAGCTTAAATCAGCCATTTTAGCGGTATGTCCTGGTAGGTTCCATCCGGCAGTGTTCTTCTTATAGTAATCGGAAGTATGCCAGCCTCAAGTTCTTTCAGGGCGATGTCAATCGGGTTTGTATTTTCACTTGCGTCCACCAGAATCGGTGCCCCCATAGAAATTTGAAGCGCCCTCGCCCCCACTATTCTTGCTTTCTCGAAACGGGTAATCTTTGGCGGTCCAACGATTATTTTTCGCTCTGTCGTATCTTAGTACTCTCCAGCGCCTGGATATCCGCCCATTCCGCCCATGCCACCCATTCCGCCTGGCGTTGTTGGTGGTCCCTTCATTTTGCCGGAAGCGATAACATCATCAATCTTGAGTATCATAGATGCTGCCTCGTTGGCTGATTTAATAATCTGTTTTTTAACTGAGAGCGGTTCGAAAATACCTGCTTTCGACATATCTCGGACTTTTCCCTCCAAAACCTCGACGCCAGCCCAAGTTTCCCCCTTTTCGTGTCGAGCTCTCAATTCTGAAAGTATATCAACTGGGTCGAGGCCCGCGTTTTCAGCGAGCGCAACAGCTATAGATTCAAGCGCTTCAGCGAACACTCCTACTGCGAGCTGCTCTCTTCCCGGCATCTTTTCAGCGTATTTCTCGAGCACGCTTGCCATTTCCATTTCTGGAGCACTTCCCCCTGCGACAATTTTTGGCTCTTGGATTAAATCTCGGACAACGCAAAGTGCGTCATGTATCGAGCGTTCTGCCTCGGCGGTCATGCGTTGTGTTCCTCCCCTAATTAAGATAGTTACTGCCTTGGGGTTCCTACAGCCTTCCACGAAAGTCATCTTGTCGTCGCCGATTCTGCGCTCTTCAACTAGAGCAGCGTACCCGAGGTCTGAGGGCGAAATATCATCAACGCTTGAAACAATACTTCCGCCTGTAGCTTTTGCGAGTTTTTCCATGTCAGATTTCTTGGCTCTTCTAATCGCGACTACTCCTTTTCTTGAGAGGAAGTGCTGAACCATGTCATCTATGCCTTTTTGGCATATGACCACGTTTGCGCCAGAAGCCAAAATCTTGTCGGTCATATCCTTTAGCATCGTTTCTTCTTCCCTGAGGAAACCTTCAATCTGCTCTGGGCTTTCAATGTTCAATTTGGAGTCCAACTCGGTCTTTTCAATCTCCAAGGAAGCGTCTATCAACGCGATCTTCGCCCCCTCCACACGCTTGGGCATGCCTGAATGAACAATTTCCTTGTCTAAGACTATCCCGCTGATGAGTACCGTGTCCCTGACGGATTCGCCCGTTTTCTTCTCAACCTTTACGTCGTCAACATCCGCCTTGTACACACCATCTTGTTTTTCAGCAACCGCAAGCATCGCCTCAACAGCCAACTCCGCCAAATAATCCTTGTATTCGGCTACAATCTTGCTTCCCATGGAAGTCGTAGCAGCTTTTTTCAGGAAATCTTGCGATTCCAAGTTAACGGGTAAGGCTATCTTTTCGAGGGTCTCAAGGGCTTTTTCAGCCGCCTTCCTGTAGCCGTCGATTATCACGGTCGGGTGGACGTCTTTTTCAATTAGCTCTTCTGCTCTGCTGAGAAGTTCGCCGGCTATTATAACCGCGGACGTGGTTCCATCTCCAGCCTCATTATCTTGAGTCTTTGCAACTTCAACTAGCATTTTGGCTGCCGGATGCTGGATATCCATCTCATCCAGAAGGGTGCGGCCATCACTTGTTATCGTGACGTCCCCAAAGTTATCAACTAACATTTTATCCATGCCCTTTGGGCCTAAAGCGCTCCTGACGCTTTCAGCTACAACTTTAGCGGCGGTTATGTTCCCGCGTTGCGCTTCCCTTCCGCGGGACCTGTTTGAGCCTTCTTTCAAAACGAGAACGGGTATTCCTCCCGCTTGCGTTGGTAATGATGACAAATCAGGTAACCTCCATTAATGCGAACAACACAAAATATTACTAGCAATATAAGTTTTTCTAGGCGAGGTATGATGATTAAAGCCTAGGAGAGCGATTTTTGCATCATTTTTTCCAGTTTTAGATTTTCTTGTTTTCAATTTTGCCATGACCTTAGTAGATCGAAACTTTAGCTATTCCCGGAATCTCAAGCAGCTCGGGGATTAGTTCTCCCGGAATTTTTTTCTCAACTATCAAGGTAAGTTTCGGTTCTGGTGAAAGCTCCGGGTCATCCACGATTGCCTGCCTTATACTTAATCCTGCCCTGTTCAGAGCCATAGCGGCGTTGGCCAAGATGCCCGGCGACTTTGCATTCACAGGAGTTATCTCCAAAACTCCCAGGTTGAGGTGTTTAGCTATTTCTTTCAGCGAGTTCCCCGCTGGCCGTATCTCCTCAAAGATTAATCTGAGTTCAGGATCGGCTTCTATCGTGCATAATGTTTCGTTTACTGTTCGCCGGTCTACTCCGGCGGCCCTTGCTACTCGCACCGGCGGGATCTCGATTTGGTTTAGGTGTATCTTGTTTCCTTGAATGCTCAGACCGTTTTCTATTAGGATGCGTGCTACTTTGAGCCGTTCGGGGTATTCCTGCAGTTGATTCTTGATCAGGTTCCACATTTTGTTTCGCTTGTGTATGTTTTTGTTCCTTTAGGTATAAATGTGTTGTTTAAAACGTCTTCGTTTCCCGCCGCTCGATGCACAAATATGTACACGAAAGCCTTAAATAAGACTTAAACGTACGTTTCATAACTTTAAAAACAGAAGGCGAAAGAATGCCAACAAGAAAAATCTTACTTGAAGAAGACGACATACCAAAACAATGGTACAACATCGTTCCCGACTTGCCCAAGCCGCTCCCGCCCTTCATCGACGTGGCGACAAAGCAACCTGGCGTCGGAATCGTCCCGAGAATATTCCCCAAAGCAATCATCGGTCAGGAGATAAGCCAGGAAAGATGGATAGACATCCCTGAACAGGTGCGAGAAGTCTACAGTATGTGGAGGCCATCACCCCTCTTCAGAGCGCTCAACCTCGAAAAAGCATTAAAAACGCCAGCGAAAATCTACTACAAGTACGAAGGCGTTAGCCCAGCCGGAAGCCACAAACCAAACACCGCCGTACCCCAAGCGTTTTATAACATGCAAGAAGGCACCAAACGTCTGTCCACTGAAACAGGCGCGGGTCAATGGGGCTCTGCTTTGGCGTTCGCAGCCATGATGTTTGGGCTTAAAGCCACGATTTACATGGTGCGTGCAAGTTATGACCAGAAACCCTACCGTAAGATGATGATGAACTCTTTCGGTGCAGAAGTTTATGCAAGCCCAAGCAGCCACACAGAGGCCGGCAGGAAAATCCTAGCTGAAGACCCAGATAACAAAGGAAGTCTCGGCATAGCCATTAGCGAAGCAGTAGAGGATGCACTTGTAAATGAAGAAGAAACTAACTACGCGATAGGCAGCGTCTTCAATCATGTCTTACTGCACCAAACAGTCATAGGCTTAGAAACAAAGAAACAACTAGAGATGGTTGATGACTATCCAGACGTTGTATACGGTTGCATAGGTGGCGGAAGCAGTTTCAGCGGTCTATTTTGGCCCTTTTACCACGATAAAGTCTCCAAAAAAGCACCCAAAGAAACAAAATTTACAGCCACCGAAGCCTCAGCCTGTCCAAAGGTCACGAAAGGCCAGTACCAGTATGATCACGGGGACACCGCGAGGATGACACCCTTGGTTCCCATGCACACCTTAGGGCATGACTTTATTCCAGCCCCTATTCACGCCGGCGGACTTCGCTACCACGGAATTGCACCTACCATAAGCATCTTAACCCAGGAAAAGAAGATGAATACGGAGGCCTTCAATCAGCTAGAAGTCTTTGAAGCTGCTCAACAGTTCATACAGGCTGAAGGCATCATCCCTGCTCCGGAGCCTTCGCACGCAATCAAAGGAGCAATCGATGAAGCTCTACGATGTAAAAAGACAGGGGAAGCCAAAACAATCCTGTTCTTGCTGTGCGGGCACGGCTACTTTGACATGGCGGCGTATGATGAATACTTCAGCGGCAGGCTGCAACCTTACGAATACCCGACTGAGAAAGTTGAAGAATCTATGAAGAAGCTGCATAAGCTGTACCCGTGGCTGGATGAGGTTAACAAGAAATATATAAGCTGCGAACCGCTCTAAGCCTCGCCATTTTCCTTTTCATTATGTTTCTTCTTTTAGTGTATTCGATAAAGCTCAATGTCTTTTCCTGAATAGTTTGCGTTTGGGCGAATTCAGGTTTGTCTATTGCCGCCTAGCGCATCCACTAAATCCTCAACCTCTTTTATCCAGGCGCTAATCATTTCTATGTTCTCACGTTGTCCATGTGTAATTTTATGCAATCCTTTAAGCTCGCTGAGTTGGTGCTGATAGTACCCGGCCAACCGGTTTAAGTGATTTATGGACTGGGCTGTCGACCCGTGCTGTTCTATTTTGCTGCCTAAATTGTTAAGCGCTGTTTGCATTTCTTCCACGGTAATGTCTGTGTTCTTCTTAAAGTCTCGCAGCAGCCATTGTTTTACGGCCATGTTGCGTTTGCTCCAATCGTTTGATTGCTCAGTGAAGGTCTTGAGCACCGCTAGATAAAGTTGGTTGACACGCGCTATATCGGCCGCGGCGGTTTGAGATGCCACAGGTGAGCTTGCCCCCTTTGCCTGATGATCGTAGCCTGGCTTGGCAGAGGAGACCGTTAAACTCACGGAAGGTCTAAGTGGAGACCCCAACACAGTCCACAGTTTGGTCAGTTCCTCCAAAGAAAGGGAATCAACCTTCACGGTTAACTCGACCTTGTTCTTTTCATCTGTTCCTGTAATTCGAGGCGATGCTCGAAGCGCCTGAATTATCATGCCAAGTACTACGTGATCGTCCTTGTCGTTGCCAGTGAACGGGGTAACAAGATAATGAAGGGCAAGAGAAAGGTGATCTGTTCCTTTTCTCGAGGCATCCGTCGTTTCCTCACTTATACTGTACAGAAAGATCGATAGTTTTCTGGTGCCTTTAACGTTAGACGCTTTCGGAGAAGAAAAGGAAATCTGCTCTTTGCTTAAGATCAAGCTTCTGGCTTCAGGTTTTTTCTCTATGCAGTCCCAGATGAGGCTTGTAAGTGCTGCGTCAGCGTCAGTTATGAAGGAATTTTGACTCATGAAGATCGTGTAAATATCGTGTCGGGTTCCTAAAAAGAGTTTTCAGCCAAAAACGTTTTAATTGTTTTTTCATAAAGAGTGCTTATGCGGGGCGTGCAGGGGAAACAGAAAACCTCCACGAATGATAGGCATGTTTTTCTTCTCGTTCTCGCAGACCTAATAGTAACTCAGGTTACCCACGTTGCCCGTCTCAAAGGAAAGTCTGCCAACAAAAACCCTTGGTCTCATAGTTAATCCAGTGGCAGGAATGGGGGGAGCGGTCGGGCTAAAGGGGACTGATGGAAAAGCCATTTTGGACAAAGCCATTTCGCTCGGCGCTAGACCCGTCGCTTCCGAGAGAGCAGGAATCTTCCTCAATGAACTACTTGATGCGAAAAACAGTCTTAAGCTGATTGTTGGCGCCGGTATCATGGGCGAGGCTGAGGCTTACAAGGCCAGATTCGATTTTGATGTTAAAGGCGAAAGCAAAAGCAAAACCACGTTTGAAGACACTGACCTTATCGCAAAAGAGATCGCGCGAGCACATGTCGATTTGCTTGTTTTCTGCGGGGGAGATGGGACAGCCCGAGACGTATTGGAAGCCATTGGAATGAGCGTGCCTGTGCTTGGGGTTCCGACAGGCGTTAAAATGCATAGCGCCGTGTTCGCTGTGACTCCTCAAGCCGCCGCACGAGTTGTCGTTGGATACTTGTGGGGCGGATTGTCTTTGCGGGAAGCGGAGGTTATGGACATTGACGAGCAAGCCTTCAGGGAAGGTCATCTTTCCGCGGAACTTTACGGTTACGTGCTGAGTCCCTACGAGCCCCACTTGATTCAGGGCAACAAACTTGAAAGCCCAACGACGGAAAACGAAGTGCGCAACCAGGCGGCAATAGCAGTCTACGTAATCGAAGAGATGAAACCGAATGTAATTTACATTATCGGTCCTGGAACCACCACTCGCACCGTAAGCGACCTTTTAGATCAGAAGAAAACCCTTCTGGGCGTGGACATCTTCCAAAACAAGAAAATAATTGCAGCCGACGCAAACGAAAAGCAAATACTGGAAACAATAAAAAAGAAAACAGCGCGGATAATTGTCACTCCCATCGGGGGTCAAGGCTTCATTTTCGGAAGGGGAAACCAGCAGATAAGCGCTAAAGTAGTCCGCCGCGTGGGCATCGACAACATTGTTGTTGTCGCGACAAAAAGCAAGCTGGACAGGCTGAACCGTTTAAGGGTTGACACTGGCGACCCAGAGTTGGACCAAGAATTTCGAGCCCGCGAAATTAGAGTTGTTACAGACTATAAGACCACAGGAAACATTAAGGTCGAATAGCCTGTGAGGCTGCCTCCACCACCAAAATCTTCCTTTTTGATTGCCTGTCGTGTCATCAAGTGTTCATGATTTTCAAGTTTTTGGAAAATCGAAATATAGACCTATTCCATAACTACTCCATAAAAGTGAGGTTTAAGCATTGATACCCATTAACATGCCACAGATCGGCGAAGAAGAAGTTCAAGCGGTAGTAAAAGTTCTTCGAAGCGGAATGTTGACGAGCGGGCTTGGGGCGGGTTCAGAGGTAACCAAGTTTGAGCAAAATTTTGCCAAAGTCGCCGGCGTGAAGCACGCTGTCGCCGTTAACACTGGCACCGCCGCGTTGCATTCGGCTGTCATGGCTTCTGGCGTAAATAGGGGCGACGAAGTTATCCTACCGAGCTTCACTTTCGTAGCTACTGTGGAAGCCGTCGTTTTAGCCGGTGGGAGACCGGTTTTCGCTGATGTTGATGGGGAAACCTTCAATCTCTCGCCCGCAGCGGTCGAAAAGGCAATAACGAAAAAAACCAAGGCAATATTGCCCGTTGACCTGTATGGTTTTTCAGCCGACATGAAACCTATGAGGGAAATTGCAGAAGAGCACGGTTTAGCCTTGATTGAGGATGCTGCTCAAGCGCACGGGGCAACTTACGCCGGAAAACCTGCCGGAAGCTTCGCTGACGCCGCTTGCTGGAGCTTTTACGCGAGCAAGAACATCACGACGGGCGAAGGCGGGATAATCACGACAAGCAACGATCAAACTGACGAAACGTTGCGGCTGATTCGAACTCACGGAGAAAAAGCCAAGTACGCCTCGCTCATACTCGGAAACAATTATCGCATGTCGGAAATGCAGGCTGCCTTGGGTAACGCACAACTGGAAAAGCTGTCTTCTTTTGTGGCTAAACGTCGCCAAAACGCGCAGCGGCTGACGAAAGTATTGGAAAAAAGCAGTAGGCTCATACTACCGTACGAATCGAAAGACTGGCAGCACAGCTGGTACCTGTACACCGTTAGATTGAAGGACGGCGCGGAAGCAGAAAGGAACGGGATTCTGGAAAAGCTGAAGAAAAAAGGAATAGGCGCTGAAGCCTACTACGTCAATCCAGTGCATCAAATGCCGTACTACCGGGAAAACTACGGAAGTGCCAACCTGCCAGAAACGGATAAAGCCTCAAAACAAGTTTTCTCCCTGCCAATTCACCCAGCAGTCACAGTGGAGCAGGTTGATTACATAGGAAAAACTCTGCTCACCCTCTTATGACCAGACAAGTCTCGAGCTTAACTATTTTGCTATCTTTTCAACTTAAGACTACTATCGCTGTCCGCTAGCTACTTCAAACCTGCATAAACCGGAACGCGTCCTCACCGTAGATGCAAAAATGTCGACAAAATGTAGATGCTTTCCGTCCATGCTCCCCCATCCGGTAGACTACCCTTGCACACACAAAAAATCTGCGACAAAAAGGCGATAAACAATCAATTCTTCCAAAAACAGGCGATTCGACGCTTCTTCCAACTGCAAGAGTTAAATCGAACGTTGCATATTGAATAGCCTGAACTCTCGTGTTTATTCATATTTTATTGGAAGGGGTATGAAAGTTTGAGTAATGAACCGACAGACGTTTCACGGGTAAAAGTAAAGTTTCTAATCGAAGGTTTAGGTCAAGCCGAAGGTGAACTGGTCAGGTTTTTGGCGCCAAGAACGATTGACTATTTCATACGGAAGCTTCCGGTTGAGGGCAGAGCTGCGTTGTGGAAAGAAGAGGTTTACTTTGAAATCCCAGTTAAGATGGGTGAAGAAAAAGCTAAACCCACCGTTGAGACCGGCACTATCGCTTTTTGGCCTATGGGCAGCGCTTTATGCGTTTTCTACGGCAAGTCACAACCATACAGTCCCGTGAACATACTCGGCAAGATAACAGGTAACTTGGAGACTTTTAAGCAGGTTAAAAGTGGAATAACAATACGGGTTGAACTGTTGACTCCTTAAAACGCCAACGAGCTTTCTTTCCACATCTGCAGCAGCCTTTCGCACTCGGCCTTAACGTTTTTGTCGTCACTTTTGTCCTTGAGGACTTTTAGGAACTCGATGCGTTTTGCAACGGAACGTTTTTCCGCGTTGCCGCCATAGTAAAGTTCGCCTTCAACGTACTCTTCCATGCTGTAAGCCTTTTGCACAAACATACTAGCGGCGTCAACAGAGTTCTCGACGGCGAACTTGTTTGCCCAAATGGCCACTTCCGTTTCTCGCAGTTGGGTTATGCCGTCGATTTCCACTATTCTCCTGATGTAAGTTCTAAAAAAATCAAAGTAACCCGCGGTCTTGATCAACTCGAGGGCTTGACTGGTTTTTTCTTTAAAATCGGTCGACCCTTCGATCGTCAACCTGTGTTTATACCCTTGGTCGATTAGTTCCTTGGCCGTTTTTACTTCTTCAGCCGTGTAAACTCTTTCGGGAAAATCTGTCAATTGACAACTAAACCCCAAAGTTTTTACTTTCAGAAAATTACAGGAGTAGGTTTGAGCGGGCTTAACTTGCTGCTGGCTTGTAGATTTTAAGGTTGTGACTTCCCGAGACGAGTTGCACTGCGCCGTTTGCTTCCAGTTGTTCTAAGAAGTCTTTAGCCGTGCTGATTCGGATGTTGTACCTCGTCGCGACTGCATACGGTGTTAGAACGTTCATTTTCTTAACTTCTGCTACGATTTTGTCATTTTTAGCATCTGGCGGCATTATACTGCTGGCTTTTCTTTCTTTTTGGGGCCCAGCTTTCTCCTTCTTCTTGTCTTGCTTGCCGTCGTCTTGGTGCGATTGCTGCTTCTCCATCTGACTTATGCCGAGTTTCTTTTTTCCACCCACGAATTATCACCTAGCTTTAGTTCTCAACATCTAGAATGGCTGGCTTATTTCAACCTTATGTTGCTCTTTCCACTCTTTGATTGGAACGCCAAGTTTCTTTTCAACCTCAGCCCTGTGGATCGAGTTCATCGTGCAGAATGGAATTATGCGGCCGTCTGGCACGGCGTAATGAATCAGGCAGCGTTGAACTCTTTCAAGGTCAAAGTTATACGGGTCCATGAAATGCATGGAGGAAAGAAGAATCGACTGTCTTTGCAGGTCGCCCAACGAGTCGTAATCGCCTTTAGTTACTACGCCTAAAACGTATTTCCTCAGGAAACCGAATTTTATGTAACGCATTGAGCTGATTAAGCGTAGCTTGGCTTTATTCTTGCTTCCCTTCGAGGCTGTCTCATAGACCTTGTTAATCGCTTCAAGGAATTTCTCTATGTTCCCGTACCTTGTGATTGGAACGATTTTCCCGTTTTGAATCAGAAGATAAGTTGCCATGCCGCAGTGAGGATGAGCGGTGAACTCTAAGTATCGCCTATCTTTCAGTTCTCCAACGGCTCTTGAAACTGGCACAACAGCGGGCACCGGGTAGAAGTCCGACACCTTGATTGTTCCATTCGTTTGTTCTTCGACTTTTTTCATAAAGTCCGGGATTGTGATGCGCATGCTTTCCCGTTGCTTTTGCGGTAGCCTCCCGCAAAGGCTCACCGGTTGAACATTTATGCATCTTACTACGTCGAAGTTTCTTGTGGCAAAATTGATTATGTCGCCAATTTGTTGATCATTCACGCCTTTAACCAGTGTGACAACGAGAACGATGCTGTCCCACCCTGCCTCACGGAGGTTTTCGATAGCCTTCATCTTTGTCTCTAAAAGGTCTACGCCTCGAATAAACTTGTAAACTTCAGGGGTTAAACCGTCAAACTGCAGGTAAACTGTGCTTACTCCCGCCTCTTTGAGTTGCCTGCAATATTCCACGCTTTGTGAGAGTCGAAGACCGTTCGTATTCACTTCTACATGGTCAAAACCAAGGTCTTTTGCTTTTCGAACAAAGTCGAAAAGGTCTTTACGTATAGTAGGTTCCCCGCCTGAGAACTGGAGCGCCGTGGCAGGCACCGGTCTGTTGGCTCGAAGGTTCTCCAGCATACCTGTTATTTGCTCTCCGGTTGGTTCGTAAACGTAGCCTGCCGCTGCGGCGTTCGCGAAGCAGACTGGGCAAGTTAGGTTACACCTGTTTGTCACGTCGATTATTGCGAGCGCCGTGTGAGACTTGTGTTCAGGACAGATACCGCAGTCGTAGGGGCACCCGTTCTTTTTCTCAGTCCTCGGATTGCCCATTCCTTCGCCGTCGTAGCGAAATTTTTCCGCACGCATGTATTGGTCGTAGTCTGACCAGTAAAGTTCCTGGAAATGCCCGTGCTCAGCGCAATCTTTCTTGATAAAGACTTTTCCTTCGTCTTCATAGATTGTTGCGTCTATCGCCTTTAGGCATTCAGGGCAGATGCTTCTTGTCGGTTTGATATCCTTCATTTTTTGCCTTCCTAGTACCCATGCTGTCGAAGGGCTTAAGAGCAAATGTGATGATAATAAGGTTTCCAAACGTTTCCTAAGGTGATTGAGGGGAAAAAATGTCAATAAATGAGAGCACCCGCAACGCTCTGCGAGAAATGGGCTTAAACGCCTACGAAATTGATGCTTACGTGGCGCTGCTTGAAGTTGGACAAATGACTGCCATGGAGATAAGCCAAGAAGCTAAAGTGCCCTACAGCAAAATGTACGAAGTTCTTAACTCACTCAAAGAAAAAGGATGGATAAAAAGCAGCGAAAGCCGACCTTTCAAGTATTACCCGGTGCCGCCGCTGGAAGCGACGAAGTTCACGAAGCTGCGGCTTGAAGACAAGTACTTGAGTTGGGAGAACACGGTCGCTGAGACTCTTCAGCCCCTCTACGAAAAACGGGAACTCGTAGAGCGGACCGACATGCTGATTCTCCGCGGGCAACAAGCGGTGTTGAGCAAGCTTGAGGAGGTTTTAAGCAAAGCATCAAAAGAAATCGTGATTGCCGCGCCTGAATTCGCCAAACCAGTAATTGCTCTGGCTGAACCCATGCTGGAAGGCGGCTTGAAGAAAAATGTCAGAGTTAAACTCATGGCTGCTGGAAAAAAGGAAGATTGGCTTTTCATCAAGAAACATCCTGTCCTGAACGAGCTGCGAATCCGCGACCACATGTTCGGCGGCGGCGTGATAGCTGACGGCAAAGAAGCCATGCTCTTTCTAGGCGAAGACAAACCGAGCCTGGTAATATGGAGCAACCATCTGGGTTTAGTGGGGTTTGCCCGTGAATACTTCCAGTTCCTCTGGGACTCGTCAGCAACAGCCTAGAGACTGGAGAATTATCCGATAATGAAATAAACGGAGTTATTCGAATCAACAGAAAAAAAGGAAGTTTTTGACAAAATTTGAATGTAGTTTAACCGATTAATGGGGCAATTTTTCGGACGATTTTTCTTTATGACATTCTTGATTCCGCTTGGAACAACCACTGTTAAACGTTTTTAAAGCCAAAATTGACGCGATTTATCTCTTAATTCTCTACGCCTTGCTCAGTTTGGCTATTATTTTGCAGTCGCGAAAGAACCTGGAATCAAAGCCAGCCAAGACGTCAGCTAACAAAAGAAGAAAGGGAGGGAGAAAGTTAGTTATTGAGTTACTATCTTCCCATGACTTTTCTAGCGGCTATCTCGATATCTTCTGCTTTGATGGTTTTTCTTCCAGCGTGCATCGCAAAATCCAGTGATTCTTTGGCAATTTTTATGCCGATTTCTTCAAGAGCCTTCGCAAGTTCCTTTGCCGCTGCTTCGCTTACCCTGTCAGCACCCGCTTTCTTACATAACCTGTGCATGGGAGCTACAGCTATTTTTAATTCGGTCATAACGACTTCTCCACGCTTCTTTTTCTTTTTAAAGAAATATTTAACCTTTGTTGTACATTTTTACTCTAAATTATCGTTATCGTGAACCTAGCTTATGATAGAAAATTATAAAGAAACACTCAACTATGATATAGGGCGTGGAAAAATGAAGCTCATCGACGCACATGTGCATCTGTCAGATACAGCATATGCTGGCCACATTGATGAGTTAATAGCGGACGCAAAGGCCGCGGGCGTCGTAGCGCTTGTGACGAACTCGGTTGATTTAGCAACATGCCTAAGCGACCTTAAACTGGCGGAAAAATACGCTGGCTTAGTTTACCCAGCTTTGGGGGTTCATCCTTGGAACGTAAATGCCCTTAAAGAAACCGAGCTTGAGCAAACTATCGATTTGATTCGGAAGCAAAAGAGCGCTGTCAAAGCAATCGGCGAAATCGGCTTAGACAATAAGTACGAAACCGTTTGGGAAAAGCAAATCATGGTTTTCGACAAGATGCTTCGTCTTGCAGAAACGCTTGATCTTCCCGTAATTATACATTCCCGCGGAACGACTGACAAGATAATTGAAATGCTCCCGTCGTACCGTATCAAGCGAGTGCTACTGCACTGGTTTAGCTATCCAATTAGCATTCTGTACCGAGCCATGGATAACGGATATTTTATCACTGAAGGGCCGCCGGCAACTTACTCCAACGGCATACGGGAAATTGTAGAGAAAGTGTCACTGACACAGTTTTTAACGGAAACTGACGGTCCAGTAACCTATCGGAGACCCCCTTACAATGGACAACTAACTAAGCCTTCGTTCATCCGCAGCGTCATTGAAGCTGTGGCTGAAATCAAGAAGATGCCGGTTGATTCTGTCGCCCAGCAAATAGCTGAAAACTTTGAAATTTTCTTTAACGTTAAACTAAAATAGATGGTAGAGGGCGCCGGCTAAAAGCTTAATGTTCGCTAAAAAGAACGGAATCAAGCGCAAACTTAAATTAAACCTATCGTCTATTGGGAATTGCTCTAACGCTTCCAAGCGTCGAACGAGAACATTAACTTGATGAGGCTACAAGATTTGGGAAAAGTTAAGACTGAACAGGTCAAACGAGTCGGAAAAGAACTAATGGAACGTTTTCCAGACAAATTCACAACTAACTTTGATGAAAACAAGCGTTTAGTTGACACTTTAACGCAGGGAACAACCACTCGAGTTAGAAATCAAATCGCAGGATACATAACGAGAACGAAATCGCTGGAGAAAGCCAGCTCCGAAACTGAACCGATAGAAAGTGAAGAAGAAGAATAAGGATAAGTGAACAACTCAGGGAAAAGAAAGCAACATGATGGATCAGTACAGGAAAGGATGGGCGCTCAGGTACCTCCGTGAAGCAAAAGCGGAGTTGGAAGCAGCTCGAAAAATTCCTTACATGGCTCCAAGTTTGACGTTAGAAGCGATCAGAAAAGCCAAGAACGCCATATATTACAGCCTCGGCGAGCCCGCCTTCATTGAAATACTTGTCCGAGAAGAAGTCATGAAAAACCCAGCTACGAATGATTCAATCCTGCGTTTTCTGATTGAAATCGAAGCTATCGTTCAACAAATGTCCCAGCTGGAAGAAGTTAATGGTGATGCGATGATTAAACAGGCAGATTTAATCGTTGGAATAGCAACCGACATCGTAGAAACGTTGACGGAAGAAAGAGCCCAGAACTTTTAAACTCCAATTTTTCAGTTCAACGCGCAAACAATTTTAGCATAAACGACGATTCTATAATTTAAGCGAGAAAACATTGGTGTTGACCGTAAAATTCATCGGCGCGTTACGCCACATTTCAGGCAAAACACAATTAACCGTTAACTATGAAGAAGGAATGTCGGTCAAACAGTTGGTGGCAAAAATACTCCAAGAAACGCCAAAGCTGGACAGAGCGTTGAGTGACCAGCGGTCTGACGATTCAAGTTTTAACGCATTGATACTGGTTAACGGCAGGGAAATCAGCGTTTTAAACGGTTTAGAAACCAAGTTAAAGGATAAAGACGAAATCGTTTTTGTACCAGTTATACACGGCGGTTAACCCTTCATGATAACTCTGACCAGCGATTTTGGGCTAAAAGATCCTTACGTAGCAGAAATGAAAGGAGTAATTTTAACGATAAATCCAGATGCCACTCTGATCGACATAACTCATGATATTGAAAAATTCAACATCCGAAAGGCAGCTTTCACTCTGGCTTCCGTTTCGCCCTATTTTCCCGACGGAACCGTTCACTTAGCAGTCGTGGATCCGGGGGTTGGCACACAAAGACGCGCAATACTGATACAGACAAAAAAAGGTTTTTTCGTCGGACCAGACAACGGTATTTTGATTTTAGCCGCACAAAACCAAGGCATCGAACACGTATACCAGCTGACAAACAAAAAGTTTATGATGCCTAAAGTTTCCAGCACTTTTCACGGCCGGGACATTTTTGCTCCCGCAGCCGCGCACTTGGAGATGGGAGTTGAACCGTTGGAATTTGGGCCGGACGTAAAAGACCCAATTGTTCCCTTGTTCGCCCAAGTGAAATATGGCAAGGGTTTTTTAACTGGCGAGGTTCTGGATGTTGACGGCTTTGGCAACATCATTACAAACATCAACGAGAAACACGTGGTTTGTGAACGAGGCAAAACAATCAGTATAGAATTAACCAATGCGCCCATAAAACTCGCGTTTAGAAAGACATACGCACAAGCAAAGGGCAAACAGCCAATTCTCTTGATCGGCAGCCACGGTTTTTTGGAAATCGCTCTAAACCAAGCCAGTGCAGCGGGCAAATTCCATGCGAAAGTTGGAGATAAAATCAAAGTTTCGTTTGCCTAAAGCGGCTCTTTTTTCGTTTGCAAGAAATAATTATTATTAAGATAAACGTTCGTTTAAATGATACTTGGATGGTTGGATGTCCCGATGAAAGTTGTCATGATTAACGATTGCGCCTACGTTGGAGAAACCCTGCTTAAATACTTCCCGCCAGACATTGAGAAGCAGCACATCACACGAACGAGACGGGTTTGGAACAAAACTTTTGGGATAGCTTACAAGATTCTTCGGGCTAAAGGCGACCTCTATCACGTGCACTATTTGCTGCAGGACTGCTACCTCGCGTCGCTCTTTGGCAAGAAACCTCTCGTTGGCCACGCGCACGGAAGTGACTTGCGCGAGACTTTGGAAAGCAGAAGATGGGGGAGAATCGTGAAGAGCAACCTGCGAAGCTGCGACAAGATACTCGTAGCTCAGCCGACAGTGTTAGGCGTTGCAAAAGAGTACAATGAAACCGCGGAGTATTTTCCGATACCCTTTGACCCAGAAATGTTTTTTCCAAAAGCTCCGCCCGAAAAAAAATCGGAATACCATGTTTTCTTGGCCTCAGCCCCCGACTTTAACGTAAAAGGCACGAACAAAATGCTGCGTGCAGCATCCCTGGTTCCAGAAAAAATAAGGGTCAAAACCTTCAATGCTGGAAAAGACTTGGAGAAAACCAAGCAGTTAGCGCAAGAGCTTAAACTGGACATCGATTTCATAAGCCGAGTCTCCCACCAGAAGATGAACGAGCTTTTCTGGGAGAGTGACCTGGTGTTAGGCAGCTTCGCGGTCGGACGCCAACATCTAGACACCGTTGCAATAGAAGCCATGGCCTGCGGACGCCCAGTTGTGCATTCAGTCCAAAAAGAGTTCTTTCCCACATGCCCTCTAGAAGAGCTCAAAGACCCGGCTACAACAGCAGAAATAATTTCGAGGCTTCTCGTCGACTCCAAGGAAAAAGAGAACCGAATAGAGCAACAACTAAACTACGTTAACACCACTCATGCGGCACCCGTGCTCGTTGAAAAACTCTTGAAAATTTACTCGGCGCTGTTGACATAAAAAACTTCCAGCTGAAATTCTTTTATCCTTTACGAAAGCATTATTAATTTTAGGCTCCAAGACCTTGATGAACACTATGAATAAGATTGGTAGACGAGTTCTTGTTACAGGAGGCGCAGGCTTCATCGGTTCACACGTGGTTCCGCGCCTTCTCGAGTTAGGCCATCATGTGACCGTGCTCGATAACCTCTCAAGCGGAAAATTAGAAAACCTCAAAGGATCACTTGATCATCCAAAGTTTCTGTTTTATCGCGGAGACATAATCGACAAAGACGTTTTAAACGAGGCTTTCGACGACGTAGACTCTGTAATCCATCTTGCCGCCCTGATAGACGTTTCCAGTTCAGTCGTGGACCCTGTTCAAAATCACGAAGTAAACGTGAACGGAACCTTCAACATGCTTCAAGCGGCTGTTAAGTGTGAAGTGAAAAAGTTTGTTTTCGCCTCTTCAACTGCCGTTTACGGGGACGCTGAAAAACTGCCAATTAAAGAAGACGTTGCCATCCACCCGCTTTCGCCTTATGCAGCCTCAAAAGCCGCAGGAGAGGCTTACTGCAGCGCTTTTGCCCACTGCTTCGGGCTTAAAACTGCAACCTTAAGGTTTTTCAACGTTTATGGCTCTGGGAGCGAAAAGAGTCCCTACAGCGGGGTCATCACCGTCTTCCTTAAAAAAATCGTGAGGAACGATGCCTTAATTATTGACGGAGACGGGAGACAAACACGAGATTTCATACAGGTAGACGACGTCGTTAAAGCCCTCACTTTAGCGCTGGAACAAGATAGACTGAAAGGTGAGGTTCTCAACGTCTGCACTGGTGTTCCCACAAGCATTAATCAACTTGCCGCCACTCTGGAGGAAGTCACTGGAAAAAAGGTCAGAGTTAATCATGGGCCTCCAAGAGTGGGGGACATACGATGCAGCTATGGAGACCCCGCAAAAGCATTGAAGAATATGGGCTTCAAAGCTAGCGTCGATTTATCGCAGGGTTTGCGGATGCTTCTTGCGGATTTTAAGACGTAAGTCGAAGTTTTGCAACGACCGAAAAGAAACGAAACGCTGGAAACGAGCGTAATTCGTTCTCCAGTGGAAAAGCCATGGTTCTATTGGAAATTGCTCCAATCATGGGAAGTCGGTCAAAAAAATTCCAGGGCAGATGAGCCTTTAAGTCGTAGTTATGATTGATTAAGGTTTTTCAAAACTTTTTCGATTACGTCAACAGGGTTCTCCAGTTTCTTTAGCTTGGCTTGTACGTCAAACCTTTTACCAAGATGCTTCTCAGCGTACCGCAGCACATCTCGCTCCTTTGTAGCGAATAATGGAAAACCTTTCTGGGCCAGATAACGGTTAACATAAGTTTTACCCATATCAGATATAGCGATGCTGGGAACACCCTGAAGCGCCGCTTCCCTCGCGATTGTTCCCCCGTAGCTGACGACCAAATCAGCGTTAGCTACTAGACTCGCTGAATCGATGAACTGCTCCTTGACTCCGAATGTTTCACCCGTTTTGTTGTAACGTTGAATAAAATAGACGTTCCCCAAAGCAGCAAGTTTTTGCGGCAATTCTTCACGGTAATGCTTTCCCTGAGCGTAGGCTGCCTTCGCTTCGATTTGCCTAATGACTATTAAGGGCTTCTTCAAGCCGCCGATCTTTGAAGGCTTAAAATCTTTAATCCAAGCGACTTCGTCAACTCCTTTAAAGGCGACAACACTTTGGGCGCATTGTTCCTTCGTAAAACGCTTAGGTAAAGCTTCCGAGACCACAACAGTGTTCGCAAACGGTATCGTAAGTCTATTAACGGCTCTCGCATAAGGTGTGTCAGCGGTTAAGAGGATGGGGATTCCTAGGCCGAAAGCAGTTCGGCAGAGCTCAACGGATTGATGAGCAATCGCCACGTCCGGCGGATTATCCTTGAAAATCTTGGAAAACCCTATTACACGTTCAGCACTCTCTTCAAGTCTAGAGTAAAGCGTTGAAGGGTTGTACTTGCCTATGACAATGGGTTTTTCCCCGAGAATCTGAGCCAGCGGCAGCGTGTCTGGATGCTCGCGCGTAGTAAAAACGAATTCGTACCCTGCTTCTCTTAAGCGTTGCCCAATAGCTGACCCATACCTGATGTGTTTTCCCGTGCAGGCATCATACCAAATTTTCATTTCTCGACCCTGCGCCTTGCCTCTATGAAACCTTCCCGCTTGGCTTCATATTCTTCTAAACTCATTACTACAACCGCTGGAACGCCGAAAGACACGGTTCTAGGAAGCACGTTCTTGGTGACTACGCTTCCACCGCCGATGATTGCTTTTTCTCCCACTGTTACGTCTGGAAGCACGGTGACTCCTCCGCCGATTACTGCGTCATCCTTGATGATTGGCGGAGTCATGAAAGTACTTTTTGGGTACTTGTCATTCAAGAGCGAGCTGTTAGGCGCGATGAACACGTTGTTACCTATTACGCAGCCGTTTGAGATGGTTACGTGTGCTTGAATATTGCAGTTTTTGCCTACAACCACGTTTTTGCCAATGTCACAGAAGCTTCCTAGGGTGGTTCCATCGCCGATTCTTGTGCCGTCGCCGATTACAACATAATTCCAGATTGCTACGTTTGCACCTATTTCGACTTTGATGCCTGTCACTATTCCTATGCCTCTTTTTGAGTTCAGCATAAACTCCCTTTCGGGCTCCAGATTTAAATAGTTTAACTTTAACATTGAATTTCCAACGGTGGATGCAAGCGTTTGACCAAAGAAACGGTTTTGGTTATAGGTTTAGGCGAGATTGGACACACTCTTTTTGCGTTGCTGAACAAAAAGAAAAAAAGTTTTGACGTTTACGGCTTGGATGTGGACGAAACGAAAATGCGACAGCTTGATCAAAGTAGAGACAAATTCCCGGACCGAGCTGACGTGATGCATGTTTGCCTACCTTGCAGTTCTCAGAAAAAATTCACAGACGTCGTTGTCGGCTACGCTGAAGAGTTTAAGCCAAAACTAGTGATTATCAACAGCACTGTTCCTCCAGGGACCACAATGAAAGTCGCAGCAAGATGCAATTGTCTGCTTGCACATTCGCCATCGCGTGGTGTGCACAAGAATGCTGAACATATGATGTGGGAAATGAAGCGTTGGACCAAGTACGTTGGCGGCGCAAGCAGGGGTGCAGCTGAAGCTGCCCGGCTCCACTTTGAAAAACTTGGGTTAAAAGTAAAAGTACTGAAAAGCTGCACAGAAACGGAGTTGGCCAAGCTTTTTGAAACGACTTACCGCGCCTGGATGATTGCTTGTTTTCAGGAGATGCACAGGATTTCCACAGCTTTCGGCGCTGACTTTGGCGATACCGTTGATTTTATCGAGGATACCCATCGTTTGCGGCTTGATAGGCCGATCATGTTTCCAGGCGTAATCGGCGGGCACTGCTTGATTCCGAATACCGAATTGCTGTTAGATGCTTATGACTCGGAGTTTTTGCGGTTGATCTTGAAGTCAAACGAGAAACGCAAGGAAGAGGTCAAGGACAAAGCTGTTCTTGCTGAAGTAAAGAAGATCGCAGTGAAGGCTGCAGCGTTGGAGAAGGAGCTTGCCGGAGAAAAGAATGAATCGGCTAAACCTGAACAATGCGAGTAGACGCTCGGTTATGTTGCATTGAAAAGCTAGCAGCCTATAATCTTTGTTCTCTTCTTTCGGCATCTTTTCTCCACGCTTAAGTCTCTTCACAAGTTACTCTTGCTTCTCGGTTGTGCCGCGACCAACCAAAACAAATTCAATACGACATTTCTTATTTGACCATGCTTTGCTCTATCGAAAAATTCTGTTTCAAGCAAGTCTACATGCCTTCCGATGTGCTTTTTAAGAAAAAGCATGTTTTGCCTAATCGCTGCGTTTGCGACATGAATGTTTCTTAACCTGCTCGGATGATCCACATGCGTAAGAAGTGCAGAAGTAACCGGTACAAACTTCATCTTAGCATCTAGAGCACGAATGTAAAAATCGTGATCCTCAGAAGTTAACGTGAAAGTTTCATCAAAGCCGCCGAGCTCCCAAAAAACGCCAGTAGAAATGCACATTAATCTGCTGCACGGTATTCTCGCATTCTCTGGTAAAAACATCATAAACTCATTGTTTTTGAGGCGTGCAATTTTGGACCAAAGCTCTGGGTGCAAAATTACGTCATCATCCAGAAACAATAACACGTTGCCTTTTGCCCGCTTTGCTCCCCAGTTTCTTGCAAGCGCCACTCCAGCTTTGTTTGAGATTATGATTTCATGTGGAAATGGAATAGTTTGAGTTACTGACTTTATTGAAGTTATAGATTCTTTTGAAAGTTGTCTCGACGGAATAATTATTGATATCATGTGCGCGCCAGTTTGCTGCTAAAACATTGAAGTTGGCACATTTGTGTTTAGCCTGCCTGAGATTTGTATCCTTTGCAGATTCCTATGAAGGAAGTGAACCTGATTAAAGGATAGATGTATGTTATGTTGGGTTCTTTCATCTTGATTGATATTTCTAAGCCTCTGATTGGACTATACATTAATCTAGGGATTAAGGAAGCTAACGTTATCGGTTGAGGATACAGGAGCTGATTGAGAATCGGAAAAGTTTTGCCATACCATAAACAGTGGGTTATTTCGTTGCGCAGGCCTGATCGCAGATGAGTCGATATGACTTGGTAGTCAACAACCCATTCAAAGTTGTTGTCTCTGAGTTTTTTCATTAGCAGGCAGTCTGTTCCCGACCCATAATTGGGAATCTTCGGGAAGCCTCCTATTTGGCGTAAAATCTCGGTGTTGTAGATTGTGTTGTCGAGGAACATTCCATAGCTGTTAACGTCCAAAAGTTTTCCGCTGCTGTAGTTGGCAGGATTGTTGATTATTTTACAGTATTGTTTAGCGGTGTATTGTTGGAGTTTACGTAACCCCGAAGGCTTATCCGCTAGTCTTACACCTGTAACTGCTGCAACGTTTCTCTTGTTAAGATGCTTAGTTATGCCCCACCAATCAGGCGATAAAAGTAAATCTTGCTCAAAACTGCAGAAATACCGGGTTTCAACGTGCCTGAGCGCTGTATTTGCTCCATCACTTATGCCTTTTCCTTCATTCTTCAGGCAGTCCCAACCGTTAGCCTTGGCGATCTCAACCGTGTTATCCCTGCTTCCGTCGTCAACAATAAAACGGTGATTGACAAATCGTGAAGGAACGACGGCGTTGATTCGCTTTAGAACAACATCCAAAGTTCTAGAGCCGTCTTTCGTCCACATTACTAAGTCAACTTTCAATTTTATCTCTCCCCTGTTCCACCCGTGCGCGCTCTTAAGTTGACCTACCTCTCCCGATAGGAGAAACTGGTTTTTCGAAGATGACATCTGGGATTAACTTTAACATCAGGTTACTTTTTAATAAGGTTTTCCAGAACGAAGCCTCAAATTCACCGAAATGAACCTTCAATTAATGGGATTCGTCAAATAGCCTACCCCGTTGAACTCATTATGCTCGGCCATCGACAACCGCACGTGAGTTCTTAGGGTCGCCTGTATAGTTGCTCGCTTCGCCGATTGCTACGAATTGCTAATCCATATCTTGCATTCACAAATCTAATTTATTCCGACAAATTCTTAGATATAGTCGATAACAAACGACAAAGTTGAAACGAAAAGTGAATCTGAATGATGCTTGAAAATTGGAAAGCCATCAACGGACAGGATCAAGGAGCGATTTGGCTCAGAGTGATAGGTGACTCCGATGGTTCGAGAAAAATCAGGTGAAAAGAAAGTTATGCTTAAAACTGCCAATGTGATGATTAAAAAAGTAATCACGGTAGAGGAAAAAACGTCAGTCCAAGAAGCAGCCAACATAATGAATCAATTCGAGATAGGCTCCGTCATTACAACTAGAAGAGGGAAGCCGATAGGCATAATTACAGAGCGGGACCTTCTGAAGCTTATAGTCGCTGAGGGCAGAAACCCCAAAAAGACTACGGCTAAAGAAATCATGTCAAGTCCATTGGTCGTAATTTCACCGGACACTGATCTGGAAGATGCGGCTTGCTTGATGTTCGAGAAGAAGATAAAGAAGCTGGCGGTAACCGATGGGAAGCACTTGGTGGGCTTAATCAGTCTAACAGACATAGCTCGCGTTCAGCCGATGGTGAGATTCCTGCAAAAACTGTCCGAGACGCAGGAGACAACGAAAGGCATGCAGAAAGTCTTAAATTCCTATATTGTTTAGCACGACGCAACTGCCACAATTTGATCAGAATCCAGCACAGGTTCCTAAGGGTTGTTGAGCGATTCGCAGCCCCTCGGGGTGGCCCTACGATGTTGCAGTGGCCCAAATACCGCGCCGAACATTTACTTCTTGCGTCACAAAAGGTATATAAGCTACGCTTAATCATTTTTTCAACTTAATATCGAGTTTCCGATATCGGAAAGGCGATTTTACATGTGGAATCACGAGCATAAATGGAAATACTTCAGGAAAGGAGGACTCAGGATGTGGGTACTCTCCATATTGCAACAGTCGCCGAGAAACGGCGCTGAAATAATGGACCAAATCGAAACAGCTACGCAAGGTCGGTGGAGACCATCACCGGGCTCAGTTTATCCATTGCTTGACGAGTTGCAGAAAGATGGAAGCATCAAAAAACTCGAAGACGGCAAATATGAAATCACCGAGAGAGGCAAACAAGAATTCGAGTGGCCGTGGGGCATGCAAAAGAAGCAACCAAACACTATGGACGAAGTTATAACGGAGATTAACGGTTACATCTCGTACCTGGAAGACCTGGCCAAAACAGACCGGCCAAAAATTGATCAATACTCACAGAAGATCAAAGACTTGCGAGAAAGATTATCGAAACTGGGAGCGATGTGACTTAAATGTCGGCAACTCAAACAGGAACTCCTTCATTTTCGGCTATAGTCAAGGTCGAAAAACTCTCGAAAACATTCGGCAACCTGAAAGCCGTTGACAACATCAGCTTTGAGATTCAAGAAGGCGAAATTTTCGGCTTACTTGGTCCTAACGGAGCGGGAAAGACCACCACTATAAACATGCTTACGACACTGCTTAAGCCTACCGATGGGAACGCAGATGTCTGCGGCTACAACATATTCAAGCAGGCAAACGAAGTGCGGAGAAACGTGGGCGTTGTCCCGCAGGAGTACACGGCAGACGAGGATATGACTGGAATCAATAACATCATTCTCTGCGCCGACCTGTACGGCATACCCAAAAGCGATTCGAAACCTCACGCTCAGGAACTGTTAAAGCTGGTTGAGCTTCAAGACGCCGCCAAAAAAAAGGTAGGTACTTATTCTGGAGGAATGCGTCGGAGGCTTGAGCTTGCATGCGGCTTAATCAATTATCCGAGGCTGCTTTTCTTGGATGAACCGACTCTTGGACTCGACGTTCAAACGCGCACTGCAGTCTGGCAGTACATAAAAACACTGAAGGAACAGTACCACATGACTCTTCTGATGACCACGCATTACCTTGAAGAAGCTGACTTGCTCTGTGACCGAGTAGCCATAATCGACCATGGTCACATCATAAAGATCGGGTCACCGCAAGCTCTTAAGGAAAGCATAGGTGGTGACGTGGTCGAAATAGAAGTCAAAGAACCTAACCCCGACTTATCTACTGATATTTCTCGGATCGCGCTAGTGAAAAATGTCCAAAAAAACAACAATACGTACCTCATAAAGGCTGAGCAAGGGGAGGAAGCCACCGCGCAGATTATAGATATAATACGATCCGAGGGTCTTCACGTAACAAGGGTCTCGCTGAGAAAGCCAACCCTGGACGAAGTGTACCTTGAATTAACCGGGAGGACGCTTAGGGAAGAAGAGGTTGACAAGCTTTCGATGTTCCGTCAACGAGCAACTATAAGAAGAGCAAGAGCAGGAACGTGAACACATGAGTAAAATCAAACCTGAACAGGATTCATCATTAAGCAGCACGGCAGGACAGGAAAAAATCGTTCAAGCGGCTCAACCGGATGCCGGTCTTATGAGGACCCCTCCCAAGGAGAATACGAGTCCGTTCCACGGCTTGTGGGCTTTGACTAATAGGGATCTTCGGAAATGGTACACTAATCCCATTCAGCTCTTCGTTTCGTTAATTCAGCCGGTAGTCTGGCTAGGGTTGTTCGGCAAGGCCCTGAACTTTACAACTTTCATCTCGAGTTCAGGAATCCCACCGGCACAGCAAAACGCGATTCTACTAAGTTATTTCGGCACGACCAGCTACTTTTCGTTCCTATCCTGCGGCATGCTTTCCTTCATAGTTCTCTTTACTTCAGCCTTCAGCGGAATGTCAGTCGTCTTTGACCGTAGGTTCGGCTTCCTCAACAAAGCGTTGAGCACACCAGTAGCGCGCGGAACAATTGTAATGGCTAAGATACTGCAAAGTGTAGGCAGGTCACTAGTTCAAGCTGGCATAGTCCTGATTATCGCGGTGGTGCTGGGAATGGACACAAGTCACTTCACGGCTCAGGGAATTTTTGGAGCTTTCGTCGTTGTCTTCCTTATGGGAATGGGATTATCGGCACTGTTCACTATGCTCGCCCTAAGATCAGCCGATTGGCAGACTCAGATGGCAATAATCAACCTGCTAAACTTACCACTGCTGTTCGCAAGTAACGCGTTGTTCCCATTAAAAATCATGCCTACTTGGCTTCAGGATGTTGTAAGAGTCAATCCTGTCAGTTACGCTAACGACGCGACGAGGCAACTTTTGATAGGCGCGACCGGCTGGGGTAGTCTATGGGTCGACTTTGCAGTCTTAATCGCATTTGCGGCGATACTTTCCGCGGTTGGAATCATCCTCTCGTGGAGATTCCTCTCAAAATAAGACACGAAGGAATGCAAATACATGGGATGGCGCCAGGAAGAAAAAAACAACAAGATTTGGATAAGCCGCGAACTTTCAAAATGTAGTGGTTGCCGAAAATGCGAAATTGCTTGCTCGTTGCAAAAGGAAAATAAGATTTGGCCTGAAGCATCACGCGTCCGAGTTTTCATGCTTGTGCCAGGAACAGAGTTTCCTCACTTGTGCACTCAGTGCGAGGACTATCCTTGTGTCGCAGCCTGTCCGGTTAAAGCTTTGAGTGTCAACGAGGGTACGAGCGCCGTCGTTGTTAACGCTGGAACGTGTACTGGCTGCGGCATATGCATCGAGGCTTGCCCAGGAAAAGTGCCTCACATCCATCCGCGAACCAAGAAAATTTTGATTTGTGACCTTTGCAGTGGAGACCCAAAGTGCGCCAAGGTTTGCCAAGAAGGCGGCTGGAACTGCCTGAAAGTTGTTGCTAGGGAAGATCATGAGTTCAAACTTTTTTCTCGCACGCCTGAAGAGACAGCGAAAGAACTTGCCGCCAAAATGTACGGTGACAAAGCAGAGGAGCTGCAATGATGCTGGGTTATGCAGGAAAGTTTTTGGAAGTTGACCTTTCAAAATCAAGCTGTAATGATGTTACGTTCCCGGATGAATGGCTCAGAGACTACATCGGAGGGAGAGCGCTTGCCGCAAAAATCATGAGCGAGAGGCTCCTCCGCAAGTGGGAAAAAGTTGACCCGCTTGGACCGGAAAACATTCTCTTCTTCATGTCGGGACCCTTCACGGGATACTTCCCAGGAGGAAGAACATGCGTAACGGGCAAATCGCCTCAAAGTAACGGAATGGTAGGTTCAACTGTCGGCGGCGAATTCCCCGTGGAACTCCGATGCGCAGGCTACGATGGCATAATAGTCTCTGGTAGAGCAGAGAAACCAGTTTACTTGTTCATTAAAGATAATGATGTTGAAATTAGGGATGCAGAACGCATATGGGGAAAAGACGGCAAGCAGACCGAAGCTTTGCTGAACCGTGAATGTCGAAAATTGCTTTCTGAACGTTACCCGCGAGTAGGCGTTTGGAAAGAGCCTGCGAAACTGTACATCGGACCTGCTGGCGAAAATAGGGTTCGCCCAGCCGCTGTCATCGCTAAGTGGACTCATGCTGCAGGCTACGGGGGTTACGGTGCAGTCATGGGGTCAAAAAACCTCAAAGGCGTCGCTGTTAAAGGTACAGGTCCATTGCCTGAAGTGGCGGATATTGAGAAACTCAAGCAGATGATCGACGAAGTCTGCAAGGGATGCTATGGCAACACTCTGTGGAGAAGATGGGGAACTGGAGGAGGCGGGTACAGTTTCGGAGCAGAAACCAGTTCTGAGCCGGTGCGCAACTGGCAAGAAGAATGGCACGATGAACGAAGCTACGGGGTAGACCAGTTTGAGAATAGGGTCTGGGTGAAACCTGCGTGGAGCGATTTCGGCTGCCCAACAAACTGTCTTAAAATCAGCTGCGTACATGCGGGCAAGTACAAAGGCGCGATAAGCGATAATCCCGATTATGAACTGCAGGCTTTTCTCGGTCCGAACCTTGGAGTTTTCACGCCTGAAGAAAACGTTTACTTATCCTCGCTGATCGAGGACTTAGGCTTCTGCGGCATACAAGGAGGAAGCACCTTGGGTTTCGCAGCGGAATTGTACCAAAGAGGAATCATAACAAAAGAAGACTTAGGCGGATTAGAGTTAAAGTGGGGCGACGCCGAAGCTTTCGCTGCTTTGGCTAAAAAAATCGCTTGCCGAGAAGGTATGGGCGACGTACTTGCTGAGGGCGCGCACCGTGCGGCGATCCGACTTGGAGAGCTGAAAGGTGTAAACCTGATGCCCTACGCTGTAACTGGCAAAGGAATCAGCATCGGGGCGCATGGAATTCGAAGCGGAAGGGACTTCTCAAGAGAAATAGGTTACGCCTGTAGCGTTCAAGGGGGCGATCATTCATCGATGACAGATCTTCCCATCGATGGCTGGGGCAGCGAAATCTGGCAGATATTCAATGACTCAGCAGTTATGTGCATCTTTACATCATTCAACTTAAGCCCAACGTTCAGGTACGAGTTCTACTACGCACTGACAGGTCAAACCCTCAGCCGGAAGGGATGGCTAAACGGCGGTGGAATAAAGACACTGCAGATACAGCGGGCCATGCTGCTGCTAGGCGGACCAGACCTGAGGTGGAACCCGATGGTTGACGATGACAACCCGGCGCGGTTCTACGAGCCGCTGCCAACAGGTCCATGCAAGGGACAATCAGCCGACAAGACGAGTGTTAGAGAAAAAGTCAGGCAGTACTACGACGAAGCAGGCTGGGATCAGAACGGGGTGCCCGCATCTGAAGAGCTGAGAAAACTAGGGCTTGAATATGTTGACGAAAGCCTGAAACGTTTACGAAGCTAAAGTTTTTGATGAGAGTTCAGGAAAAATTCAGGCAATTCATGATTAAAGGTGAAAAGACCTCGAATTCCCCGCACTTGATCAACTCAAATGATCAAAAGCTTTCAACCCATCATGGTCGGATGTTCGTTCTCTTCATTGATGTGATGCATGACATGTATTGCTAGCCCCGTCGCCGCGCCTGCCGACAAGCCGATGAGCAAGTCGTTGAGTGATGTATACTGCCTGGCCAGTCCGAAGACTACGAGTCCATCGAAAACTAATGCTACAGCAAGGTAACCGGCGCACCACATTTTCACGCTCATACCTCTAGGTTTCTCTATTCCGATGCCGCCTAGAATGCCGAACATAACCAAGAACCCGACCAGAGCATAAACCCAATCGTAAATCAAATCGTTCACCTTTTAGTCTGGGTATGTTAATCCACCGGTTAATTAGTCTATCTAAAAGGGCTTCAGGTTAAAGATTTATAATCGGTTCAGCACGGCACGTACCGTTAACTTTTTTTAGCATAGGCAGGGAATCTTAAGTATTCAAGGATGTGGATGCATTAACAAAATTCGACGCCAGACACTGCCATAAATGGGCACAACTTCTGCTTCGGCGGCAACAAAAACTCAACCAAGCCTTAATCGCAATAAACGAAGGAAACTCTAACTTAGCAAAAAGCCTCTACAGCCAAATCTTCATCGGCGTGAACGGCGGACCACAGGCTGACCCTGGAATGGCAGGCTCATTACTATACCACATGGCGATGATTAACAAGATGGAATCCGAAACTCGCATGTTGGTCAACGAGACAAGCATTGAAGAGCCGAACGTAACTCAAGATTTAAAGAGAATTTACAGCGATTTTGAATCAGACGCCAAAGAATTAACCAAAGAAATCATGCCGGTGAGCCTAGATTTTCAAGCACCGGCATCAAGCGCTTCTTTGAGTTCCGCGAAAAAAATCGATCTCTTCATGAAGTTGAAGAGCGAGGGCAAGAAGGTCGAAGCTTTGCTGGATAGCAAGAGTTCAGAGGCATCAGCCGCGCTAAATAAGCTGTTTCTTGATTGGACAACGCAGATTGTGCACATGCGGCTAACTCAGGAGTATGAAACACTCAGGAGCTTGCTGGTTTTCGCGAAACTCGAAGAAAGTGTCGGTATGTCGGCGCTTGAAGATGCTATGCAAAGAGTGCAAGACAGATTCGGTCAAGAAACGGTGGACATAGCTCTTAATGTTACACTTAAAGTCGGCATGCGAAGAGAAAGACTGCAATCAGTCATGTTAAGCGACCACTTCATCAATTACTCAATGAACGTAGAAACACTTGACGGCCACATGGAGTTTATGAATTGCCCGATCTTTGGAAGCCGCAAATATATGCAGGAAAAATATGGCGTAAATCCTGAAGCTTCTTCACTCTTTTGTGCCCATTTCTGTTTTGCTCACGCCCGGGCGATGCTGGACACTGTTCTTCCTTTCCCATTTACTCTTTGGCAGCCTAAAAGGTTAGGGAGCCATGGGAACTGCGAGTATTACCTCAAATTGGCTTACTCACCCCTTGCAAAGACGGAAGAGCGGTTTGTACCGCTTGTTCTGTCTTGGAACATCACTCGCGAGTGCAACTTGAAATGCTCTCACTGCTACATCAACGCCACAGACAAAAAACTTGATAACGAATTGAACACTCAAGAATCGAAAAACTTGATGGATCAAATTTGCCAGGTTAGTCGACCGCTGCTAATACTAAGCGGCGGTGAACCTCTCCTGCGTCCCGACATTTTTGACCTAATCAAACACGGCTCAAAGATAGGTTTGAAAATGGGTTTGGGAAGCAACGGAAGCTTAATTGATGACGCAACCGCGGCAAAGCTTAAGGGTGCTGGGATAGCAACCGTTTCAATCAGCATAGATTCTAATGTCCCGGAGCAGCATGACGAGTTTCGAGGAGTACCCGGTGCATGGGAAAAGGCTGTGGAAGCCTGCAAGGCTTTGAGAAGAAACAACGTGCTGGTTCAAGTAAACACAACTTTGACCCAGCAGAATTACAGTCAAATAGACGATATAATGGCGCTCGCTGAAAGCATCGGCGTTGAAAACTTCCACCTGTTTTTCCTCGTTCCAACGGGACGAGGAACAAAATTAACCGACCTTTCGCCAGAACAATACGAGACCATGATAACGGAGACGTTTGCGAAAACTGCCAATCACACGCTCAACGTGAGACCGTCGTGTGCACCGCAGTTTATGCGAATCGCCAGAGATATGGGCTTGGACATGAGACAGTGGATTCGCGGCTGTATCGCCGGGCTTTACTACTGCCGCATTTACCCTAACGGCGACGTGACACCCTGCCCTTATCTGCCGATCAAGCTTGGAAACGTACGAGATAAAAGTTTCAAGGATATCTGGTTTAACTCAGAAGTCTTCAATGCTCTTAGAGATCCCAACTCGTTAAAGGGGAAATGTGGGGCCTGTGAATACCGCACTTTATGCGGCGGCTGCCGGGCTCGTGCTTACGGGTTATCTAACGACTTCATTGACTATTGCGGAGACCTTCATGAACCCACCGAACTAAAAAGAGATTACCTGACTGAAGATCCATGGTGTGTCTACCAACCAAAAAATGGTTCGCATAAGCCATAGGTTCTCCGTATTGTCGCTTCACGCGCAATGCGAAAATTGTCCGAAAGTACTTCGGACGGATCTTCTCGATTATCATGTTTACGAAAATTTGACTCAAAGTTTGGTTAGCTCTGGCCCCGGTCTGCCCAATCAAACAGATGCCTAGGGAATCGATAACTTCACAATCGACAAATTCTGAAAATCGCCTATACTGGATGAGCTTCGTTTGATGGCGAACCCGTAGAAACAGTTACTCAGAGTGGTTACTCACTTTCATCCCAAGCGTCCATAGCTACCATCTGTATTTCAGATTCACTAAAACTATAAAGTAGTAAACGCAATCTCTAAACGACGCAAGCTCACCTTTCGCCCCACGCGAAGAAGGAACAAAATGTTCACCTGTCCGAATCCATCATGCAAAAAAGTTTTCGATAAACCACTCAAGACCATGAACTTGCAGGATTCATCTGGACCCTACGTGGCGTGTCCTTACTGCTTAACGAGAATAAGCGACTTAGAAGTTGAAATCGAAAAGTCTGAAACACACCACGCCAGAGAAAAAGTGTTTAAAAGCAAGGAAAATCCCCCAACCTGCCATTATCACCTTGGCTACTTAAGTGAAAGAAAAGACAAAGCGGAAATTCCGGATGAGTGTATCACCTGTAAGTTTCTTCTCGAGTGCATGCTGCAAAAAATGAGAGCTTAGCCAACGCAAATTATAACATTGAGCATCGTATTTAAAGAGTTCAAAAAAATAAAGAATTGAATTTGAGGTAAATGAAACTTTATTTCTTTTTCTTAGCCGTTTCGGTGGCAGGCGCTTCAGCTGGTTGGGTCGGTGCTGGCTCTTCTTTGGGTTCTTCCTTTTTCTCTTCAACCTCTGTTGTGATTTCTTCAATTGGTTTTGGAGGCGGTGTCGTTGCCATCGTCCAACCTATCCATGCACCAATAGCCAGTATAGCAATGAATGCTATGGAAACGAGAATCAATACTGCATCTAGCCTAACAGTGGTTGCGTTCCAACCGAAAAGGCCCGGGTCAGCCACTATAATCACATATGCTACAGCAACTATAACGCACACTGCAAGTATTGCTCCACCTATTCCTTGATCTTTGCTAACCATTTAAGTCACCACTTTATAGCCATGTATTATGTCAAGCAATTTAAAGTTTGTCATGCTTCAAAATGGGCATTTGTCTACGTTGTTCCCATTTCCCATGTTGAAAGGTACTTTTTCTGCTCAACCGTCAACTCGTCAATTCCCACACCCATCGATTTGAGTTTTAGCTCAGCTATTTCTTCATCGATTTCTTTCGGAACAGGGTACACTTTCACGGCTAGCTCGGCTGCTTTAGCAATGAACTCAGCACAAAGCGCTTGATTGGCAAACGACATATCCATGACTTCAGACGGGTGTCCTTCCGCGGCTGCCAAGTTTACTAGCCTGCCTTCTGCCAGAAGGTATAGTTTTCTGCCATCCTTTAGTGTGTACTCTTCAAGGTTGGGGCGGATTGTTCTTTTAGAAGTTGACAATGATTCTAAGTCTTTAATGTTAACTTCAACATTGAAGTGCCCGCTGTTAGCCATTATGGCGCCATCCTTCATTATTTGCATATGCTCTTTTCTTATGACGCTGATGTCACCCGTTGCTGTTACAAATATGTCGCCCAAAGCCGCTGCTTCCCCCATTGGCATGACACGTAAACCGTTCATAACCGCTTCTAACGCCCGTGTGGGCTGAACTTCAGTTACTATCACGTTAGCTCCTAGTCCTTGAGCCCGCATGGCTATACCTCGTGAACACCAGCCGTACCCGCCAACCACAAATGTCTTGCCTGCTATCAACGTGTTTGTAGCGCGTAGGATCCCGTCGATGGTGCTTTGCCCTGTACCATAGCGGTTATCAAAGAGGTATTTTGTATACGCATCATTTACGGCTACGATTGGATATTTTAGGCTGCCATCCCTTTCCATTGCCCTTAAGCGAATTACACCCGTCGTCGTTTCTTCTGTTCCGCCCTTAACGTTCTTCAATTCGACCTGACGTTTGCTGTGCAGGGTTCCGACTAAGTCCGCGCCGTCGTCAAGAGTTATCGACGGCCGGTAATCCAAAACACTATTTATACACCTGTAGTATTCCTCAGTGTTTTGTCCTCTCCAAGCGAAAACATGAACGCCGCTGTCAGCCAAAGCAGCAGCTACTTCATCCTGAGTTGAAAGCGGATTAGAACCGCACAGCGCAACTTTAGCGCCGCCAGCGGTTAATGCCTCCACCAGGACAGCTGTTTCCTTTGTCACGTGGAGACAGGCGCCTAAAACCAAGTTTTTCAACGGTTTTTCTTTTTCAAACCTGCTTTTTATCAGGTTGAGCACTGGCATGTGACGTGATGCCCATTCAATCTGTAGATAACCTTGCTCAGCGAGATCTTTATCTTTAACTTGAAACTCTTGCATAATCAATCCTTCTTTTCAGGAACATTGTGTCTTCAACCTATTTAGAATTTACCTCACATCATCGGCTGTAAGGATTGGAAAAAGTTTAATTACGCCACGTCTAGAGCTAGCAGCAAGAAGGCTGTACAATGAAGGAACCTTTTTCCAGATTTATCGAATCCACCTTAGGCGCAAAGACTTTGCTAATTACAACCGGGCTACCTGGAACTTGGAAAACAGAAACGTCGGAGGAAGTCTCGAAAATCAAAGGCTATCCTATTCTCCGAAGCGATATTATACGGTTAGAAGTGCTTAGGAACGAGGATGTTTTTGACGCAAAAGTTGCTGGCAACATGAACAAGCGCTTATCAGTTTACGATGAAGTTTTCAGAAGAGCAAACGATTTAGTCCAGAAAGACGTTCCGGGAATGATCTTGGACGCCACCTTTGTTACTCAGGACTTAAGGCGGCGAGCGGCTGAAATTGCAGCGAGCCATGGGATGACGTTTGTTATTTTGCAGACGAGCTGTCCTGAAGAAGTTTCGCTCGCCAGAATTCAGCGTCGTACTAAAGAGAATTATGAATCGAACGCTTTAACGGTCGACGCGTATCTTGCTAACAAGAAAAAGTTTGAACCCGTAGACGTCGAGGATCTAAAGAAAAGGTATCCGACGCTTAAGATACTCCATTTAACAGTCGACACTTGCCGCGACAATCCTGAGGACTGGTATGTCACGGGTATGGAGAAAAGGTAAAGGGATACTACTAAACAATGATAATCGACTTGCACATCCACTCTAAAGCTTCAGACGGAAAGCTAACAGTTCAAGAAATTTTTGAGGAGGCAAAAAACCGAAACATCAACTTCATGGCGATTACCGACCATGACTCAATCAGCTGCCAAACCACAGCCATCGTCAAAGCAAAAAGAGAAAGGATCCGTTATATCACGGGGGTTGAGCTGAACGTAACCTTTACTCACCCAAACTACCATGAAGGCAAACCTGTTTCACTGGATTTCTTAGGCTATCAGTTTGGTGCCGCCGACAAATCGTTGGAAAGCAAGCTTGAAACGATGGCAAGATATCGTGAAGAAAGAGCAGCAAAAATACTTGATAACTTGAATGCTGAATTTGAAAAAGAAAACATCCCGGCTTTAACCAAGGATGACCTAAGACAGATTGAAGAATCTGTTGACGGCGTACTCGGCAGACCTCACATCGCCGATTACTTGATTAAGAAAGGCATCGTTAAAACGCGGCAGGAAGCTTTTGATAGGTACCTTGTTAAGTGTGACGTACCTAAATACCCGCTTTACCTGGAGGAAGCATCTAAACTTGTAAGGGATGCCGGCGGAGAACTGGTTCTGGCGCATCCAAACGATCCTCACGGAACCTCCCTCGTCACGCTGACTAAATCGCTCGTTGAACAGACGGCCATTATCCAAGAAAAAATGCTACCTTACATCGATGGCGTGGAATGCTGGCACTCAAGAAGCACCCCGGAAACAACAAATCACTATGTAGCATTCGCGAAAGAACACGGTCTAATAATGACTGGCGGAAGCGATTGCCACCAAAAGCCAATCATCATGGGCACGGTTTACGTTCCCGATTGGGTAGCTGACCAGTTCGCCTAGAGGTTACATTTTTTTCGCGTATTCAACGGCGAGTTTGAAGTAAGCTTGTGCCTGGATGGCGGCGTCATTTTTTTCTTTTTCGTTGAGGTCGAGGTCGTCAAGCTTGAAGCTGATTACTTTGCCACGTACATAGGCCCTGTAGCATTTGTAGAACTGAAGCACATTCGTTAATTCCTGGTCTTTCGAGTACGCGATGTATCTGTCTACGACGTACTCGCTTAAGTCGGGTCTCTTTTGAAAGTCAAGGTCCATAGCTAAGAAGGCGACGTCTGAAGCTACGTCTGAGTACCTGAAACGGTCGTTGAATTCTATAGCGTCGAAAATGCAGATTTTATCGGTTATGAAGATGTTGCCCGAATGTAAATCCCCGTGGCAATCTCTAATTCTATTGTTTCTTATTCGGCTTTCGAAAAGCGTCTTGTTCGTGACGATGAAATTGTTAATCTTGTTCTCGAGAAATGAGTATTCTGCTTCTGTGATTGTTCGACCGGCGTACTTTTTGGTTTGGTCGAAATTTTCATCCCAGTTAGTCTTAATAATTTCAAGAGAGCCAAACGAGCTTATCTTATCGTTTGTCTGCGCCATCGAATGGAACCGAGCGATAATCTTCGCCAGTTCATTAATCGTCTTTTTCTTAACTTTGTTCTCCCTGAGGAGAACGGTCATGATTTTGTCCTGAGGCAGGCGCTTCATTTTTAAGGCATACTCAACTGTTTCGCCGTTGCCTTCTATCCTAATAAGATTCGATTTGTTGATTGGCACGACTTCAAGATAAATTTCTGGGCAAAGTCGCCTGTTCAGCTCCAATTCTTTCTCGCAGAAGAAGCGCCTTTTTTCAAGCGTTGAAAAATCCAAAAACCCAAAGTTTACCGCCTTCTTGACCTTGTATGCGAAACGTCGCGTTAGGAAGACGAATGAGATGTGCGTTTGGACAAGCTTGATTTTACCCGGGTCTTCCGGATAAGCTTCTGGAGTCAAAAGGGCGTCGACTACTTGTTTTTGGGTTGGCATCCTGATGCTTCTTCCTTTGAGCGTATATTGTTTTGCCGTCCAATAAACGTAGGGTAGCTTTTTAAATGGTCACTTGATTAAAGATGTTAAAGTGGGATAAGAAGTGGAAGACCGGGACCGCGAGAACCTTAAGAAGCTACTCTTAAAGAATGGTTATTCACCCTTGATCGCCGAGCGAATCGTTAAATGCTATTTTTAACCGTTTGAAACCCTTTAACGTAATCTAAAACCGCGTTAGCTTGGTCCTTCGAAATATGCCTTCTCTTGCAGAGCGAGTGAACAATGCCAGAGACGTTAGTCAAAGCGTCAACTTTGTAGCCTAGCTTTTCAAGGTTCTCTTTGCCCCCCTGCTCCCGGTTTACGACGACGAGGAAGTTCGTAACTTTGCCGCCGAGTTCTTGGAGAGGCTTGACTCCTTCAAGCTTGGATAAACCTTCACTTATGACGTCGTCAAAAAACAGGATTCTATCCCCTTTCACTATGTCTGCGCCGGCAGTTCTGCCTTTAACGCCGTATGCTTTTTCCTCTTTTCTAACTATGACGCAGGGTAGGTTAAGTTTGCAGGCGATGCTTGGCGCTATCAAGGCTCCCTTAAGCTCAATAGAAGCCAACTTGTCTATTCTGTCATAAGGCATTATCTGCTTTACTTGCTCAGCGGCAGCTTCCGCTACCAAGCAAAGCTGTTTTGGCGACGCTAAAAGACGGGAAAGATCAATGTAGTAGGGGCTGATTGCTCCAGACTTGATTTTGAAGCTTCCAAACTTTAAACATCCAGACAGGTAGAGAGCGTTGGCCACTGTATCAGTAGCAAGCGACATGTGATTTATCCCTGTTGTGAATGTAAACTTGGAAATTTAACCCTTTACCAAGACAAAGAGGGTAAGCAGATCAAGCGACAAGATCTGCGATGTCTACACTATGCTCGTAAATCTGTCTAAGAAGAGACACTACTGCCAAAATTTGCGACATTAAATCCACGGTAGACCCCTTCGCTACCCTTTCTATATCAGTGGAGATTGCGTCGATTTTCCCTCGTGTTGTTCGCACGTTGTCAGCTAAAGCGATGTTCTTAGTTACGAACGATTTCAATGCTTGTTCATGAGCTTCGTAACAGGCGCTTTGCAGGTCAATTAGCAACTTTTGCATCTCTTCCGAAAACTTGACTCCGTTGAGCGCTATGGTTTTTTCCGCGACTTGGACGCACGCGTCGCCTATGCCCTCGATTAAACTCGCAGCCAATCGATAGTCGAGGCACTCTATTGGGGTTATTCCAAGCTTCTCGTTTAGTCGTGGATTTTGAATTATCGTCCTTAAAATCCTAACTAGCAAAAAGTACAGCCTGTTGCTTTCGTCATCTCTCGCGATAACGTTCTTGGCCAACTCAATATCTCCGTAAACAAAGGAGTTAGCCGCATCACGAAGCATCCCTGCAACAATGGCATAGTTACGGTGCAAGATTTTTTCGGGCAAGGCAGAAGGCTGCTGCATCAAGCTATGTAGTGAAATTTTTGAAATAGTTTCCTCGAAAATCTCTAAACCCGACAAAGAGCTGGCCGTCGACTTGACCGTGTTTCTTACACTGGAATCGATCCTGTCTTTTGCCTCGATGTCGATGATGTCGAAGCCGAGAAGGTAACGACCGATGATTTCCCGACTAAGGTAAGGACCAACAGTTAAAGAAGTGGCTTTGGCCGGTGGTTCAGCGTTGTATTCGGCGTCAACGATAAGTTTGCCGTCGCCAGTCACATCCAAGCATACCAAAGCACCTTTTTTCAAACCTTTCTTCTTAGCCCAATCTCTGGGTAAACAAACAAAAAAAGTTCCTGTTGGTGTTTGTTGAATCTTTCGCAGTTCAGCCACAGCCATTCCTCAAGAGGTTATAACTTATCTAAACTACATTTCGCTTATATAAACTGAACTAAGCTGGTTGTAACTCAATAATAATCAACGTGTAAAACGCGAAAACAGGCGCTGCGTTTTTACGACATGCGTAATCACTGCAGAGGCTTGAAGCCCACAAAATTTACTCGGGAATGAAAAACAGTAAATAGCTTAAAGATATAAGAGCTAACCGTAAAGTGCACCAAACCTACTTGGTTAGGCGGAGCCAAATGAGCGAGCTAGAAAAACTTCAAGAAGCAATCCAAGCGACAATCGCCGCAGGGTACCAATTAGACAGCGAAGCTTTCGAGTTTCTAAGCGAAAATGCCAAAACGACCGATCCGGTCAGGATCGTGGACATGGCACTTCAAAGGCTAGCAGGCTTACAAGAGAAACCGTTCTTCATAGACAAAGTTTTCCTGGAAACCTTACTGCAGCAGCCAGCTGTTTCAGCTAATGAAACGGCGCCACCGCCTAAGCTTAGCGTAGAGCAACAAGTTCCAGCAACTATAATTGAGACAAGCGAGGCCGAAAGTGTTTTTTACCCTTACGCCAAGGACACCAAAGCGGAAATTAGCATTCTGGAGGATGCAACAGGTAAGCTCAGTTCCAACGGCTCCATGGAAGAGTACCTCCAATACTTTCAAGACAGGTTTAAGCGGATCGAGCGTCTTCTGAGGCAAAGAATCGACGTTAAAGCTGCGACGCCAATACTTGAAGCTCTTAAATCGCCCGCCAAGACGAAACTTAAGATGATCGGCATGGTTAGTGAGAAAAGAGATTCAAAGAGTCACATAATACTTTCAGTTGAAGACTTGCAAGGAACCGCAACTGTCTTAGTGCCTCAAAAGGCGCCTGAAGACGTCCGTAGGAAAGCTCTCATGCTTATACCTGACCAAGTTGTATGCTTGGCCGTAATCAAAACCAGAAGCAATCTCTTCCTCGCCGAAGACATCATTTTTCCAGAAATCGGCAGAAAAACTCAACAAAGAGCTCAAGAGCCGATTTACGCTGTGTTAACGTCCGACCTTCATATCGGTAGCACCAAATTCGAAAAAGAAGCCTTCAAACGGTTTATACTCTGGCTTAAAGGCAAATACGGAAACGAGCAGATGAAGGAAATAGCTAGTAGAGTAAAGTACCTTCTGATTGCCGGTGACATAGTCGACGGCGTCGGAGTGTACCCGGGTCAAGTGAGAGAGCTATCTATAAGAGACGTCCACAAGCAATACGACATCGCGTTCAAGTACCTAGAGAAAATCCCAAGCTACATTGAAATAATCATTTCTCCAGGCAACCATGATGCTGCACGCAAAGCTCTACCCCAACCCGCCATACCAGAAGGGTACTTGAAGGGGATGCAGGGGAAAAGCAACATCCGGTCAGTCGGGAGCCCATGCCTCTTAAGCATACACGGGGTGGAAGTTTTAATGTACCACGGTCGTAGTTTGGATGATATCGTCGGCGTAGTACCTGGAATGGATCACAATCACCCCGAGAAGGCAATGAGGCTGCTTATGCAAACTCGCCACTTAGCTCCTGCTTATGGCGGAAAAACCATGCTGTCCCCGGAAAATCACGATTACTTAGTAATCGATAGGGTGCCAGACATCTTCCACGCTGGGCATGTTCACGTACTGGGCTTTTGCAATTACCGAGGAGTGCTTGTTGTGAATTCAGGAGGTTGGCAAGAGCAGACTAGCTACATGGAAAAATTGGGGTTGGTTCCAACACCGGGAAAGGTGCCAGTGGTAAACCTACAGACGCTTGAAACGACTGTTCTCTCGTTTCTTTAACTCATACGTTTTTGCTAAGTTCAGTTACGCATTTATGAGAAGCCTGCATGGAATAATCGATTAATTGGCTAAACCTCGTATCCTCTGCAAACACGTCCCGAACTAGGCTTCTTGGAATTTCGAGCCTGATTTTCTTAGTTCTTCCATAGCGGCCCATGCTTACCACTTTGGCGTTCACTAGGCCCATCGAATCAAGCTCATTAATCAATGTGCCTAGCCGACGCTGGGTAAGGAGGCCACTGCCAAATTCGCCGCATAGTTCATTGTAGACATCATATATTTCGCCTGTTGTAGCGCTTGGCTTGTTTATGTGGTAAACGCTTAGAAGCACGAGTTTCGAGTGAAGCGTCAGATTTTTGAGGGCTTCAATCACTCGGTTGTGTTCAATATGCTTTTCGGCCAAGCGCACGTGTTCTTCGGTGATTGTCTTGGCGCCTTGACGTTCAGCAACTTCTCCTGCAACACGCAGCAAGTCTAGAGCTCGGCGTGCGTCCCCGTGCTCGGCAGCAGCTAAAGCTGAGCAGATGTTTAATGCTGATTCTGACAAAATGCCCTCGCGAAAAGACAGTTTTGAACGTTCTAAGAGGATGTTTCTTAGCTCACCTGCGTCGTATGGCCTGAAAACCAGTTCTTCCTCGCTCAGCGAACTAAAAACCCTTGGGTCCAAAAACTCCTTTAGTCTGAGGTCGTTGGATATACCAACAATCGAGACTTTGCTGTTGCTGAGCATTTCATTTATTCGAGTCAATTCGTACATGAAAGCGTCTCCACGGTCCTTTATCAGTGCGTCAATCTCGTCAAGAACGATGATGAAAATAAGTTGTGTAGAATCTAGACCCGTTCTGAACCGGTCAAACACTTCGCCAACTGAAAGACCCGTGAAGGGAATAGTCAACCCAAGACTTTGACTTAAACTTGCAAAAACTCTGTATTCCGAACCGGTCATGCGGCAATTTACGTAACAAAACCTTACCCGTGCGCCGTACTCTTTCGCCTTGTATTCCAAGCGACTCAAAACGTATTTGGCCACTGCTGTCTTTCCTGTTCCTGTTTTTCCATAAATAAAAATATTAGAGCACCTTGAATTCTTCAGAACGGGAGCAACTGTCTCTCCCAGCAGTCTAATCTGTTCCTCCCTATGAGGCAACTTTTCTGGAATATAATCGTGCCTCAACACTTCTCGATCCTTAAACAACCGAACCCCATTGACAAAACTATCGAACACATCATCTAACACGTTTGGATTCCCCATTTCCCATTCTCCCCATTTTTCAGTGGCACATCCGATATTTCGTGCAGAACAGATAAAGCATGTAGTACAAAAAATTGGTCGCAGAACACAACAATCCTAAAAATCAATGAACGCCTGGTATGACAACCAAGCATATCAGCAGACGCACACACCCCAAAATTTCTACTGGAAAAGCTTATTCAAGAAAAAGGAAAGCAACTAATTAGAATTATGGTTATACATACTCTGAGTACTAATTAACGCCTTATTATATAAAATATGTTTATCCAGAATTTTAGATTACAAACCTGCAAATATTTTTTCGAAGATTTTTAGCCTTCTTTTTGACCTCAGAGCTTCGAGCGGAAACTCAGGGGTGTCTGTTTAATCTTTTTCACGGAAATTGTTTTCTGATATTCATTCGGCTGAAAGCCATTGCTGACCTTTTATCAACATTGTATCAGGGAAACTTCAACCTTAAAGGCACCTATCACTGTTTTATCGGTCGGCGCGTTCTTTTTTTACTTCACAAAATTGTGAATACATGTGAAATAGCACTGAATTTGTCCCTTAATCGTTTGCATTTCGTCTCAGATTACCTTATTCCTGTCTTTTTACAGTGAACAGGGCACCCCTGCGCTTCTACTGGAGAAGCTGAACCGAGCGATAACCCCCATATTTCAGCAGTTCTAATTTTATGTGAAGCCCGTTACGCTGAATAGAATGAAAATTTACCTCTTTACCCAAAAACAAGCTTTTTTTTAATTCTTTATTTTCAGAGTTTTCACCATAACAGCTATAAGTTGTGAAGTGCTAAAGTTGTAAACCCTTGGGTGTACACGTAATGCCAGCTCGTAAAATTCGCGTGGAAGTGATCGATAACGATGGCGGTCGGTACACCATTGCTTTTGACGGCCAAGTAACCCGGGACAAGGCTTTGAAACTCTTGGATATTGTGGAGTTACTGGGAGGTGCACCGGGCGAAGATCCAACTTCAAGCTCAGGTTATCCTTTGACAAGTGTTGCTCTTTCGCGTTTTGATAAAGTTCAATCAGTTGTTCAGAAAAGTTTTCCGTTAATTTGGTTCTCTTCAAAGGACATCCAGTCAGCTTACGAGCAGGAACTTAAGGAACCGATAAGCCTGAGCACGGTTTCCACTTATCTTTCAAGAATGACAAGTAAGGGTATTTTGCTGAGGACGGGCGGATCAAACAACTTGAAGTACAAGACCGTTCCAAGCGTTTCTCAAGCCGTCATAAAGCAAAGCATAAAATAAGCAAAAGCTTTAGCAATTTGCTAGGTTTGTTAGGCGTTTTCGGTTTTCTTTAGCAGTTTTTCCATCTCTGCTTTGATGCTGTACCTAAAGGGTATTTTTCTTTCTTCCCTTTCCAAATATCCTTCTTCATAAAGCTTCTTCATGAGTCTTGCTGTATGCTCTCTGCTAAGGTGCACTCTGTCTTTGATTTCGGGCGCTGTTTTTGGGCCTTCTGAGGATAACATTTCTAGGACTTGAATTTCCGTGTCCGTTAGCGTTGCCATTGCTTTATCACGTTTGATTGGGATGACCGGCATGGAAGGCTCGCCCATTGTTTCTGGGGTAGCAGTAAACTTCTGGAATTGCTCTTCAAACTTTGCGATTCTCGCGTTGAGTGTCTGTTGCGTTGCTTCGACGCCTATGATTTTCGATTCTAAAGTTGTTAAACCTGATAGGATGCTGGTGCTTGTCTGCCTAACACTTTGTGAAACGGTTTCGATCTGATTTTCAAAAGGCTCTAGCCTCTTTTCCAAGTTGTCCGCTTTCTTGAGGCTCGTGTCGGCTTTAGCCAAGTTCCCTTCAACCTTAAATGCGACAAGATCTAGTTTTTCGGCCTCACGCCTAAGCTCTCTATCAAAACTCAGAACGATATCTTCGACGATGCCCTTAGCCTTCTCATACTCTCTTTGCGCCTTACCTAATTGCCTGTAGTATTCAACCGCAGTCGAAACTGTTACTGTTGCTAAAACTGCCAAGATTAACAACGCAAAGTTGATCGTGATTTTGGCACCCTGTGATGCACGCGTGATTTTACTCGTTGCATCACACATCACAGTCTACCATGGACTTCTTAAGGTTTGTGGTGATGTCTCTACATGTTGACCATGACATCACACATCACAACTTTTAAGAGGGCCATTGACCTTTCTTAGTATCGTCTTAGAAACTCGTTAATTTGCACTTATTTCCCAATTTACTGCTTTTTATTGCCCGCTTTATGGTGAGTCTTAATGCTTCCTTTTTTCAAAGGAAAAATTTTGAATGCTGCTGTGATTTGTGATGTCACAAGGGCTGTTCCGATGGACTGGAAAGCCTTTTCAGGCTTGTTTCAAGCTCCTGGCGTATCATTTCTATGACTTTTTGATGTTCTTTTAGTTCTTCCTCTTCGCCTGGCATGTCTCCATGTGCTTCCACATATTCGTGCAGTTTATTCGCCATTTCTAGGTAGGGATCAAGAGTTGTGCTCTCAAAAACTCCCAGGTAGCCCAAAAGCAGCACTGTATAAATTGATTTTATAACGTTTTCTTTCGACTGTTTTAGTGTCCTGTTAAACGAGCCGCGACTTATTTTAGCCTTAGTTAGCCTTAAATTGGCTTTTTCATCGTATTTCAGCTGTTTGCCTGATAGATTTTCGGCTAATATGTCTATTAACAGCGTCTCGAGCTGGATTTTGGTTAATTGACTATTTTTGGCAAGTATTTTGACAATTGGGTCGTTTAGAGCTCCGTTTAACCATGATTGTACTCCCTCTTTTAGCTTCAATCTGCTTTTTCCTCCGTGTGCCTAAATGAATACAGTTTTGTATACTAGCTTGTCTTTTAAGGATTATTGAAACAGATATATGATTGGTTGTTACTCTTTATTTCTGCTAATACAGCCGGAACGGTTAAACGAGCCGACTGGAGAAAGCCTTTTCACGGTTCGCACCTTAGTTCCATAGTTAACAAATAAATGTTAAAATGATTGGACTATGTAAAGTGTTTTATGCGAGATTTTAGACGAAAATTGTAATTCTGATTTTGGTCCTGCAACATCCTTAAACTAACCGGCTGCCTATTCCAGCCTCACGGCTCACCTACATTATTTTCCTTTTCAAAACTGCTATGTTTGCAATAGATCGTCTTCCGGTTGCCACGCGCCACGCCCTTCTATTCATTGGGTGACACAGGTGTGAGGTCACCAGTTACACGCTGGAATCACAGTGACCTGCCAAAAAAATGGCGAAAATCACAGATTGTGACGAGGTTGTGATGCTACTGTGATTTTGGTGGTGTTTGCCTACCTCAACCCCTTTAGAGATGTTCTGAGTACTCCTTGAGCTTGTCAAAAAGCTCGGGTCGCAGGTCCCTCAGAGTGGGAATAAAAGTCTCCGCCGTCCTTAAGTCACTATAATCTACTTCACATTGAACGAAGTCTTCTTCGTCATACTTTGCCTTAGCCAGAACATCACCGTTCGGACTGACAAGTCTGCTTCCCCCCCAGAACTGTAAGCCATCTTGGACCCCGGCCAAGTTCACGTAGGCAAGGTAAGCTGTGTTTTCCAGTGCCCTGGCACACGTAAATGTTTCAAAGTAGGTTCTGCGTACGGCTGGAGAGGCGGATATGCAAACGATTAACTGAGCACCCTTCAAGCGAATGAGCCTAAGTACTTCCGGGAAGAAGATGTCATAGCAAATGCATAAACCGATGTTTCCCAAGTCTGTCTGAAAAACGGCGGTTTGGTAGCCTGGACGGAAATACCTTTTCTCTTCGAAGACGCTGTGAGTTGGCAGGTACATTTTACGGTATTTACCGATTAAACCAGTTGGACCGATAAAGACTGCAGTGTTAAAGATGGTTGCGCGGGTTTTCTCGCTTAACTCGGGCATGCCAAAAATGATGTGCATCCCCGTTTCTTTCGCCAGCGCCTCCACTTTCTCTACGGTCGGTCCCGGTATTGTTTCAGCTAACTCGTAGAACTGGTCCCTAACGACATACCCACTCAAGCAAAGCTCTGGGAAAATGGCTAGATCAGCCTTTTGCTCCTTGGCCTTGTAGGTTAATTTTTCTATCTTCTGCAGGTTTGCCTCTTTGTCTTCTCGTCTGCTGCTTATTTGGGCAAGGGCAATTTTGATTTTTTGTTTCATGCTCTTCCACTTTTCAATACGTATGTCTCGGAAGCCTAAAATCGTTTCCTACGGTTCTAAACCCGATTTTGGGCGCTATTGGCATTTTTCTTTTGTGCTCATTTGCGAGCCATCTGGCTTTGACACTTGCGACGATAGACTTGTTAATGCCCAGTTGATCAGCGATTTCCTCAGACGACATGAACCTCTCTAACCCATAAAGAATAAGGTCTAAAGTCTCATACTTAATCCCAAGCTCCGTTTCAGCCATCTGGGCTGGCCAAAGAGCTGGAGTGGACGGCTTTAGCGCAAGATCCTTAGGGATTCCCAGGTGAACTGCAAGCTTACGAACCTGAGTCTTGTACAAATCCATTATCGGCGTTATGTCCGCCGCTGCATCTCCCCACTTGGTAAAGTAGCCCATCATCGTTTCCGACTTGTCAGAGCTCCCGCAAACAATCTTGTTAAACTTGTTCGCGTAGTAGTAAAGGTAAATCATTCTTGTTCTTGCTTTGATGTTGCCCTTACTGAGTCTGTCTTTAGGATCAAACACTGGAATGGCCTTATAGAAGCATTCCATTACGGTTGACATGTCACAGATAGTGCTTTCCAAGCCGAACTTTTCGACAACCACATTCGCGTCGTCAATATCCTTTTGGTTAAAGTTTTCCTCTTCAGGAAGCATAAGTCCTAAGACGTTTTTTCCGCCTACTGCAAGACTTGAGAGCGCAGCTACTGTGCCGCTGTCGATTCCTCCAGACAGGCCAAGAACTATTCCTTTAGCTCGAGCGTTTTCAACGTATTCTCTGATGAACCGGCGAATTCTTTCTTGTGTTTCCGAGAAGTCCATGTCTAAGGCGGAAAGCGTTAATTTCACGTGGCTCAACCAGCCCCATATTCTTGGTTTGTAGGCAAGTATTTAAGGACAAGCATGAATACTATTCAACAACTCCATCAACTTGAAGGCTGAGCATGATTTGGGGAGGAGAAGAAAAAAAGTAGTTCATATTCCAAAAAAGCATTTACCTAAATTCTTCTCTTGCCCAAGGTGCGGGAAAGAAACAGTTAAAGTCGATATTTCCAGAGAGGAGGGCGGTCACGCCGTTGTGCAGTGTAGTAGTTGCGCTCTTAAGGAGGAATTCCAGGTTAAACCCGCCCAAGGTGAAGTTGACGTTTACTGTATGCTAACCGATCGAGTTTACGGTTCCAGTAAGAGAGCACGTTAACAAACGTAAAGAAATAGTGATCGAAGGATTGCTATGCAAGGACCTATCGAAAAATACTTGCTCGAAAAAATAAAAACCGAAGGATCTATCCACGTCACGCTTATAGACCCAGAGAAAGTTTCAGCCAGTGATGCTGCAGGGATCGCTGAAAACTCTAAGAATAGCGGAACGGCTGCCGTTATGATTGGAGGCTCAACTTTTGTTTCTCAGAAACATCTTGACGAAGTCGTTAAAGCAATAAGGGCGAACGTTAAGATTCCAACAATACTCTTTCCGAACAACATAACGGGGATAAGCCGCCATGCAAACGCCATATGGTTTATGTCGCTCTTAAACTCGGTTGACCCTTACTTCCTTATAGGTGCGCAAATTCTAGGCGCACCACTCGTTAAAAAATATAATTTAGAACCTCTGTCCATGGGGTACATAATCGTCGGTGAAGGCGGCACCGCCGGCATCGTGGGCAAAGCAATTCCTGTGCCGTACAGCAAACCGGAACTTGCTGCTGCTCATGCCCTCGCTGGTCAATACCTTGGCATGCGGTTCATTTATCTCGAAGGCGGTTCGGGAGCGAAAAATCCAGTGCCTCCAGAGATGATTCGTGCCGTTAAGCATCTGCTTGAAATTCCGCTCATTGTGGGCGGTGGAATAAGGACTAAGGAACAAGCGTTTGCAGCTGCGTGTGCAGGAGCCGACATTATTGTCACGGGCAATGTTACTGAGGCACGTGATTCTAAGCAAAGGGTTGCTGAAATCATCACGGCAATCAAGAACGTCAGGGTTTAACGCTATACTGCTAACTGCTTTGTTCTTACATTTTGTGTTTAGCTTCTAGAAAAGCAAAATAACCCATAGAAGTATACTTTGCCAAGGGAAGAACTGCGCTTTGAACATCAGTAAGAGCTACCAAGACTACGTTGACCTAATGGAAAATGAGTTAAAGCACTTGTATGCGATAAGCGATAGCGCAAGATCTGAAGGGTTGGATCCCGCATTGAAAACGGAGTGCATTATTGCTCAAGATATCGCTGACTTAGTAGAGGGGCTCGTAGGACCTAAGCAAGTGGCGTTGAGTATCAGAGAATTAAGCACCAAGATGCAGAGAGAGGAAATAGCCTTCAAAGTCGCCGAAGAAATTGTCTTGGGCAAATTCGGAAGCATGGAACCTGAACGGGCAGCTGAACAGGCGATTAGGACCGCTCTCGCAATTTTTACTGAAGGCTTAACAGCGGCGCCTATTCAAGGCATAGCGCAAGTTAAAATAAAAACTAACCCCGATAGAACACGATATTTAGCCATATATTTTGCAGGACCTATACGCTCAGCGGGCGGAACCGATCAGGCGTTAACTTTGGTTGTAGGCGACTTCGTTCGGCGACAACTGGCCTTAGACAAGTACAAGCCTACGGAGGAAGAAATCGCCCGCTTCATTGAAGAGCTCAGATTGTACGAACGGTCAGTCGGTCGCTTCCAGTACCACATCCCAGACGACGAGTTAAAAAAAGCACTCAACTTGATCCCCGTCGAAGTCACGGGCACCGAATCCGACCCGGTTGAAGTTTCCTCATACCGAAACCTTCCCCGCGTCGAAACAAACCGCGTAAGGGGCGGTGCGCTCAGAGTTGTTAATGACGGCATCGTGGGACGAGCCCAAAAAGTTTTCGTAATCATCAATAAGATAGGCTTCCAGGATTGGGATTGGCTAAAAGAACTCAAGAAGAAGTCAGAGAAGAAGTCAGGCGGCTTTATGGATGATGTGATTGCGGGGCGCCCAATCTTTGCTTTTCCCTCTAGGCGCGGCGGCTTTAGGCTGCGTTACGGAAGGTCTCGGAACACTGGCTTGTCAGCTGTGGGTGTTCATCCTTCAACGATGCTTGTGCTTGAAAACTTTCTTGCCGCAGGTACGCAAATGAGGTTGGAGCTTCCTGGGAAAGGATGCGTTACTCTTCCAGTGGATACGATTGAGCCGCCCGTTGTTATGCTTCAAGATAACTCGGTGGTGAAGGTATCCCTGCAGAACTTTGCCGAAGTCAAGGGTAAAATCCAGAAAATACTGTTTTTAGGCGATATTCTGATCAGCTTTGGAGATTTTCTCTACTCAAACAAGAGCCTTCCTCCTTCAGGGTACGTGGAGGAATGGTGGGTTAAAGACCTCAAAAGTATTCTTGAGGACAAATTCAAGTCTGACTACTGCAAAGCCGGAGAAGCGGCCCAGATTTCTTCTAGAAAGCTCGAAGATTTCTTATATGACCCGTTCAGCAGCAAGCCAACCGCCAAAGAAGCAATACTTCTTAGCTTACGCTTGGGGATACCTCTGCACCCGAATTACACTTTCTTTTGGTCAAGTTTAACCACGGTTCAAGAGGTTGAACTGCTGGAAAACTGGTTAGCTTCTTCTGAAATGACTATGGATGACGGCGCTGTCTGCAGAATTGCAGGCAAGCATGACCAAGAAGTCGCAGTGTTATTGAGAAAAATCCTTGCTCCACACAAGATAGTGAACGATAAAATCTTAATAGAAGGCGAAGACGCCGCCGCTTTCGCTTTCAGCCTCGGCTATGGCAACGCCACAATGTCAGACGCCACTCAAGCTGCGACTGTGACGGAAATGATCAGCGGACTTTCGGGGGTTGAGGTTAAGGATAAAGCTCCTACGTATGTGGGCGCACGCATGGGAAGACCTGAGAAGGCCAAAAGACGAGAAATGAAGCCTCTCGTCCACGTTCTTTTCCCGGTAAGCTTAGCAGGCGGCACACATCGGGACCTTTTGGAGGCTGCAAAGCAAGATCATGTGTTCGTTGAAATGGCTAAACGCAAGTGTCCAAACTGCAAAACTTACACGCTGAGAGTAAAATGCCCAAACTGCGGATGCGAAACAATTGCGGAGAAAACTTGTCCGAGATGTGGGAGAGCATTGAAAGACGATTTTTGCCCAACTTGCAAAACCGCTGCTGTTCAGTATCAGCGACAGTCAGTTAACTTCAAAGACTTGATTGATGAAGCATGCAGGTCGCTTGGTTACGCGACTCCAAAGTTACTGCGGGGCGTTAAGGGATTGATTAACCAGGATAAGGCTCCCGAAATTGTTGAGAAGGGCATTTTACGAGCAAGATACGACTTGTCAGTTTACAAGGACGGGACAATACGGTTTGACGCTACAAACGCTCCACTTACGCATTTTACGCCTGCAGAAGTTGGAGTGCCCGTTGAAGCGGTAAGGAATCTGGGGTACAGTTGCGATGCGCATGGGACACCATTAACTGATCCAGATCAAGTTTGTGAATTAAGAATTCAAGACGTCGTGATCCCGTTTAAGGCCGGCCAGTACTTCATTCAAATCGCGTCATTCATCGACGATTTGCTTACACGAGTCTATAAGCTTCCGCCATACTACAACGCTAAGAACCCTGAGGACCTTGTCGGGCAATTAATTTTCGGTTTAGCACCTCACACATGCGCATGCATATTGGGACGCATCGTCGGCTACACAGATCGTAACGTGATTTATGCGCATCCCATTTGGCACTCAGCCAAACGTCGTGACTGCGATGGTGACGAAGACACTGTCATGCTGGGGTTGGATACTCTTCTGAACTTCTCCCGCGCATATTTGCCTGCGCAGATAGGCGGAATAATGGATGCTCCTATACTGCTGATTCCTTTTGTTAACACCAAAGAGGTGCAAAGACAAGCTCACGACTTTGATGTTGACCAGACTTATCCAGTTGAGTTTTATCTGAGAACTTGGGATAAAAGTGAAGCTGCACCCGTGAGCCCCATTATGGACGTTGTTAGCCACCGGCTCGGAACCGAAGCGCAGTTTGAGGGCTTCCGTTACACGACACCCGTGACAAACATAAACCTTGGTAACGCCAACAGTTCCTACAAAGAATTCAAAAGTATGATCGATAAGCTAAACATGCAGTTGGGATTGGGTGAAAAAATTGATGCTGTAGACGTCAAACGCGTCGCCTTAAAAGTTTTAACCACCCATTTCCTAAGAGACATAGCTGGCAATTTGCGTGCCTTCTCGACACAGGGCTTTAGGTGTAAATCATGCAACAAGAAGTTTCGTCGATTGCCCCTTAAAGGAAAGTGCCCTTTCTGTGGCGGAAAGCTAACTTTGACTGTTTATCGAGGCGGCATCGAGAAGTACCTGGAGGCTGCACAGCAGCTCGTAGATAAGTATGGTTTACCGAACTACTACACCCAGCGCCTTGAACTTGTAAGGGAAGAAATAGCTTCGATGTTCGATAACAAAAAGCCAAAACAATCCACACTTTTTGATTTTGGTGGCTAAAGCTTTTCAATATAAACGACTGTTTAATCTATCGGTGGATTCGAATAAAAAACTGGGTGCATCCTAACGCTTACTTGAGAAACGTAAGAAACGTGAAAAGTGGCCTCGTAGCGAGGAGCAAAATCCTTGAAGCTCTCGAGACCAGCCCAAGCGACGCTGCAAGAATAGCGAAATCAACGGCGCTATCCTACAGTGTTGTGACGCATCACCTGCGCCTTCTTAAAAACGAAGGCATCGTCCATCGACATGGACGCCGACCATACAATTGGGCGTCAACGGGTTTAGGGCAGAAACGCCTTTAAGATTAGAACGTACATTGACACGGTGTTTTCTGGCATTTTGGGCACTTGTAGTTGTACTTGTTGATAGCTGCGCTTTCAAGGTCGATTCGCATTATGTTGGCAAGAGAGGCAAGCCACGCAATTACGTCGGCGAATTCTTTCTCGGCAGCTTCTCTGTCAGTTCCCTTTTTCAATTCTTCCCCTAATTCTGCGACTTCGTCAACAAGCCAATTGTATGTCCCTTCAACTCCGCGTTCGGAGTCTCTCTTGAAATATAACTGGCGCATCATCTGCTGGAATTCTCTTATGTGCACGTTCTCACCGAGTTTTTAATTTTTGTGCGAAGTGGAGTTTAAACATTCTCCACTTTACCGTAGAATAAAAGTTTGGAATTGGTAGCTACACAACATTAATTAATAGATATGTTACATTGAGAAGACAGGGATATTAGTGAGTAGTAGACGGAAAAAGAAAGAGCAAGGTCCGATGCCTGCAGCAAGCGCAGGTTTGCTAAGGTTCTTTGAAGAAGAAACTGAAGGAGTAAAAATCAGACCTGAACTGCTTGTGGTTTTTTCAATTGCGCTAATAGTTCTTTCAGTTTTAGTTAAAGTATTCTTCCCTTAAACACTTACTTTACCGTCTCGACTGAGTAGCGTGCAGCACTTCTATTCTTTGAACTGAATTCAGATGGAGAAATAACTCGCTTCTTTCTTCTCGACTTGCAACCTGCGGAATAGGTTGGGCGATAGTCGATCTTAAAACGATGGCTTCCGCATCGGAAAGCCAGATTCCTGATGGTTCATGTGTTACAGCGGCCAAGATGCCCTCGAAACCGTACGCTGGGTCTATTATTACTCGTATTTTCTTGCCCACGTTTCTCTCCAGCATGTGAAATATTGAGAGGGGCAAATCTTGATCTGCCATATACTTCGCAAACTAATACCATTGTCGATTTAAAGATAAAACAATATCCCTGTGAAAGCACGGTTGATTTGGCTTTCAAATCTTTAAACAAACTCTTTGGCCGCTTGGGTTTTGACTTGTTCTTGTATAATTGCTAACCGCTGGCTTTTGATGATATAGAAAAATTTGTATTTCATGCATTTGGCTTACCTCGCTGTCCCTGTCTCAGCTAGGTTTAATAAGCCTTTTTTATCCATAAGGACGCCTGATTGAGGTAGAAACATGGAAGGCAAAAGCGCCCTTAACCGGTCAATAGACGACGTGTCGAAACATTATTCCTCCATGTTCTCGCTGCCGTCAACCAGAAAAGCGCTTTTAGCCGTCGCCGTCGAATGCATGGTTGTTGGCGCCGTGGCTTTTTTTGTTGCACCCACATACGGCTTGGCGGGTGCACTCGCTCTTGGCGTTCTCCTCATCTTACTAACTTTAACGGCTGATTTGATAATTACCCAGCTGCTTCTAAGAATAGATCCGATTTATTCCATTCGCCGCACCTTGGCGCTTTCGGCTGTCGGTTGGGCTTTCTGGCTGCCCTTCATCCTCATCGGTCTTGCCTTAAAGTTTCCGTTTGGCACCATTTATTGGGTTAAGCTTTGCCTCGTAGGCTACGCAGTAGTTATAACATTGCGTGGTATCGTGATTATAGCCACGTGTTCAGCGGCCGCTTGGAGAAAATTTATGGCCGTACTGATTAATCCCCTTCTGTGCATCATTGGTTTTGCCATTTTCTGGGCGGGGATTCCAGTTGTGAACCAGCTGCAGACTGCACTGTTAATCGTGCTTTTCCCCATTGTAGCCTCGGTGGCGGTTTACGTGTTTCCTTCGTCTCTTGAGAGCATGGGCAAGAAAACCTTCGGCATAAATTCTTTCCCCCTTTTCCGCGCGTTCATGCTTAACTGGGTGGCTTCCCTAAACGAGCCTCTTGAAGAATTGTTTGAGAAGACAGGCAGAGACGCAGACGTAAAAGTGAACTTTCTCAAGTTTGATGCCTCCCAACCTAAAGCGGCCATAATAGTTCCTCAAGTGCATTACGGTCCATTCAAGAACGTTGGCAGCAGCCCTTTGCCATGGCTTATGAAACGCGAATTTGAGAAAGAGTTCAATTGTACCGCCTGTGTCCCGTTAGGTATCGTCGGCCACGAACTTGACTTAGCCTCCCAAACCCAAAACCGAAAGATAATCACGCAGGTAATTTCCCAAGCCAAGTCTGAATCAACAGCCGATTTTGCGTCGCCAGCGGTGAGAGGCACCCAGGACGTTGCCACCGCCACCTGCCAAATTTTCGGCGACACCGCTTTCCTCTCTTTTTCTCTGGCTCCAGAAACCACCGAGGACTTGCCCCAAGAACTTGGGCGAATTGTGAGCCAAGAAGCAGAAAAACTTGGTCTAAAAGCGGCGGTAGTCACTAACGCCCACAACAGCATAACCGACGTGGTGGAAGTGGAAAAATACGTTGGCGCACTCCGGGTGGCTGCTACCCAAAGTCTTCAAATGGCCGTTTCGCAACCTGCAGAACATTTCATGGTTGGCGCCGCCACGGTTTACCCTAAAGAATTCTCCATGTATGACGGTCTCGGGCAGGGCGGCATCACAGCAACCGTTGTTCAAGTCGGCCAACAGAAAACCGCCTACGTGGTAATCGACGGCAACAACATGGTTTCTGGTTTGAGAGAAAAAATACTCTCCGCCTTAACTGCATCAGGGTTCAGCCCCAGCGAGGTCTTAACAACCGACACCCACACTGTAAGCGCCCTGTCTTCCGGTCGACGCGTAAAGAAAGGGTACCATCCCATAGGCGAAGCCATGAATCACAATATATTAATCAACTACATCGTCGATGTCGCGAAAAAAGCTGAAGCAAACATGGAGCCCTGCAAATCACAGGCTGTTCACCTTGTCGTTCCCAAAGTCCGCATCATCGGGGAAGCGTACCTGCAAGCCCTTTCAACTCTTACGCACAAGTCCATTCAGAAGGCAAAGCAGCTGGCGCCTCTCGTTTTCGGTTTAGAGGGGCTAGTTCTAGTTTTGCTTCTTATTCTTTTGTAAAATCGAAGTATGCTTTTTTGCTTGTACGCAAAGGTTAATAGTGCTTTTTCCTAGTCGGTTTATGGAGTTTTCCATATGGCTGCTGCTTATCCAAGAATCGTTGTTTCACCGCCTGGTCCCAAAGCAAGGGCTCTGGTTCAGCAGGATGAACAGTTTGTTTCTCCTTCATACACTCGTTATTACCCGTTTGTGGTCGAGTCAGGAAACGATTGCGTGGTCAAAGACGTTGACGGAAACGAGTACATCGACCTTAACGCCGGCATATGCTGCATGAACGTAGGCCACACGCATCCCAGGGTGGTTGAATCCATAAAAAACCAGTGCGGCCGCCTTCTCCACTACTCAAACACCGACTTCTACTACAAAGAGGTGATCACCTTGGCTGAAAAATTAACGAAGATAACGCCGGGGGAATTTGAGAAAAAAACCTATTTCGGCAACAGCGGAACCGAAGCCATTGAAGCTGCAGTTAAACTTGCTCGTTGGCACACGCGAAAGCCGCTGTTCATCGGCTTCATCAGCGCTTTTCACGGTCGAACGATGGGTTCGTTGGCTTTCACCGCCAGTAAACCAGTCCAAAGGCGATATTTTTCCCCGTTTATGCCTGGAGTTGCCCATGTTCCTTATCCATATTGCTACCGTTGTCCATTCAAATTAACGCGGCCCAACTGTAATTATTGGTGCGCGGATTTTATCGAGGAACAGGTATTGAAAAAGTATATGCCCCCCGAGGATGTGGCTGCGATTCTTTTCGAACCAATCCAGGGAGAAGGCGGCTATGTGGTTCCTCCGCCTGAGTTTTTCCAAAAGCTCAAGAAAATCGCTGATGAATGCGGCATACTTCTTATTGCCGATGAAGTGCAATCGGGCATGGGCAGAACAGGCAAATGGTTTGCTATTGAGCACTGGGACGTGGAGCCAGACATAATTTGTATAGCAAAGGCTTTGGCTTCAGGTTTGCCCATAGGCGCAACTGTTGCTAAAGCGAAAATTATGGATTGGACCGGCGGAGCCCACGCAAGCACTTTTGGCGGGAACCCCGTGTCATGCGCCGCCGCCCTCGCAGTTATAGATGTGATGAAGGAGGACCAGTTGCTCGATAACGCTGCAAAGCAGGGGGACTACGTTATGAAAAGGCTTGGAGACTTCGAACAGGGTAGCAGCATAGTTGGGGAGGTACGCGGCAAAGGTCTTATGGTCGGCGTTGAGCTCGTGGAGAACAAGGAAACGAGAAAGCCTGCGCCAAGGAAAGCTTACGAGGTTATACTCCGCTCGTGGAAGCGTGGCGTTGCGGTCGTTACCTGCGGCGTTTCTACACTGAGAATAGCCCCCCCGCTGACCATAAAAACTGACCTGCTTGACCCAGCTCTAGACATTATTGAGGACACAATCAACGAGGTCGCAAAAGAAACCTAAGCCTACTCTGAGTTCACGTCTCTGATGGTTCTCCGCGGCTTTCTCTTAAGCCTCGTGCCGCAGACAACGCACACATTAGATGAAAAGTTGGCGGCGTAATCTCTGTGGCACGCTGGACAGTATCTCCTCCACTCTAAGAGACGCTTGATGCCAAAAGTGGCAAGCGCCAAGAATTCAATACCCATCTGTGTCGCGACATTCTGGATTGAATAGTCGTCAGTAACTATTTGTGGCCGGTAGCCTTCGGCCATCAGTTCAAGGGCCAAAGCCAAAAGTTGCGTGTCTGCCTCCGATAGCAGGTGGGAGTCGCCGAGTTTGCTTGCTAAAACTTTAACGCCGTTCAAAGATTCTGGGCGAGGAGCTTTAACTTTGAGTTTTCCGTTTTCAATGGCTGCCCTGAATCGTGTGTTGATGATCGAGTTTCTTCTTATTTCTTCCTCGACCTTGGGAACGGTTTCTTGCTCTTCAGGCAGGAAGAAGGGGTCAAACCCTGCAAGAAAAGCAGACGTATCTAACACAATAACTCTTCTAGATTGATGGCTCGCTTGATTGCTCATTTTACTCCCTGGAAAAGTAACCGATTCCTAAGACGTTCGTAAAAATCAGCATCGAAGCGAATGAACGACGCGAAGTTCTTTGACGTAGTGATTTTCAAGCTTTGCCCACTTATTACCCGGCGATAGTTTTTTCCGTCAATTAACACAAGCATTTCTTTTGGTCTGACGGGATCAATGGCGACGGTGCAGTCAGCTGGAAAAACAAGAGAACGGAACACCGTCAAGGAGCTGATTGGAGTGATGATGAAAGCGTTGACTAAGGGGTCTAAGACTGGCCCTCCCGCCGAAAGAGAGTATGCTGTGGAGCCTGTCTGGGTGGCGACGACTAATCCGTCGGCTTGACATTTGAGAATCAGTTTGCCATTCTTGAAAATCTGCGAGGAAAGAATCCTTGAAGGTTCGCCCGCCGAAATCACCACGTCATTCAATGCGTCAGGCAGCGGTTCTTCATCCGCGAAAACGGCAAGCTTCGCGCATTTCTCTATCTCGTACTCGCCTCTAAGTATTTTGTCTACGGCTTCCACCGCGTCTTTAGGCTCTACTTCCGTGAGGAATCCTCTCTCACCCATGTTTATTGACAGGATTGGGGGTTCAGGATTCGGAGTGCTCATCGAAGTGCGTAGTATTGTTCCGTCGCCGCCGATGGTTATGATGAAGTCGGCTTTCATTTTTGCTAACGGCACAATCTCTTCTTCAGTAGCAACTTTTTCTGCCAGTGTATCTTCCAGGTAAACCTTCAACCCTTTCTTTTCAAGATGTTCCGCTAGCTCCTCTGTAAGCTTTAAAGCCGCTTTCTTATCGTAGCGGGCGACGAGGCCTACGCTTTTGAACACTAATTTCACTGCTCAGTAAAATAGGCTGACCTTAATCTATATTAAGGCTTTCAGTGGCTAAGTCTCCTTTCCCATAATGCCTCCTTTTTTAATCGCGTACCCCGTCGACTGTACCGTCAAACTGTATTGACAAACTGTATATGCTTTTACCTCCCTTTAGGTCATCCTTGCGCGCACACACAGACAAAACTGAGGCTAAAAAAAGATCAAGAATTCCTTGATGCATAGCTATATATGGGTGTTGTTCCGAATGCATTGATTAGAACTAACCTGTTGGTGAGTGTATGAGCAAACCGGTAGATGTCGGAACCTTACGTGTCGGCGGCTACATGATGATTGACGGTGAACCTTGCCGCATAGTTGACATCGCCCATTCGAAGCCTGGAAAACACGGCGCAGCTAAAGCCAGAATCGTGGCGATAGGTGTTTTTGATAATCAAAAGAGACAGTTCGTCAAACCAGTCGATGCTACAGCGGAGGTCCCCATAATTGACAAGAGGCCTGGACAAGTTTTCGCGGTCAATCCGAGCGGAGTGCAAATCATGGACTTGGAAACATACGAATACTTGGATGCTCCGTTTCCAGACGAGGAAGACCTCAAAGCTAAACTTAATCCCGGCGTGGAAATCGAGTACTGGAAAATACTGGGAAAAGTAAAAATCGTGAGAGCAAAATAGACTGGGACTTAGCGCTTTCCTTATTCCTTCATACTGATCTAAACCCAGTTTTGCGGCTACTCGGCTCCGCCCCGTTAATACGCATTAACGATTTTTCATTAAGTTTATTTTCCAGTTGGAGCTTTTTTAGATGAAGCCAATGATGCATGAAGAGCCGTCTGAAACGTGAGGAATAACTAACATGGGGAACTGAGGCTTCACCGTCGCTCACAATCAGAAAATCATCGGCACCAGAACTGGCACTAAACTGACGCAGTTCGTTGCTTTTCAGCTGTAATATTTATAAGAATTGCAGGATGTTTAGTGGCTGGAGACTCTGATGGCATTAGACCGGCTAGGTTCTTCCCTTACTGACGCAATAAAAAAACTGTTTAGGGCTGGCGTTGTGGACGAAGCGGCAGTGAAAGAACTTGTCCGCGACATCCAACGAGCGCTGCTCCAAGCAGACGTTAACGTTCAACTCGTCTTGGAAATATCCAAGCGTATCGAGGAACGTGCGCTAAAGGAAAAGGTTCCACCAGGCATCTCAAGACGAGAGCACGTTATAAAAGTGGTCTACGAAGAGCTAACCCGATTCGTAGGGGACAAGCCTGTTCCGATCAAGATGGAACCTGGTAAAAGAAAAATCATCATGCTAGTAGGAATCCAAGGCTCCGGCAAAACCACTCAGGCAGCCAAACTGGTTCGGTACTATCAGAAAAGAGGTTTAAAACCCGCGCTGATATGCGCTGACACTTATCGTCCAGGCGCGTTTGCCCAACTCCAGCAACTGGCAAACAGAATAAACATTCCCATCTATGGTGACTCGAAAGCCAAGGATCCTGTGAAGGTTGTCAATGAGGGCTTAAAACAGTTCCCCGACAAGGACCTGATAATAGTTGATACCGCTGGCAGGCATAAGGAAGAGAAAGACTTAATCAAAGAAATGAAGGACCTTGAAAAACACGTCAAGCCCGACGAGATCGTGATGGTTATTGACGGAACCATCGGTCAGCAAGCACTTATCCAAGCAAAAGCATTCCATGAAGCGACACCGATAGGCGCAATCATCGTGACAAAACTTGACGGCTCCTCGCGTGGTGGAGGAGCGTTGTCAGCGGTTGCGGCGACGGGTGCTCCGATAAAATTCATTGGTACAGGCGAAAAGATTGAGGATATTGAGCCGTTTGTACCCTCGCGTTTTGTCGGTCGACTCTTAGGAATGGGCGATTTAGAAACCCTCTTGGAAAAGGTGCACGACGCGGAAATTAAGGTCCCGCAAAAGAAAGCTAAGGAAATACTCAGCGGCAAGTTCACCCTTACAGACATGTACGAGCAGTTTCAAGCGGTCAAAAACATGGGTCCATTTAGCAAAGTGCTTAAGATGCTGCCCGGCATGTCCTACGATGTCCCAAAAGAGATGCTCGACACGGCCGAAGACCGCCTTGACAAATGGGGAGTAATAATTCAATCCATGACGCCTCAGGAAAGAGAAAACCCGAAAGTGATTAACTCTGCAAGGGCAAGACGCGTGGCTCACGGTTCAGGAACAACCGAAAAAGACGTCAAAGAGCTGCTTAAGCAATACGTAATGATGCGCAAAATGCTAAAGATGATGAAGCGCAAGAAGAAACTGCCGTTCGGACTGGGTGGAAAAGGCATGCCCCCTAACTTTCCAGTAGGCTAAGCGAAATGGATGTACTGGCAAAAGCGCTTGAACTTCTCAGCAAATACCCCCTTTGCGACCATTGCATGGGCAGACAGTTTGCTCTACTTGGCTATAACATGGAAAATAACGTTCGAGGTTCAGCCCTGAAAGTCAGTTTAACCTTGCAGGCTACTGATTTGGCTAAAGAAAGTACCCCTTTGGGTGTTAAGCAGCTTAAAATTTTGGCAACCAACGGCTTTTCAAGAGAAGCTCAAGAAACCCTGAAGCACCTGAAAAAACGTGTCCCTAAAGCGTCAGGAAATACATGTTTTCTTTGCAACGACAAGTTTAAGCTTCTTGACTGCCTAACTGAGAAATCTTTAGCCGCCATGCGGGGTTACGAGTTTACCACTTACTTAGTGGGGATTGAATTGCCAGTTGAGGTTGAGGAACGCGAAGACGAGTTTAAAGCTGCCTTTAACCTTGGCTACAGCGAAAGTATCAAGCATGAATTTGGCCGACTGTTCGGCAAAGCCCTTGGTGCACGCGCTGGCAAAGAGACGGATTACTTAAAACCTGAGTTGGTCGTGGTAATCAACCCTTTTCAAGAGAAGGTTCGCATTCAAGTTAACCCACTTTTCATCGCGGGTAGATACCGCAAACTCGTGAGGGATATTCCGCAGTCGAAATGGTTCTGTTCGAACTGCCGTGGAAAAGGCTGTGAGAAGTGTGGTGGAACAGGTAAACTGTATCCAGAATCGGTTGAGGAGTTGTCTTCCAAGCCACTGTTAGAAGCAGCTAAGGGTGAAAAAACAGCGTTTCATGCTTCCGGTCGAGAAGATATCGACGCTAGAATGCTGGGTAGTGGACGGCCGTTTGTCATCGAGATTTCTGAGCCCAAGAAACGGTCTTTCGATTTGAAAGAAATTGAAGCTAAAATAAACGCTGGCGCTGCGGGAAAAGTTCAGGTTTCTCGGTTACGATTTGCTAACAAAGACACGGTCAGGCGCCTGAAGAGGGGCGAGGGGTCAGAAAAGGTGTATCGTTTGCTAGTTGAGTTTGAGAACGAGGTCTCGGAAGAAGACTTAAACATGTTAGAAGAAAAGCTAAGCAACGCTTCAATCAAGCAGCAGACGCCTTTGCGAGTTGTGCATAGAAGGGCGAACTTAGTCCGAGAAAGGTACATATATAAGCTTAAAGTTAAGAAGGTGTCGCTTAAGAGGGCTCTTATGGAAATTTATTGTCAAGGCGGTCTCTACGTTAAAGAATTGGTGTCTGGAGACGAGGGGAGAACAGTACCGAACGTTTCAGATTTGCTTGGAAACAGAGCGAAGACGCTTAAGCTTGACGTTTTAAAAGTTATCATGAACGATTGACTTTAAGGTGAAGGATGGATGAGAGGTTCAAAAGGATATTATGCTGGTACCCGCAGCCTGTTGAAGAAGGCAACCAGAGAAAAAGGGAAACCGAAAATCCGAAAAATACTTCAAGACTACCCGCTCGGATCCCAGGTGATAATAAGGATGGATTCTAGCATACAGAAGAGCATGCCGCATAAACGTTTTCACGGCAAGATAGGCACCGTAAAAGAAAAGCGCGGTCGAGGGTACGTAGTTGTCGTGCCGCAAGGCAAAAGCGTTAAAGAAATCATTGTCCGCTCTGAACATTTAGAGCCTTACATGGGAAGTGGAGAACGATGAGCAAAAGAGAAGTAACCGAAAGCCGCTTAACATTGCCGCAGGTTAAAAAGCTCTTAGAAACCATCGGTGAGGAAAACCTAGACCAGTTTCAACGACGAACACTGGATTACGTGAACAAGTTCTCCAAAGTCGACCCTGAAAAGGCAGAAGAGCTCTTGCAAATTCTTGTCCAGAAATATGAAATCGACGAGGCTGAAGCTATACAAATCATAAATTGCATGCCTGAAACAGTTGATGAGTTACGTGTCTTCTTAGCTGGCGGTCGCAAGATCATAGAAACCTCAAAATTACAATCCATAGTTGCACTTTTGAATGAAAATAGGACATTGAAGTAGCCTAAAACGGCTAAGTATTTTTAAGCAGTAAGGACAATAGAGTAGACGGGCTTAGTGACCACGAATGGAGAAGCGGTATGAAGAGTACGCTTACGTGATAGATTTCCTGCCACATGGTAAGCCAGGATTTCGTCCTACTGGGCGAGCAGGTTACAGGGCGGGAGCTCTGATACAGTCTGTCGGCGAGGAGTTTTTTACTCTTTTGGAGGCTTTGGTAAAGGAGGGATTAATGTTGAAACCGAGTGACCGCGTGTACGTGGGGAAAGAGTCACGTTCAGAGGTTACTTACATAATAGGACGTGTTAGTTACGACGAGTTAACGGCGGCAGCTAAAGCAGAGCTTCCAAGCGTGATAAGTCGTATTGTGCTGAATAGGGAGCAGTGGTTTGTGAACTTTTTCAACACGGCGCGCGCAATTACTCCTCGCATGCACGCGTTAGAACTGGTGCCTGGCATCGGCAAAAAGTACATGTGGCAAGTAATTAACGAGCGTACCCGAAAGCCTTTTGAAAGTTTTGAAGATTTACAGAAACGAACCGAGCTGCCTAACCCTGTAAAATTGATTACTAAGCGGGTGATGGAGGAACTTGAGGGCGACAGTAAGTATCGCCTGTTCACGCGGGCGCAGTAAGGCATCGGACGATGAGCCTTGAAGAAACGAAGCAGTTGATTCGAACCTTCCGAATCACCCCGAACAAGCTTCTGGGACAGAATTTCTTGGTTGAGCCTTCACTCTACACTAAGCTGTGCGTTTTTGCTTCAGTTGGAGATTCTGATGTGGTGTTGGATGCTGGTGCGGGTTTCGGTTTCCTGAGCCGTTTCTTAGCTGATAAGTGCAAGGCTGTAATTGCTGTTGAGAAAGACCCGCAAATAGCAAGATCGCTTCGTCAACAGGTCAAAGGCATCGGCAACGTGACTGTGATAGAGGGGGACGCGTTGAAGACTGCGTTGCCCAAGTTTACCAAGGTCATAGCAGTTCCCCCTTACTACATTTCTACTCGTCTTGTCGCGTGGCTTCTTGAACGCAATATTGCTTGTGCAGTTCTTATTCTGCAGAAAGAATTCGCCAACAGGCTCAATGCAGCCGTGGGCAGTAAGGATTACGGCTGGTTAACCGTCCTAACTTACCAGCGTCTAGAAGCTGAACTCTTAGACGCGGTCCCTAAAGAAATGTTTTTTCCTCAGCCGAAAGTTGATTCTGTTATCGTACGCCTCAGGCCTTGGAGCCAAAGTCCGTTTATGGTGAAGAACGAAGCGTTGTTCATGCAGGTTACAAAGTGGCTTTTTACTCAGCGTAACAAGAAGTTAGGTAAAGCAGTTGCTCTGTTATTTAAGGCCAATCCGCGGATAAGTTACCGAGGCGCTGAAAATCTGGCTTTTGAGTTGGGATTGAATGATAAACGAGTGAGAGAATTGAGACCTCAACAGTTTGGAGCGTTAGCGGATGCAATCGCCCGTTAAGAGAGCGCAATTCGGCAAATACGTTTTTGGCGTCTGGGACAACGTTTACGAGCCTGCCGAAGATTCTTTTCTTTTCGCTGAAAAACTTGACGTGGAAAAAGGCGCACAAGTGCTGGATGTTGGGACTGGCTGCGGCATCCTTGGTATAGTGGCAGCGGAAAAAGCGGCTGCGGTCATAGCTGTTGACTTGAACCCATTTGCCATTCGTTGTGCAAAAGAAAATTCAGTGCTTAATAACGTGTTCAGCAGGATGGCTTTCGTCCAAGCTGATTTATTAACCGTTTTTGACGATAACGCAACGTTTGACTTAATCCTCTTTAACGCGCCGTACCTTCCGGCCGCTGAGCATGAAGCGGAAACTTGGATCGGACGCTCATGGGCGGGAGGTGTTGACGGGCGGCAAGTTATTGACCGTTTTATTTCTCAGGTTCAACCTCACTTGAAAACTGGCGGTCGAGTTCTCTTATTGCAATCCACGCTTGCCAACGTTGAAGAGACAATCTGCAAGTTTGGCGAACACAGGCTTAAGGCAAGAGTTAAAGCGGAACAGCAGCTTCCTTTCTTTGAAACTTTGGTACTTATAGAAGCCAAGTATTAACACTGAGCGCACTGGTCAGCTTGTGAAAAGCAAATAAAGGAAGTGTGTATTGGTTACTGTGGTGATCGCAAGATGGTAAGTTGGTTTTATGTCAAAACAACCGATGATCCCCAGGTTGTCGGACAAGTTGTCTGCAGCTTTAACTTTGAGCAGGGTGAGCATCCTGAGGATCAGTACTCTTGGATTTTGCAGCCTGGCAGAGATGAGCCTGACTACTGGGAAATCAGAGGCAAATACGCCCTTCTAAGCGACCTTACTGAGATAGGCATAGTTTACAGGATAGGCGATACTGTGGTTTTCGCAGAAGTAGATGACTATTTGGCGCCAGATTTTCTCGATCCCTTGATAACTAAGTATGGGTTTGATAATGTAAAGTGGATAGTGATTCCTGGAAAACGGTAATAACTGCTTATTCTTTTCGGCTTCCTTAGGCGAGTGATCTTCTCGCGACTAGTAGGACGGCGGCGCTAGCTGTCAGTGAATCACTGATTAGCGCGCCTAATAGTGCCCAGAATTGGACTTACGTATTCCGCTGCGGGCCTAAGTTTTAATGCGCCTTTCGTTTTGGCGAGATTCCGATTGTCTTCATCTCCTCTTGTTCTAGATTTTCTTATGCAGAGCGTTCACAGGCGGGTTTCGGAATCAAGCTCGCTGCCTGAATAAATGTGTGCCAACTCGAGGTCTGTGGGAGTCAGAAGCATATACGGAAAGCATATACACTTTGCATCTACGACTTTTTAACAGAAGAGTTCTGCGCCGATCTCCTAATCGCTTTTTCAACAGCTGAGTTGGGTAATCACTCATTGCTTCTCATACTTTTCCACTTCATTATTTACAATGGTTAAGTCAACACACGCTTGCTTGAATAGTTCTATTGTGTCGGCGTCGTCATGGTATCGTTTTTCGCAGACCACCCGTTTTATGCCTGCGTTAATTATCATCATGGCGCAGGTTCGGCAGGGCGTCATTTTGCAAAAAAGTGTTGTTCCCTCTAGCGGTATCCCAAACCTCGCTGCCTGGATGATCGCGTTTTGTTCCGCGTGAAGCGTGCGAACGCAGTGCTGGGTCACGTTGCCGTCGCCGTCGAAGACTTTTCGCATGTCGTGGCCTACCTCGTCGCAATGTGGCAATCCCGTAGGTGCGCCAACGTACCCGGTGGTCATAATTCTTTTGTCTTTGACAATTACGCAGCCGCTTCTTCCACGGTCGCATGTTGCGCGTTTAGCCACCGCTTCGCACAAGTCCAAGAAATATTGATCCCAGTTGGGTCTAGTATGATTATTCTCCAAGAGCTTTCGCCTTACAGCAGTATTAAAGAAATATCTTCAGAACAAACTAATAAATTGTCTTAAAATAAGCTGTCATTTCTGGTAGATGTGGATTTCTCTGCCAATTTTATGCCGCTCGGTAACTTCAACCAAAGAGGATAGGTCCTCTAACGCTTCAGTTTCTCGCAGATTCTTTGAAAACGTTTCTATAGTGAAAGGCTGCACACGCTTAAATCCGAGCCCCTCAAGGCTCTCAGCAATCGGCATCGTCACCGCTTTTCCGGAACGAGTCATAATGTAAGGAGTCACAAGCACCAACCGCCCCGTTTTTTTCAGCACTCTGTGCGCTTCTCCAAGAAAAGCAAAATACAGCGGCTCCAGCTTCTGAATGATCTTAAGTGCATAAGGTTCCGTGGGCACTTGTCGTAAAGCTGGACCTAAATCAGGCTCAGTTGCGATGCAATCAACGGTTCCCAGCCCAATTTTTTGCGCCAACCTGGATACATCGCCCTGCAAAACTCTGAACTCAGCGTCTTTAAGGCTGTATTCTCTCGCGAGCCAAACAAGATTTTCATATGCGGCTTTAACACACCACGAATTTGCATCAACGCCGACGACCTTTGCTCTCGCAAGGAGTGCTTCCTGAAGAATCGTGCCCACGCCGCAGAACGGGTCAAGTAAAACTTTCCCAGGCGTGCAACCGGACAAGTTAACCATTATTCGGGCTATCCTAGGAGGCATGGCGAAGATTTTCCTCTGGTAAGGCTTGTAAACATCTCTTTTCTGGAATTCGAACGGGTTATGAACCGCAACTGTGGTTCCAACCCAAGTCTCTTCTCCTCCTATGCACAACAGCACTTCTGCCTGGTTCTCAATCAGCTTTTTCTTTAAAACTTCAACGTGGCTTAATTGTGCGAGCCTTCTCTCTTTAGAAAAACCCATAAACTTTGATTTCTTACCGTAATTAGCCAGTTCATCCTTCACGGCGCTTCCGGCGAATCGCTGGATAACTCTTGATAATGGGCGCAACGTTTTGTCGGCGCAGTACAGGCTTACTCCGAAAAGCACCTTGCCGGAAAGCTTATTCATCCCATCAATTAAGCCGCTTGAAGTTAATAGTCCGGCTATCCGTGACTGGACGTTCTTGTTTTTTTCAAGAAACGCTTGCCTGGCAAGTTGCGTCGGAAACTCTGTTTTTGCTTCACCGATTTTTATTGTTCCTCCTAAGTCCTCGATTGCCGAAGAAGCGAAGTCTTGTTCAACGTCAAGTGCAAAGAATTCTTTGGAAAAAAAGTGCACTTCAAACTTTAATCCGTTGGCGTTCAAGTAAGCGGCAAGCTCCGCTAAGGAAAGTTTCCAGTTTTTCCCTGAAATAAATAGTTTTGTGAGCATCTGTGAATGAAAAAGTTAACTAAGTATATAAGAAATCTCGCGCTTTCTAACAACAAACCCTTTCTAATGTAAATGGTCACAAGTTAAGAATTAACGGATTTGTTAGGCATCGACTTACAAATTGTTTAAATACCGCTGGTCGCGTAAGCTAAAACGGGATGTTTGTATGCACGCGAGAAATTATCGGCACGTGAAGAATCGCGCGTACACACGAAAAGAGTACGCTAGAGGCTTTCCGCCGCCAAAGATAGTAAAATTCACCATGGGCGACACGAAGGGAACCTTTGAAATCGAAGGTCAACTCATCGCTAACGAGCGAGCCCAAATACGCCATAGTGCTTTAGAAGCAGCGCGTGTGGCTGCAAACCGTGTTCTGATGGACAAACTAATAAATGATTACCTAATGGTTGTTCATCCATATCCGCACGTGATTCTGAGAGAGAACAAGATGATCTTCGGTGCTCACGCCGACCGACTTCAGCAAGGAATGAGGCGTTCCTTCGGGACGGCGATCGGTACTGCAGCGAAGGTAGAGGTGGGTCAACCCATTATGACTATCAAAGTAAAAGCGGCTGCTGCTGAAACAGCCAAGGAATCGCTCAAGAGAGGCAGCGCAAAGCTTCCTATCCCTTGTAAAATCGTTATCTCCAAGATTGAAGCTTCTCCAAGCGCAAGTGAGAAGGCTGAACCGGAGATGGAGACAACTTGAGCGCAAAAGGAAAAGAATTGGTTTTATGGTTTGATGATGTAAGAAATACTGATGTTCCTCTTGTCGGTGGTAAGAACGCTAGCCTCGGCGAGATGATTAACGCGGGACTGCCTGTTCCTCCAGGGTTTGCCGTAACCGCTTACTCTTATGAAAGGTATATTCAAGAAACTGGTATAGCTAAGCAAATCTACAAAATCATTGATGATACGGTGACGGACCGAAACGACCCTAAACAGTATGATATGGCATCCAAGAAAATCCGTGAACTTATCGAAAAAACTCCGATGCCTAAAGAAATTGAAAGTGCCATAAGAACATCTTACAAGGAGCTTAACCAACGACTCGAGTTGAAAGATGCATTCGTCGCTGTACGATCGAGCGCTACAGCTGAAGATTTGCCTGACGCTTCATTTGCGGGGCAACAAGAAACCTTCCTAAACACTAAGGGATCAGACGATTTAATTGACAAAGTTGTAAAATGTTGGTCAAGCCTGTTTACGCCACGAGCGATCTTCTACCGGAATGAAAAGGGGTTTCCACACGAGAAGGTCTTGATAAGCGTTGGGGTTCAAAAAATGGTCAACTCAAGGGCTGCTGGAGTCATGTTTACGATTAACCCTGTAACTGGAAACCGCGACGAAATTGTAATCGAAGGCAACTACGGTTTAGGCGAAACTGTAGTGTCGGGTGCTGTAAACCCGGACGACTTCGTCATCGATAAAAACTCCACGCAGATTAAGGAGAGAAGAATCGCAAGAAAAACGGTGGAGTACATCCGCGATCCCAAAACTGGTAAGACAGTGCACTTGGATGTTCCCGAAGACAAGCAGAAAGTGGCCTGTGTGACGGATCAGGAAGTTTTGACGCTTGCAGAACTTGCCAACAGAATCGAGAAGCATTATGGCAAGGCTATGGATATTGAGTGGGCAATTGACCAAGACTTGTCTTTTCCGCAGGATGTGTTCATAGTTCAAGCTCGCCCAGAAACAGTTTGGAGTTCGAAAACAATGGAAACACCCGTTAAGGAAGAAAGTAAAACTCACGAACAACTGAAAATTGTTGCAAGAGGGCTTTCAGCCGGAAGAAGAGGGTACGGTTTTGGCAGAGCCAAAGTTGTTCTGAACCCAGAGGATGCGAATCGGGAAATGAATAAGGGGGATGTTCTGGTAACTAGCATGACGGATCCAGATTTTGTGCCATTCATGAAAATAGCCAGCGCGATTGTCACGGACAGAGGCGGTATCACATCGCACGCGGCAATAGTGAGCCGAGAACTCAACATTCCATGCGTAGTAGGCACTGAGACAGCCACACAAGTCATGAAAACGGGACAAGAGTACACGATTGACTCGATCAATGGCATAATCTACGAGGGCGTATTGTCTCAGGCCGTTCAAACCGTAGCCAAGACAAATGAGCCAGCAAAGGTAACGATGGCATTTGCGGATGCTGCTCCGGTGACTGCGACAAAAATTTACATGAACTTAGGTGTTCCGGAAAAAGTGGAAGAGTACAAGAATCTTCCTTTTGAAGGCATCGGGTTAATGCGGATTGAATTTATCTTGGCCAGCGCAATTGGAAAGCATCCGATGGCGTTTGTCGAGGAAGGCCGAGGTCAAGAATTCGCGGATAAATTGGCCGAAGGTGTAGCGACCGTTGCCAGGGCGATTCAGCCTAGACCAGTCGTAGTGCGTTTCAGCGACTTTAAAACCAACGAGTACAGGGGATTGAAAGGCGGGGAAAAGTACGAAATAATCGAAGAAAACCCGATGCTTGGCTGGAGAGGAGCCAGCCGCTATATCAGCAAATGGTACGTTGAGGCTTTTCGCCTCGAATGCAGAGCCATCAAAAAATGCCGCGCGGAATGGGGCCTCAAGAATGTTTACGTTATGCTTCCAGTAATTCGGACTCTCTGGGAGGCTAAGAAAGCCCTTGAAATCATGAAAGATGAAGGCTTAGAACGCACCAAGGACTTTAAGATTTGGTTTATGGCGGAAACTCCTTCAATCGCAATCATGGCGGACGAATTCTCCAAAATGGTCGACGGGTTCTCGATCGGCTCGAACGACATGACTCAAGGCATACTGATGATTGACCGCGACTCTGAACGCTTAGGACAAATGGGCTATTTCGACGAAAGAGACCCAGCAGTAAAAAGAATACTTGCATACCTCATCAAGATAGCTCACGAAAACGGATGCACAGTCTCAATCTGCGGTGAAGGCCCCTCAAACCTTCCAGACTTCGCAGAGTTCCTTGTCCGAGCAGGAATCGACAGTTTATCGGTAAACAATGACGCCGTGGTAGCTGTAAGAAAGCATGTTGCAAGTGTAGAGCAAAAGATAATTCTTGAACGGCTTGCTGAACAGGCTGCTATAGCTAACGGTCACCCCCTTAAAAAGCCAATTCCGGACTGGGAGTGGCCAACCTAGAAAGAGCTCCTATGCAAACAATTCACCCTCATTTTTCTTCAATTGCTTCTTGTTCGACAGTTGGGATAATATCATGAAGGGTTTTGATTTCGAGGAGGAAAGAATAAAACAGGAGATTACTAAACTTGGCGCTAAGCGCGTTCTGCTTCAGTTGCCCGAAGGGTTAAAACCTGAAGGTCTGCGTCTGGCTAAAATCGTCGAGAAGATCGGTGCCCTTCCGATAATTTCCGCCGACTCATGCTACGGCGCCTGCGACATTGCAATTGACGAAGCGGAAGACTTGGGAGCGGATTTAATAGTGCATTTTGGTCACTCAAGAATCTTGACGCACGAACGTGTTCCAACGGTTTATGTCGAAGCAAGATCAACGGTACCGGTCGAAAACGCTGTTGAGCAGGCTTTGCCCCTGTTGAGCAAGTACGTTAGAATTGGTTTAGCCACTTCAATCCAGCATGCACAAGCGCTGAACCTCGGAAGAGAAATTTTGGTCAGGGCTGGAAAAACCGTGGTAATCGGCGACAGTGGTCAACTGAGTTTCCCCGGGCAAGTCAGTGGCTGCAATTACAGCAACGTGAAATCAATAGCAGATGAAGTGGACGCTTTCCTGTTTGTCGGCGGAGGTTTGTTCCACGCTTTGGGCGTAGCGTTGAGCGCTTCCAAACCAACCGTCATAGCTGATCCGTACGATAACAGGGCTTTCTCAGTTGATGATGAAGCCCAGAAAATTATCAAGCAACGCTGGGCAAGCATCGAAGAAGCGCGAGGCGCGAAAACCTTCGGGATAATAATTGGCTTAAAACCAGGTCAAAAAAGGGTTGATGCGGCTTTGAAAATTAAAGACTTAGCACAGAAGCAGGGTGGCGCTGCTTATCTTTTGGCTGCTAAGGAAATTACTCCTGAAGAGCTCTTGGCGTTTCCGTCCATTGATGCGTATGTTAACACTGCATGCCCCAGAATTGGCCTTGATGCCTCAGGAAAGTTTTCAAAGCCCGTGTTGACTATTAACGAATTTATGGTGGCTATTGGCGAGTCGTCATGGGAGAACGTCCTCAAAAAAGGATTATTCGAAAGCTGGAACTAGAGCTGTTCCTCTCAAAAATTGTTACTCAACCCGCTCCCCAAGCTCATCTCGAGCAGTACACTGTTTCCCCTTCGGTTGCTTCAACAATGCTTTACATCGGCGCCTACGCAAATAATGATGTTATCGGCAAGACCGTGCTGGATTTAGGCTGCGGGACAGGCAGGCTTGCTTTGGGCGCTTCTTACCTTGGTGCCAAAGAAGTTGTGGGCGTTGACATTGATAGGAGAGCCATCAAAACTGCCGTTGAAAATTCGCGGAAAGTTGGTTTAGCTGGTGGCGTTCAATGGGTTATCGGAGGCATCCAAAGTATCGTGGGCAGATTCGATACGGTCCTGCAGAATCCGCCTTTTGGAGTACAAACGCGTGAGGCTGACAGGGTCTTCTTGGTCAAAGCCTTGGAACTGGGCTGCTCCGTTTACTCCCTGCATAATCACCCAGAAACCGACAAGCAATTGATCAAGCAACTCAGAGCAAGCAGCGGGTTTTTGCAGGTTCCGCCATCTCCCTTTTTAGAGAGGTTTGTGACCAAGCATAATGGCGAAGTTAAAGCGGTTTATTCAATGCTTATGACTATTCCGCGAATCTTTGATTTTCATGAAAAACCCAGACATGATTTTGTTGTTGACTTGTACGTGATTAAAGGGTCGAGCTAACTAATTCTTTAGCTATCTTGGCTGGAATTAACTTTGCATTCTAATCAAAAGGTTTATTGATAAGAGCGGAAACTAAGCATATGCGCTTATTGAATAGACTGTTAGCTTATTTAAAGAGTTAAAGGGAAACAATTATGAGTTTAAAACCCCCTGAACAAAAAAGCGGTAATTTAGTGGTGCCCGGAGAACGCTTAGGCGTTATCGAAGAGTTTGTTCCAGACTCCGGGACGTACGTTAAAGACGGCGTTATATACTCGAAAATTTTAGGTCGCTCACTGGTGGATTTGCAAAACAGACGCGTTTCTGTCTACCCAGTCGTCGATGGTGTAGTCGTGCCGAAACTTTCCAGCATTGTTGTGGGGCAAGTTGGTAATGCCCAATCTGACAATGTTCTGGTACGGATTTTTAAAGTTGGAAACAAGAGGCTTTCAGGCGATTTCGGCGGGATCCTTCACATTTCAGATGTTTCCGACAGGTATGTTAACTCGATGAATGAAGTTTGCAAGCCTGGAGACATCATTAGAGCCAAGGTGATTAGCGAGAAAAACCGTATTTTCCATCTGTCAACAAACGATAAGAATTTAGGCGTCGTGGATGCGTTCTGCTCTCGATGCGGCACTCTGCTAGAGCCCGACCGGTTTGAATTGCGCTGTCCAAAATGCGGCAACATTGAAAAACGTAAAATAGCCCCCGATTATGGAAAGGAAGAGGTATAGCGAGGGCTGAACTGGCGTGAAAATTAACGTTATAGAAAAATCTGAGAACGAACTCAAAATAGAAATCGTGGGCGGCACTCACGGTCTTTGTAACCTGGTGACGAAACGGCTTTTAGAGGATAAGGACGTGGACTTTGCCGGCTACGATGTACCGCACCCCTTAGCATCTAGCCCCACTCTTTACGTTAGGACGAAGGGAAGCGTTACGCCTGAAGATGCGTTGGCTAAGGCTATTAAGAAGATTCGAGAAGTAAACGATGCCTTTGGCAAAGAGCTAAATCGGGTTCTTAAAGCTTAGTTCCGTCCTTTTGCACTTTTAGGTGTCTTTCCCCAGAAATGGCTCCCAACTCGTGCATCTGAATTGTTCGGGCTGAATTTTTAGGCTTCAGTTTAAAAGCTGATGCGTGACTTATTTAGTATTAAGGGAAGGTTTTGGAGCCTAAACGCTTTCGAATGATAAAATCTGAAATCCGAATATTGGGCGTTGACGACGGCAAATTTGTTCCGCACACGCACGGCGCTGCGATTGTTGTGGGCGTTGTTTTTCGCGGGGGATGCTTAATTGATGGCGTGATGCATACTTATGTTGCGATCGACGGTTTTGACGCTACCGAAAAGTTAGCTTCCATGATTAACAGTTCGCCTCATTCTAAACAGTTGCGTTTGGTAATGTTAAACGGACTGACCTTTGCCGGCTTTAACGTTGTAGACATCAAAAGACTCAATTTGGCGACCAAGCTTCCCATCATAGCGGTGACTCGTCATAAGCCTGATTTAGAAGCAGTTCGAAAAGCCCTAAATAATCTGCCACAAAGCGAAGAGCGTTGGAGAACGATTCTTGCTGCTGGAGACATCCATGAAGTGAGCTGCCTTGGCAAGAGGATCTACTTGGAATTAACTGGGATTTCTCTGGCTGACGCCCAAAAAATCGTCGAGTTGACATCGACAAATAGTCGTTTCCCTGAGCCTTTACGCGTCGCACACCTTATTGCTTCTGGAATTACGCCCTGACTTAAGCGCTTATTAGAAAAGGTTTAAAAGGTACATTGCTAAGGGAATCAAAAACGGATAGCGAATATTGGAGTTGCGGAATATGGAATTCTGCCCTAGATGCGGTTCCCGTCTTGAGCCCAAGAAATCCAAGAGCGGTAAAGAAACCACTCTAGTTCTCGCATGCCCCAAATGCGGATACAAGAAGCCGGAAGCAGGCGAAAAAAGTGAACAGAAGCTAGCACCGAAAGTTATTCAACACACTCCTCAACAGTTTGTAGCCGTCATCGGAAAAGAAGAACAGAAACTTAGCACGTTGCCCACTGTGAGGATTGAATGCCCAAGATGCGGAAACAACGCGGCCTACGTTTGGCAAGTCCAGACCAGGGGGGCCGACGAGTCTTCAACGCAATTTCTGCGTTGCACCAAGTGCAACTACACATTTAGAGAATACAGCTAAGAATTATTTCCTTCATTTTTCCTAACCATTGAGTGTCGCTTAGGCGCTGAAATTACCCGCCTTTTAATTTTCCTGTTTGCCCAGTTATCGAGCACATTTTCGGGGCGGGGTTATGACAATTTTTATTAGCTCAAAGTGTAATCACAAGCTATATAACTTCACAATTATATGCATAAGCGAGGGAGAAATGCAAATGTTCAAGCTTAAAGTGTCTGACGCTAAACTCCTAAGAGACATGGCTACGGCCATCTCAATCCTGGTAGACGAAGCAACCTTCAAGATTGACCCTGAAGGATTGAAGCTTAGAGCAATGGATCCCTCTCGGGTCGCCATGATTGATTTTGAGTGGCCAAAATCTATTTTTCAAGAGTACGTCTCCACAGAGCCCGCTAAAATGTGCCTCAACATAAGCGAATTGCTAAAACTTCTCAAACGCGCGGGAAGAGACGAATCCGTCGAGTTATCTTTAGACGACAAAACAGGACGATTGGAAGTAATAATCACTGGAAAATACAGCAGAACCTTCACGATGCCAACTTTGGAAGCCTCAGAAGAAGAAGTTCCCACTCCAAAAATAACCTTCAACGTCAAAGCAAAAACCACAACCGAAGGCTTAAGCCAAGCAATCGAAGACGCCCAACTAGTAAGCGACCATGTGCGAATCGAAGCAGAACCTGAGAAGCTTACCTTAAGCGCTTCAGGTGACCTAATGGGGGCAACCATAACTCTCCAGAAAGGCAGTGACGCATTGCTTGATTTGGAGGTAAAGGAAAACGCGAAGGCAACGTTCAGCTTAAGTTACCTGTCTGAAATCATAAAAGCTGCTTCAGCGACATCCGAAATTGCGACACTTGAATTCTCGACCGACATGCCCGTGAAAATAGACTTCCAGCAGACCAAAGAGGGAAAACTGACCTTTTTCCTGGCGCCAAGAATCGAAACAGAATAGCGTGAATGTATTGCAAGTTGGGTCGGCGGTCTTCACCAAGAGTGATTTGGCGAAATATCCCTTTTTAAAAGAAACCGCCGAGTACATTAAACCTTTAGAACTACAGATAGGCGACCTCACAAGCATCGGCACGGACCAGATTTTGAGACGCGCTGAAGAACGGGTTAACGAAGCATTGATAAATAGAAGCATCAACCGGAACACGAAATACCTAGAACTTGAAATACTCTCCTTTCCCGTCGCACTTTTGATTGTAATAGCCACTGAGAACTCTTTTGTCAAAAAGAGGTACGCCTTAGCCGAGGCTAAACAAGCATCCCATGATTTGAGCGGTGAGCAAAAAGAAAAAATCCTCAAAGTAGCTCAAGATTTTGATTGGAAAATAAAAGTCACGCTCAAGGAAACCATTGATTCACCTTTAGAATTTACTATAAGCTTCACCGATTACTTAAGAAACTCAGCTCACTTGCATGACAAAAAATGGAAGCTGACCAACAGCATCCTGTCACACGGCAGCGTTTACCTAAACAAGAAAGATATCGCAAGGCTGCTGGAAGAAGAAATTCGCAGACGCATCGAGAAAAGATTGGACGTGAAGCTTCAAAAGTACCCGGCTGATTTAGGTCTCATAGCTGAACGGGTGAAAAAACTGGCTTCTGAAGTCAGTGGGGAAGCAGGGACCGAAGAAACTCCGAAAGTCGTAGTTGAAACCGCTTATCCACCTTGCATAAACGCTTTGTTTGGAATTGCGAAATCGAATCATCACCTGTCGCATATTGAACGCTTTACGTTGGTCTCTTTTCTTGTCAACATTGGAATGTCCGTCGAGAAAGTGAACGAATTATTCAAAACCTTCTCTGACTACAATGAAAGGCTGACTCTCTATCAAATCGAGCATATTGCAGGCGAAAGAGGTTCCGCAACACGTTACACTCCACCTCAATGCTCTCTCCTGCAAACGCATGGTGTATGCAAGAACAGAGACGACTTATGCCGCCGAATTTATCATCCTCTCGCCTACTACAAGCGTAAACGGAGCCTTGATTCCAATTTGGCGACGTAACTACCTAAAATTATATATTTATATGTAACTAGAAACACGAGCTAGAGCATAATGAATTATCAATTAATTGGCAACACCGTGCGCGGCGCAGAAATTGGGATAATCCTACCCACCTATCGAGAAGCCGAAAATATTTCCAAATTAATCGATGACGTCGAAAGTTTGAAGCTAAACAGTACTATCCTTGTCATCGACGATTCAAGCCCTGACAAAACAGCCGAAATCGTACGGGAAAAACAAAACAAGTATGATAATATCCTGCTTTGTCTCAGGCCTAAAAAAAGCGGGTTGGGAACAGCAATTACAGATGGCTTCACCTTTTTTTTAAACTCGGAGTCGCCGCCAAAATACGTTATTACAATGGATGCCGACTACTCGCATGACCCGAGAGCCATCCCTCAGCTTTTATCAACCATGTACAAGACTGATTGCGGAATCGTGATCGGAAGCAGGTACACAAAAGGCGGGAGCATAACAAATTGGCCTTCCACCAGAAAAATAATCAGCCGAGTAGCTAACTTTACAGCTAAACTATGCCTCAATTTAAAACCTCACGATTGCACCAGTGGCTTCCGCTGCTACTCCACAAAATTTCTCGGCGCGACTATCAGCAACCTGCACAGTCATACTTATGAAATTCAAATAGAAACTGTAAGGCAAGCTAACTTGAGGAATTTTAACGTTAGGGAAACTCCCATTTTATTCGTTAACCGAAAAAGCGGAAAATCCAAATTAAGCTGGAACGAAATCCACAGCTTTATAACTTACATTTTAAGGGCGATCTCGCGTGGGTAAGCTAGCGAGGGCATTCGTTTTGCGTTAACATATAATAGTCCCTGTTCGTAGTTTTTGCTAAATCTGGTAAACAACTTTGAAGCGTCCGACGAGCAAGGCTCTTTTTTTTGCGGTTATGATAGTGCTGACGCTGAGCACGGTTCTCGCCGTCATAAGCCTGTTTCCAGGCGACAGTCGCCCGTTCGTTCTTAGCGGCACTTTCACGTTGAGTCCAAATGAGACATACACCGAGGGATTAGGGTCCTTCCACGGCGGAGAGAACGTTACAATTCGAGCGCAGTCCCCTACGGCTTTTTCAAAGGAATTTTCGATAATAACCCCCACTATAACCGACTACGTGGTAACCAGCAATGATTGCACTTACACTGTTCTCACGGATTCAAACATCGTCTACAGCTTTACTGCAAGCGCTAACTACTACGAGGCAGTTTTTGTGTCTGAATCACCGAAGGCGTGCAGTCTTAATTTTTACGTCACCGTTCAAGAACCCAAAAGTTCAAGCAGTCTGAAACAGCAAACATCTGGACGAAGTATAAGCGCCCAAGAGCCAAATGTGACTTTTCCATACAGCTGGCTCGGTGAAGCCTCAAAAATCCTTTTCCTCGCTAGCTTAGCCTTGGCGATGCTCCTAGCTTTAAGAGTAGTATTATCCGAGTTTGCAGATGCTAAGTTAACCAAATTTAGCCTTCCCTCTGTGAGCAAGAAAAGCCGCCGAATTCTCATAACCTTGCTTTTAGTATCGATGGCGGTCTGGTTTTTGGTGGTGTGGTTTTCGCTTGTATCGCCGACCCCAAACCCCCTTGCAGCCTTTGAAAACTGGTTCACGGATAACGCAAGAGACTCCTACGTCTCCAGCTTGTTTCTTAAGGACGGCTTTTCAGTTTTCAGCCAACCCCTGGGCAAACTGTCAAACCTTGACACTTCGTCCTACAAGTACGTGACTTGGCCAGAAATGCCGCAACTTTACCCGTTAGGCAGTATCTTCCTTTTCCTTCCCTTCGGTGTCCTTCTCCAAAACGGTTTTAACAGTAGCCTGATCTTCAAGCTTGAAATAGTTGTGTTCTTGATTTTTGCATCGGCTGGTGTTTACTTTTTTCTGAGGCGTTTCATGCAAAAAGACATGTCTTTGATTCTCAAGCTGTTTGGGGTTTACATAATTTATGTTTCTTTGGTTGTTTATGCGGCTGACGGAGAGTTTGATTCGATTCCTTTTTTGTTTTCCCTGTTCGCCATATTCATGTTTATGACTGAACGTTACGATTATTTCTTTTTACTAGTCGCAGTTTCGGTCTTTTTCAAGTACCAGGCAGGCATTTTTCTTTTCCCGCTCATTCTGGTAGGTTTGATTCGGCTTTTTCAGAAGAACAAGCTCCGCAGTTTAGTGAACAACAAAGCAGTGATTGCCGGCGTTATCTTCGGGGTCACAAGTCTTTTCACTGCCTATCTAAGCACCCCATACTTTGTGGCTACGGCACCACAGTTAATCATGAATGGTGTCAACGCTTTTGCCGTCAACACGCAAATCTCATGGTCACTTCAATCCTTTTCAATTTTGCTGACTCTAACGGTTACGGTCACGTACGCGGTTTACATGTTGGACAAAAACACCTTACTTTCTTTGTCAGCACTTTTCTTACTCTTGCCAAGTTTTCTGCTGCCCTACTTCCAAAACTGGTACATCCCTTTCCTTTTCCTGTATGCGTTGATTCCTCAGCGGAAAGCAGAGTTAGAAGCCACAGCGCTCTGGCTGACCTTCTTGATTGTGGTGCTTGCTATCTCCGGCGCAAATTATCAGCCAATTCCTACAATGGCCCGGTACCTGCAGCAGAATCTGCCTTATTTGCCTGTTCCTTTCCACTTCCCGCAGTACCTTAAAGACTTGATGACTGCCGCACTCTTTTAGTCTATGAGGTTAACTTGCAAACGGTTCATTGAGTCGGCATATAGATAAATTTGGGAAGATTAATGAGTATATGCAGGTAAAGGGGGAAATCGGGAAATTTGGAAGCTTCTAGAGACTTCGTTTACCGAAAATTCTGCGAGTACTATAGAGACCCCTCGAATGCTATTCCTGCCCCGATTTTTATCGACCAGAGAGAATTCGGTTATCTGACCTTTAAAGAGCGTTTCATGATCAGGCACAAAAGGTTTGCCGGAATCAGCAGTTTACGCTCAACTCTTAACCAAACCGTTCCGTCAGACGTTTACCATTCTTGCGCTTACTATGAAAACCCAGATTTTGATATGGATAAGAAAGGTTGGTTAGGCGCTGACTTGGTCTTCGACGTTGATGCCGACCATATTCCAACTTCCTGTGACAAAGTTCACGACGAATTCACTTGCAGTAAGTGCGGCTTTAGCGGCCGAGGTATAACACCGGAAGTTTGCCCTGCTTGCGAAGGAACAAAGTTTGTAACCAAAACGTGGCCTTGCGAACTCTGCATACAATCCGCACGGGAGGAGACCGCTAAACTGATTGATATGATGACGAACGATTTTGGTTTTTTATTGGATGAGCTGCACGTGTTTTTTTCTGGGCACAGGGGCTACCATGTGCACGTTGAGAATGAAGCTGTACGCTCATTGGATGCTATGGCGAGGAAGGAAATCGTCGATTATGTTACAGGGTTAGGCTTAGCCGTGTTGGATAAGGATGTCAAGGAAAATCGCGGAAAGCGAAACCAAAGATTCAATTTGCACAATTTCGGCTGGAACAAGCGGTTGAAAGTTGGAATGCAAAATCTTGTTCAGAATGCATCCAGAGAAGACTTGAAAAAAATCGGTTTAAAGAATGCTGTACTCCTAAAAAACAGAGAGGCTTTCGTCACTCGTTGCATTAACGAGGGTAGATGGGAAAGCGTTAGCGGTGTCAGCGTTCAAACATGGCTAAAACTGGCTGAGTACGTAAAGGATTTGCAGTCAGCAAAGATCGACACGGTTGTTACGACTGATGTTCACCGTTTGATTAGGATGAACGGCACGTTACATGGTAAAACAGGACTTAAAAAAGTGGAGTTTCCAGCCAAAAACCTGAATGATTTTGACCCATTTAGTGGGGCGGTAGCTTTTAAAAAGGGAGAGGTAAAAGTGTTGATACATGACGCGCCAGAGTTCAAGTTGGACGGGGAAACGTTGGGTCCATACAAGAATGAGACCAAAGAGTTGCCGGTTGCAGCGGCAGTTATGCTAATATGTAAAGGCAGAGCCGAGGTTGCGAACTGATGTACTACGAGCTTTACGAGGCATGGCGAAGAGAAGTTGAAGAGGTTCCACTTGGGAGCTTAATTCCTGACTTCTACATTAAAATGGCGGATTACCTGAAACGCGTAACAGAAGAAAACAGGCTGACTGATAAGAAAACTGTTAAGGCAAGCTTGCTTGATCATGAAGCCAAGAACGTTAGGCTGATGCTTGAGGAACTGCTTCAGACAAGATACAAAAAACTGCTTGGAGCAGTCAGCCAAAACCAGATATTGCCGTCTGAATCGTTAACGGTTGAAGAAGCCAAGATATGTGAGAGCTTTGTAACTTTCACTAGTGCATACGAGAAGTTCGCCAGAGACCTACTGCAACCACAAACTAACCAAGCAGCTGCGAAAGCTGCCGCTAAAGCTGAAGCTGAAGTGGGTCATAAACGCGTGACTTTGAGGTTTACGAAAAGTATTCCGGCAATTATGGGTGTTGACATGAAGTCTTACGGTCCATTTCTCGTCGAGGATGTTGCTTCTTTGCCCGTTGAGAACGCTAAGGTTTTGGTTAAACAGGGTTTAGCTGTGCTTGTTGAGGTTTCCTAACGTTCGCATCGCTCCGTGTTTTTCCCATTTTTCTTCTTCGCCACAAGCCTTGACCCACTAAAATGATAAGAGGGTAAGTCACGATCCATATTATCGAGTACAGAGGGCCATAATAGTCGTGGAAATTATCTACCTGGACCGAATTCACACCGTACTTCATGCCAATACTAAAGATCGTGACGATCCTGAGAACATTAACGAAGTACGTGATCACAGCGCCGACCACAAAGCACGCCGTTTTAGCCTTCCAAGAGAGTTCCATCTGCTGCAGAAACAGCAAAATAACAGCCGTGAAAATCAGAAAACTTTCAATGCCAGCGCAGGGCCAAGCTATCGAAAACGTCGCGGTTCCCAGTGGTCCTGTAGCCTGAAGAGTCGGCATTCCATTAACTGTGGTTAGCGAAGTAACGCATCCCATCCAGTTCAGCACTTTGGCCGCAAGTGTGGCTGTCGTGGGAACCATAATTTGAAAGGGCGTAAACTCCCCGTTTGGAAAAACATTGTCGATAGTGTATATAATTCCCACTAACCCAACAAACAGACCTGGTAGAGTGAAGTCCACCAAGCCTTTTTTCCCAAAGTAAAGAAGCGCGATTAAGCAAAAAAGAACTGAAAAAACAAGATACTCAACTGAAAGCGGCATGGAATCGTAGAAAGCAACTCCTCTCTGCAGAGACCAAGTTGCAATTACGCCATTTAACCCAAGATAATACTCGGAAACCACATAAAGAGTGGGAAGCAGCAGGGCAACTGCGACAGCCGCAAGTTTTGCCATGTTTTGCTTGTCTATCTTTAGCTTGAAGGCTTCCCAACTGAGGATAAACTCGAGCGCTATCAGCCAGATAAAGAACAACTGGAAAGTTCTTCCCTTCCACATTAACTGAAAGGACGCCTGCGCACTAACCTGAAGGTACGGGTCAGCGGGGTTCAGCAAGTAAAGCAAAACTAATGGTGCGGCAAAAGCAAACAACGGCAACAGTTTAACTATGGTGTCTGAGTGCTGTTTAATTTTTGAAAGACCTTCCATTCCCGCACCTGCAGTTTGTATAAACTTAAAATTGTTCGGTTTAAAAAAGAATGTGTCTTTTTGCTATGGTTTAGCACATCAAGCTATTGATGCAGAGAAATTTGGTGGGCTGCTTAGCTGGCGATTATAGATTTGCTTACGGGCGCCAGTTTATTTCGGCAACGACTTACGCTTTTAGGAGATTAATCTTCTTTTGTTATCGCGATTTTTTCAGACAGACGGTCCCTCGCGGTAAAGTTGGTGAATGGGCCATTGTAGAGGGTTGAGTTGCTCATAACAACGATGTGGCCTTCATTCGTCTTCAGCCAAGTAGACCTAAAACTCAGCTTGGTAACGGTTCCTTCAATATCGCCGATTTTTATTCTGTCGCCTAAACGCAACACTTTATCCCGCAGAAGCCAGATTCCGGATAAAATGTTTGACAGCGTTGACTGCAATGCCAGCGTTACGCCCAGACCAACTATTCCCGAGATCGTAAGAGAAGAAAACAAAGAAGTTAAACCGAGAGTTTGAAGTATCCAAACTATTGTCAAAGCGAACCACATTATCAATACGCCGCGCTGAACGTCTTGGACACTGCCTATCGGAAGTTGCGAATGTTTCGCCGTATCCGAAAGAACTTTGATAATTAACAAAGCTACAAACAGCGAAACAACGACGAAGATAAGCAATTCGAGTACTTGCACTATTGACATGATGTCTACTGTAGCATTGTTTCTACAATGTTGAGTATATAAAGCCCACGCATTTACCTGCACTTTCCTTCTTTTCCTTGGAGAAATTGGAAACTGGCGGAGCAGCGCAACTAGCAAATTTTTTTCTCGGCTTGCGCTTAAGCGTTGTGCAAAACAGTATGGCGCTATCACTATAACGCAGCAACGGGACTGAGTTGACGCTGGCTGAAGTGCATCAGTGATATGAGCCAATAATTCCTTCAACATTAAAGCGACATGAAAAGTCGCAACTTTCCTGAAAACAAAAGTCGCAACAAAAAAAATTCCTACAGCCGTTCCAGAAAAGGCATTGCGGAAAAACCAACGTTTTCAGCTTATACGTGAAAAAGTATAAGAATGCGTGTGTTCCTTCTATGCAAAGCTGGTAGAACAAGGTGAATGTTCCTAAAGAAATCAAAACTTACTGTCCAAAGTGTAAAACTCATCAAATTCACAGTGTAACTCTTTACAAGGCCGGAAAACGAAGAGCCTTAGCCGTAGGTGAACGCCACCATGAAAGAGAAAAGAAGGGTTATGGCGGACAAAAATATCCGCTTCAAAGAGAATTCGCCAAGACAACAAAAAAACAAACCCTTCGCCTTAAATGTAAAGTTTGCAACTACATGAGGCACAAGGACGGTATTCGCCTCAGAAAACTAGTCATAGAATAGTCACGGAGAGAAAAATCTTGTCTGAATGGAGCAAACTTATCCCGAAACCTCGAAGCCTCTTCCTCAGAGTTAAATGCTCAAAATGCGGTAACGAACAACTGGTTTTCAGCAACGCCGTAAACAAGGTCACCTGCAACGTATGCGGAGAAATACTCGCCGAGCCATCCGGTGGAAGAGCAAAGATCAACGGAGAAGTTCTCGCGGTTCTTGAATAAGGGATGACGAAATGAATGGCTGAGCGTAAGCCCGAGTGGCCTGAAGTCGGCGACCTAGTGATCGCCACCATAGAAACCGTCACGGATTATGGCGCTTACGCTAAACTCGACGAATACGACAAACGCGGGTTACTTCATGTCTCAGAAATCTCGTCTTCTTGGATAAGAAACATTCGAGACTTCGTGCGTGAAGGACAAAAAATGGTTCTCAAGGTTTTACGGGTCGACTTGGAAAAAGGGCACATCGACTTATCCCTCAGGCGGGTCACGAAAAGAGAAAGGATCGAGAAGGTCCTCTCATGGAAAAAGGAAAGAAAAGCCGAAGCGTTACTTCGAGGTGTCGCGGAAAAAGTCGGGTTGACTAACGAAGAATTGTATGAGAAGGCCGGTAAAATCATTGAGGACAGATATGGCTTGTACGAAGGTTTCGAAAAAGCAGCGATCGAAGGTTATGAAACTTTAACAGAAATCGGCATAGAGGAAAACCTTGCCAAAGCCTTTGTTCAAGTGGCCCAAGAACGCATCCATGTTAAAATGGTGAAGGTAAAAGGCGTGCTGGAAATCCGCTGCATGAAACCTAATGGAGTAAAAATAATCAAGGAAGTTTTTAGCAAGGCGAAATCGGATAAACTCAAGGACGCGACCGTTAAGTTCTACGTTATTGCAGCGCCAAAGTACAGTATTGAAGCGTCCGCTGAAAATTATAAGCGGGCAGAAGATGTCCTTCAAAAAGTCGCCCAAAGTGTCGTGTCAAACATCACAAAGGCGGGCGGGCAGGGAACTTTTAGAAGGGAAAAATAATTGGTGTGGCAATTACGTAAATGCGTAAACTGCAACAAGTATACTTTAAAAAAGGATAAATGCCCTTATTGTGGTGGTCGAGTTAGGATTCCGCATCCGGCCAAGTTTTCTCCGGATGATAAGTATCTTAGATACCGAATGGCAATGAAAAGGAGCAGCAATGCATGAAAGAAACATGCCTTAAAGAGTTCGTTGAAATTCAACCAAACAATCCGATTCTCATCGAGGGTCTTCCAGGTTTAGGGCTTGTCGGTAAAATCGCCCTCCGGTACATGATTAAGCAGTTGAAAGCCAAGAAAATTGCGTACCTTTACTCGCCTCACTTTCCATATTTCGTCCTAGTTAACAAGAAAGGGAACGTACGCCTCTTAAGGGGAGTATTCTACTACTACAAAAACCCAAACGGAAACGACTTGATCCTGTTCACTGGCGACAGCCAATCGCAGACTATCGAAGGACAATACGAAATCGCTGATCGAATCCTTGCATTTTCAGAGAGGCACAAAATAAAGACAATCGCAACGATCGGCGGCTACCGAATCGAACCGAAAGAAAAACCCAAAGTCTTCATAGCGGCAACATCACAGGAAATCCTAGACAAAGCATTACAATCAGGAGCAGTACTTAGCGCTTCAGGAAGCCCCATTGTAGGAACAGCCGGACTAATACTCGGTCTCGCAAAATTCAAAAAAATCGACGCTCTCTGCCTGCTGGGCGAAACAAGAGGCTACCTGCCTGATCCCCTTTCAGCAAAAAGCGTGCTGGAAGTCTTAAAATCCACTTTCAACTTCGACTTGGACCTTGCAGGATTAAACGAGGAAATTGCCCGAGCAGAAACCATGGTGAATCGCCTGCAGCAGATTGAAGAAAAACGAGCCCTGGAAGCTGAACAAACACGCAAAGAAGAAGATAAAAAAACAACTTACATATCTTAAGCAAAGATTTTCTTTATTATCTTCACAATTTTTTGGCCTGCCGTACCATCACCGAAAGGAGAATCCAATGGCAGTTCAACATCATGCCCAACCTCTTCCTCAATAGCAGCCAAAATTGTCTTCTTATCCGTTCCAACCACTCTGGCAAATCCTGCTTCTACCGCTTCAGGTCTCTCCGTCGATAAACGCATCACCAGAACAAGTTTTCTCATGCTTGGAGCAGTAGCTTCTTCCTGAATACCGCCTGAATCAGTAATTATCAATCGACAATTCTTCATTAAAACCAAAAAATCCAAGTACCCCAACGGTGGAAGAATCAGCACGTTACTTAACGTTTCCATCTTCGCCAACAACCGGTTTTCTTGTAGCCGTCTTTTTGTTCGCGGATGCATCGGGTAAACGATTGGAATCGGCGATTCAGAGAAAACATCCATAAAAGACTCGAGAACCGATAAGTTGTCAACGTTCTCTGCCCTGTGAGCCGTCGCTAAAGCAAATGTTTCAAAAGGAATCTTTGACATTATATCTGATTTTTTCTCGGCTGTCGGTAAATGCTCAAGCACAGCGTCTATGGCTGTGTTTCCCGTCAAGTAGATTTTGCCCCAGACACTCTCTCTCAAAAGATTCGCTTTCGCTCTCTCTGTTGGCGCAAACAGGTACTCAGATAAGTGGTCTGTTAAACGTCGATTATGCTCTTCAGGCATGCGCAAATCAAAACTTCTCAAACCAGCTTCCACGTGCCCGACAGGAATGACCCGCTTATTGGCCGACATAGCTGACGCCAAAACACTGTTCGTGTCACCTTCAACCAGCAAAATAGAAGGTCTAATCTCAGCCAAGATGTGATCCATTTTCATCATTATTTCGGCTGTTTGCGCCCCGGCTGAGGAAGCTTCAATCTTAAAGGCGAAGTCAGGGTTTGGTAACCCGAGGTTTTCGATGAATTGCTGAGCCATGTTAAAATCGTAGTGTTGACCGCATTGGATGAACAGTGATGGAATTTTCGCTTTGCTTAGCGCTCTGATTACAGGCGCCATCTTGATTATTTCAGGTCTTGTTCCAGCAACAACTGCCACTGGCTTCATCGACTCGCTGCGCCTCTACTCAGGTTTTCTTTAAGCACCCTTCCCTTGGCTCGTAGATTGTTCCTTCGCGGAGCAGTTGGCTGATCATGTGTTCAATTTCGCCTCTGGAAATCTTGTTCTTGGTTTCCAATTCGCTGACAAGAGCGCTTTTCTCAACTATTCCCGTTACCTTCTCCATGCTCATCAGTGTTGACAGCACGATAGACAGCTTGTCTCGTATGCTTTTTGGTCTTCCAGTCATGATGAGGTCGATGTCCATCTTGTACGATGACAAGTCGATTCCAACCTCTTCAAGAGACTTCCTCATGATGGCAATAGCTGCTCCCGCGTCTTCAGCGGTCACTTCCTTACGCAACGCCACACGAGCTCGCGCTTCTGAAATGCGAACAAGCGACTCAAGCTGGCGAGCAGTTATTGCAACGGGCGACCCCTCGGTTTCGGTCGTCGAACGCATAGCTAAATAAAAGTCGCTAAGCTGCTTTAGCGCCTCGTCGGTGAGTATGGGCTTAATCCCCTTGGCAAAACTAACGTACTTTCGCAAGAGTTCAGGATCTACTTGCGCCTCAACAGGGCTGGCCCCTCTGCGATGTATCTCCAGAATGTGCCTTGACATTTTCGCATCCTCCTCCGGGTTTGGCACGTCACGCAGCACAAAAATAAGGTCGAAGCGTGAAAGAATGGTTACCGGCAACGGAACGTTCTCAGCCACGTTGCGGTTGGGCTCATACCTTCCTAAAGTGGGGTTAGCAGCTGCTAACACTGCAGTCCGAGCGTTCAACGTCGCGACAATACCGCCTTTTGCAACCGAAACTGTGTGCTGCTCCATGGCTTCGTGGATGGCGACGCGGTCTTCAGGCCGCATTTTGTCCATTTCGTCGATGCATGCAATCCCCTTGTCGGCCAGCACCAAGGCGCCTGCTTCTAGGCTCATGCTTCCTCCTTTTTCCCTTACTACGGCGGCAGTTAGCCCTGCGGCGGTTGTTCCCCTGCCTGAAGTGTACAGTCCACGTGGCGCTATCTTGGCGACGTATTGGAGAAGTTGTGACTTGGCGGTGCCTGGGTCTCCGATCAGCAAAATGTTGGGTTCTCCCCTGACGGTTACGTCTGGCAGACTTTTCGTGACTCCGCCGAAGAGCAGGTACATTATTGCTTCTTTGATGAACTCGTAACCGAAAATTGACGGCGCGATGGAATTCAAGATTTTGCGGTGAACCCAAGGGTCTTGTGAGAGAGCCTTCATCTTTTCTTCTTCTTCAGGCGTGGGGGGTGAAGTTTCAGGTTCTTTACCGAGCACTTCCACCGAGTTAGCGTCAAGTTGAAGGATGAACGTTCTAAGCTTTCCCATTCCCATCAGGGAAGGAGCGAACGCGTGGACGATGCCTACTACGGAAACGTGGTCTCCTGGTCTGGCAACGTCAACAATGTCGTCTCCGACAAGCTTGACGGATAACGTGCGCGGCAGTTGTCCGGGCGGTAAGTCTTCGGGCTTTTCTTGCAAGCGAAGGTCTTGCGAGTCGATGAATGTTGATTCTTCCTGGACAAATTCGAAGGGGCCATCTCTTCCGCAGTCAGGCGCAATGCATACGGTCGGCGATTTAAGAAATTGTCCCGTCTGCTCAATCATATTCATTGTTCCGCACCGTTTGCATCTGAAGGATGCTTGTAAAACCATGGGCCTAACCGGTGTGGCTCTCACTACTATGCCCTCAACCATCACCAGCTTCGCCATCTGTTTTGACCCAAGCTTTCTAAGCTGTTCTTTTTCGAGTAACCGCACGATTCTTATGGTGATCTTCTCGATTCTTTCAGCGTACTCCGAGTCTTCTATGCGCAGTTGCTCATAGGCGCCTTTTCCAGCGTACTGCAAGTACTCTTCGGGTCTGTTGAGCACCTGCTCCGCGAGAGCTTGATCGAAACCGTAGAGTTCTTCAAAATCGATGATTACGGAGTTTTTTCCCGTGATCGCCAACTGGGCTATTCTCTGACGGTACTTTTCCCTTTTAAAAAGCTCTTGAAAACGCTGCTGTGGGTCCACAGTTAATTGTTCGTTAGCCATCTTCACTTTTCACCATCAGATTCCAGTATCTTGTTTTTCCACTCTGAAATAATTTTAACGAGCTGCTCGTAGAGGGTTTTTTCTTCGCTTGAGAACCTTTTAAGGACCTGTTCACCTTGTCTCGGAGCGGCAGAAAGTGCGACGATCTTTTTCAGCCGAGAATTCACCACGTCTTTCGCTAAATACTGCATTTTTTGATACTCGTTTATTCTTTCCGGCTGCGTAGCTTCTTGTTTTAGAGCGCCCAAGTAACGCCTGAGCTTGGGATAAAAATCATCGGGTAACTCGGAGATTTGCGCTGGAATCTGCACGCTCTCTCTCCACTGCACCTTAAACAGTTTAGTTGAATCCAAGATGTCGTCTTCTCGGAAATGCACCATTCCAGCGTTCGCTAACTCTTTTGCCACCCAAAAGTAAACTTCATACTCGTTCCCCTCATCGAAGGGGCCAACCGTGAAGCCGGCAAGCTTGATCTCTGGGCTGTTCTTGTTAGCGACGATTCTAACGAGTGAATTCTCATAACAGAAATCCAACGTGCAAATTTTCAGTGCCAGCTTTCCGCTCTCCCCGTCCGATACCTTCCTTCTTTTGGGGTTCAACAGATATAGCGTGAGCAGTTTTAAGGCTTGCTAGAAAAAAATAAACCAAAGAACGTATTAGTTGCTGACGTGAAAGGACGTTTTCATTCACTAATTATGCGGCCGTGATTCCTTCAGTTTTCGAATTCTTCCGCTTATCGACGTTGGGCTCTGATTCGTTCGCGTTTTATGGCCATAGTCCCAATGTCTTTATAGAATTAGCCACTCTTCCCACTCCCAGCATTAATGCTCCTGTCCGAATATCGCTCTCTTCCCTCTCTGCAATGGCAACGACGTCGTTGAATGCTTTGGTCATTTTTTCTTCAAGCTTCCTGTTAACCGTCTCTAGTGGCCATTGCTCTCGGGTTAAGTTTTGGACCCATTCGAAATAGCTGACGATTACTCCGCCGCTGTTGGCCAGAATGTCAGGTATAAGATAAATTCCCTTTTCGTGTAACACTTTGTCAGCGTCAGGAGTTGTCGGGCCGTTTGCTGCTTCAGCGACCATTTTCGCTTTGATCTTGTCCGCGTTTTTGCACGTGATCTGGTTCTCGAGCGCCGCTGGAATCAGAACGTCACAGGGCAACTCAAGCAGTTCCTCGTTCGTTATGTTTTTGCAATCTTTGTAGTTTTGAACAGAATTGGTTTTTTCTTTATGCTCCATTACGTCTGGAATGTGTAAGCCATCTGGTGCGTAGATACCTCCAGTGGAGTCGCTGACAGCTATCACTTTAGCGCCTACTTCTTGGACTGCTAAGGCTGCGTGGTAGCCGACGTTGCCGAAACCCTGAATGACCACCGTGGCGTTTTTGAGTTTAAGGTTGTCGTTTTCAGCGGCTTGCTTTATACAGTGGATTACTCCTCTGCCTGTGGCTTCAGTTCTGCCCCACGAACCGCCGATTTCAACAGGTTTGCCCGTGACGCTTTCAGGTATGCTGTAACCTTTTAGCTGGCTGTAAGTATCCATTATCCAAGCCATGGTTTGCGCGTCTGTGTACATGTCTGGCGCGGGGATGTCGCGGTGAGGACCTAAGTATTCAGCGATGAGGCTCACGTATCTTCTTGTTAGCCGTTCAAGCTCATGTTTGCTCATTTTTTTAGTGTCGACGCTTACGCCGCCTTTTGCTCCGCCGAACGGTATGTTTGCGATGGCACATTTCCAAGTCATCAGAATAGCCAAAGCCGTAACGTCGTCGAGCGTAACGTTTGGGCTGTAGCGGATTCCTCCCTTGAACGGTCCGCGTGCGTCCCAATGCTGGACTCGAACGCCGCTGAAAACTCCAACGACTCCGTTGTCCATGCGAATGTCGATGCTTACGCCGATTGAACGTTTTGGCAAGCTAAGCATCCTGTAAATTCCTGGGTCTAAACCTAGTTTCTTGGTTGCAAGTTTAAGTTGCGATAATGCAACGTTTAATGTTGCGTGTTCTTCCGCCATAAAATCTCGCCTTTTACAAGAATGTTAATTAGCCCTATCAAGATAAGACTTGCCTTCGCTTTTTTGTATGTTTGGTTGATGCTTTTGTATACCGAGATTCTTGTTTCAACGGCCCTGAGGGGTTTCCCCATCACCTATGTACGAAGGTTCGGTATCTACGCTCCTCTGTGCGTTTGGATGTGCGCAAGTCTGTCCTATAGGAGGTAAAAGCATATACAATTTGTCGGTACAGTTTGACGGTACAAAGTTGATGCGTTAAAGAAATTTTTCGGAAAAACGAGGCTTTTGGCTATTTTCTTAGACTGCCTGCGCCATTTGGGCCTAAAAACCCGAAGAGTTCTCCCTCTTCAACAGAGAAAGAAATGTGATCTACAGCCTTCACTTCTTTCTTGTAGATTTTGGTGAGGTCTTCAGCCTCAATTATTTTATTTTTCATACGATTCACTTCTTTACGAGTAAATCGCTGAATTTCAATAAATAGTCAGTTCACACGCCGTAAACACAAGAAGTACACACAATAAGTTACTAAATCATGGCACTGGCTTCTCGAAAGAGAATGCCCGATCAAAATTTCTCTAGATACTCTTCAAACTGCTTTCGGTCCCTGAGGCATGACGGGCAGACGCAGCTGAACGGAAGGTTCCTAGTAGCGCATAAGTCGTTATACTTGCAATCGGTGCACGAGAAGTATTTTCCACATCGAGTGCAGCTTTGGAGGAAAGCTGCCTCAGTGCTTAATATGCTGGAGATTGTGTCCAAAAGCTTCTCGACATTGTTGTAACTCTTTATGGAGAAAACTCCTTGTTCGGGGTTGTAATCGAGTCCCAGATGCATCAAGAGGATGAATTTTTCTTTTTCTACTCTCGGAAGCTTGAATGCCTTCGGATTTAAAGCTGCCACCATTTCTTGACTCTCCCCTCAATACTTGTTCATTTTAACTAGGAAATCGATTTCTTCAAAGGTGAACTTAAACCAGGAAGATAGCGGATTTAGTTTTTGCCGCTCCAACATAACTCTGATGTAGGGAACGAAGTCGCGTTTGGCTGACTCACGAGAAATGTGGCATTGGGCTCCTATCTTAGCGCAGACAGTGTCGAGCATGGACCTTTTGCCTTTAGTCCAAAACAGGGTGATAATTCTTATCGGCGGCGTGATAAATTCGAAGGGCTGGTACGATTCAGGCGCCACCGCGGCGGCTTCCGACAGTTCATTGTAGAAGTACTTTAAGAGATGCCAGTTTTCAGTTCCAATCCTTCCGCGGAAGACATCTGCTTGCGAGACGAAATCATAAGCGGCAGCAAGCTCAGCAGGGTCACGGTATCGTTTGGGCAGGTTGTCACTTACAGACATTAAGAATTCGTCGTAATCAATGCTTGAGCGACTAAGCACGTTTGAGGCTTCAACGATGGATTTTGCCGAGAAGAATCCTCTGAGCGTTTCATCTATGCTGATGTCCTTGTTTCTTGAATTCAACCCGATGGTATCTTGAAGCGTTAAGACGTGGTTTTCTCCGCTCAGGCTTTGAAGGTCGTTTATGGCTGACCGAACGTCTCCCCTGCTGTTTTGCGCGATGCGTTCAAGGGCTTCAAACTCAGCCTTCACATGCTCTGACAAGCAAATTTTCTGCAGCAAAGTAATGAGAAGCGGTATTCTTATTGGCTGAAAACGTATAAGCACGCTAACTTTCTTGAGAGGTCTAAGCCTGTCTATGTCAGGGTCGTTTGCCGCCATGATAACTGGCACTTGGGAATTCTCAACGATTTGTATTATGGCCCCCACACCGCCCCTGTCTTCGTTTCCCGCTATTCCGTCGACCTCGTCGAGGAAGAGCAGGTTGCCTTTGCTTTGTTTAGAGAAGGCGTCTAAAGCGACGTATGAAGTGGCGGGTTTTGCAATAGCATTTATGGCTTTTTCTGAACGTGTGTCGCTAGCGTTCATCTCGATTATGGTGAACCCGGTCTCTTTTGCGGCAGCGTTAACCAGCGCTGTTTTGCCGACGCCAGGCGGTCCGTAAAGCAGGACTGCTTTTTTGGCTTTACCTTTATGCTTGCCTTTTAGCCATTCGACAAACGTGGCTTTCGCTTCTTCATTGCCAACTATGTCTTCCATCTTTTTCGGCCGGTATTTTTCAACCCATAAAAGGTCATTCTGCATAATTTTCCTCTACGCCTTTGCCAAATTTAGCGAATTGCGCGAGCAACGCGCTCAGCTGAATGTCGCTGTTGGCGCCTTGTGTTAAGCGGTAATCGTACTCGCCGATCAAGCTTGAGAGCTCTGCTTTCTGCTCAGGCGTCAAGTCTGACATCTTGAAGATTTCCCGTTCTATCTGCCGTATTATTTCGGACCCTGAAAAGCCGTAGGAACCCATTATGTCGTACATTTTTTTCCTAGCTTCAATGAAATCGCCGAACAATGCCTTCCTAATCATCTGCTGCACCTGCATCGGACTAGCTTCACCAATTACCAGCAAGACGGTTTTCTCGTCCACCACTCCTTCTTTGTAGGCTGCTGCGGTCTGCAACGCGTTCATGGCGTGCCGAAGGTCGCCTTCTGAGTATTCAACGATTCTTTCAGCGGCATCCGGCAGCAAGTTAACATTTTCTTTTTTGGCAATACACTGAAGATGCTCCTTCATCGCTTGCTTATCAAGCCTTGAGAACCTGAAGATTGCGCAGCGACTCTGGATAGGTTCAATTATCTTGCTGGATTGATTGCAAATCAGAATAAACCTTGAAGTTCGGGAAGCCGTCTCCATGATTCTTCTCAGCGCCGTCTGGGCGGGGCCAGTCATCTGGTCACACTCATCCAAAATGACTAAAGAGAAGGGGACGTTGCCAAATCCTGAACGACCTACCTTCGAGAAATCCTTTATTCTTTGACGAACTGTCTCGATTCCTCTCTCATCAGACGCGTTAAGCTCAAGCGTAAAACTTCTCCATGTCGAACCGTAGAGTTCATGTGCGATGCAAAGCGCCATGGTGGTTTTTCCCGTGCCTGGAATGCCTGCGAACATCAGGTGAGGCATCGTTTTCGGGTTTTTCATGAAAGCTTTGAGGCTTTCAACGATATCACGCAAGTCTACGACTTCATCGAGTTTTTTCGGCCGGTACTTCTCAACCCACATAAGCGCTTCTTCATTAATTGCCATTGAGTAAACTCCCTTCACGATAAATTATACAATAAGGAGTTGGAATTTAACCATTTAAGTTTTTTTCAGTGCTGAGGTATAGCTTAGCCGATTTTGCTGCCTTCAACAATGTCTTTTTCAGGCGTGAGCACCGTCACGTGGTCTTCGCTATCTTGAGCAGCCAGAATCATACATTGCGATTCTACACCAGCCAAAACCCGCCTTTGCAGGTTTAGCAGAAAAACACATTTTTTACCCGTTAACTGCTCCGGCGCGTAGTACTTGAGCAAACCAGCGACAGCCTGCCTCTTCTCAGAACCGAAATCAACCGTTAACTTGATTAGCTTTTTCGAGTTCGGGATCTGGTTTGCTTCAATTATCTTTCCAACCCGCATGTCAAATTTTTGGAACTCGGCGAATGACACTTCTTCAGCCAACCGATTCACACTCCAGCGATAGTTTGCCATTTCATTGATATTTACCTTGCCTTCCTCGCTAGCCTGATTCTTTCTTTTGTCGCTAAATCGTGAGCTTGCAGAAGAGGTTCGGGAATTCGGCTTTTGGCGCAATGCTTAACGATTCTGACTGCCGTTTCGAGAGAAACCATGTGGCCGACGCTAACGTAAATAGGCTTTGCATCCTGCTTCGTGGTAACGACGGCACCGATCCGTTCGCCCTTATCAAAAAGAAATGTCTGCCCGTTTATCTCTGCTTGTTCACCGATTAAACGGCTTTTCGCAGCGCCAATTGTGGGTTTCCCGATAATGAGCCCAAGGTGGCTGGCAAATCCGCACCTGTAAGGATGGGCTAATCCTTGAGCGTCGACTAGGAACACGTCGGGTTGAATTTTCAATTTTTTGATTGCTGCCATTGCAGGCGGAATCTCCCTGAAAGAGAGCAGAGTCGGGATGTATGGTATTTCCACTTGGCAGCATGCAACTTGAGACTCCAAAAGCTCCAGCGATTCATAATCCAAAACCGTTGATGCTCCGACGCCGAGGTTGCCAACGTACGAAACGTCAACGCCTCCAACGGTTTTAATTTGGCGCGGCAACCTGTCTTCCAAAATAATTTTCTGGGATAGGCAAAGCTGAGTATTATGCGCCTTTTCAACTGAGAGATTCTTCATTAGCAGCCGAGGTTGGCTCAAACGGTAACCTTTCGTGGCTTACGCTTAATCGCTTTTTTTGGCTCAAACTTCTTCAAATGGTCTTCTAGGGATTTTCTGCGGATTTCGAGCGTGACGTCGCCGCGTGTGGACTCGATTATTCTTCGCGCAATGTCAGATTTATGCCTGAGCCCCGGAACAAGCATGTAGGCCTCGTCGAGAGCCAAGAGCCGAATGAAGACTTGGTCCATGATTTGGAGGCATTGTTCCGCTTTCTTGACTTCGCCTTCGCGTAAATTGTCAAGCGCTAAGCGTCTGTATTCGCCTATGACGTCTGCTAACCCAAGCACGTAATCGGTTGAGGCCACCTTAATTTCAGCTGGGGTAACAAAACGCGATTCTCTGACCAATGCCAAGAAAATGCATGCTTCCGAATGCTCCTGAAGAGCTGCGCTGAACATGCCACCGTAGATAATCTCAGGATAATTCTTCGATAAAGCCTGAAGACTCGCTATTTTGTCTTTAGCTTCCGCGATAAATCTTTCAGCTTCATCGTATTTTTTTTGATGGATGAGAAGTATAGCTTGTTTGGACAGGCTTGTTGCTTTGCGCATGCTCTCTTGCGTTTCCTCGCGGATTTTATTTTTTTGCAAGAGCTCATCTTTTATTTCTTGAAGAACACTTTCCAGAGAGGACAAAATTGCATCATCTAACCAGGATAAATTGTTTCGTAGTTTATTTCAATTTCTTTAGAAAACCGTATAATATGACGTTTTATGCAAGCAAACGCAAACCCGTTGGCTAAACCTCAAATTAGCACCTTTTAGAGTTCGAAAGCCGCCTTCAGTCTTTTCCAACCTGGATGGGTTTTTGCAGCCTGCTTAAAAGCACGACTCTGCTCTCTGGTGCTTCGTCAATAATCATGTAACCCGTCTTGTCTGTTAATTGCTTCGCAAAATCCTTAACCTCGCTGTGCAGCGGCATACGTTCAAATCCCAAGCGTAGATTTGAAAAGCCGATGTGCATGTAGGCTTTTGCTTCAACGTAGGTGGGGTTGGCTTTCTCGATGAGTTTAGCGTACTCATGCGCATGGTTCATGTTTAGCTCTTTCACGAGTGTCATGCGAACAACTGTGGGGCAATGAAAACTTGGCAATAAATCAAGCGTCTCGTTCAGTCTTGCCCAGGCCCTTGGAAATTCAGAGCGGCAAACCTGCTTGTACACGTGCTCGTTCGGTGCGGATACTGAAATGTAGAGCTGCGTGGGTTCTTGACTAAGTTTTGAAAGCTTGCTTGGGAGAGTTCCGTTGGACACGAGAAAAGTGGTTAAGCCCTTCCGGTGAAAAGTCCGAATCAGCTCTCCGAGTGGCTCATAAAGCGTCGGTTCGCCAGTCAAGCTTATCGCGACTTGTTTAGGCGCCAGGGCTTCTTGGAACTTACGCCAGTTTGTCCTTGGATTACCCTTATACCCCGTTAAAATTTTTTCCTGCGCCTTAAAACAGCCATCAACAATCGTCTCAGGCGAGTCTGTTTTTGTAATTTTTGTCTCGTCCCAAGTAACCTGCAAGTCGCCGCTCTGTGCTCTCCAACAGAACAGGCATCTCTGTGTGCAGTAGTACAAGCTGGGCGTCATCTGGATGCACCTGTGTGATTTTATGCCGTAAAACTTCTGTTTATAACAGGGTCTATCGTTAACTATAGATTCGTAGAGCCACTTACATCGTTTAACAGCAGAGTGGCTACCTACTAAATGGTATTTCTGCTTCTTCAAAGCTCCAGCAAGAGTCGCCGCAGTGTCCTTTTCCAACTTTTCCACCCCGGTTTAGGTACACTTAGCGGGTTCATTCTTTTAAAAATCCCGTTGCGAAAGTTCAATTTTAAGCTTGAAGTCTCTGCGGACAAACTCGTTTTAGTGGGTATGTCGGTTATTTTTTGGGTTAGATGGCAAAGTTTAAAATTATCCCTTATTTTATTATGAGTCAACCGCAAATGAAAGCATCTGAGTTTCAGGAGAACAGTAGGGTTTGAACCAAAAGATTGTAGCAACTACTCTCTTAATCTTAATGTTCTTAACTGCTACTCTCACCCCTATCGCCATGGTGCATGGACAAAACTCTAGCATCGGCGTAGAAATTTTACAGGTTCTTCCAGCGGGCACAACTACTGTGACCCCTGGAGAAAGTCAGTACAACGGGACTGCTGGTACAGCGTTGAATCTTCAAGGAACCATTTACACGAGTTACGGCCCTTATAAGATAATAATTGGTGAGGATGTTGTTTCAAGTGGTACCGCTGATGGGTACTATGTTAATTCCAACTTCACCGTGCCTCAGCTTCCAGGAGGGGGTTATAACTTGATACTTGAAGATGTTAAGCAAGGAAACTTGAATTCTACCGGCTTAACGCCTAAAACATTCACCATCCTAACTGACTACGTAGTAAACCCTGTAAGTTCGTACATACAGGAAGGCGGCATCGTAGCATTAAGCGTCGGCGTCACGGGAGGCGCCGCAGGCAAATCTTATGATGCTAACGTTTCTGTTACCCTTCCAAGCCCGCTTAACACAGCCTATTCTGCGATAGTGTCTTTGGGAGTCTCTAACAGTCTGGGAAGCGCAAGCTCGCAAGTCACTTTTCCTGGAAGCAGTTTTCAACTCGACCAAAAAAGCAGTTCGGTAACTAACCCAACTGAATACGCTGGTTCATACAACGTTTACTTCAACGAAAGCGAGGGTTTAGGCTCAGGCAAGTTTTCAGTTGGCTTCCTCGACTCAGCAACTTATCACCGAGGACAAACGGCGACTGTGAACGCCATCGGTTACACTTCGGGTCAAACCGCAACGCTAACAGTAACTGGACCGTCCAAAGGCGAAACTTTTTTTTCTTCACCTTCGTTGACCGCATCATCTAACGGCACGATCAGCACAACATTTGGCATTCCGTCTGACGCTGTGATTGGAAACTACAACGCGACGATAACAACCACGAGTGGCGCTTCAAAAGCTGTACCGGACTCGGAAACCTTTTCGATTCCAGGATATCCTGTTTCGATCAAAACGTTAAACCTGGCTGGTGAAGTCGTTTCAAACATAGTGGTGCAAGCCCAAGATTTATCAGCTGACAAAGCTTACAACCGCACAAGCCAGATCGATGGGACGGCAAACTTTAACCTTGAAGCTGGCCCCTACAATTTAACTGCCGATTGGAACAATTTTAACGTCGGCCAAACTAGCATTAACGTCACCGGTGCCGGAGCTTTCACCGTCACGTGCAGGCTAACCGACCTCATTCTGACTGTACAGAACGGAAATGGAACTGGACTACCGTTCGTAAACCTAAACATCACTTACAAGTACGGGTCTTCCCAAACAGGAAACGTTTCCGTTCAGACAAATCCTTCAGGAACCTGCGTTTTGAATTCTACGTTGACCGGAGTAAGCTACACTATTCAGGCTTCAATATATAACCAAGTGTTCAACTCCGGTAACGAAACCGTCAGTAGTCTTCCGGCACAAGCAGTCTCTCGCGTGGTGATCATATGCCCAACAGAACAGTTAACAATTAACGTGGTTGGTTACAACAACGCTCCGATTCCTGGCGCAAGCATAGCCCTCGTTGAATTGACAAACGGCTTGTTCTACACTTCCACGACGGATAGTTCAGGCTCGGCGATTGCACCAGTTACGTTTGGCATGTACAAGCTTCAAATCTACCAAAACAACATTCTGCTAAACCAAACAAACGTTGAAGCCTTCAGCAACAGCGAATACAACATACGCTGCACTCTTTACGGCATTCAAGTATCAGTCTCAGTTGTTGACTACTTCGGTCAACCAATTTTGAACGCCAACGTCACTGTGAATGGGCCATCCTCAGAGCGACTCTCCGCGACGACCCCTGGAGACGGCACTGCAACTTTCAACAATGTTATCGGCGGCAACCTGCAGATAGTCGCGTTCGCTCCGGGAGAAGAAAGCAACTATCAAGCTGTATCCTTGACCGTTGACAAGCCAACTTCAGTTATGATAAAGATGGATGGTTATATCGCTCTCGGGTCACTCTTGATACCGACGAGTGCTTTGTTAGCCTTGATCATTATTTTGGTAGCAGTAATCTTGTTAGTTATCTTTGAGATTTACTGGCGAAGAAGACATCGTGCCAGCGGGAACTGAGTACTCAATTTTGCCCTGATAAGAAAAAAGTTTATATCTTTACCAAAGAACAAAATAGAAGAAAGCAAAGACAAACAACAAAACATCAACCACAAAATTTTGATTTGACAATTGAGGTGTACCCGTTGGCTCAATCAAAAGATTGTTCTCCAACATGCAGCGCTTTTAAATGCGGCAAAAACTCTGCCCTATTCAGACGAGACTCCGTTTGGTGTAAATGGACTGAAGAAACCTGCAAAATAGCCGACTGCACGTATTCAATGTGCGTAAAAAGGAGGTTGCTTCCAAGAGGAGTTTGTGGCGAAACCGTCAAACGACAAACCGTTGAAAAAGACCTCGACAGCGACTTCTTTTGCGACCCCGTAAAAATTAAAGGGAAAGCTTTGCGCAAACTTGGAGACAAAGAAATATACTGAGAAAAATGAAAAAACGAAACTGAGTACTCGTACTGATGGTACGAGTATCCCTTCTTATTTTGACTGTACGCGTTTGACTACTGGCGGCTTAATTTTTTTCAAAATCCTGTACCCGCAGATTATGCATTTTGTTTCTCCGCCTCGTAGATCAAGTTCTTCAGACGGTACTCTTGCGCCGCATCTCATGCATTCGTAAACAATTCCTGTCTTCTCCATTAGAAACGCCTCTTCTACAAAGAAAAGTATTTTGCTTTTAAAGGTTTTCTAATGTTTTGCCGCTTAGAGGATACGCATTTGAGACGTCGACTAAGAGAGAAGTTGTCCACCGATCTTTCATCCGAAGAGTTGAGCTGCATTTACAATTCTTTCGACATAATAGGTGACATAGCAATCATCAAGGTGTCAAACGAAAAAGTTGTCAACGCTGAAGTGGTGGCTAAGCAAATAATGGCTGTCCACAGGAGTGTGAAAACGATTTTTGCCCAAGCTAGCCCCATCGTGGGGGACTTCAGGGTTAGAGAGCTAAGACTGTTGGCGGGGAGTGGCGAAACATGCACCAAGCACAGGGAATCCGGTTGCGTGTTTGAGGTTGATGTTGGAAAATGCTATTTTTCGCCTCGACTTTCGTATGAGAGGTCGCGGATTGCAGGTTTAGTCAAAAGCAACGAAACGGTTGTTAACATGTTCGCTGGCGTCGGCTGTTTTAGTATAATAATCGCTAAAACTGTGCCCGAGACTAAAGTGTTCTCAATCGATGTCAACCCAACGGCGATCGAATACATGGAGAGGAATGTCAAGCTCAACAGAGTTTACGGTAAAGTAACTCCCTTGCTCGGCGACTCAAAAGACGTAATCCACGCGCAATTGCAACATAAAGCTGATCGCGTTTTGATGCCTTTGCCCGAAAAAGCCCTCGCATACCTCCCACATGCGGTTTCGGCGCTTCAGCCATCAGGCGGGTGGATACATCTCTATGATTTCCAGCATGCAAAAGGAAATGAAGACCCCGTTGAGAAAACCAAACTGATTGTAGCCCAAAAACTTAGCAGTATAGGCGTGGGTTACGATTTTGCTTTTTCCCGTGTTGTTCGAAGCATAGGTCCAAACTGGTACCAAACTGCTCTGGATATACGGGTCGATTTCTTGCCAAGCAAGTTTTAATAGCGAAGCCGTTAACTAATTATTTTGTGATGAGAATTGAGGCGCAAACTAATGGAAATTTTGGCTTGCCCCATAGACAAGCATCATCCTCTTGAACTCTACGTTTTCGAGGAGAAAGATGAAATAGTTGAAGGACTTATCGTTTGCCCGAAATGCTTGCGCTGGTACCCTATCAGGGATGAAATTCCAGAAATGCTCCCTGATGGGCTTCGAAAAGAGGCTGAAGACTTGCCTTTCTTGAAGAAGTGGAAGACGAAGGTTCCTGAGAAAATAATTACTGAAGGGAGACCCTTCAGTTTGAAGTAATTTCTTGTCTTTTTAGGTTTATCGCCTTGTTTTTGGCTGAAGACTGAATGGCGGCTTGAGCGATTTCTAACGCTTTTACCCCGTCCTCTCCCGTTATGAGCGGCTTTTTCTTTTCAAGTATGCATTCCGCAAAGTTTTGGAGTTCACATTTAAGGGGTTCTTGGAAGGGGTATCTCGGCTGCACTGTTTCTTTTTGCTGTTCAACCCACAGATCTTGAGTGATGTAATCAAGCCGCATTATAGCGTCGCTTCCCGTGACGGTTAACGTTCGAGTTTTGTATGGAGTTAGCCAGTTGGATTCTATAAAAGCGCTTTCTCCGGTCTGGTACGCGAGCATTATGTGCGCGTAATCTTCGAATTTGCTGTGCCTCATGCTTCCCATTTTCGCATACACCGTTATGGGGTCCTGTTGAGATATGAACCTCATCACATCAATGTCGTGTATCGCCGTGTCCTTAACCACTCCAACGTCGCCTATACGCTCTGGCCATTGCGAAACGCGTTTCGCGCTAGCACAAACCAAATCGCCGATTTTCTTCTTCTCAACTGCTTCACGTATGACCTGCAAGCCTGGAATGAACCTCATCAGGAAACCTACAGTCAGGATGAGACCGTTTTCCTCAGCAGTTGAACAGAGCTTTTCAGCCTGCTTTGTGTTAGTAGCCATAGGCTTCTCAACTAGGACATGCTTTCCAGCTCTCAACGCTTTGAGGGCTTCTTTAGCGAGAACAGTTGACCACGTGCACACGCTTACAGCTTCTATCTCTTTGTTTTGAAGCATACGCGAGCTGTTAGTGTAGGCTTTTACCCCATACTGATTAGCCATGGCTTTCGCTCTTTCTGGATTGACGTCGCAGATGGCAACCAGTTCGGTCGAAGGCAGTTCCTTGTAGACTCTTGCGTGATTTTTTCCCCAGGAACCCGTGCCGATTACTGCTACTCCAATTTTCCTCATTCTTATCAAGCCCCTTTTCCTAGTCCACGGTATATGAAACCTTCTGCTTCCACTTCTTTACGCCCAAAGGCCCCTGCCAGATCCACGATTACTGAGGGCGTTTTCATTAACGCTTTCAGCTTCCTCAAGTTTAGGTGTTTAAACTGTTCTTCCCCCGTGAGTATTACTGTGCAGTCTACTCCTTCCAAGGCTTCATTTAAGCTGGTTTTTACTACTCCTAAATCTGCCGCATCGCTTCTTGAGGCTGGATCATAGAGGCAGACTTTGGCGCCTTTCAGCTGCAATAACTTAACCAAAGCTAACGCGGTTTCATTCGAGTTAACTGAGCCTAAGATTGCGACTCTTGCTCTTCTTAACGTTTTGTTGCAGTTTCGCAAAGCCCCCTGTGCCAAAGTAACCGCGTGTTTAACCATTTCCTCATTAATTTTTCTAGCCAACAGTGACAGGTTAAGCTTAGCATTTAGGTTCTCCGCGGTCTCAAGCAGAAGATACGCTTCATTCTTATTTTCTTCATCAACTGTCGTAGGCCAAAAGCTCATGTCACTACACTCCAGCCATTTCAAAACTTCAAAGCAGTCAACGCTTGCACTTTCGCAGAAAAGTGCTAATTCACTTGCTAAAGCTGAGTTTGTATCTTGCCTTGCGACTGTAAAAAGCGCGGCGATCTCGGCTGTTTTCACGTCGTTTACTTGCTTAACGTTTTTGGCGATTGTTTTCACAAAGTTTAGAGTCGCGTCTTGGCTTGTTTTTCCGACTACGGCAACTTTTAACTGCAAATCCGTTATCGGCTCAACAAGCTTGACTTGCGAGTTATGGATTGGAATGTAAGCCAGACTGAAATCTTGACCTGCCTTTAACGCTGATGTGTTCTCCAATGTTTCCTTCATCATTCCTTCAATAAAACCCAAACCCGCAACTTCACCGTAAACGACCAGTACACCCGAACGCAGCGCTTCTCCAACTTGCTTTATAGTGTTTAATGCTTCCGAGGAGTCAATTTTTTTCTTATCATCAACTCTCGAGGGGACAGTGATGATTATTACATCGCTTCGAGAAGCCGCCTTTTTCAACTCGCCGGTTACGGTCAATTGCCCCGCGCTTATTAGGCTTTTTATTTTGCCTTCAATTTCTTGGTCCCTGAAGGGCGTTTTTCCTTTTGCTAATCTTTTGACCACGCTCGGATCCGCGTCTGAGCATGAAACTCTAAAACCCGCTTCTGCAAAGGCGCAGGCGAAAAGAATTCCTTTCTGCCCGCACCCTACAACGCTAACCGTGTATTTTGAGCGTTTTTCATTCGTGTCAATATCGTCCGGTTTTAAGTTCAGAACATTGGGCATTCAATCAGATTCTCCGGGGATAATAGCTTGCTAAATGGTTTTCAGGATTTTTTCAAGCCTTAAACTGTAGTCCCTAACTAGCTTTAATGCTTTTTCTCGGCTTTTTGCCTCAGCGTACAGCCTAAACACGGGTTCTGTGCCGCTTGGTCTAATGAGGATTGCGCTGTTGTCGCTGAACCATATTTTTACGCCATCAATCGTGCTTATGTTTTCGCCCTTCACTTGTTCGTGCAGTTTCCGCAAAAGAATTTCCTTCTTTTCATCTGAGCAGTCGATTTTTCCTTTTTCGAGGAAGTACTGCGGTTGCTCAGCCACGAGCGCAGAAAGTTTCTGACCAGTTTGAGACATGATTTCAAGCAAAAGAGCAGTTGTCATGGCTCCATCTCGGACGGCTTGGTGGGGACCATAGAAAACCCCGCCGTTCTCTTCTCCGCCAAGTTCAGCATGCAACTCTTTCATTTTCTGTGAAACCGTTACGCTTCCGACTTTGGTCCAGATCAGCTCGCCCTTGTTGGCTTCCACCGTATCCCTGATTAACGTGGAGGAGCTTACAGGAGTAACTATTTTTGCGCCATGATTTTTGGCAAGGAAATCTTTTATAATAATCGCGAAAGTTTTGTCTCCCCAGTAAATCGTGCCTTCCTCGTCAGCAAATATTGAACGGTCAGCGTCGCCATCGAAAGCGACGCCCATATCTGCTCCAACAGCCTTAACCGTTGCAGATAAATCAGCCAAATGTTCTGGTCTGGGCTCGGGCATTCTTCCCGGAAAAGCGCCGTCAATGTTAGCGTTGATGCTCGTTACTTTGCAGCCCAGTTCACTTAACAGATGCGGGGCAGTTAGACCTCCAACGCTGTTAGCAGCGTCCACAACTACATGGAAGTGCTTTTGCGCGATTTTCTGCACGTTAACATGATTTTTAATAGCCTGCACGTATTCGTCGTTGATTCCGGGTTGATCCTGCATCGTGCCCAGCTTATTCCATTCTGCGAGAACTATTTTGTTGTTAAAGTAGATATTTTCTATTTCAGCTTCCTGCTCATGCGAAGTTTCAATCCCATCGCTCCAAATAACCTTGACACCGTTATATTCAGGCGGGTTATGCGAAGCAGTAATTATCACCCCTCCGTCCATCTTATGATTTTTAACAGCGAACTGCAGAGCAGGGGTAGGCGCCATCTCAGCGAAAAAGACGTTACATCCAGTGGCGGTTAAACCTGAAATTACTGCTTTAGCAAGCATGCTGCCGCTGGTTCTCGCGTCATGTCCCAGAAGTAAGTTTTTTCGTCCAAAAAAAGTTCCAATGGCACAGGCAACCTTTACTGCCATTTCAGGCGTCAATTCGACGTTGACTAAGCCTCGGATGCCATTGGTTCCAAACAGCTTTCTTTCACTCATAAATTTCACTTCACACCTTTTTCGTCGGTTTAACCTTGGGTTTTGTAATGTTCTTAGAGACCTCTTTGCCGGGGCAAACCGGAGAAGCACCTGAAAGGACGACGTTATCCTTGATTCTTGCATGATCGCCGATTATGGAGCCGTTGGTTAGTGTAACCTGTTTTCCGACGTGTGCTCCTTCGCCGACTATAGCACCATTGACAGTGGTGAAATCGCCGATCTTTGCGTGTGGAAAAATGACTGAGTTGCTTATCTGCACGTTTTTGCCAACGGTAACGTTTTTTCCCAGAATGGCGTATGGACCGATGGCTGATTTCTCATCTATAGAGACGCCCTCGTCGAAGGCAACGGGGTTTTTAACCTCAAAACTTTTTGCTTTTTCCTTTTTGAGGGTTTTAACTAAACAATCGAGCATTATCTTGTTCGTTTGCAGATACTCTTCAGGTTTGCCTATGTCAATCCATAAGCCATCGACAAAGTGTCCGTAAAGTCTTCCTTCTTCTGCCAGTTTTGGGAAAACCTCTCGCTCCATGGAAACAGCTCTTCCTGAAGGAATGTAATCGAAGACTCTGGGGCTTAGGACGTAGACTCCTGCGTTTATGAGGTTGCTCGGCGCCTTATTCTTCAATGGTTTTTCAATAAACCTTCTTATGCGGTTGTCATCCGCCATTTCAGCAACCCCGTATCTAGATGGGTCTTGCACTCTGCACAGCGCTATCGTTGCTGAGCCGTTAGTTTTCATGTGGGCACCGTACAGTTCCCTGTAACTTAAATCCGCAAATATGTCGCCGTTCAAAACAATAAACGGTTCATCATGACCCAAGAGTTTTTCAGCTTTTTTCACTGGCCCAGCAGTTCCCAGCGGCATCCGCGGCGGATCAACAGAAAACCGAACGTGCAAACTGTGTCTTTTGGGGTGCTGTTGTTTTATGTAAAATTGAGTTAAAGCGTTGACTCCCAACACGGCTTCTTCACAGCCATCGTTGGCTAGTTTCTCAAAAATCCATTCCAGCAGCGGTTTGTTAACTATTGGGAAAAGAGTTTTAGGTCTAGAGCAACTTAACGGGCGTAGCCGCGTTCCGAAGCCGCCTGCTAAAATCAAAGCTTTCAGAGCTAGTCACCTTTGGTATTGATACTGTATTGGCTGTTTTTAATATAAACAATTATGAAAATTTTTCATTCCCACTCAATAGTCGCCGGCGGTTTATGAGTAATGTCATAAACCACGCGGGTAACCTGCGGAATCTCATTTGAAATTCGAGTTGAAATCTTCTCAAGAACGGAATAAGGAATTTGAGCAAAGTTGGCCGTCATGGCTTCTTGGCTTTCTATCGTTCGGACTGCAACCACGTACCCGTAAGCTCTCGAATCACCCTTTACTCCTGTCGCTTTAGTGTCAGTTAACACGGCAAAATACTGCCACAAGCGTTCGTCTAAACCGTTTTTCTCGATTTCTTGACGGACGATAGCGTCAGCTTTCTTGGCAACGCTGACTTTTTCCGGAGTTACTTCGCCTATTATTCGCACTGCCAAGCCGGGTCCGGGGAACGGTTGACGATTAACAAGTTCCTTTGGCAACCCGAGCATTTTGGCAACCTTGCGCACTTCATCTTTATAGAGGTCACGGAGCGGTTCGACGATTTTTTTGAACTTTATATTTGATGGCAAGCCTGCGACGTTGTGATGGGATTTTATTACTTCTGAATTCCTTCGGCAGCCCGACTCGATTCTGTCAGGATAGATCGTGCCTTGAAGAAGGTATTGGGCACCTGATTTTTCAGCCGCCTCCTCAAAGACTCTGATGAACTCTTCCCCGATTATCTTGCGTTTTCTCTCCGGATCAGTTACTCCTTTGAGTTTTTCCAAGAAGCGGTCTCGCGCGTTGACCATGACGAAGTTTATGGGAAATTTTTGAAACGTCTCGCGTACTGCCTCGGGTTCGCCTTCCCGCATGAGCCCCTGGTCTACAAAAACCGCCGTTAAGTTGTTGCCAAGTGCTTTGGCTGCAAGTGCAGTGGCTACGCTTGAATCTATGCCTCCGCTAAGGCCGATTATTGCCTTGTGTTCGCCTATTGCTGATTTAATTTCCGCAACCATGTTTCCAATTATGTCTTCCATCTGCCAGTTCGATTGGCATTGGCAAACTTGAAAAATAAAGTTGCGCAACGTGCGCATGCCGTTTTCTGTGTGAATGACTTCGGGGTGCCATTGTAAACCGTAAATCGGCTTATTTTTATGCCTGAAAGCTGCAACAGGACAGTTTTCGGTGTGCGCTAGCACCTCAAATTCTGATGGCAACGAGAAAACTGTGTCTCCGTGGCTCATCCAAACTTTTTCTTTCTCGCCTAATCCTTCCAATACATCAACTGGCTTGTCAATGGACACCCGGGTGGTTCCGTATTCTTTGCATGCTGCAGGTTCAACTTTGCCCTTAGTCAAGTGAGCCAGAAGCTGGTGCCCATAGCATAAGCCTAGAATCGGTAGGTTCAACTCTAAAATGCGAGGGTTAACTTCAGGGGCATCCGGTTCGTAGACGCTCGAGGGTCCGCCTGAAAGAATTAAGCCTTTAACGTTGAATTTTTCGCCTAACGCCTTCACTTCTTCGGGCGATATGTCGTGGGCAACTATTTCGGAGTAGACACCGTTTTCTCTGATTCTTCTTGCTATAAGGTGGCAGTATTGCCCCCCAAAGTCCAATACCAGAATACTGTCATATTTCTCTTGCATTTTAGCGGCTCAAAACAATTGGGGTTTAAGCAACTAATTTAACGTTACTGTCAGTTTCCCGTCAAATTCAAGGCGGTTAAACGTCTGAGAACCGTTTTATTCTTGACTGTTTCATCCATTGATTAGAATAGGAAACTAAACTTTTATTAATATAATCGTGCGATAATCAAAATAATGTCTCAAAAAGAAGGGTTTGATTGAAAAAACGTGCAGAAGAGGATCGTTATGGATTTAAACGAAACTGACCAGAAAATTCTGAAAAGTCTTTTAGAAGATGCAAGGTTTTCAAGCAGGCAAATAGCCAAGAACGTAGGCGTATCCGTCGGGACCGTCCTGTCCAGGATCAAAAAGATGGAGGATGAAGGCCTCATCAAAGGCTATTCAGTTTTAATAGATCACGAAAAACTTGGTTACCAGTTGACAGTAGTTACCGAAATTACCGTTTCGAAAGGTAAGCTCGTGGAAACTGAAAATGAAATAGCCAAAATCCCAAATGTATGCAGCGTCTACGACGTGACAGGATTGACGGACGCGATCATCGTTGCAAAGTTTAGAAGCAGAGAAGAGCTTGGGCACTTCACGAAAAGACTGCTATCCCTGCCCTACATCGAGCGGACAAACACGCACGTAGTTTTGGCCACTGTCAAGGAAAACTTCCGACTACTCTAGTTTAAGCATACTTTTCGTCCGGATTCTGTTTTTTGTAGTTCTGCTCCGGCGAACCAATAGTTATTTGCGTACCTGACGCTACAGGTGAGGTTACCCAGACATTTCCGCCTATGACAACGTTGTCGCCAATTATTGCGTTTGGCCCAAGAAGTGTTGCTCCTGAATAGATGACAACGTTGTTTCCTATTGTCGGGTGCCTCTTTCTTCCTTTGATGATATTGCCTTTTTCATCTTTTGGGAAACTCAACGCCCCTAAGGTAACGCCTTGGTAAAGTTTTACGTTGTCGCCAATCTCCGTGGTTTCTCCGATGACTACTCCTGTGCCGTGGTCTATGAAGAAGTTCTTACCTATTTTTGCTCCTGGATGTATGTCAATGCCTGTCAACGAGTGGACGTGTTCACTCATTATTCTGGGGATCAAAGGTATTCCGTTTAAATAAAGTTCATGCGCTATCCTATAGGTTGTAATCGCAAGGACGCATGGGTAGCTTAAGATCACTTCATCTGTGCTCGCGGCTGCTGGATCTCCCGCATAAGCTGCTTGGATGTCGCCGCTTAGCATAGACCTTATTTCAGGTAACTTTTCAAGAAGCTCTTTAACCACGACGTTCGCACGTTTCTGACATATGTCCTGCGGGCACTCCTTAACCTTTCTACAGATGTACTTTAGGCTTTTTTCAACTTCGCCCGTAAGTCTCGTATAAACCGAAGTTAGTGTGCTGCCAAGATGGTATTTTATGTTGGCTTTAGTGACTTCTTCCTTGCCTAAATAGCCGGGGAAAAGAATTGTGAATAAATCTTCCAACACTTCAATAACTACTTTTTTTGATGGCAGATCTCGCCCGGTGAGGTGATCCATACCGCCAAACTTTTGATAGTTAGCTAACATTTCGTCGACTAGTTTTGGTAGGCCTTTATCAACCCAATCCCGGTCAACTTCCTCATGGTTTTGCATAAGTACGTCCAGCATTCGCTCTGGATTCCATGAGTTGACTTCCAAGTTCTGAGCAGCTTGTCCACATTTTTTTGCATGCCGCTGTTTACCTTTTGTAGCCATTTTTTTTCTTTCCTTCCTTTCATTATGTAAAGGGAGAATATAAGAGAAGCGTACTGTCAGGCGCAGCTATATGATAGGGTTTGTGCTGATTCTTGGAATAAGATGGTGCTGAGGTAGCGTTCGCCTGTGTCCGACCTTGCTTTTCGGCTTCGTCTATAATGCTTAGGTACATTCAGTCTTTGACGCTTCCCGCTTGGGGTTCGGGATTCAAGTTTAGCTACCACGGTGGCATCTGTGCCTTGCGGTAGGCGGTTTGGCTTTACAAGCGGCGTTTTTCCTATGGTTTCTAGAGCCTCGGCGTTGATTTTTGTCATTTTAATCGCCTGGGTATAACAGTGTTATATTGCACAAGGAAATAAATCTTGCTTCCAATAAACCATCCCGTCACCATATTAATAAACCATCCATACCTGAACAGCCTCAACTATTAAGTAAAGCCTTTAAATGACATAACCAACTCTATATCCCGCACCAACAAGAAACGACAAAAAACTGCTCGCGGAGGTCGCCCAGCATGGCCAAAGGCGTAGGACTGAGGCTCCTATCCCGCAGGGGTTCGTGGGTTCAAATCCCACCCTCCGCACCAAACCACTCAGTTTTCATTTATTTGAGAAAGATAACGTCTTTTAAGCCGCGGAAATGGTCGTCGCCAGTAATGACTTTTCCCGCGGCTTTTCTCGCTGTAGAAAGGATTATCAGGTCAGCAAGACTACAACCTTTTGCCATTTCTTCTATATTTTTTCCTGCGTCTATGGCAGTATCGAAATCTAAGTCGGCAATCCTGCTTGTTGCCCTAATAAATTCTGTGAGCCGCTGTCGCCCCTCTGGCGTTTCTTTCCCAAGCTGTATTTGTTGGCTGAGTTTTCTGCTGATTTCTGCAACGACAATTGTTGGTGTTATCGAACGTTCGCTTTCTATGTATTCCCTTGCGCGTTCGCCCATTTCAGAAGCTTTGAAGTATTCTATCCATGCGTAAGCATCGATTATGAAATTACAGCTCATCAGATTCTGCCTCGTCTTCAGGGGTAAACGAATCGAGCTTGGGATTTGCGCCGAACATCGAGCGTGGAATCTTCTTTCTCTCGGCGAGCAGTTTTCTGATTACTTCGTCGTGGCTTTTTGCCTTCATTTCTTTTTTTGCTTCATTAAGCATTTGAAGCGTTTTTTCATCGACTTGAACAGTCGTCGCCAAATCTTTCACCGTTCACTAAACTGTAACTATAGTTATGGAATTAAATTTTTCGCCACGATTACAGCCAAGAGCGTAGACTGGGGCTCCTATCTCTCTGAGGGTTCGTGGGTTCAAATCCCACCCTCCACACTTTGCCACTTTTGCACGATGGAGCTAAATTCTCTTCGATTTGTCCACACGAACCGCGATGAATTTATGTGTGATTACACTCAGTTGGACCCGATTCCTTCCAAGTGGTGATTTCTCAAATTAGGTCAACGCACTAACTTTCTGCTCAAGCGTAAAGGCTGAAACTCTCGCCACTTTTCAACAAGGGTTCATGCCAGAAATTGTCCAACCCTATTCAGATTTCGATGAAGCTTTTCCTCGAATAATCTCATGTGCTTCTTTGAGATTCTTGTAGAAGTCTTTCCCGCCTTGTTTTGGTCTGTAAAGCTTGCGTGCCTTGTTGTCAATATAACTTTCAATTAGTTTTCTTTCAACCAAAATCGAAAAGTATTTGTTAAAACTTTTAGGGCTCATGTTTGCTGTATTCATTATTCTAGTTTTCGGTGATCCCTCTAGGCACATTGACCTACGCCGGATCAGAGGAGTTTAACCTGAATCATGATGGCGTCGTCAACTGGGCTGATTTGCAGATAGTGCTAGAATATGCATTCTTTGGCCTACCAATGCAGGGGGCAGGCTTCCATGGATGGACATCACTGTCGGATGGAGCGAAATCGGCGGAATTTATTATGCCGTCGGAGTCACTGATCACTTCTCGATATTCGGCGTTCGTCCTTAGCACATCAACAACACCCTTTTTTTCTTTTCTATAAGTTGAAGATCATAATTGTTTAAAAATCCAAGGGAGCATCTTTCTTGCGGGGTGGCTTTGGGGGCTGAGCACATAAAAGGAGAACTTTTAAATCTTGATGACGGCAAAACAAGCTAATTCAACTCGAGGATTGCAGCTTTGCAATACAAGTGGCTTGTTCTAACCGTCACCACGATCGGTGTGTTGATGTCAGGAATAGACTCGCGCATCGTCATAATAGGGCTGCCGGAAGTCATCCACGCTTTAGGCGCAGATGCCGAACAGGGCATCTGGATAAGCCAAGCTTACGTGCTGGGGACCATTGCAATCCTGCTGCTAGTCGGCCGGTTTGCGGACCTTTTTGGCACGAAGCGAGTCTTCACCAGTGGTTTTCTAATATTCACGGTTGGGTCAGCTCTAACTAGCTTCGGCATGACACCGATCCAGGTTATAGCTTTCCGAATCGTTCAAGGCATGGGCGGAGGCATAATCTTCACAAGCAGTGTAACCATCATCACAAATGCCACGCCTCGGGAAGAATTGGGATACGCTTTGGGCGTAAACAGTTTGGGTTTCAGATTCGGCGCCATGGCTGGCTTAACACTAAGCGGCATCATCTTATCCTTTATCGGCGATTGGAGAGCCCTATTCTACATTAACATACCGATCGGCATAATCGGCACAGTCTGGTCACAAATCGCCCTCAAAGATACTCCCCGAGCACTGTTCAACGGCGGCCAACGCAAGCTATTGACGATTGATTGGCTCGGCTTTTCTGCCTTCGCCGTTTCAATATCAACCCTTCTGCTAGCGCTGACTTTTGCGGCCTACGGCATAGGCAGTCGAACTCTCACTTTTGGATGCGTCGCGGTTAGCATAGCCAGCTTTATCCTATTCGTCTTCCAAGAACGCCGATGTGAAAGGCCGTTGCTCGATTTTAAGCTTCTGAGAATACGGGAGTATGCTGGAGGATTGATCGCGCAGTTGATAAACGCGATTGCATGGGGCGCTGTGCTCCTGCTTCTCAGCTTCTACTTCCAGCTTGTGCAAGGCCTAAGCCCACTGCAAGCGGGCATACGGATCTTGCCATTCGACATCGCCTTTCTAATCTTTGGGCCTTTAAGCGGTAAACTAAGCGACCGCTACGGACACTTGCCGTTCACGACCGCGGGCATCGCGCTGTCCGGCTTCTCGCTTTACCTGTTTTCAACGATAACAATAACAACATCTTACTTGACTGTCGTGGCATTCATGGTTTTCTTCGGAGCAGCCAACGGGCTGTTCATCAGCCCTAACATGAGTTCAATTATGAGTGCATGCCCAAATGAGCAGCGCGGCATCGGGTCGGGTTTGAGAGCAACATTTTTCAACCTTGGCTTCGCCGTCAGCTTGAGCCTCTCCGTATTAATCATGAGCTTTACCATCCCATACGCACTTTTAACTCAAATCGCGGCAGGATACACAACGACACTGAGTACCTGTCAAGCGATGTTCCTCCAAAGTCTAAAGACAGCTTATCTTTGGCTAGCAGCTTTAAACATGTTCGCGTTAATCCCTTCAGTTCTCCGCGGCAATACAAAACGTCAGTGAACCTGTCTACTCAAATTGAGCAAATCCAATCCGCTGCAGCTGTAAACTGGCAAAATATGGTTTTGAAGCTGTTTCCCGATGCATGTCGGTCAACCTGCTTCAGGTTATGGAAAGCTGAAATTATTTGGGGCAGCTGGGGTTTGGGCGCGTGAGACTTGTAAGATCAACTTTAGGAAAACATCAAAAACTTAAAAAATCTAATGCGTAAACTACAATGTATGTTCATCAACGCTGCTGCTGAGATAAGAGAATCTCTTTATGGAGTAATAGCTAAAACTGTTCAAGGGGGCCATGCACTTTACGGCATAGGTTCAGGGGTTATGATAACGCCTCATTACGTTATCACCAACGCACACGTAATCCACGTGAACTCAGATGTCGCGAATAAAACTCACCAGACATTGGAAGTCGTCAGGTCTCCTGACATTGGAAAAAAATGCACCGTCACGACCTTGCACAAGGAAGACCCGGTTAGGGACCTCGCACTGTTGAAAATAGAGGATCAGACTTCGACAAGAAGTGTTGCTCTTGAAGATACGAAGGTTCCGTCAGGAACAATGTGCGGAAGTTTAGGGTTCCCATTATCAAAAGCTGAAGTTGTAGATGGCGCGTTACGTTTCAGACTAACGGAGAGATTTCAAGGGGCGTTTATCTCCGCATATTTCACCGTGAACATCTCTGGTCGACCAATCTCTTGGTACGAAGTCGACAGGGTAATGTATGGTGGTTCGAGCGGTTGCCCTTTTTTTCTCGAAAACGGCAGAGTAATAGGGCTTCAAACTAGAGTTAGAACCGATACCAGTAAAGCAGAAACCCCGGTCGAAAAACGGGATTACCTCGCAATTTCCCTTTTAATTCCTTCACCAGAAATTGTTGGCTTTGCGAAGAGTTGCGGCGTAATTTAATGTGACCAAGTTTAATGAAAGACTTTCTCTCCTTTTGGCCCAAAATGGTTTGGTCTCCTGTTGATTGCTTGAATTAGCTGTATTCCCCGCTCAAAATCAAGAGGGCAGTTTGTTGCCGAATGAAATCTCGCAAGTCTAATGATGTAACTCTTTCAGCAGAACTCTCGCTTCCAATGGCAGTTCAGGCCTGTTTCTTCTGCCAACGACTAAAAACACGGAACCTATGATTATCAAAGCTGCGCCGAAAACTGCTACAGTTATTATCGGGACAATTCTGAGCTCAAGCCCGAAAGTAAAAAGAACCGCCGCGATCCCTATTAGAATCATTATCGAGTTGCTTCTGGAGGCTGTGGAATGCAAAGCGAATTCTTTCTTCCCCTGTTCAGTTACAAGATAATAGCCTTGTTTGTCCTCTATCATATCCGCGTTTATCAGGTAGTTCCAATCGTAGTGAAAATGGCCGTCAGACTTGTAGCCGAGGGCGGAGCAGATGCTTGATTTTACGCCGGGTTCAGCCTTGATTCTGCTGTTAGGGGCGGAATAGATGAAGTATAGTAGCTTGGTTCTTGGTGACTGAATATCAGCGTTTATTCCGCGTTGTTTTGACATTATTACGCCCCTTATTGTTAAGCTGCAAAGTTTTAAAGATAAACTATGCTCTGCAACTAAATCTTTTGTCTATTCAACTTAACGGTTGGTTTCCTTATGACTCTATGGCTTAGAGGTGCAGCTCCAAGTGTTAGAGATGATCCTCTAAATGTTAGGGCTATAACCAACATGCAACATGTATGATTCCAGGAATCAAAAATCAAGGAGGAAAAAAGATGGGTACTAGCTTCGAATACAGCAAGACATTGGCCGGCGAGGGCTCGATACTTCTCATACTCAGCATCGTCCCTTATGTAGGCTGGGTACTAGGCATCATCGGTGTAATCTTATTCCTTAAAGGTGTTAAAGAGCTTGCAAATTACTATCAAGATAACGAAATCTATCAGAACTCGCTAACGGGCGTCAAGTTCTACATAATCGCTTTGATAGCAGCAGCAGTGGCCATTACAGCGATAGTAATTGGCGTGGGATCAGCAACGGGCTATAAATATACAGCAGGCTTCACACCTACGGTAGGCTTCGGAGTTGGAGTAGCAGCTTTCTTCGTCGGGCTTATAGTTGCTTTCATATTTTACGTGCTTGCAGCTTCGCACTTAAGAAGAACTTTCGATACTCTTGCCCAGAAATCAGGAGAAAAATCGTTCGCTACGGCCGCCACTTTACTTTGGTGGGGTTCCATTCTTACAATAATCGTTGTCGGCTTAGTTCTGATATTCATCGCTTGGATATTCGCGGTAGTCGGCTTCTTCTCCATGAGATCATCGCAACAGCAACAGTACGCTCCACAGCCGCCTGGTTACATAGCCCCTTCTTCGCAACCTGTAACGCAAGCACAGCAATCGGCACGATACTGCTCGTACTGCGGCGCGCCGGTACCGCCTGATGCGACTTACTGTGCACACTGCGGAAAACAATTAACTTCCTAAGAAATCCTCTTTTTTTCTATTTTCACGCTGAACCGCTTTCGGTACGCAAGAGCTATATTGCTTGAGGCACAAAGCCGTAAGAGAACAAGATCATACAATTGCAGATGAGTTGTTGCCATGCAAACACTAAATTGTTGCTAACAAAAAAAAGCCTTAAACTGCAAATTCTCTAAAGCAGGTTTTACTTGAAAAAACTGTTTTTCTTAAGTAACGGTTAAAAGCTAACGATGCGCAGTGATATTTAACACTAAGAAAGGGTTGGTCACGAAAATGTCCGCTAAAACCGCACAGAGAAAATTTGTTTCTGTTGACCCGAGCAAATGCACTGGCTGCGGAATCTGCGAACTTGCCTGCATCCAAGAGAAAAACGAGCAAAGCCCGCTGCGATCAAGAATCCGGGTTGTTCGCATGACTCCGATGTTTAACTTTGCGTTATCATGCCGTGCATGTGAAGATGCCAAATGTGTTAAGGCATGCCCGGAAAAAGCAATCGCGCAAGCGGAAAACACTGGCTTGCTTATAATCGATGAGAAGAAATGCAAAGGCTGCGACTGGTGCGTTCAAGCATGTGAATACGGCGGCATAACGATACAAAGCGACACTGGCTTAGCAACAGTCTGTGACCTATGCAGCGATAAGCCTCAGTGCGTAGAATTTTGTCCTGAAGAAGCCTTGGAGCTTGTTGATTCGGATGAAGCAGCAGAGAAACGCTTCAACGATGCATTGGAAAAACTCTCCGGACAATGCGAACAGTTGATGACTGCGGTCAAAAACAGGGATTGGAAACCCTTACTAGCTGCTACTGAAAAAAGGTCCGAAAAAGTCTCAGAGAAACTGGAAGCCTTGAACAAGAAGGCCCTCGCACAGAAACAGAAGTAGACGCTTTTCTAACCGCCGTTTTCCTCGTAACCTCTTAATAAACTGTCAATATCTAAGCCAACTTGTCCGCCTACGTAGCCGCCTTCCAAAACGAAAAAAGCAGGCTTTTTCATAAGAGCAACTCTTTTGCCGATCTCCCAGTAGTCTTGTTCAACCAAGCCTAAAGATGCTAAGTCTCCCCGGTGAGTGTCAAAACCGCAAGAAACCGCTATCTCCTCGACTCCCTTAAAATCGACGAGTCGCACGGCTTTATCCAATGTTTCCAAATAGAGTTGTCCTCCAGCGTCTAGTGGTAAGGCAAAATTGATGCAGTTTCCATCGGAGGCTGTTCCGGTTCCCGGGTAATTTGGCGATTGATGCAAGGAAAGATATGTGACTTTCCCGTCTCCTTGAAAAGTCTCTTGCGTTCCATTCCCGTGGTGCCCGTCAATGTCCAAAATCAACGTTTTCTTGCCTAGTTTTTTGACGGCTATTGCGATGTTGTTTAGGTAGCAGAATCCGCGGGTGTACGCGCCCAGTGCAGCGCCGCTCCGGCCAACGTGGTGCCCAGGCGGACGCATGAGAGAGAACCCGTTAATCTGGCTGGCTAAGAGTGCGCCTCCAGCCGAAAGTTTTGCGTACTCGTAGATGTTGTCGTACGCTGGCGTGTCCGCGTCTTCCACTAAGCCCTTCTTTAACTTCCAAAGATAATCAGGGTCATGGACAGCTAACAAGTCTTCTTCAGTGGCGGATATGGGCTCCAGAAACTCGTATCCTTTCATTTTCAAGATTTCAGATGCAACTTTGACTCTTTCTGGTCCTTCCATGTGCCATGTACCATAGCCTAAACATTTTTCTGAATAAACTATTTTAGTTTTCATCGCCGACTGTATCCATTACACACATAAGTGACGGTTTGACTTTAAAACATAACTAGGCAAGTTTGCGTCCTTATGCAGGCGGGCAAGAAACAATGATTTCAGAAAATCCGTTTGATATGTTTCGTCAGGAATGCCAAACCGCGTTAGCGAACGCTTTGCAGAAAGCTCTTCCAGAAATAAAAATGCCAAATATAACACTTAGCAAAACACCCAACATAGAATACGGACAATTAGCTTCATCATTATGCTTTGAGCTGGCTAAGAAACTAAACCAGAAACCGCTTATCGTGGCCGAACATCTTGTTGAAGCAATCGATAAATCAAACTTCAACCTGATTGAGAAAGTTTCTTGTGCTGGCGCTGGCTACGTTAATTTTCATGTTAACTTCGCCAGATTTTCAGCCCTAACACTCCAATCAATTAGAGACTTAAAGTTTGATTACGGCTTTGTTAAAACATCAAAGCCGATGAAATTTATCGTTGAACACACCAGCGTTAACCCGCTTCACCCAATCCATATCGGGCAGGCCAGAAACCCTATGCTTGGTGACGCCTTGACGCGCGTTTTAGAGTGCCGGGGACACAAGGTTTCCCGTCACTACTACATCGACGACGTGGGCAGACAGTCGTCTGTTGTCGCTTACGGTTACGATAAGTTGGGCAGACCAGAACCTACTGAGAAACCAGACTTGTTCGTCGGCAAGATTTACACGGTAACCAGCTGTCTAGTGGAAATTAACCGTTTAAAAAGAGACCGTGAACTAGCAATTGCGGTTAATTCAGCGGATGACTTGGTGAAGGTGAACAAGGAAATTGACGAGTGGATGTCAATCGCAGCGGAACTCAAACAGAAATACCCCGTACTCTTTGAGGCTTTGATGGCTAAAATCAACGCTGATGAAAACCCGGAGGAAGAAATCAACAGGCTTAACCGCGATTACGAAGACGGGAAACCCGGCGCTAAACGGCTTATCCGTGAAGTCAGCGAGTTCTGCCTTGAAGGCTTCAGAGAAACCATGAAGCGTGTTGGGGTTATTTATGACAGTTGGGACTGGGAAAGCGACTTTGTGTGGAGCACCCAGGTTAGCGAGGTTTTGCAGAAGCTCAAGACTTCACCCTTCGTTTACGGGGAAAAGGGTGTGCTGGAGTTCGACGCTGACAAGGTTACCGAAGTCTTCGATTTAAAGGGCAAATTGGGTTTAAGCGAGAGCAATGAGGTTCCACCTCTGACTCTTGTGCGGGCCGACGGCACCACACTCTACACTACCCGTGATGTAGCCTACACTCTGTGGAAGTTTAAACATGCACAAAAAGTCATTAACGTCATCGGCATAGAGCAGTCACTGTCGCAGTTGCAGCTTAAACTTGCGCTCTACGCGCTTGGCTACGGCGAGTACGCTGATAACCTCGTGCATTTCGCTTACAATCTGGTCACTTTGCCTGGTTACAAGATGAGCAGCCGGCGAGGTCATTACATCACTCTTGACCAGGTTCTCGACGAAGCGGTTGAACGGGCGTACGAAGAAGTTTCGAAGCGTTCACCTCAACTCTCCGAGCAAGAGAAACGTAAAATCGCCAACTTCGTCGGCCTAGGTGCGGTTCGTTATGCCCTTGTTGACGTTGACCCGTCGAAGCCGGTTATCTTCACTTGGGAGCGCGTTCTCAATTTTGAAACAAACAGCGCGCCATACGTACAGTACACTCATGCGAGAGCATGCAGCATCCTGCGCAAAGCCGCAAGGGAACCTGAAAAACCCGCCTACGAACTGCTTTCGGAAAGGCTTGAGCGCGAGTTGGTGTTGAACCTTGCAGGCTTCCCCGATGCTTTCATCGAAGCCACGGAATACCTGAAACCCAACCTAATCGCAGATTACGCGAACGCGCTAGCCGACAAGTTCAACACGTTCTACAATGCGCTGCCGGTGATTAAGGCGGGTTCGGAAGGGCTTGTTGATGCACGCTTAGCACTGACTCAAGCCATAGAAATAGTGATGCACAACGCATTAACGCTTATCGGAGTTATAGCTCCAGAAAAAATGTAGCTTTCAAAAACTTTGCCGCGCAGCAGCTTCTTTTTTCATCGAGAAAGAGGGAAAAGCGCGTAGGAGGATTCGTCAACTTTCATCAAAAGAAGAAGAAGCTCGAAGCATGCAACCTTCTTCTTCTCGCTTCAGCGGTGAGCAACCTGCTACATAGTCTGAGATCGAATGACCCGTTAGTTGCTGATTAGAAGAACAACAACAATTGGAAAACCGTTTGTTGTTCTTCTTTTAGTCTGTTATTCGCTGTGACAAGGCTTTTAGGCTAATACTGATGATTGGCAGCTGTTACCAACTTGGAGTTGACAAGCGAATGCAAAAGACAATCTTATTGAAGGTAACTTTACACGCTTGGGACAACGCTACGACAAATTTCATATACAAGCCGACTAAACTAAAATGGGGTGTATGATAATGAGCGAATCGTACTTCAAAAAGAAACTTGAACCAATCAGGGTCAAGCAGAAAAGCATTTCCCAACTTTTATCAGAAATGAGCAGAACCGCTTACCAAGGACGTAAACTCGGCGAAGCAGTTGATGTTTGGGAGAACATGCTGAAAGAGAAAGACCTCACCATCGCCATGGGCTTCGCAGGCTCCATGAGCACAGCGGGGCAGTGGACGATTATTAACTGGCTTATCGAGAACCGCTTCATCGACGTGCTGGTTTCCACAGGCGCCAACGTTTCAGAAGACATAGTTGACGCTATGGGCTTAGGCTACTGGCAGGGAAGCCACATGGTCGACGACTCAGCGCTCCTGAAAGCCGATGTCAACAGGTACTACGATGTCTTCGGGAAAGAGACGGATTACCGAAAAATGGAGGAATTAATCACCGACTTCGTCATGACCCTCAAAACCGACTATAACTATACCTCCGCG
>DATHCJ010000048.1:0-4650 GCA_035319575.1 Candidatus Limnocylindrales bacterium
ATTACTGGGTACAGTAGCGGAGTTTCCACTGTTCCGCTTTTGGTTCTCAGTTTGCCTATTCTACCGAGCAGGTCTTTCTGTTTTATTTCGAAACTCAACGCTGAAGCCTAAACAAGAATCATGAATCGCTTACAAAAAAGTCTTGCCCCGCAAGGCTCGGAAGACGGCCTAATCGGAGTTTTTCTTTAGTGTTTTGGCGCTTGCTTTTCGACGTTTTTTTGGCTTGGGCGCTTTCGGTCTTCCAAATTTCAGGTTTAGGGCAAGAATTATAGCGGCGGCTAAAATGAACGCAGCGGCGATGGTGATGAGGCTGTCTAAGTTTGAACTGCTAAGGACGCCTATAACTGGACTAGGCGTCACTTTCTCTGGCTGCGAGGGCGTTCGGATGGGCGAAATAGATGGAGTAGACAGTGGTCTTGGACTGGGAGTGGCCTGACCGATTGGACTTTGGGTAGCCGAAACCGTTGGAGTAGCAGAAGGAGCAGGCGTGGGAGGTGGCGTCGGTAAGGGAATTGACGCGGGAATTGCGGGGGCAAATTGGTTTGAGGCATTTAGGAAAGGAACAAACAGTACTGTACCCAGGTTGGTGGCATTTTTGGAGTCCCAGATTGTTTGGTTAATCGCTTGTATATCGGTTGATCCCCACCAGTTATAGGTCGCGTTTATGTTGTTTGAATCCGTCAAGTGAATATTCTGAACGGCAATGGGTGTTAAAGTCGTGTTGTAATTGCCGTATATGTTATTGTAAACGATTGTTCCTGCTGGAGAGGGCCCCCAAATCCCTGCTTGGTTATCTGTGATTGTGTTGTTTTCGATGTTTCCAACCCCGCTGACTCCGCACAAGTTGCCAGCAATAGCGTTATTCTCGATAGTCGAAGTTGAATCGTCGCTGCAGACTCCGTCATGAAGATTGTTTATGACGTTGTTTTCTTGGATGTCTGATACACCTTCTGTCAAAATACCTGAATAACAAGCGGTGATAGTATTGTTGAAAATGTGCGCGGAAGCGGACCCTGCGACGTACACACCGTAGTATTGACCCTGTCCAGCAATGAGATTGTTTGAAATAGTGGCGGATCCGCTGTAAACAGCGATACCGTCACCGTAAAGAATGCTTATTGTGTTGTCAAATATCAAAGGAGACGCATCATATACTGTAATGATTGAAGAAGAAGAATTGCTGACGAAGTAGTTACCACTTATCGTCGGGGAACCCGACTGAATGAGAACGGAAACAGAGTAAAAGTTCGCGTTCTCAATCGTGGAGCCATAATTAGAAAAGCTAAACTCGATGGCTGCTGAAGAGCTGCTGCCTGAAAAAACTAACCTGTCACCGCTCGTGCCTTGCGCATTTAAGACGCCTTCAACTTCTATTTGATAGTTACCGAGATCAACGGTGACTCCCGGCTGAATTGTTAATGTTGCACTACCATTGATTATCAGGGTTCCTGTAAGCGTGTAAGGGCTACCCTCAGTTGTCCAAGTAGCGTCGACGTTTAATAATCCACTTTCAAAGCTGGATGCATGCCCAACTTCCACGCACAGAAGCGACACAGACAGTACCGAAATGATTAGGATTGCGCACGTGAGCTTCCGCATTGCTTTGCCCCTGATTATCAAGTGCTTGCTCAGAAAATTTAAGTTTATTCCAGAAATGCCTAATCTGCGGGAAGACGCTTGCGGAGCAAATCCGATTTTGTGACCGCCGGCAAGGCTTTATGAAGATGCTGTCGGCATCATAGATCGCACGGTTTGCCTATCTTGCCAAGCAGGTCTTTTGGTTAAATTTCAAACCGATTCTTAAATGATGTGATTTGTTAATTTTTTGTCAGGAGAATATGTGATTCCTATAAGATCTCTGCCTATTATTCCATCGCTGCCGCATCCAGAATAATTGGTCTTTTCATTTACGAAAGTTACGAAGGCATCAAGAGTGTTATTTTCCCATATTTGTCTGAACCCGGAAGGGTGATTGACAGTGAAGGATCCAGGTTTGATTTTGCCGTACCCTTCGAGGATGATGCAGGATGGCTGAAGCCGCAATTGAGAGGGAGGGAGCGGAATTTCCACCGTCCATCCGCAGAAAAGCGTGTTTCCGTGTATTCTAACCTGAATTTGTTCTTTCCCAACTAACAGGAATGATAGTTCATTTGGGTAACAACGCAAAATTTTCTGCCAAGACTTCATTGCTTCAGGATTATCGCATATTAAGATCGTCGGCGAAAAGAAATTACCCAAAGGTGTTTTGTTCAAGGTAAGAATGATTATAGTATCTTCTATTCCAAAAGCTGAATTCTTCTCGAAATGAAACATATGAAACACTATCTCTGTCGAACCAAAAGAAGACGGAAGATGAATCATTGCTTGGCCTGAATATCCGCACAGCTTTACTGTGTCTTCTTGCTTTCCGTCTTTTCTGCTCGAGCTGATTAATTTGTTCAAGATTTCCTTTTCCGTAATTTTGGGATTCTCATTTTCGACTTTAACGCCAACGATTTTCTTAACGACGTCTGTAATTCTGCTCTCCAAAGCTAAATCATCGCTTTCTGGTTTAGGATGGGTTATGGTCTGGAGCGAGACAGTTGACAATCCTTGAGCGTTCTTCCAAATTTCATCAAATTCTTTTTTAGTTTTTTCAACGTGTTCCATGTCGCTAGTGTAGAATGCTTTGTCTAAAAGAGGTTCGCGCGTGAATGCGTCTGGCATTCTTTTTGAGTCACTTGTGGGGTTCTTGAATTGAAACAATTGGTTGCCATCAATAATCGTGGTGTCTAAATAGCCCGTTGGAATGTGCTTAATCTCACAAAAGTCGAAAAGCGCCTTAGCTGCTTCTAAAATTTCAGTTGTAATAGGTGCCAAGATCTTGACACTAACGCCTCTCCTTTTCCACTCCTCTAACTGTTCAACATCCCTGGCAAGATCAATCACTCCATCGGATGAAATCATCATCAGGATTTCTTTTTGCGCCTGCTTCATTAAACGGCGACACTTTTCTGAAGGTTCAACAGATGTAGGGACTGGCTTTACCTGCATGACCGTTTTATCCTGCTCGTCGGTTTCTTCTCTAAAGTCTTGGGAATTTCTCCATAATTGATCAAACAGTTGTTGAAAAGCGTCGACCAGTGATTTGCAGTCACTCCACAGGCAAGTGGTATCTTGCTCGGCGGGCGGTAAGTCTGCTTGGGATTTGGTGAAGAAAATAGCTTCTGCCTCGTCTATTATCAACATTTGAGGATACGCTTTTAGGCCTAATTCGGGAGTTCTGAATTGAAGATCCAATTTTGTTGAGCGGTTGAGAATAGTTTTTATGGTATCCAAATTCTCTTTTGCAAGTTCCGTTATCAATCGGAATTGAACTCTGGGCATCGAAGGTTTTGAGAGTGCAGCGTCGATTACCCCGAACTCACTGATTCGAGCTAAAGCCTGCGGAGTAATGATTGCGGACGATTGGCTTTTGCTTCTATTCACCATCTCAAGAATCTTTGAGTATATTCTTTTTCTTCCCTCGATCACTAAGAATTTTTCAAGCTGCTGATCTAAAATGCACTTGTTAGCTGCATCCCAATCTTTGAGCAATTCTTGTTTTGCTTTTTCGATTGAGTCAGCTTCTTCTCGTTTGCTTTTGATAAATGAATCCACAACTTTTTCAAAAGGGGTTGCAGTAAAGCGAGTTGGCGACTCCAACGTGGGCTGCACCAAACCTTTTGCCTGAAGACTTTTCAGTATTCGATAAATTTCAGCTCTGTGAGTTTTGGTGCCTTTGGCGATTGCTCCGCTTCTCTGTGCACCCTGGTTTGCAAGAAAAATGTAGGTGGCTGCTTCCTTTTCGGTTAGACCGAAATTCTTAAGCGCCTCACTTAAATTGCCTGTATTCACAGCCTGGCTTTCACTCCATGCGTGACTTACTCTTAACAGTAGCAAATTGATTAATTAGTCGTCGACCGTTTAATTGTTTTTTGGTAAAATCTCTTGGTCATTTGGCTATTGCAGCGACCTGTCTGCTGCTAGTGTGACTAGCGCAAGTTTAAGTTGCTCATAACGAATTACTTGGGAGCGGAATTTGAAGGGAGAAGGAAGGAGAAGAGTGGGCGAAATGAGAAAGGGAAGATTTTTTGTTACAGTTTTAGCTTTCTTAATGTTGTCAACTATAACGTTTATGTGCGTTCCGGGTCCTGTGCATGCACAAACTCAGGCTCCGTATGATTGGGGACCGCTAGTCGGAATGTCGACAAACGGTTATACGTATGCACCTGGTAATTATGCCTCCTTTGCAATTACGGTGCCGTACTCGGGAGATATGTATGTAAACATTAGTTTTTATGTTAATGACGGGTGGGTTCCAAACGTATTTGTATTGACAGCCAGCGACTTCAATAATCAATATATCCCTGCGATTCAATACGTCGCGAGTTATGGCGAAGCGCCTCCACAGGGCCAATATGAAATTTATCCTTGGGAGTATTGGAGTAATCTACAGGCTAGCTCATATGGATACTCTTTGATTACCGTAAACTTGGACCTTAGTGCTGGCGCGACGTATTACGTTGTGGTCGATAATACTGGTGTTTGGGGCAGCACTTTCGGCAGTTCGTGCAACCCTGACTGTGCTGGCACAATTCTCGCGAGCCTAAATTGGGCAATGTATAATGT
>DATHCJ010000049.1:0-64370 GCA_035319575.1 Candidatus Limnocylindrales bacterium
GTAGCATAAGTTAGCTCCAGTCGTTGTTGACACGAATGTTCTATTGTCAGCTTTGACTAGCGATTGAAAACCAGGGAAACTCCATTAAAGTTACCTGGACAAACTCGTTGTTTTCTGCATCTTGCTTGCTTTACTTCTAAATGTTAAAGTTGTCAATCATAGTATTAATCGACCAACCTTGCCGCAGGCCAATGTCAGCTTAAAAGAAGAACAACAACAAACACTTTTTCAATTGTTGTTCTTCTTCTTTTAACCGGCAATAAACAAGTCTTTTCATAATGGGCTGTTTAACAAACTGCCTATTCCTAAAAGAGAAAGAAGAAAAAGACTGCTTCCATCGAGCTTCTTCTTCTTTCGACGAAATAAAAAAAAGCAACAAAAAGAAAATAAGCTGACTCAACAACGTACTTTACGAAGGTGAATTATGTGTCATCAAAAAGTCAGGTAAACATATCCTCGGCCTACAGGCTTCTGCACCCAATGCACACAGTACTGGTTTCATGCGTAGGGAAAGCTGGCAAACCTAACATTACAACCCTTGCATGGGCGATGCCGACGTCAATTGGCCCGCCCCTTGTCGCTATCAGCCTCTCGCCAAAACGCTACTCACACACCCTGATTGAGGAATCAGGCGACTTTGTAGTCAACATTCCAACGCTCGAAATACTGCAAGCCGTCTACGCGTGCGGCTCCCTCTCGGGCAGAAGCTTTGACAAGTTCAAGAAAACAAGCCTAATGCCGATGCCAAGCAAAAAGGTGAAAGCGCCAGCGATTAGGGAATGCATAGCCCATCTTGAATGCAGCGTAGAGGACAAATTCACGACGGGCGACCACACGGTTTTCGTGGGCAAAATCCTTGAAGCCTACGCTGAGCAAGGCGTCTTCGCCGAAACCTACGACCTGAAAAAGGCTAGAATGCTGTATCATCTGGGCGGAAACAATTTTGCCGTGCTTGACCCTAAAATCTACAAACCCTGAAGAAAAATAAAAGAAGCATCTAGTATAGTATCCAAGGTGCTCTTTCTCACTTAGGCGCAAACCTTCTTACTGTCAAAACGTACCGTCAAACCGTACGTGCTTTGACCTCCTTTAAGTTACGCATTTAAGCATCCACCGCATTATCCAAACTAAACAAAGTGAACGACGATGCCATACGACAAAGAAGAACTGGAGAAATTCCGCCTGTCAGGACGGATTCTGCGCGAAACAAGAGAAGAAATGAAAACCAACGTTAAAGAAAACATGCTGATAATAGACGTTTGCGAAAAAACCGAGGGACTAATCCGAGCGAAGGGAGGAAAACCAGCTTTCCCCTGTAACGTCAGCATAAACGAAGTAGCCGCGCATTACACGTCACCGCCCAACGACAAGTCCAGAATTCCCGAAGGCTCAACAGTTAAAGTTGACCTCGGCGTCCAGGTGGATGGCTACGTGACCGACACCGCCTTCACCGTCAGCTTTAATACTGAAGGAAAAAGCATGGCAAACGCGGCAGAACAAGCTTTGAAAACAGCCATTGAAAACATTCACGGAGACATGCCGCTGGGAAAAATCGGCGGCTTAATAGAAACCACCATTAAAAACCGCGGGTTCAAACCCATATCGAACCTGACTGGGCACTCGGTTGGAAGATACCTGATTCACGCGGGAACCTCTATTCCAAACGTAGCTCAACCAATGTCGCTTACTAAAGTTAAAGCAGGCGAAATCTACGCCATTGAACCGTTCGTCACTTTGCCTGAAGCGGCTGGTCACGTGAACGATAGTCCACAAACAACCATTTTCCGCTTGCTTAAAGCAAAGTCTGTAAAAACTGAGTCTGCTAGAAAGCTTCTCAAACATATAGAGGTGAATTTTAGGACCTTGCCATTTGCTGAACGTTGGCTCGTCGGCGTCCTTCCGGCGGAAGAGCATGCTGCCGCCTTCAAGGAGCTCCTTTGTTCAAAAGCGATAATGAGTTACCCGGTTTTTGTTGAAGCAAGCAAAAAACCTGTTGCTCAGGCCGAGCATACAGTGCTGTTGACTGATATTGCGTGTGAAGTTTTGACTTAGGAGTTGGAGTTACGACCTCCGAGAACTCGGTTATTTACGAGCCTCAGAACATTTATGAATTATCGAGTTTTCTGAAAGCTAACAAAGATAAGTACCATGAAATTTGGGTTGCCTTAATCAAGAAAGAATACGCAAACCCGCAGCCCGTGTCTTTCGCCGAAGCAGTCAGTGAGGCGATTGCTCAGGGGCTTGTTGACAGCCGTATCAAAACTTTAGACGAGAAAAGGTATGCAGTTCGATTTACAAAAAGGAAAAACAAAAAATTGCATGCAAACTAGACAGAGTATGTTTTTTCTTTCTCTTTGACTTCCTTGTAGATTGCGGTTATCATTTGTTTTTGGTCAGGGCATTTCGGACAGGGGTCAAGCTCTTTGTAGACGAAATCGCCGCGTTGGAATTCTCTGACCGTTTTTGTTCCGCACTTCCTGCATTCCACAGTAGTCATTACTTTTGGGATTTCAATTTTCATTTCTGCTACTTGCCTCCTTGATTGAAAAAGCGTGAACGATGACATGGTTAGGGCGATTAAACCGATTATCGCGAGGATTCCTGCGGCTGAGTAATCGCCTGTTCTGGTTGAACCCGTGGCAGTTGAACCAGTGTAAGCAAGATAAGCTGCAAGTAAGAAAGCCGTTATGGCAAGCGCCATAACGATTCCAATAATCAAGCTTACATAGGTTGAGATTTTTCTGGTGGATGTCGATGTTTGCTCGTTTTGCGCCATCTGATTTACCCTCTTTACTGTCCAACTCCGATAGAGTTGCCGACACCTACGATTATGATTTTATCGCCTTCCTTGGTTCGCTCCAAAACGACGTTTCTGACTCTTTCAATAACCGGGTCGACGGCATCGTTGATTTCTTTGCGCATCGGAGAAACCGCGTCTCCGATATCCTCCTTGATTATCACAGCCATGATTGGAATCTTGTACTTGGTAAGTTTATCTTCAATCTTGTACTGATCCACGCCGGGGCCACCGATCGCCGCGCCGATTCCTTCTGCCACTTCGCCGACTGTTTCTCCTTCCAGCTTTAAGCCTGCATCAATCATAACAACCATACCAATTTTGCCTTCATTTTCCTCAATGACGGTCTCAACTGCGTCACCTGGCTTCCCGACGTTGCCACCTGGGCCTTCAGCTTTTATGACTAATGCTGTGCGTCCTGCAAATGGAACCGTCGCCATAACGCAGTCTTTTTGTAACTTGCGGGTTTCGTAGCCGTGCATGAGTTTTGCAGCAACCAATGGTCCAGCGCCGTCTCCGATTGGCTGACCATACGCGAACGCTTTAAGGGCGCTTGCATACGCCTCGGCTTCTTTCATAACCATCGGCAGTATCATCTGTATCTGCATTATTACATAGAGGCTTAGAGTTTTCTTCCCCTGAATATAGTAGTGTCTGATTACCTTGTAGATGAAATTCAGCGCCATAGCGGCTTCCAAAGTGTTTTCCAAATTGTTCACTTGGACTTCGTCGCTTGCAGGCGCCATGAGTTTGACCTCATCCTTCATCCTGTCATCCCTTACATCAAGAATGTGATCAAGCTTGTAAACGATACCCGCGGGATCCATGTTCTGCGGAGCAATCGTAAAGTACTCTAAGAAGCGGTCAACACGCGTGGAAGGGTCAGCTGTTGGTTTGCCGATTTCTTTTATGGCTTCTATCGTGATTTTTCGCCCTTCCTCTTTTATGTACTTCAGTTTATGCAGTGAGTTCTCCACCTCGCGTATCATAACGTACATCTGGATTCTTTGACCATAGAAAATTAGAACTATGAAGAAAACGTATGAAAGAAGACTAATGTAAGTTAACCACTGGTTTGAACTGACCTGATCTAAATGCACGGGAAGCACAGCTAATAGTGAGAACAGCAAACGCGTACCCGAGTCACTTCCCGTAATAAGACTCAACCATTGCACCGTCTCACAAAACTATTAGTGGTTAGTTATAAAGCTATGCCAAATCTACCAACAAATTTTTGGGAATAAGAGGGCTGCCAGCTTTCCCAGGTTCGCGTGGCCTAAGACCACACTACAGCTGGAAACGGAACACGGTTTAACTTCTGAGTTCGGAATGGGATCAGGTGGAACCCGTGCCCTTTGACCGGCAAACCCAGCAATACACGTCAATTTTAGTTCATTAACCTTTCGCTTTTGCTTTGCTCAAAGAGGCTTACAGCAGCGTTTTCAATGGTTCATGAATTTCGGTTCTGCTTGCTCTTTCAACGGAGTAGCACGCTAAGGTTCCGGGGCAATTCGTCGAAGTAATCCATGAGGCTAAGAGCCTTCATCTTGGCGAGAGTATCCGAAGGAAGCCCGGCAGGAGACGTTCCCTGCAAAAGCAGTTTAGTTTCTTGTTCCGTGAATTCAGCCGTCTCACCGACTTCGCTGAGGAATGGTTTGTCTTCGGGGCAGGCGGCTTGGCATCGGATGCAGCCTACGATGCAGTTGTGCCATTCAGGCTTAATCCAGTTAGGAAAGGCGATTTTGCCTTCCTTCTCGTTATGGAATGTTAGGCACTTCTCAGCGTGAAGAAGGAACCTATCTGAGGATATTGCACCGGTTGGGCAGGCTCTTTGGCACAAGTCACAGTTTCTGCAGCGTTCCATCATTTTCGCTGCTTCCCAACTGTCACTCTCGCAAGGCATGTCAGAGTAAACCGCGGTCAAACGCATGAAACTTCCAAAGCCCCGAGAGTAAGTTATGTTGTTTCTTCCATACTGTACCAAACCGCTTCGGCTGGCAAGCAGCTTCAAGGGAAGTAGAGGCGTAGCGATCTTGAAGCCTTCTTTGCCCACGGCTTCAGCCACCAACCTTTCAACGTGAAGGCGTTTCTCATCATAGGCGGTATAAGTTGGGGGCAAGATAAATGACAATTTTTTTCCCCTCCAGCCGAAAATTGCTTTAGTGATTGGTCGCGGCATGGCGACGACGATCAGAGATTTTGCATCCTTCAGTTCCGCTGGAGGCGTGAACTTAAACCTGCACAGATATCTTTGAGCAAATTCCTTCTCAAATTCGCCATGATCTCGACGGGTTTCGATTTCGCTCCGTAACTCTGGCAGGTGGCTTGTTGACACGAAACGGAACTTGCAATTTTCGTCTGTCAGGTTATGGAATGCTTCCATGGCGTTCATGCCTGTAAAATGCTTGCGTTTAGGCTTATAAGTTTATTTTTGGCGAAGGGAATGGCATGCTTACAGATTTTGGGGCTTTGGCGGTGGACGCAAATTCTTAAAGCGTCTGCAACCATAAAGTTTGCTGGGGAAAAACGTTGTCTTCTAGAAAAGTCGTCAGACAAAGAATAGGTGCGACTGCGGGATTATTGGCACCAATACTTGCGTTTGCCTGCATTATATCAGCCGTGGCGTCATATCCTGCGTTCAGTTGGACAAACAATGCTCTAAGCGATTTGGGCGTGGTAAGAGGCGTAACTGGGCCTCTTTTCAACTTTGGGCTCTATACAAGTGGGCTTTTAGGGTTCATTTTTGCATTGTTTGGCTTGCCAACTTACGTCGGGAAAAGCTTTTGGGGGAAAATCGGAACCCTGACGTTTTCAGCGGCAACGGTGGCACTGATTGCCATTGGCGTTTTTAACGAGAGCTTTTCTGGAATCCATTACGCCGTTTCCGTAGCGTTCTTTATTTTAGTTCCCGTTTCCCTTTTCATTATTGCGTACGCATTTGTGCTCGTCCATCAGACCCAGATGGCTATTCTGACTGTTGGAATCGGGATTGTCATGGCTCTGCCCTGGATAACATTTTTCGCATTTCGCTATGTCCCAAACGTTGCCATTCCTGAAACTATTTCGGCGCTTGCTGTTTCAACATGGACGATAATCCTTAGCTACCTGATATTGAAAAAAACCAAAAGTTGATTGCTGCTCAATTTTTCTGAGCGAAGTCGAAGTACATCTGAGCGCAGCAACAAGAAGAAAACGAAGTCTTCCAACCCCTAGACTCGGCAAATTTCACAGCTTCTTCACTCGGAAAAGCAATAGCATCCACACCAGCCTTCAGCGCCAACACATCCGTTTCAGGTCGTGACGCACCCTTAGGTCTCATGCATCCAAGCATCAGAGGAGTCTCAGGAAACATCAGACGGGCCACAGATGCAACTTTAGCTATGCTTTCCGGGGTCGGAGGCTTTGTTCTCTCCATGGCTGTCCCGTGAATTGGCATGAACGCTATTAATACAAGCGCCGCGGGCTTAACCTCAGCTATAATCTTGAGCGCGTCGAATTCTCCCTTCAGCTTCCCCTCGTCCAATCCAACTAGGACATGGGGTACAAAATTCAACCCTGACTTTTCTAAAGCCTTCAGCGCGTCAAGAAAATCCTGCAGAACGAAATCGAGGTTTAGAACTTTCTTTGTTGTTTCAAATGAGCCGATCACGTCAATCAACGCCGCGTCGACTCCCGCCTTCTTAAGCGAAGCAGCTGTTTCAAAGTTCACAATTCCCGTGTGAACAAAAACGGTCAAGCCGAGATCACGCTTAACCCTCCCGAGGGCATCCATAAACCCATCGAGGGGCACTGAACCGTCTGGTAAGCATCCCCCACTGACGAGGCAGCCCACCGCCCCGTCACGCTTAAGGTTCGAACACAGCTCAAAGAGTTTCTCCGGCGTGACAGCTGTTTGCATTGTTTCGAGGACTTTGCCGGCGCAGTGCTTGCAGTTTAAAGCACAGGAGGTACCAGTGACAGAAATGGTCGGAAAACTTGTTGGAGACGAACGGTAATAACTGTTCTTGTAGTAGGTGAAGCTCGGCGAGTAAAAATGGATTTTTTTGGGTTTCGGTGTTAAGAAGCCCGATTCAAGGAGCCTCAACAGTTCTTTACAGCTTGAATTCCAGACTTCTTCAGGGGAAAACTTCAGATTCAGCATACTTTCCAGTCCAAAGATTACCGCACGGGCTTAATAGGGTACCGTCGTGAATTCAGCGTTTAGAGTATATTCCATCGCTTGACGATTTTCACTATCAAGAAGACGACGAAAGCGACGATTATGAACGTGATCAAGTAGATTAGGAAGTCGCCAAGTAGAAAGCTCTGTTTTCCAACAGCAACGGTGTAGGATGCAAGATTCGTAAGTCCTGGCACGACAAGACCAATCGCAGGCAGCAGCAGATCAGACACGAGAGCCTTCACCAAGTTTCCGAGATACAAACCTATGATAAAGGCGACGGCTAGACCCATAACCTGATATTTCGCGAGAAAATCGAGGAATTCTTTCCACAAGCCCTTTGGAGGCGCGGGCGGAGCTGGTTTTTCTAACGCTTCACGAATTTTCTTTAACTCTTCTAACATTTCATCCTCAGTTGACAAACGTCTTACCCCTATCCTGTTTTATGTTTGCCTCAAAATTTTAGCCTTGCGGTTCACTGCAAGCTGCAATGGCCCTTTGCCGCTTCCAAGCATGAAGCGCGCGATTAACGGAAAACAAACAAATCAGGTCAGGCTGTTTTTTAAGTTTGAAGCTTTCTGTAAGTCGAGACAAAATGGTTGTCTTTGATGTAGAATCGCCAAGGCTCGTCTTTCCACTCCTCGGCGTAGTCAACGCCTATGCGAGTTGCCGACAGGATATTTCCTGCTGGAATAGGCGGCGCGTCATTGATGAAAAGCGGAGGGGATGTAAGGTCTGCTTTGTTCTGCGTTTTCGAGATACCCATGGCCATGCATAACTTAGCTGGTCCATTTGACAAGTTGGTGGCGTTTTGGGTGCCTCGGCGCTTCTCCATGATACTGTTGCCTTCGAGCGGTTCAAGCGCTCTGACAAGCACGGCTTCTGGTTTTCTGGGGATGTTCCCCGCAGTTACGTTGAAGCACCAGTACATTCCGTAGATGAAGTAAATGTACGCATCCCCTTTTTCTCCATACATCATCTCATTTCTTCGCGTGCGGAGACCGCCCGAGCTGTGAGCTGCCAAATCTTCAGGCCCCCGATAGGCCTCGGTTTCCACGATACTGCCGGAAGTGACGCCTTCAAGAGTGTCGTGTACCAAAATTTTTCCAAGCAAATCTTTAGAAACTGTTAGTACTTCTCTTTCGTAGAAGCTTCTAGGCAAAATCATAATACTCGAAAAGGCCAGCCAGCAAATAAGCTTACCTGACTGCGGCGCCAGCATCGGCGAATCCCTGGGAATAGCCTGAAAAAAGAATCCAGAATCCGAAACGAAAACTGGTGGGCCGAGCCGGATTTGAACCGGCGACCTTTCGATTATCAGTCGAACGCTCCAGCCGTGCTGAGCTACCGGCCCGCACTCGAGGTGAAACAAGTTTAATATTATGTTGCTTTATAAGAATTGCCGTAAACTCTATAATGCAACACTGTTGTTGTGTGTTGTTAGGACTGTTTGGGCTCGTAGCCTAGCACGGATTAAGGTGTCGGCCTTCGGAGCCGGAGATCGTGGGTTCAAATCCCACCGGGCCCGCCTTTTTTAAAAAAATGCTTAATTTTTTGGCTGATCCTCTATGTCGTCTTTAACGGTTAACGGGCTGAATTAAAAGTCTTTATTGTGCATGGGATACGAAATGAAATTCAATGATGAAAAGGAGAGAAGTCAACTTCAAACAGTTTAAAAAATACGTCACGGTTGGTTTTATAGTCCGTCTACTAGGTGGGCTGTTCCGTCTGGACAATAGACGCAACTACCTTTTCCAACGACGACGTAGCGTCTACCGCAGGCTTTCATTTGGGAGCATCCGTCGCAGTCTCTTGACAGCATTTCCTTTCCTCCTGTTGTAATCTGTTTTTTATGAGGCAATCTTGCGAACATTGCAAGCTGGCATCCTATTTCACACAGGAGCCTTATGCCTGATAAAGCCGAACACAAGCTAATAGGTATCTTTTAAACTTTGTCGCAGTTAATGAAGCAAACTTCTAATGGGTGAATCTTGGGAATCCTAAGTTGAGGCATTTTCTTGAAGGAACATTCATTTCATGACTTTTCACCATGATGTCAGCTACGTCGACTTTTAACCGAGGCTCGGATTTTGCGTGGGTCAAAACGTTTCCTCATGCTTTATCTCGCTTATTGGCCGCCTTTTTCGTGGCGCTGGTGCCTCGTTAGGGTACCCAACTGGGATTAAGGCTACCGGTCGCATTCCGTTGGGAGCATTAATGGCTTTTCTTGCTTCTTCTTCTCTAAAAGCGCCGATCCAGCATGACCCGAGACCAAGCGAGTAAGCGGTTAACAAAATGTTTTGGACAGCTGCGGCCGTGTCCTGAAGGCAGTACAAGTTTTTGCCGCGTACGCCATACTTTTCTTCCGCAACCTTCTCGTCAGCGCAAACCACAATAACGATTGATGCTTCCTCAAGATCTTTTTGTCCATAAGCTGCTGAGGAAAGATCCTGCTTTGTCCGCTGCGAGCTTGCAACCACAAACGCCCACGGTTGAACGTTTCCAGCCGAAGGAGCCCACCTTGCGGCTTCAAGGAGTTTCTCAATCGTGTCTTGAGGCAAATCAAGTTTTTTGTAGGATCTTATGCTACGTCTACCTTTGATTGCATCGGAAAGGTCCATAGTTCCACGCTCCACAAGTAAAATAACCTCAAAGACATAAAACCGTTTCTTCCCGGAGATGGGGATTGTCAATCTCAGCCTGTCTTCTCAGCTAAATGCGAAAGATGGAGCCGTAACAGTCTTAAGTTTTGTTGCTGAATCTATGTTTTGGATGATGAGCACTAGAGTCACAGAGCTTGCGCAGTGATAATGACTCGACGGGCGAACTGACACGTTCAAGCGGAAAAATTTATCAATAAAGCAGTAGTGAAAAATTAAGCCAAAAAACCAGCTAATAGGCATTTGAATCGAGGTGAACACGAAATGGTTGAAACGAAAGTCGTTGAAATGAAAGTCGACGCTTCAGAACTAAAAGGCGACGAGAAAAACCTAATCGAGAAACTCTCAGATTTCCTTAAGGAAAAAACAGGCGGAGAAGTGACCACTTCAGGCGAAGTTGTAACGGTTAAAGGGGAAGGTGAAGCATTAAGCAAAAAGTACTTGCGGATAACTGTGAAAAAGTTCCTGCACAAGCATGAGCTTACGGAGTTTTTCAGAGTCATAGGTGACGAAGAGAACCAGCTGAAAATAAAAGAGAGAAAAATGGCAGAGGAAGACTGAGGGCTTTTTTCTGTTTAACGTTAATCAGCCAATTAGCCAAATTTTCCTTCTTCCAAAAATTTTATTAGCAAGCGATAACTGTCCTATTATTTGAGCAGCTTGTTCTAAAACGTAGAATTAAATCAGAAGATGTCATTTTTAACATATGTGTTGTAGGCAGGTCGGTGTTAAACTTGAGCAGCAAAATTATCGCCCTAGGCACAGTAATAATCGTTATTTCACTCGTAACTTTAGCGGCGCTATCCGCTGAAATCTATGCCACGCTGCAGAGCATTAACCCAATAGCCGCACTTGCAGCTGTAATTGTCGCCGTTGCAGGCTTAATCTGGTTCAGAAAAACACGCAAATAATTCAATAAAGCTTATTTTTCGCGGTTCTGGAAAACCAAAAACTTCGCAGTACAAAATTTGACGGTCTGTGCATTTTGGGATTGCCCATAGCAGACGTGGAAGAAGAGGGAGTTTGGTTATTTGATTCTTAACTTTTTATAGACGTGGAGAAATACTTTTTCGCCTTCTGGCACTTGTTCTTTGAACTTGATTGAGACTTCGTTCGGTGACAGTGCCGCCCTGATTTCGCCTGTAACTCCCGATGAAGTAACGGCTTGCTTTCCCAAGAATTTTGTGGCAGCTTCAGACGTGCTGAATAGGCCCGTAACTGAGTACTCGTTAGCTTCTCTTTTTTGTCTTACCGCTCCTTCCTTGGTTTTTTTTGAGAAGAATTCTAATTCGCTGTCTGTTTCAGTGATTCTTCCGCCGCCGATTATTCGGAATTCGCGGGCTTGGAGTCCAGGGTTTATCAAGAGTATGTGGTCTCCTCTTTCCGCCACAACTTGTTGTCTGAGTTTTATGTACACTAAGCATTTTTCAGAAGCCTTCACCGTGGTCTTCACAACGAACTTGCCGTCTTCCATGACCCCGGGCACAACGTTTCCCAGCACTTCGTAAGACCCAACAAACACGTCCACGTCGCTGTACGGCGTCAACGGACGCATGTAGTACTTGTCCACTTCCAATTCGGCTATTACGCGACCGGTTGAACTGATGGAGCCGGGAGAAACGGCTACGTATCCTCTGTGAGCGTCATCAGGTTTTAGGTCCTTAACGGCGACGCCCACTCTTTCTCCCGCGATAGCTTCCTCCTTGTCTTCGCCGAATGAACGCAGCGAACGTACTTGGCCTTTTTTGTCGATGGGTTTGATTTCGATAGTGTCTTTCACCTTAACTTTTCCACGATGGATTGTGCCCGTTAAGACAGTTCCGACTCCGGCTATGGTGAACGCATGGTCGATAGGCATCTTAAAAGGACCGTTCCATTGCCGAATAGGCGGACCGATAGAATCTTGAAGAGTACTCTTGAGTTCATTGATTCCCTTGCCCGTTAGTCCTGAAACTTCCACGATCTTTGCTTTCTCATATGAAGTTCCTTTCAAGAGAAGCGTGACTTTCTGCTTGACTTCTTGAATTCTCTCAGGGGAAGCCAAATCCACCTTGTTCAGGGCAACTACAAGGTTCTTTATTCCGACGTCTTTGATTATGGCGAAATGCTCCACGCTCTGAACCTGCAAACCTAGGTCGGCTGCAACAACCAGCACTGCTGCGTCAATAATGTTGGCACCGGCAACTGCGTGCCTAACCAAGCTGAAGTGCCCCGGCAAGTCGACGAGAGTGACCATATACGGGCCTAAGGTGAAAGCAGAGAAGCCCATGTCCAGCGTCATTCCCCGCTTGGCGGAGTCTGGCGCCTTGTCCAAAGCAGCTGTGGAGGGTTTTTCAGTGAGCTGTCTGGCAAGCATTGTTTTGCCGTGGTCAACGTGCCCGAAGAGACCGACATGAACTGGGATTAGGCTTTTGCCTTCAATCACGGGGTAGCTTTTTGCGACTGCATTGGCTTCTCTGATGAATAGTTCAACCGCATCCACAGGCTTCGAGCCGTCTGCCAGCGCCTTCTTCACCGCCTCTTTTCTGATTGCGGAAAGAGAAATCCCTAAGTCCGGATTCTTGTACCGCGTCATGACCTCCATCATGGCTTTCCGTGTTTCCCTCTCAATGCCCCGTGCTCTCAGCGACTTCTCGTTTCCCACAACTTTTTTGGGCTTAGAACGGATGGGCCTTTCAAGCCTCTTAAGAACCGCGGCAACAACGATGTTGGTGATGTCTTCGTAACTTCGCTTGCTCGGATCGACGACGGCGATGGGTGTGTCCCATTTGTAGTCGCCTTTGGGGGGATCAAATTTCTGGTTGATTTCCTCAATAAGCGAAGATGGTATCGGCGACCCCCGTTCTTGGTTCCATTTGACGGCTTGTTCAACGGGTGTATCAACGTAGACTATGTCGTAGTCCGCGTTTGACCGTTTGGCAATCTGCCTTAAGTCACTTCTCATTGACTTGTAATAGTTCATGTCGTCGCTGATGACAAGGAAACCCTGCTCTAAAGCAGCTGCAATCGCCTTCTCGTAGAAAGACTTCACCGATGCTTCCCGCTCGGGCTGAAACCCCATGGCGGAATAAGAGAGCATTTCCCGAAAATCGTCCGAGCTGATCACCATCGTCGGCACGCCGTGTTTGTCCTCGAACAAGGCGGCGACGCTTCTGCTGATAGTGGTCTTTCCTGAAGAAGGCAACCCGCACATGATAAGCAGGTAAGGGCTACTCTGCGACACCATTTTCCCCTGTTGTCTATCCTATTTTCGGTTAATAATTCTGTCGCATCAGGCAAAGGTGATTTTCAGGTGAAAGCACTCGCTTTGGACGCAAAATGCACAGCTTGGCCGAAAAGAACTGCAAAAAAAGTCAATGGGTCTGATTTAGCCCTCAACTTTTATCGGTCTGTTGGCAATCTCGATGATCGCATCATACTCTCCGACTTTAATGTAGGTGAAAAGTTGTGCAAAATGAATTCCTATTCTTTCAGACAATTCTTCTTTCGAAGGATAAAACCGATATATGTGAATGCTTGAAGGATCCAAGGTAAGATAAGACTTGTACTTGGCATCATAAGAGAGTTCCTTAATACCTTCTTTTACAGTTGCCTCCCCAAAAATCAACCCGTCAAAAGAAAACAAGATTTTCGAACCGAAGGGCAATCCATTCTTCGGCTTTTTTTCATTAAAAAAATATCTGTGCGGTTCTTCTTTCTTGCCTTCAAGCCATTTGATTGCACCTACCACACTAACGACCGATCTAAATGTGGGATCTGACTTAGAAAGGGAAAAGACGCAAATTGTTTGTCCGTTTACCATTTTAGATAACCAAATTTGTCTTGGTATCACTGGTCTTATGTATTTTGCTCAAGATTAGGCATAGACTCAATAGAAGGTAGCGGCCACATTTCAAAGTCCATTAACAAAGACGTTGGTTTAGGTTTTAAAACTTGCTTGGGCAGTTTGAACCGCAGCAAAATATTTCACTATATTCTAACGACACAGTCACACAATTCGTTCTTCAGAAGAAGCAGGGCCAGTATACAAAGCATTAAAAGAACAATTGTACGCATTTAACAACAGAAAGAAAGTCAAAATAGAGGCGCTTCTCATGTATTCGTTTGATAAGTTGAAGGACACAATCCCAAAGAGCATACTTGCCAGAGGCTTGACAGTACTGGGCACAGAGTCAGAGCCGATAAAGCTGCTTTTCGAGCATAGAAGTGTACCACAGGAAGGCTGGAAGGATAACCAAATCGAAGTCTTACTGAATTTATTCGCCACAATGGATTCGGACAAGGACGGCAAAGCAGTTTTCTTGGGCGAACGCGAAGGCAGGGTGGCGTCCGCAACTGTTTCGAAGCTTGCAGCTGGGTTCCACCATGGCGTTGGAAGGTCAGGCGACCTGACTGAAGCCCAGCCTAAAGCGGCAGGGGCATCCCTAATGTACTACTTCGCCAACAAACTGGCAACTGACGCTCTCAAAAGGTTCGGAGCGCCAAATATCAGGAAGGCAGTAATCTTTCCGGTGGCAACGGGAATGTCGCTTGCTCTTGCATTGTGCGCCGCAAGAAACCTAACTAAGGGAAATGAGGTTGTTTACCCACAGATTGACCTCAAAACTCCGCTGAAGGCGATTAGCATGGCAGGTCTGCGACAGAAAATAGTGCCGGGGGAAGTCAACGGAGACGCAGTAAACGTTCCCGGAGAAGAAATAGGGAAAGCAGTTGACGAAAATACGGCGGCGATTCTGTCGACAACCACGTTCTTTGCCCCTAGAGAACCAGACAAAATCAAGGAGATCGCAAGAATCGCGGAGGAAAAGAAAGTGCCGCATATTATAAACAACGCGTTCGGAGTGCAGAGCAGAGAAATCATGAAGCTCGTTAGAGGCGCAGTCGACGCGGGACGTGTAGATGCAGTAATCCAGAGCACAGATAAGAATTTCCTTTGTCCAGTCGGTGGCGCAATAGTTGCTTCGTCAAACGAGGGATTCCTAGGCGATGTGTCTGAAACCTATGCGGGGAGAGCAACAGCCGCTCCTATAGTGCAATTCCTCGCGGCGTTACTATCGATAGGATTAGAAGGCTACGAGAAGCTGAGAATCCAGCAAGAAGAAAACAGAGAGTACCTTGAATCGTCCCTCAAGGAAGTTGCAGAAAAGCACGGGCAGCGAATACTGAATGTCCACAATCCGATTTCGGTGGCTATGACGCTGGATGGAAGAGACGCAAAGAAAATAGGCAAGGCCTTGTATGCGGCAAGGGTCAACGGTGCAAGGGCGCTGGAAAAAAATGATTTCGGAGTGTGCTGCCCACAGTATGTGTCATCCTACATCAACTTCGACGCTAGCTTAGGCATGAAGAAAAGGGAAATCACCGTGGCAGCAGAGCGGCTGGACAAGGTTTTGAAGACAGTGGCGTAGTGGCGGCGTCCAAGGGGAATCGGACCCCGAGACCTCAGCGGACTCACCGGATTTGAAGTCCGATGCTAGGACCACCTAAGCTGTAGGACGCCTCGCGTGTGACTTCGATTGTTGAATAATTTTAACGAGCAAAATAAACATATTCCACTTTGAAGGCTGTGGACCCGTTTTAAGCTTCTCCGGTCCCTCTCACCAAAGTTTTGGGTGAGTCTTTGGGTAAAAGCTTATGTTTTGCCCAACTTATTGTGCAGAGGGCGAGTGCATGATTGAAACCCCGTTCCATGAAGATAAGGTACACATTCCACGAGAAGTCTAAGAAGGGCTGGGGCTGGCTGAAGGCGATGTGTTGCGCATAGAGGTTGTCGAGAAAGGGATAGCCAAATTGGAAGTTACACGCAACTGCGTTGCAGCAGCCCGAATTCTTAAACGACTTAAACATCCAACTGATTTAGGGAAAATAAAAAGAAAACTAACACGAAAGGAAATCTACCAAGACATTACTTAACACCAAGATAACAAGGTTGAATGCATCTTCACAGAAAATTTTGATGGCTTCAACTGATATAGCTTCCAAACGTCGTAAATCCTTTCAAGTGAATTTCGTGCCAGAACTGCAATTATATAACGGTCGCATCAATTTTGAATAATAAGCAGTAAACAGAAATTACCGGGGAGACGCAAAGTGTATCTTGGCTGGCTACTGTCGGTCCTTATCTTGGTACCGAACCTTGTGTACTTCAGATACAGTCCTACCTCTGTCCCTGCAATGGGAGCAAAACCAAAAAAGCTAATGGTGCTTTTGGAGCGAGTTGGCCAAGTCGGTGTTTTTGCGGTTCCTTTGGTTTACCAAACCTTTCTCGAGACCGTCACGGAGAAGCTATGCCTTTTGATTATGACAGTTTTTCTGGCAGTTTATTATGTTTGCTGGATCAGGTATTTCCATCATGGCAGAAGATTCGGTCTTTTGTATGAGCCTCTTTTTGCGCTGCCCTTTCCGCTCGTGGTGTGCCCCATCATTTATTTTATGGCAGCCTCAGTGTTTCTGGGCTCATTGCCGCTTCTGATTTTCACGCTTGTCCTCGCTGTGGGCCACACGGATATAAGCAAAGTGGAATACCAGAGGTATTAGAGTTCTTCCAAAAGCGAAGATTAGGAGTTTAAGGGAACATAACCACATAGCTCAACAGCGAGTTCCCTGTTTACTTTGCCGCTGCTTCAAGCGCGGGTTTAGCTGCAGAACCTTGTGCCACGGCTTTTCGTTTTAGCATATTCTCCAGTGTCGGTCGAAGCTTGGCGTTTTCTGCTTCTATCTTCTCTTTTCCCAGCGCCTGCATCTGCGCGGTCATTTCCTTGACTATTTCGACGAACTTCTCGCCTTCAGCTGACGAAACATAGTCAACCCTGAATCTTTCCGGGCTCAACCCAAGCTTTACAAGCATGCCAGATAGGGCATCCATGCGCGCTTTCATCCTGATGTTTCCAGAGATGTAGTGGCAATCGCTGGGAAGATGGCACGCAGTAATCAGCACACCTCCAGCCCCCAGCCTAAATGCTTCCATAACGAAGTCACGATCCACCCGTCCAGTGCACATTACCCGTATCGACCTTGTTGTCGGTGGGTATTGAAGCCGGCTCGTCCCCGCTCGGTCCGCGCCGGCGTAACCTCACCAGTTACACATAAACGTCAGTATTTTATCTTCAGGGTCCCTTTCCAAAGCGGCTCGGATCTGTGAAAGTATCTGTTCGTCGGTGAAGTGCTTCTGGGTTATGGCGTCTTGTGGGCATTCAGCAACGCATGTTCCGCAGCCGTGACATTGGGCGGGGTTGATTTGGGCTGGTTGTCCGTCGACTATTGTTATGGCTCCGAATGGGCAGCTTTTCGCGCAGAGACCGCATTTTGCTTTTACGTTTCTGCATTTAGCGGCGTCAACTATTGAGACAATGGGTTCTATCTGCCATTTTGGCTGAGAAAGGATGGTTGCAGCCCTTGCTGCCGCGCCGCTTCCTTGGGATACGCTGTAGGGTATGTCCTTTGGTCCTTGGCAAGCACCTGCTAAGAACACTCCGTCCATAGGCGTATCCATCGGTTTGAGTTTCGGGTGACTTTCCGTGAAGAACCCGTCTGGTCCCTGCGTTATGTGCAGGATGCTTGCTAATTCTTCGGCTCCCTTGCTTGGTATGGCAGCTGTACTGAGTACAACAAGTTCCGCTTCGACTTCGATGGGTTGCCCCAGCTTCGAATCCTCCGCGCGGATAATCAAGTTCTTAGTCTTTGGGTCCTCCAAAATTAGCGACGGTTTTCCCATAATGAAGGTTATTCCCTTTTCACGGGCTCTCCGATAGAATTCTTCATAACCTTTGAAGGGAGCTCGAATATCAATGTAGAAAATGTAGACTTCCACGTCATCATGATAGTGCTCTTTCAGAAGAATGGCTTCTTTCAGTCCATACATACAGCAGAAACCTGAACAGTACTCGTACTTGTTTAGATCCCTTGAACCGACGCATTGAATGATGGCAACGCTTTTCGGTGTCTTTCCGTCAGATGTGCGCACTACATGTCCAGTTGTTGGACCGCCCGCCGTGATGAGTCTCTCAAATTCCAAAGCTGTAATTACGTTATCGTACCTTCCATAGCCATATCTGGGGTCATCATTTGGCTGATAAATGTCGCAACCAGTTGTTACGATGATTGTTCCAACGTCTAATTCGACTTCCTCTGGCTTTTGGTCAAAGTTGATGGCTTCACGGGCGCCGCAGGCATCCACACATTTGAAGCACTCTATACAGTAGTCTCTGTTTACCGAGTAGATAAGAGGCACTGCTTGGTCAAACGGAATGGAGATGGCTTTTCTTGTTCCTAAGTTCATGTCCCACTCATTGGGGTACTCTATTGGGCAGACATCTTTGCATTCCCCGCAACCAGTACAGTTCTTCGCATCAACGTACTTTGGGTTCTTGCGAACTCGCACTTTAAAGTTACCTACGTAACCCTCTACGTTGAGGACATCCGCATTTGTTATTACTTGGACCTTAGGATGGCGATTTACCTCCACCATCCTAGGTCCTTCAATTCATATGCTGCAATCCAAAGTTGGGAAAGTCTTGTCGAGTTGTGCCATGTGGCCTCCTATGCTCTCGTTTTTCTCGACAAGGTAAACGTTGAAACCCATATTAGCCAAATCCAGAGCGGAGTTGATGCCCGCGATACCCCCGCCGATAACTAAGGCGCTTTTAGTTACGGGAACCTCCATGATTTCAAGAGGCCTAAGCAACCTCGCCTTGGCCACAGCCATCCTCACAATATCTTTCGCTTTTGCTGTGGCTTCTTCTGGAACACTCTGATGGCACCACGAATCGAACTCACGTATGTTTGCCATCTCAAACACAAAGGGGTTTAACCCTGCTTCACTTACGGTTTTCCGAAATGTTGGTTCATGCATTCTTGGGCTGCAAGCGGCGACGACGACACGGTTCAAGTTGTATTCTTTTATTGTTTTTCTGATTTCTTCTTGTCCCGGATCAGCACATGTGTATCGGTTCTCTTTTACGACGACAACGTCGGGTATTGTTTTGGCATATTCAACTACTTGCTTAACGTCTACTGTTCCAGCGATGTTTAAGCCGCAATTGCAGACGAAAACCCCTACTCGCGGCGGTTCTACCTGTTCAGGAGCCCGAATTGGCTTTTGTGTTTCTGGTTTGCTCATTCTACAACATCCTCAATAACCATGATCATTCTTTTTCTGCCGCTTCCCTTCTCGTTGGAGAAGCAGTTGATATAAGTGTTGTTTGAAAACTAAACCAGTTTGAAAACAAACCACGATCACTAGGATAGCACGACGAAGCGAACGTGCTCATCTGATTGCCTCCTCCAAAAGTGGGAATCTCTTGGCAACCGCTTTGCGCCTACTCTCGCCAGCTACGCTTCGGAGTTCCTTGGCAGCATCGACTGGCGAGGTTATTTTCTCTAAAGCTTTATTCCACGTGCCAGAGTGTATCGGCGTGTGATGTACGGTTGTGCGTTTGACCGTCAAGGCCTCAGGGACGGGGCAAACGTTCTTGCAGGCACCACAATAAGTGCAGAATAAATCGCAAGGATAAACCTTCCCGTCTTGCCCGAGGGTTAACGCGCCCGTGATGGGGCAAACGTCAAGGCAGTCGTGGCAACTTTCAGGACATTTCTCCTGATTGATGGCGATTAATCCTTCGAAGGCTTTTTTGACTTTTATTGCGCCTGGATTGCATTTGAACTCGCATACCCTGCAAGTTGGACAGTAATCCTTCTGAATGTCTAGTTTAACCTGCACCCGCTTCCTGAGGCTAGGCGATAAAGCCTCAACATTTTCGACTGGCTTGCCCTCAAAATCGACTTTACTGACTTTTATCAGCGAAAGTGGACAGGCGGTTTCGCATTCAAGGCATTCTTTAGGGCATTGGCGCGTATCCACCGTTATATCACGAACCAGTTGTGGGTAACTTTCTTTTGCCAGTATAGAAAGGTCATGATTGCCGTTCAACATAACCTTGATTGCGCCATAAGGGCATGTGACATCGCAGATTCCGCAGAAATTACATTTAGCTAAATCAACGTCGACTTTAGCCTTCTTGGCTTTTTCCCCCGCGATCTTAAGCTGCTTTTGTGTTATTATGGCTTCTTTGGGACAGGCTAAAGTGCATATTTGGCAGCCGACACAGCGTGTTTTATCAAGAGTTAACTTGTAGTTTTTGACTTGCAAAACCCACTCTAGAGTTAGGGTGTCTATCGCGTCTTTCTTTAAGCTTTTAAACGGCATTTTTTGCACCAAGAGTTTCCCAATTGCGCCAAACAAACTGCGTGCGGCGCCTAGACTTTTATTTGAAGGAATGCAGCGCTTTTGATATAAATATTGCCTGAAAAAACCGTGTTCTCCACGGTGCGAAGAACAAACTGGATTAATCAACCGTTGGAGAAACGGCTTTACACTTATCGAAAATGAGAAAATTCTTTCAGCTTGGGAATTCAAAAATTAAACTCGAATATTTTTTTTGGTGGAATCGGCCTGCTTCCTTGGGCGTTATTCGTCTTCTTCTTTTGGCTCTTCTTTCTGTTCAGGGTTTTCAGTTTTCTGGGTGGAACTTGACAGTAGCATATTGATTAGAGCTCTCTGGTCTACTTCTGCTCGTGTTCGCCAGTCAAGGTATATTTGTCCATTGTCGTCTTGCTCCAGATAGCCGTAACGAATGTACCTGTCGATGTTTAAGCCTATTTTCCAGTTTGGCATTTTTTCCCCGAGCATTTTCTCAACGTCTTTTCGCGGCGCTTGCCCTTTTTTGCTGATTACGTAAGAGATTGTTATGGCTAAGCCTGCTAGATCGTCGATGCGCCAACCAATCAGCTTGTCTTTCGCGGGTGAGTCGCTGCGCAGAGTAACATAGAATCTTGCATTCTCCAGCTCGTCCAAAGATGGTTTCTCGGGCGTTTTTTCTTCTTCGAAAACTGTCTTAACCTGTAGATCGAGCGGTTTTAGGTAATCGTTAAGTAAATCCAGCACTTTAGGGTAGTCTGAGCCTAAAACTTTGTGGAGTTCGGAGCCCTTTACGCCTGGTTTCATATGATGCTTGTAGAAGAGCATTCGTGTTGCTTTCTTGATTTTGCTTCCGTAAACGCCTTTCTTGCTCAATCCAATTCGCCTCTTTTCCATTTTAGCCAGTTTTCAAACGAAACGGCGATCGGCACGGAATTTAACTGCTTCTTTAAAATTTCGGTTCTCGGCTGTTCAAATGGTTTTATGAAAACAAGTTCCTCTAAAGGATCGATCTCCAACGTTGCGTAACCGTAAGTAACTAAAAAGGTAGTTAAGAATGCTCTTTGAACCGTTTGCTCGTACGTGTCCGCCCCGATGAAATCCCAATAACTGATTTTGCCATCCTGTCCATTCTTGACTACGCAATCTTTGAGTTCTTGCCAGTAACTGTTGATTTCGTCGGCGAATTCCTTATCGCCTAGAATGCGTTGCTTGATCAACTCATCTCTGCTTGCAACAGCGTTTGAAACTTCAGCTGCGTCAAAGTCTTTCCATCTGTCACTGATAGGCGCCAGTGCTTTCCAGTACAGCAGTCCCTGCGTCAAAGTGTTAAGGCTGATTTGTTCAAATTCAACCAGTGGACTCCAAGCGTAAAGGAAGACGTCAACCATTTCCTGTTTGCCCATTTGCAGGATTTTTTCTTCCAGAAGAAACGGGTCAGTATAAAGCGCCGTTGACCGGTGCTTAACCCATTCACTCTGCAATTTGATGACTGTAGCTAAGTGATGGAGTGTTTCAGCGTCAAGTTTCAACTCTTCCGGGTCCTTCCACTGCGGAAAATACTGTTTAACCACTTGGATGATTTCATCAATGTTCAACGTGAAAGGGTCTGCCGTGCGAGTTTCGATGGCGATGCACATTTCAATTATACGCTCAAGCTTTTCCTTGCCCAAAGCCTTAGATCTCTTAGCCGTCTCCATTAGGCCACAACCTCGCGCACAACCGATTTTCCTTCTACATTCTGAACTGCAATCACGTTTGCGTCTTGCTGGGCGAAGGTGATTTGGCTTGGAGTGATCACCACGTATTGGGCGTTTGCATCTTTAATCGTGGCAAGAAGGATTTTAGCAATCAATTCGCGGTTTTTCGGGTCCATATGAATGTCATATTCATCCACTGCGCGAAAAGGCGAACGAACATGTTGCTGCAGGGCCAACAGAAAACTCATTGTTGCCATGGTTCGTTCCCCGCCGCTTTGCGTGTAAGAGTCAAGCGCTATGGGTTTCCCACCTTTGAACCCAACCATAATTTCTAACCCAGCCGCTTCAATCTCCTGCGCGTTTGAAAGTCGTACTTCCCCAGTTGCTAAAGTTTGAGTCATGATTCGCTGATACTCTACGTTCACCCTTTCAAGGAGGCTTTCCATAACTGTTCGCCAAGACAACATGCGGGTTTTAACCTCCTCAAGTGTTTTCTCTCGGTTTTCAGCCACAAGCTCGGCTTTCTGTCTTAGCTCCAAATAGAGTTTTGAGTAAGATTCATACTGGCGTTCAATATCCTCTGAAACGTCAGTGAGCGCCGCCAAGTGTCCTTCTGTCAGGCGGATTTCATCTTGGATGTCGCTAACGCTTTCTATAACTGCTAATCGTTCACCCGACTCCTGCGCCTTTTGAATCGTCAAGTTCAGGCTTTCTCGGGCTTCACTAAGCGATTTTTCAATGTCTTTCAGGTTCACAATCGCATTCGCCCGCTTAAACTCCAAAAGCGCAAGTTTTACCCGTTGATCCAACATTTCATCAGCGACTTTTGCAGCATTCTCTTCCAAGTAAATCATTCCTGCTTGGTTTTGTTTAACCTGCTCGTTTGTCTTGGAGATTTGCACTTGCGAATTTTTGAGAATTTCTTTGAGGTTTTCGCTATTAAGCAGCTTTAGCTGACTCTTGCTGGCTTGGATGGCTTCCTCCAGCATTTGAGTTTCTTCAAGCAGCTGGCTTATCAATGACTGTGTGGATTGGTTTCGGGCGATTTCGTGTTCAAGGATTAATCGTTCATCAAAGGCCGCTTTTATGTTCCCTTTCAACGTTGCCTGTTGATTTTGCTGAGCACTCAGATGGTTTGTTATTTCTTGTTTTTCCTCTTCAATCCTGTTCAGGGTCTCTTTGTTTTCGTTAAGGCTCGACTGCAAATCTTTAATCACGCTTTCCCGTCTTTCAACTTCTGCCCAAGTTAATTCACGATCCAGAAAACGTCGCTTAAGCTGCAGCTGCTTTTTCTCTTGGAATTTGTCATACTGTTCACGCCAGTAACCGAGTGTCTGCTGCGCTTGCTCCAACAGTTTAGTCACAGACTCTTCCTGAGTGAGAATTCGAGTAAGCTTGTCTTTTGCTTGAACAACGTTTTCACGGAAGGGCTCCAACCCCACCGCTGCTTCAACCATGCGTAGTTTTTCAACGTTGCTGAGAACACTGAATTGCTCAACCATGCTCTGATGCATGATGATTAACATGTTGTCAGGGTCAACGCCGAACTTGCCGAGTAACCGTTCAACGTCCTGTTTGCTCGCGGCTCGGTTTTCAAGGTCAAACCAGTATTTGCCGTCACGACGCAGAACACGGGTTAGAAACAGCTGGTCCTTCGGGTACTTTTGCACTGGACGCTTGTTTCCCTGTTTGGTATTATCTAAAATAAGCGTCACTCGGGCTTGGTCCTTGCCCCACCTGATTAAATCGCTCAGTTTCCTCGAGCGTTCAGTATAAGTTTGGCCTAACCCAACCGATATTGCCAGCAAAAGTGAGGATTTTCCTGCGCCGTTGGGTCCCCCGATTACGTTTACGCCTTTTTTGAAGGGTACCCTAGCATACTCGTAACTCATGAAGTTTTCAAGTATAACCTCTTGAATCAGCATTCGCCTTTCTAAGCCTCTAAATTCAGCGTCCCTAACTATTGAAAATCGGGTTATTAAAACAATTTGACATCCTTTTGCCCGTTGCCTCCATTCGAAGGAATGCGATTAAATCATTCGCCGCCAAGCAAAAGGCATGATCTTTAAAAGGTGGAAATATTCACTGAGCCGTTAGAACGGCCACATAACACTTTAAATCCTCAATATCCAAGAAAGAAGCGACTCGCATTGAAGTCCTCTCGAGAACATTCATGAATGCCTCCATTGGAAAAGCCTTCTTCAACCCAGTCACTACAACACTTCCGCCTGGCTTTGCGACCCTTTTGAGTTCGTTTAAAGTTTCTGAGGGTTCAGGCATGTTCTGAAGCACCGTAAACGCGAAAACGGCATCAAAAAAGCCTTCACTGAACGGCAAGTAGTCGACGTCAGCCCGTAAAACAAAAGCATTACTAAACTTCTTCGCTTGATTTTTGGCTTTAAGGAGTAGCTTTCGTGAAAAGTCAACGCCCAAAACCATCCTAACTTGGTCTGCGACTTGGCTGAAAAACAACCCGGTGCCACACCCAACATCCAAAACAATGCTGCCAGCAACATCAACGTTTTCAAGCGAAGCTTTGTACTTAGCCTGCTGCTCTTCCCTATAGCGCTCCTCGTACATATCAGCCGTCAAATCGTACTGTTGCATCACTCTGCGCTTACTTTTCCAACCAGCCATCGCGTTTCCTTCAAGAAATCTTATCTACCCAAAGCCTGTCTAAAATAGTTGGCTGAAAGCAAGTTGCAACGATCAAACAAACTCTCTGTTCTAACGGCACCGTCGCTAGCGGAAGCGGCCAAGCTGATCGAGAAAGCTTTTGCCCAAAGAAGAACCCTCATAGTCGCGGGTGAATGTGACGTTCATTACGTGGGCAGAGCAAGCTCCACGCTTGAACCAGGCGAACGCATATTGATCATAAAGGCGGATGGGTCACTTCTTGTTCACCGCCCGGTGGGCTACGAACCAGTCAACTGGCAGCCCTCGGGAAGCATCTTTCATGTCCAAGTCAAAGACAAAAGCAATCTTGAGGTTCACGCAGTTAGACAGAAGCCGAAGGAAGACGTGAAAATCAATTTTACGGATGTCTTGATGGTTTCAACATTAAGCCTTGACGATCCAGGCGAGTTTCTGCTTTACGCAAGCGATGAAGACATGCACAAAGCGATTTTGCTCAAGCCTGAGCTCTTAGAGGAAGGCTTCAAACCGATCAGCTATGAGAAAAAGGTTGAGCCCGGGTTTGTGGACGTTTACGGCGAGGATAAAGAGGGTCGGCTGGTCGTGGTTGAGGTTAAGCGGAAAACAGCTGGAAAAGAAGCTGTGCTGCAACTCGCACGATACATTGGCGCGATTAAGGAGAAGGCAAACCGTGAATTGCGCGGCGTACTTGTTGCGCCCAGTTTAGGCAAAGGCGTTCAGAGAATGTTGGCAACGATGGGTTTAGAGTTTAAAGCCTTGGATCCTAAGCAATGCGCGGCTGTACTGAAGAAAAAAGAGAATGCGCGGTTAGAAACCTTCATTAAAAACTAGAATTTGCTTCGGCTCGATCTTTTCTCAAAATTTGCTGAGAATTATTGGTTAAGAGTGCTTAAGTCTTTGCATCTTTCGCTTCATAAGCTAGCCAGGTTAACGGTACAAGAGCGATGAAGTAGTACCGTACAAGTTGATAGATTAGATACCGAACCTGAGATATAGGCCAGTAGGAAATCCAATAATCAGGCATCCAATAGTTTTCGTAAACAAAATACAAAGCAGTAACAAGGACGCCTGTTACGAAGGGTATGAGAGTCATCAACCATAGACCACTCAATCTTTCTTCCCGGACCCGCCTCCAAGCTTTTTGCAGGTAATCCCTGAAGAACCAAACGTAAGATGACGCGAAAATCAGGGTGAAGGCGGCGAAAAATAGAGTCTCCACAAGAAAGCCTCCAACCTGGTTTCCGAATACGTACGCTTGTGCTTGATCCATGTAGCTGCTCGGTTGAGCTGCCGCTAGAAGGTTCCAAAAGCCGCCGTTCCAAAAGTCATGAATGTTTCTGGCGGTCCACGCCCCATCTAAGCCGAGCAAGACTACGACGGCTACGATGTAGTTTTTATTTGTGAACATTTTCCATCCCATATAACGGAATCGCCAAAGCACGACTGCGGCCACGGGTATCATGACGAAGACGCCGAAGCTTGATTTCGTTAAAACCCCAAGCCCGGCGGCTATTCCAGCGAGGATTATTCGGTTCTCCTTCTGCGGCTTTATGCTTTCAAGAAGAAAATATACCGTCAGCGTGTAGAGAATCAAGACGAGGGGTTCAGAGTAGTTTCTTGAAGCTCCGAAAATGTAAATCGGAATGGTTGTCGCCAGAGCGGTTGTGATCACGCCGGCTGTGAACCCGTACATCCTTTTGGTAACGAAAAACACCACGAGTATCGACAAGAGAAAAACTATTTCATCAGCTATCTGAGTCCCCAGATGAACGGGTAAAACGGCATAGAAAACTGACAGGTACAAAGGAAACAAGGGTCCGAAATGATGCGTCAACGTCCCATTAGCGATGAAGTCGTGCTCCACGAGGAAGGACTGCCCCATCTGCTGGTACGTGAACCCATCGTTCATCCAGGCGTAATTAGCCTGCGTAACAGTGACGTTAAGGTAAGTGAACATGCAAGCGCCAACAATCACAGCCAGCAGAAAAGAGGTTACGAGGATTTTATGCGGCGCCGCTAAGATGTCAGGTTCTTTCTTCAGGAACCACGTGAAGCCTATTCCAAAGGCTCCGGCAACAGCGTATACGCCGAGAAGCGCCATTGATTCGTTGCTTCCCATGAATGCAACCCAATTGTTCATGTTTCCTTGCAGAACAATGAAAAGTAATAAGCCGACGAGGAGGTAAACGCAGATTATTATGGGCAAAAAATGGCGGAAATGCTTGTTTAACGAATCGCTAAGCTTGGATTTCAAGGCTCGTAACATGGACTAATGACCAATCTTTAATTCTTCGAGCTTTTCAATGCTATACTGCAAAGCTAAATTTAAAAAAGCTTGGATATTCTCCTGAAACATCAGAAAAAGCGAAAACTGGAAGAAACTGGGAAAGTCACAGCCAAGGTTTGCAGATTATCTCATGAACCTTGACGTCAAAGAAGTCTTGAACGTTTGCTGGTCTGAGTACAAGAGCTGTGTCAGCGCCTCCTCCCGAGCCGCCTATTGAGATTGCGTCCTCTTTTACGCTTAGGAGTCCTGAATCTGCAGCCATAATAGCGATTTCAACCGCTACTTTTACTCCCTGCCCGAAAATCCGCAGCGTATTTGCAACAATCTCATCGGATTGGTAAGTGCCGAACTTTCTTCTAACTGCGCGACCTAAGCCTCCGAAGGCGTGCGTGGTCGTAAGGATTTTTCCGCCTGCCTTCAGGATCCTTTCGCGGTTTTCTGTCTTTAGTTCCTGAACGTCAGGGGCGACGAATCCGGTGCTGTGGGTAACCACGACAACGTTGTAATCGCTAAATGACTCTGCCACTTTGGCTCCTGTTTCTCCCGTTGTAGAAGCGACAAGAATCGTTTTCACACCCAACTCTTCAGCTCGCTTCTTGACCATGTTTAACAATGTTTGAACGTCCATGGCATTGACCTCCTTTGCATTTTCTGTTTTCAGCATATAATATCATCCACCGGTACCAACGATGTCGCGCAATCGATTTAACGTTTACGATGACAAACGTTTGGCTAAAAAACGAAATATGAATTGTGAATTAGTAAGCTATAACTTGTTTAAACGCAGATAACGATTGATTCAGAAATAGGCGATGTTGAATTGCAAAGAAAGTTCAGTGCTGCTTCTGAACCCCTGATTGAAACAAGCGGACTCAGCAAGCGGTTCGGCTCAGTTCAAGCCTTAACCGATGTGAATTTGCGGGTTATGCCCGGTGAAATTTACGGATTACTCGGTCCGAATGGTGCCGGCAAGACTACGGCCATCAAAACTGTCCTCGGTCTATTGGAGCCCACTTTAGGTTGGATCAAGGTCGGCGGCTTCGACCCAGCTAAGAACCCGATCGATGTTAAATCAAAAATCGGTTATGTGGCTGAAAATCCGATCGTTTATGATTCTTTATCTCCTCGCGATTTCTTGGAGTTTGTAGCGTCAATCAGGAAAACCGATCAAGTCGTCACTAACGAGCTGGTCACTCAGCTTGCGAATGCTTTTGATATGGGCCCATATTTCGATTCGCCGATAGCTACTCTTTCTTTGGGGATGAAGCAGAAGGTGGCTTTGATTGCCTCACTTATTCATCAACCGCCTGTTCTACTGCTGGATGAACCGCTGAACGGTCTGGACGCAAAAAGCAGCCGTATAGTCAAGGAACTGCTTTCATTTCACGCCCAAAAAGGCGGTGCGGTGCTATTCTCAACACACATAATGCAGGTTGCTGAGCAGGTTTGTTCGAGAATTGGCATAATATATCAAGGCAAAGTAATAGCTGAAGGAACCCTTGACGAACTCAGGAGCAAAACCGAAGGCAAGGGAGGCACGCTGGAAGAAGTTTTCTTGAAGTTGACCCATGAGGAAGCTGAAGTTGCTGACACCATGAGAATGCTGAGGGAGGCATTCTTCAAGCATGAAGTTAGCTGAAGCTTGGCGTCTGAGTCGGGTACCCTACAAAGAAGCTGTTTATCGTTCACTTGCTGAGGAAAGAGGACGCATGTGGTGGGGAGCCTTCGGACGGAATCGTCCAGACAAAGAGGCCCAAGATGACCTTGAATTGACGAGGAGGGCGCTGAGGATTGCTAAATTCGACAAAACAGTCGTAACCGTTTTCAACGTTATTGTCTCGGTAGCCCCGTTTGCTTCGTTGTTTCTCGGAGTTCCATTGTTCGGGTTGGCAAGTTCAATATCGTTAAGCTTAGCCGTCACCTTTGGGTTCACGGCCCTCTACACAATTCAGACCCTTTCATCTTTTATAAGTCCTGAATCTTCAGCTTTACTGTCAACTTTGCCTTTAGATCGAAATGACTTTTCTCTAATCACTTTATTTTCTTTCATCAGATCCTTCGACTACATGGTAACAGGGTCAATCCTCAGCCAAGTCACACTGGTCGCTTACTTAACCCGATCCCCCACAGCAACCTTAATCATGCTTGCAGCCTCCACGATGAACGCGTTGTTCGCCGTCACCGTCGCACTTTGGTTCTCAAGAATTTTCCAAAAGAACCTATTGCGTGGAGGAAGGTCAAAGGCTAGTACGATTTTACGCTTGTTCTTCATTTTGATGTGGGGATTGCTGCTTGTTGTCGTGGGCTTCTTGTTCAGCATCCCATGGTACATTGTGCCTAACCTAGAGAACACGCTTCTAGGTGCTGGGCATGTATGGAACTCGTTGTTGGGTCTCGTTTACCCGTTCTCAACAGGCATAGTCATAACCGAACTAGTTTTTTCAAACGTAACTTTAACGGCGGTGTCACTGGCGTCCGCTGCAATGGTCGGGTACGCGTTGATTGCAATCCTGGCTGGCAAATGGAGCATAGGAACAGTGAGACGTGTGTCCCAAGGGTACGGAGTAAACATCGCTCGAGTGGGGACTCGAGACTTTTCAGTCAAACCCCGCGGTCCACTGCTGGGTTATGTATTGAAGGACCTTAAAGTTGCGTCAAGAAACCCGGCCACGGCCTTCTTTTTTGCACTGCCCGTTCTTGAAACGGTCATAATAACTCTGTTGGACTCTAATTTTGGAACCCTCAGGACAGCCCTGGTGCTCGCTGGGACTTCCATGGGTGGAATTTTCGCGCTGTTCCTGCCTCTTGCCCTGTTAACCGCTGAGGGAAGAGGTTTGGAATACACTAAAACCTTGCCGATTAACTCCAGAAGAATTGTGGTTCCCAAGACGCTGGTGTCCACCGCGACTTACGTTCCTGTGCCATTCATTCTGGTCGCTTTATCCTTTGTTAAACCGCTGACTTCCCAGTCCACGATTCTTATTCCTTTCTTGATTATAATGCCTGTGGCCTCTGCAAGCGTCTTAGAAATCAAACTCTTTCTTAGAACCGCAGCTAAAAGCAGAATCGCGTCGGTCCTCAGTGACTTTGAAAAATTAGCCGTCGGAGTCTTAATCATACTGGTTCCTGAAGTCGCCTACGCTGCGATGTTTCTTGCAACGTTTAATCACGGCTTTTCCCTTTTAGCTATGGCTGGAACTGCTTTTGCAGAACTTGCAGTGGCTTTACACATTCTTGATAGTTCTTAGCGTCGGGTAGGGCCTTGAGGATTAATTGTTTGGGTTTCCTTAGACAAAGATGTAGAAATGTTCAAGGGTCTTTCGGATTATTCTCGTTTCTCGGCCTTTCCCGCTGGAGTTTTTTCCCAGTGGTTTTTTCGAGCGTTAACGACCAGTTGGTAAAACAGTCCCACAGTAGGCTCGAGTCGTTCGATTTTTTGGTGTCACTCATTGCGTCGCCTTGAGGTACTTATTGAAGAAGGCTAAAGTCATCGTCCATGCATCTTCAGCCGCGGCTTTGTTGTATAAGGGTCTTGTTTGGTTGAAGAAAGCATGTTGTGTACCCTGATAGATTTTCAACTGAAACGTTTTCTTATGCACAATCATGGACTCAACTAGGGCTGGAATCCCGGTGGTTATTCTCTGATCTTCACCAGCATAGACCCCGAACACCGGACCGCTGATCTTAGCGACTGACTCGAGAGGTTTAGGGCTTGCGCCGTAAAAGGGAACTGCAGCGTTGAAGGGATACGTTGTCGCAAGTTGCCAGGTTAACCCGCCGCCGAGGCAGAAACCTGTTATTCCAAGAGTTTCAGGATTCGCGTTTTTCAAAGTTTTGACGTAGTCTACGCAGCAAAGCAGGTCTTCCGCCATTGTCTTCTCCGCTCTCTCCCGGCCCGTGAAGAAATAGTTCACTGTTTTTCTATCCTCTTCCGACAAACTCGCCATCAAGCTCTGCATTGCAGCTGGGTCGTTGCGTTTTTCAGGCGGAATCTGCCACACTCGCATCATGGCTTTCTCGATTTTTTGCTCGGTTAAATCTTTCTCTCGACAAAAAAGATGCGGAGCCACAGCGACGAAGCCCTCTTGAGCATATCTGTCCGCAACACCTTTAATTTGGTCGTTGAGGCCCCAGGCCTCGTGAACCACGATGATTGCTGGATGTCGGCGTTTGGCTTTAGGAACCGCAACGTGAGCTATCATGTTAGCGTCATCGGAACACTCGATGGTAGCCGTTTGACTCAAAAATTCCATAACAGGTCAAATTAACCTCCATGAGTTAATATTTAACTGTTCCATCCCTCTGCGTTACTAATACATTCTGACCACTGTGTCAAATATCATGAGGCATGAATCGATAGATAGAAGCCGAGCTCCTTAAGAGTTGAGAGCAGTGATACGCGACAAAATCCCGGGCGCTCATCAAAAAGAGACAGTTCAGGAAGACAACAGTTTGGCCAGGAACGTAAAAAAGAAATAAACCTTGCTTGTCACGCGAATCTAGGCAGTGCACGCGACAAAAAAATGAGGGATGTTGAGCTCGCTAAAATCTCACGAGTAAACAATCGAGAAGCTTGTTCCATCGGAAAACAGCACTGATGGGGTGGCAATTGCTGTGCCTGCACTATTGACCATAGTCAACGTTTGAACCGATGAACCGAAAGAGCCGATTGCTCCCGTACTTCCACTTACCGTAGCATAGCATGTTCCGCTAACATCAGTGGTATAGTAACCGTAGTTTGCAGTCCCAAAGTTTGCCAGTGGTATTATTCCGCTGGAGGATGATGGTGCCTCTGTGATCCACTCAGCTGAAGATCGTGCAGCGTTCCTAACTGTGCCGGTCGTGCTAAAGGACTTTCCTGAAGTTGTATCAGTAATGGTGATTGTGAATGTGCCGCTAGAGCTTCTGATCGGGTCACGCGGTGCAAATACGAGTCCGCCGAATGCTGGTCCGCCAGGACTTCCTGAGCTGGCAGTGTACGTCACGCTTGCCGATATTATGTCACTAGGATTTATAGTTAACGAAGTAATCAGGTACATTGGGCCTGGATAGAATTCGTACCAAGCACAGTATTCAGGTACGCCGTAAGTGGATTGTGCACTCGAGGTAGCGATCATGGTTCCTGTTTGCTCTACTGTATTCGAGTTGAAACCGTCAATACCCACCCAAGTAGCTGCAAGCGCCGTTCCGGTATTACTATCTAGCGTGGGGACCGTCCATGATCCAGTAACAGAAGTCACCGAACCAGTTGCGCCTGTCACTGCGTACCCGCTCCAGTTGAGGCTCTTATAACTACCGTTACTTGACCTGAGTAGGGCTATCCCCGGCGTCATTATTGGACTTGTCAGGGCTAATGCTGGGCTGAAGGCTGCTAAAAGCATAAGCGAGCTAATGAAAAGCATGGATAATTTAGTGGCGATTTTCATTCTAATTATCCCTTATTTATATTTGCTTTGGTGGAATAAAAGATTTATTCCAAATCAGCAGTGAGGCAGCGCTAGCTTTTTATCGAATCACCATTTAGATTAAGATGCTCTTGGAGAATTGCTAGTTTGGATTTAATCTCAGAATTGATCAGAGCCACCATAGCTTTATTCGTTATCGTCGACCCTTTCGGCAACATCCCCATTTTCATAGGTTTAACCGAAAAAATTTCAGACGAGCAAAAAAAGAAAACATACAATACCGCGGTCCTTGTTGCCGCCGTACTTCTTCTTCTCTTTGCGTTTACGGGTCAAGGAATCTTTGAAGTTTTCGGCCTCTCGATCGATAGTTTTGAGGTTGCCGGCGGTATTCTACTCTTAATTATTGCAGTCAGGATTTTGATTTCCGGATTTCACGAGATCACTGAATCTCCGGAAAGTTTGGGCGCGGTTCCCATTGCTATGCCGCTTCTCGTTGGGCCTGGTGCAATCACCACAACCATTCTTAACCTTCAAGCTTACGGCATCGCAATAACAATCCTAGCGGTTATCATCGTTCTAACCATCACGTGGATTATTCTAAGGTATATAAACGGCATCTACAGGATTTTAGGCAAAACCGGTTCCTTAGTCATAGCGAGAGTTATGGCGCTGGTGATTGCTGGCATCGCAGTCCAGTACATACTCGTCGGAGTCACCCATTTCATAGCTTAAGCAGGTGGAACATGAGATGCGTAAAATAATTAATGAAGACGAATTGGGACGAGGAGTTTTTTTTGCTAAAAACTTTCTAAAAAGTGACTCATTTTTCTAGATAGTTAAAACGCGTGAAGTTAGAGCTTGCTCAATGACTTAAGCAGTTTTTTAATCTTGTTTTTGGATTCATAAAGGACTTGTATAAGTTGTTATGATTTTACGCGTTTAGGCATAAAGGAGTGAAAGTGTAGGCGCAGAATGCGTCAAAAACAGGAAGGTGCTCACTGATAAAATGGCTGAAATGTCCGATGTTAAAGTTAAAGGCTTGCCAGTTGAATTACGATGCATCTTGTTGAATGATTTAGAATCAGCATCCGAGAATCGGCCATCAATACCGAAGATGTCAAACCAGTTTGCAATCAGGAGTATTTTTGTATGAGAAGGTCCAAACTGGAAATAAGCTTAGATATTCTTGAGGTATTCGTTAATTGCGGACCAATAAGGCTAACTAGGGTCAGCCTTAAGGCGAAAGTTAGCTACATTCTACTGAAGCAGATTACGAAAGGGTTTCTGACAGACGGCCTTGTGGAAGAGCGAAAAGTGAAAGACTACCTGGTTTATACTGCTACTCCAAAAGGTAGAATGGTGTTGTCACAGCTCAGAGAAGATAGCCAAAGTAATCGGAATCTTGAGCAGTGCCTTTTGTGGAAATAGTTTTTTCATTAAAATTTCGCTTGTGATGAACGAAGTAGACATCGATTTTCTGCTGAAGAAGCTTGTTAAGTACGAAAAAACTTAGTTAAAAGAGGGAAAGCGACAAAAACTTACAACGGTACGCAAGCAGCGTGAATTCTTCCATTTCACCCGAGATCCTGAGTTGACAAGTATATTTGCCTCTTTACTTGCCTTTCGATGCTGCAGTTAGTTCTAAATGCAAAAATGTGATAGGTGAACAGAATGTGATAATGAGCGTCTTAACAGGTCGTTAGTAAAGAATCCATCAAAAGCAACTTCTATTTTTCATCAGTTTTCATTTGCCCATCGTAACCGTTTTCCAAGGTTCGCCTCACGTTCTTTAAAACAGGCTTGTTGTTGATTTAGCTCTAAACCAATATCACCAATGTGGATTGCCGTTTCATAAACCGTTTATGTCTTTTCGGCTTCATTTATAGTCTGGTACGTATGTCGAACAAGAGAAGATTACTCAAGCTTTTTGTGTCGCCTAGCCTTAAAGTGGCTCTTTGCCTAGTCTGCTTAGTTGCAGTGAGCTTTGCCTTAGTTATTTACTCAGGATCGGTGGTTATTAATCCCGTAGAGCAGCTTAGCATTGGAGCGTCAAGCACATCTTGGAATATTTATGTGAACGAAGTCAACCAGACGAGGTACATGCCTGGGGGTTTCACAGAGCCCACGTTAAATCAGTCAGACACAAGCACCTACGCTTTCAGAGTCGTCACAGACCAGTACAAGGTCTGCGCGATTAAAGTGCAACTTTCGACAGCTATGAGCTCGAGTGAATTTTCTAACTTTAACATAACTGTTTTGTCTTCAACAGGGGGATCATGGGCGCAGGAACCGCTTTTTACTGCCGCAAACGGTTCAACCAATAAGGCTTTCATTAATGGTACAGTGCAGGGAGATGCTGCCTACATTCATCAGGATTTGTCAACGACAAAATACTATTTGATCCAAGTGACCTATTCGTATGATTTAGTTAACGCGACTGCTCAGATACCGGTGACGTTTGAGTTTACTCCGTTGCCAGCCAACAGCTTTTAAAACTGTAGGTTGATGAAGGGTTACCTGTTGTGGATAAAGTAAACGGTTATGCCGGAGCGCAATTGATTCTAGGATTTCTATCAATTATTATCGGTCCGCCCGCTCTAACCTTTGCTTCGATTTTCTGGTATCAGGCAGCCCAATCTACTTTGTGGACTTACGCTCGTTACGTCTGCATAGTTGGAAGTTTAGGCGCCACGGTCTTTGGAGCATCATTAGCCAGAGATGGCGCTAGGCTATGGAAAAGTGTCTCTGGCAAACACGCTTTGAACAGGCGACGTTAAGGAATTTTTTGCGCAATCGGATCGCTTTTGCTGTTGTGAAATAGAAGCTCTAGGGACAATTGCAGTAAAAGGATTCAACTTAATCCGTTTTAGACGATGTTACGCCTCTGGGGCGTGAATCCTGCTTTTGCAGCTTCTAAAAATGCATTTGGGATGAACCAGTAATTCATAAAGCCTAAATAATAATTCCATTCAAAAAGAAAAAGCATGTGCACTTTACCCAACATGCAAGTTCATCAGCTTGAAGAACTTACTCAAAACGCAAGAAAAACCAAGAAAAAAACTAAACTTGCGGGAATCACAACAGTCGTGCCTGACTGCCAATTATTGGAAAGCATTGTTCAATGATCAATAAATGGGCATAGAAGTTTCAGACTGCATTTCTAAAATGTGCGTCACATCATGAGATGGAATAACGCAGATGAAGAAGATTAACAGAGCTTTGGTCGGTGCAAGCATGGCAGTGGCAGGCGACGTTCTAATGGTTTTCAGCGGTAGCTTTCTAAGCGGCTTAACCGATGGAATTGTTAATGTTGACGTAATTTTTTCGGCAGGACTTTGTTTGCTTATCAGTTGTGTCGCTTGGGTTTGGACGTTTAAGCATAATCATTTTTATTACGTGGTTGCAGGGCTTTTCTCGACGATGATGATAATGTGGTCGATATTCATGAGCTTTTACTGGGTTACTAACGGCTGGAGCTACTACGTTTTCGGTGTGGCTTTGATGGGCACATTAGTTGTGGCAATGAATAAAAGCGAATTCATCTAGAGATTTTTTTGCAGTCGATTTTAGGGCACAGTTTCGAAAGATGGCCGAGTTGCTATCTATCGACACAGTAGCCCTTGGAAAAACCTCAAGTTCTACGCTCTTACTCGCGCCCGCTTGAGCACACGGTGTCCAAAGCTTGGGTTGCTGTTTATTGTTAAAGTTATATGTTTCCTCGATGCTTTATTTGCCGGAAGGGTTAGTGTGGCAGCAGAGGTAAGTTTAGGCAAGGTTTACGAGGAAGTTAAACGAATGCGGCTTGAACTCAAAACGATAGAGAAGTCGCTTGATAGCTTGCTTGAATCTTTGATTCCCGAGTGAGAAGAACTCACCCCAGAGGAAGCCAAAGAGCTGGACATTCTAAGTAAAGAAATGGATGAGGGTAAGTGTGTTCCCATAGAGCAAATTATAAAGAAATATGGACCACAAAAGAGTGGCAAAGTACAACCTAACGTTCACAGAGAAATCGATAAATTCCATGCACAGTTAGATGAGAAAATACGCTCCCATATAGCTGAAGACATGGCATGCCTCCAGACCTTCCCCCAATTCAGCAAACATCTAGATGTCGCGAAATTGCAAGGGCGCAAAAACACCTATCGACTGCGTAGCGACGACTTCAGAATTATCTTTGAAGTCAATAAAAACGCAAAAATGATCAATGTACTCAAAATCTCTCGAACAGAAGCGGCCTACAAATAAACTAAGTAGCGGTGGACCGCTGTGGTTTGACGCCTAGACTCCGCCTGAAAGCCTCAAGTCTTGCCTCTGACTCGCGCCCTCCTTGAGCGCTTAAAGCCCAAATTTAAGTTCGAAAACGTGTATTCACTGATATATCGAAGAAAAACGTTTGACCTCAACTGACTTATTTGAGTATGAAAAATTCTTTTGATGATTGTCACTAATTAGCGATAAATATAGGTTTTGAACAGTTTTTTTATTCCTTGGCGCACTTTGCTTTTTGTACACGAACGATCGTTTTTGAAGGTCGATAAATGTAATCGATCGGATTTTTTTCTTCCCAAGTTAGCTTTGTTGAAACATTCTTTTTTGTCGCCATTATTCCTCACTTAACACAACTTATTAAGACATGTTAACCTATATAAGATTTAATCCTTAAAAAAAAGGTTCCAAAAGGAATTAGTTAGCTTTTCGTTTTTGATGATAACTCGGAATGGCGACTTTGAAATTTCTTCCTCTAAGATGATGAAGCCTTTTGGATCATTTCTAATAGTAAATCTGAGTTCATTAGTAAGAATTCTATATAGCAGCTCAGAACAATCCTTTGCATTTCTAACTACTAATACGCCATTAGCAATTCCTGTTTGCATATCTACTTGCATAGATAACGGATGCCTCAGTTGTAGTAGATCAGCTCGCCGATCAAAGCTGTAGCATTCTGCGATTGCAAGAATATCGCAGATTTTGTCAAATAAAAGACAGCTATCCTTAAACTCCTTCTCTTTCTCTTCCCAAAGCTCGTACTGCTGCTTTTCTCTGTATTTATCAAGTTCTTTAAAGAAAGCAAATATAGTTTTGTTAAAGTTTGGATCACAAGCAATTAATAAATTGTTCCAATGATCGTAGTCAGAAATCTCTTCGAAGCTCTCCTCAGCTAAAAGTATGAAAAGTCTTTTCTCAAAAAAGCTCAATGGGCGGTCTCTTATCTCTTTGGAATAACTTGCTGGGTTATCATATCGCGGAACGTAAGCGATCACAGGTTTGTTTTGCGACAAGGTAGCGGCTAATTCAGAATCTTTGCCCATACTATCTGTTTCTTGTGCTAGGTAGATCGTGCACAAAGCCCTTTTTAGCATTAAACCTTCAATTAAGCCTTTTTCTCTAGAGTTATTGCATGTGGATTGCGTTGGGTCAAAAAACCGCAGCTTAAATTCCTGAAGCCTTAAGTCTTTAAAAATGTTCTCAATAAAGTCATATGCTTCCTCGTATTCCCACTTGTTTCTCATAGATGTAGCGAAATAGAGATCCATACAATCCCATGTGAGATAAATATCCGTATTTGCCAAGGCTGTCGCTTGAGCTTCCTCGATTTGGCACATAAGACTTTTGAGATATTCTTTGAAATTCAAGTATTTCTTGTTTCTTTTTCTTTTTACGGCTTCAAACTCTTTTTCCGCCTTTTTTCCAGAAACGTAACCAAGATACCATGTTTTACTTCTGTCGATTTTTCTTATTTCAAGAATTTTTTGGGAACGATTTCTGAACTCTTTCTTCAAATAATTTGGTTTTTTAATGTGTGCTTGGAATTTCGATTCTATTTCTTCCTTTTTAAAACGAATCAAAGTCTTATATGCGAACCTAAAATTCCCAAAATACAACAAAGCAAACGTTCTAAACTTGCTGATTCCTTTTTTGATATCGTCAATCTTCAGTAATTTGTTTCCAAAGAAAAAAATGAAGAATCCCAGACTGACTAAATCTTCATTCAGAAGAAGCATCAATTCGTTGAATTGGCTGTAATTGATCCCAATCTTTTTTATGTTATCAAAAAAGTTTGATATAGAAGGGCTAACTTGATCAAGTTCACTATAATTCTCACAGCACAAATATTGGACTATAAGTTTTGATAAGTCTTGAGCTTCATTTATTTGAAAATCATCAAGTTCAGGATCTTCAAATTTCGTACGCAGCTACCTCTTGTATTACTAAGCTTTCTATCATAATAGATTTTTGATATGCTCTTCTTAATGAAAAAAGCGGTAGCCTATCGCCAACTTACTTGAGTTGTTGTTCTCTTTAGAAAAACAACTTTTAGTCGTTTTTAAGCATCAGTAGCGGTGGACCACTGTGGTTTGACGCCTAGACTCCGCCTGAAAGCCTCAGGTCCTACGCTCTTACCCGCGCCCCCTTGAGCGCGTAACGTCCAAACTTAGGTTGCTCTCTCCCGAGCCTAGCCAGGTTCGCCTGGTGAACAACGAAACAGCTCCCCTACGGAAGCTGCCCATTGACCGCCAGCCCCAAAGGACGGATAGTCAATGTTTCGGGAATGAAGATCCAAGCGGCCTTTGACGCCTCATCCGCAGGTGTCAGCCCGTCATATAGAGGGTTTACGGTACAATGGACCCCTACCCCACCGCCTAAGATCCACCGCCGCAATTAAAGGCGCAGAACGAACTTTAAAACCTTCGCAGTTGTGAGCGTCTTTTTTCCGGGCTGTTTTAAGCGGGTAATTTTCTCCTTGTTGTTTTTGGTTGCTCTTTATGCTCTTTAGTTTAGGGTTTGAGTCTGCTGGATTGGAGAATTGCGTTGCGGAGTACTTTGGCCGTTTTGATGAGGGAGCGGGTCTGCTTTTCTGTTAAACCCTCAACTTTTCCTTTCTCAAGTCTTTGAATATACTCGCCTAGAGCTTTGGCCGCTTGATAATCGCTTAACGCATTTTCATCGCATGTATTAACAGTCACTTCTATCGCCAAGAGAAGTAATACGCCAAACCTCAACATAACTTTTTCAAATGATAACTCAGAACAACTGTTGTTCACCTAAACATTTACGTACAAACAAAAGGCGCATTCTGAAAACAACAAACTGCTGAATTTTAGATATACGATGCAAAGGGTGCCGTAGCCGCGTAGTACAAACAATTTTTCAAATCTGCAAATGAATTATTCTGCTTCGCTCAAGCATGCCTGAGAGCCTCCCATTGGACTTGAAAGAATGATGTAGGAGAATAATATACGGGTCAGCCCAGAATGGGGCATCCGAACAGCTGGCTCATGCAAAATCGCCTTTTTTAATTTTTTTAGATTTTTGCTGCTGCCTTGAGTTCACTGGCGGTCGCTTCTAAGTCTTTGAGCATAGCTGAGATGCCGTTTTGGCGTTTTTGAATTAGGTTTATGAAGGCGCTTCCAACGATTACTCCTTCAGCCCCTGCCGAGACTATGCTCGTTACATGCTCAGGCTTTGAGACTCCGAAACCCACCGCCAACGGAATTTTCCCAGAGGTGAATGGCAGAACACGTTTGATAAGCTGAATTGTTGAATCTTCCACCGCCGGTTTTGCTCCCGTCACCCCGAAATGAGAAACGAGGTAGAGAAAACCTGAAGAACAATCAACTATTTTCACGCGCCGTTCATTGGAAGTGGACGGCGCCACCAAGAAAATCGTGTCTATGCCAAACTCGGCTGCTGCTTGCCTGTAGTCACCCGCTTCTTCAACTGGCAAATCTGGAACAATAAGACCGTCAACCATGCATTCCCTAGCCAAACTACAAAACTTTTCTAAACCGATCCTGAAAACTGGGTTGTAGTACGTCATTATTACAACTGGTACGTCGTGGCTTCTTCGTATCTCCCTTGCGATTTGCAGCACTTTAAGCGGCGTTGTTCCCGCAGCTAGAGCTCTAACGCTTGCAGCTTGAACTGTTGGTCCGTCAGCAATCGGGTCAGAAAACGGCAACCCAAGCTCCAGAACGTCAACGCCGCCCCTGATTAAGGCGTCGGCGATTTTGCTTGTAAGGTCTGGCGTCGGGTCTCCAGCCGTAACGTAAGCTATGAGAGCGCCATTTCCACGCGCTTTTGTTTTTTGGAATGCTTCTTTTATCGCGTTCATATTTTAGCCCCTAAGTAGTCAGCTACTGTCTCGACGTCCTTGTCTCCCCGTCCTGACAGGGTCACCACGATTGACTGGGTCTTCTTCATTTTTGGAGCAAGCTTCATGGCGAAAGCTAGCGCGTGGGATGATTCCAAGGCGGGTAGGATTCCTTCTTCTCTGGACAGGGTGAGGAAAGCGTCTATGGCCTCCTTGTCTGTAGCAGAAACGTACCGTGCCCTTTCTAGCGTTTTAAGGAAGGAGTGTTCAGGTCCAACGCCTGGGTAATCTAAACCTGCTGAAACGCTTCTTGTATTCTGGATTTGCCCGTTGCTGTCTTGCAGGACGTAGGTTAACATGCCGTGGAAGACTCCCTCTGCTCCTGCGCCAAGCGACGCGGCGTGTTTACCCGTTTCTAAGCCTTCGCCTGCCGCTTCCACCCCGTAAAACGCCACTTCCGCGTCGTCAACGAACGGGTAGAAGGTGCCGATGGCGTTGCTCCCGCCGCCTACGCAGGCAACCAACGCATCGGGAAGCTTGCCTTCTTTCTTGCCGAATTGCTCTTTTAGTTCCTTCCCGATAACGCTTTGGAAATCACGCACAATCATCGGATACGGGTGAGGGCCAACGACAGAGCCAATCAAGTAATAGGTGCTCTGAAGGTTGGTTACCCAATCCCGGAAGGCTTCGTTTATCGAGTCCTTAAGCGTCTTTGAGCCTGTTTTAACGGGATGCACCTGTGCATTGAGAAGTTTCATGCGAAAAACGTTCAGCCGTTGCCGGTTGCAGTCTTCAGTGCCCATATAGATTTCGGCTTTCAAGCCTAAAGTAGCGCATGCAATGGCTGTTGCCACTCCATGCTGCCCCGCTCCTGTCTCGGCGATTACCCGCGTCTTCCCCATCCGTTTAGCCAACAGCGCCTGCCCAAGTGTGTTGTTTATTTTGTGTGCTCCGCCGTGAGCTAAGTCTTCACGTTTAAGGTAGATCTTGGCGCCGCCCAGTCTGCAGGTTAAGTTTTCAGCGTAATAGAGCGGTGTTGGTCGCCCAACGAACTCCGCCAAGTAATAATCCAGCTCTTTTTGGAAGTTCGGGTCTTTCTTGGCTCTCTCGTAGGCTTCTTCCAGCTCCTTAATCGCCGCCATTAGGATTTCTGGAACGAAGCGTCCGCCGTATTTGCCGTATTTTCCGTCAACTGGATAGTTGCTTATTTTCATTTTGTGTTCACGAACTCCTTAACTTTTTCTTCAATGTTATCGTTTGACATTACGGCTGACCCGATAAGGAAAGCCTGTGCACCGCTTTCACGGAGGAAACGTATGTCTGAGGGCGTTTTTATTCCGCTTTCACTTATGACTAATTTGCCGTTTGAATCATTTTTCCTTAAAATTTCCCTTGTTACCTTCAAATCTACCTTTAATGTTCCAAGGTTACGGTTATTTATCCCAATCAAATCGGCATCTGTTTTCACAGCTGACTGAAACTCCGATGTCGTATGTGTTTCAAGCAAAACCTCAAGACCTAACATGTGAGCCCCAGCTACCATTTCATCAAGGCTCTTTTCGCAGTATCCTCGGTCAAAAAGCGTTTTAATCAACAGCACTGCGTTAGCTCCCATTTTCTCTGAAGTGTAAACTTGTGATGGGCTAAGGATGATGTCTTTCATGAGAATCGGAAGTTTAACGGCTTTTCTTGCATCAGCGAAAGCTTCTAAAGAGCCGCCGAATTGCTTCGGCTCGGTTAGCACGGATAAGCCTGTGGCTCCGCCCCTTTGCATCGCCTTCGCAACCTCCCCTGCTCTAAAATCCTTCTTGATTACACCAGCTGATGGGGAAGCGGCTTTGATCTCAGTTATGACCGGCAACAGTTGGCACTCTAAAATCGCTTTCCTCAAGCTGAGATGCATGCTTTCGGCTGGTTTTGCATTATCGTAGTATTCACTCCCGATGGTCGCCTGGGCGACACGCGCCAGCACATCAAGGTAATCACTCATACTTTGCCTCTAACTCCTCAATTTTCGACAGGTTTCCGCCCGAAGCCGATATCAAAGTTTTGAGTTTACTGTATGCTGCTCCGCTTTCGATTGACTCTTGGGCTATTTCCATGCCCACTTTAAAGTCCTCGGCTTTTCCACCCACAATGATGCCCGCAGCGCTGTTGACGAGCGTAAACTCCATTTTTGGATCATTAACGGCGAGCTTGCCGCTGAGTATCCTAAAGAAAGTTTCAACGCTTTCCTCAATCGTCGCTACTTTGAAATCGGCGACGTTTGCCTGCTTTACCCCAAAGTCGCTTGGGCCTACTTCGAACTCCGTGACTCCTCCCTCTTTTAACCAGGCAACCGCTGTTTTTCCAACTGTTGAAATCTCATCTAAGCCGTCTAATCCGTGAACGACCATGGCTTCCTCGCAGCCCAGTCGACTTAACGCGTAAGCCAGCGGAGAGGTCAATTTAGCGTCGTAAACGCCGAGCAGCTGAGCGTTAGCGGATGCGGGGTTAGTTAATGGTCCCAGAAGGTTGAACACCGTTCGAATGCCTATTTCCCGTCTTGGCTCAGCCGCGTACTTCATAGCTGGATGGAACGCTGGAGCAAACATGAAGCCTATCCCCACCTTTTCTATCATGCCTTTAACTCTTTCCGGCTCCAAATATAGGTTAAGACCAAGCTTTTCCAGCACGTCGGCGCTTCCGCTTCTGCTGGTCACGGACCTGTTCCCATGCTTAGCAACCGAAATGCCTGCTCCAGCGACGATGAAGGCGGCTGCCGTGCTCACGTTGAAAGTTTTTATTTTGTCTCCCCCAGTCCCGCAGGTGTCTACAAGGCGGCCTGGCACGTGGGGATGTATTTGGCTGCTGTGCTCGCGCATGACCGATGCGAAAGCAATTAGCTCCTCGACTGCTTCGCCTTTCATTCGCAACGCGGTTAAGAAAGCGGCTGTCTGCGAGTTCGTTGCTTTTCCCGACATGACTTCACGCATGATTTCGCCTGACTCGTCGATTGTTAGGCTGAAACCCTCGATGAGTTTCTGTATGCCTTCCCGAATCATCGCCGCCTGCCACCCAAGAAGTTCTTAATAATAAGCTTGCCCTCCTCGCACAGGATGGATTCAGGATGGAATTGCACGCCATCAATAGGATACTTGACGTGGCGGACGCCCATGATTTCCCCGTCATCGATGCATTCCGCTGAAATTTCAAGGCATGATGGGATAGAGTTTCGTTCTCCAGCGAGCGAATGGTACCTTGTTGCTGTAAAGGGGTTGCGAACGCTTGTGAAGATGCCTTTTTGGTCATGCTTTATGCTGCAGGTTTTCCCGTGCATGAGCCTCTTAGCATGGACGATTTTTCCGCCATAAGCGTGAAATATTCCTTGATGACCAAGACAAACGCCTAAAGTTGGAACCGTATGGCTCATGGTTTGTAGGATTTTTGTGCAAACACCAAAGTACCTTTCGTCCTCTGGCGTTCCTGGGCCTGGCGAAATCACGATTCTGTCCGGTTTAAGCTGGATTAGCCGTTCCATGGTGACTCGGTCGTTTCTATAAACTACCGGTTCTGCGCCCTGTTCGCCGATGTACTGGACAAGGTTGTAGACGAACGAGTCGTAATTGTCGATTACCAGCACTTTCACTTTTCTATGCCTCCAGCCAGTTCAAGCGCCTGCATCAGCGCCTTTGCTTTGTGCTCAGTTTCAAACCATTCTCGCTCCGGTACTGAATCAGCCACGACTCCCCCGCCAGCCTGAATATACGCTCGGTTCTTGTCAGCGAAGAGAGTGCGGATGGTTATGGCGAAGTCGGCGTTGCCGTTGTATGAGAAGTACCCTATGGCGCCAGCGTATGGTCCGCGCCTTACGGGTTCCAGTTCATCGATAATTTCCATGGCTCGCACTTTTGGCGCCCCAGAAACCGTTCCAGCGGGAAAAATCGCTCTCAACGCGTCATAGCTTTTAAGGTCATCTCTAAGTTCTCCCACCACTCTGGAGACGATGTGTTGCACGTGGCTGTACTGGTGAACTTTTATGAACTCTGGCACTTGAACGCTTCCATACTTGCTGATTCTTCCAACGTCGTTGCGTGCCAAATCAACAAGCATCACGTGTTCGGCACGTTCTTTGGGATCGGCAAGCAACTCAGACGTTAACATGCTGTTTTCGTCGGGGTCCTTAGTGACTGGCCGGGTGCCTGCAATCGGGAATGTTTCAACACTTCCGTTTTCAACCCTGACAAGCATTTCTGGGCTAGCCCCAACGACTTGCCTTTCCCCTGACTTGTAATAATACATGTAAGGTGAAGGGTTAATGGTTCTTAACGCCTGATAAAACGGGATTAGATTGCCCTTTATTTGGAATTGGTACCGTTTGGATGGGACAACTTGGAAAATGTCTCCAGCGGCTATGTATGCTTTCGCTTTTTCCACTGCTGCTTCATAGGCTTCTTTTTTAATGTTCACCTTAGGCTGCGTGGACATTAACTGTTGAGGCTCAACTGGCTGCTTAAGGAGACTTTCAACTTCGCGCAGGCGGTTCTCACCGCGATAATAGTAGAATGCTTGCTTCTTTGCATGGTTGAAAACGAAGCCGTCGTCAAAAATGCCCATTTCCAAGTCGGGAAACCTAAGGTCGTCCTTGCTGTTTTGAGGTAAGCGTTCCCAGTAACGGACCGCGTCGTAAGAGACGTAGCCGACCGCTCCGCCGATAAATCGGAATTCACTGTTTGAAACCGCTTGGTCTTGGAGAAGGTGCTCTAAAGTTTGGAGTGGGTCGCTTGTTTTCTCTGTGGTCGTTTCTCCAGTTAGTTCGTTTTTAATTTCGGCTTTGCCGTTTTTGGCTCTGATGGTTATTTTCGGGTCGTACCCAATGAATGAGTACTGCGTGAGTTTTTTTGGTCCTTCGATTGATTCTAAAAGGTAAGCGGTTCGGTATCGTTTTTGGAGTTTTGAGAATATTTCGAGGGGTTGTTGCGCGATGGTGATTTTCCTGATCTTTAGGGGGTTAGCTGGTTTGGTTTGTGTGGCTTTTGTGCCAAAGTTGATTCCCCATTTTGGTCAGTGCTCCGGTATGGTTCAGAAGCATACGTGAATGCATTATTTAAGGCTTATGTGTACGAAAATGTACTTCAACCCGTCGGCTTTAGAACAGCATTCATCCAATCCAAATAAGCCTTCGATGCGTCAACAACAGAAAGGGCCAAAACCTCCGGAACCTCGTAGCTATGCAAATGTTTGACACTCTCCGAAACCTGTCCGAACAGGTCTCTGCGTGACTTCATAACAATCAAGCATTCCTCAGCCTTCTCAGTTTGACCCGACCAATGAAAAAACGACGTAAAAGGACCAAGGATGTTTGCACAAGCAATCAAACGTTCCTGCAGAAGCGACTGCGAAATTTTTTCTGCTTCCTGCTTATCTTTCGTGGTAACCATTATGATGATGTAATCATTCAACGCTTTCACCAAGCAGAAGTTGTTTTTTACAGATAAAAACTTGCGTGTAATTCCGAAGCTTCTCTCTCAACACGGCGAATGCTCAAGAGATTTAAGTTTCCGTTGGATAATATTTTCAGGTGAGGGAGTCCTCTTGAAAGAAGAACAATTCAAAGTTTTGAAAACGCTGGTTGAAGCCACAAGCCGCATGGACGTAAACCTGTTTGCAGAAAAAGTCAATTTAACCCCGGATCAAACGATAGCTGTAATCCAAGAACTAGCTAAAGACGGTTTTCTGCAGAGGGTTGGAGGAGGGTTCGGCATAACTAAAAAAGGAAAAGCAGTTCTCAAAGCATTTACGCCTGCTCCGAAAGGGTCGGGTTTCCACTTTTACTATGGCGTCGATCAACCCTCAGACTTTACCGCAGAATCGCTGGAACAGTTTTATAGCATTATCAAACAAATCAGCCCAGAATCTCTTGAATTCCACGTTTACCGAGGCGACTTTGAAAACTGGCTTAAAGAAGCATGCAAGGATCCAGAGCTTGCCAGCGAAATCGAGCGTGTCAAGGCTGCTGATTTGAAGGCTGAAGATCTTAGAAAAGAACTCTTGAAAGTAATTAATGCAAAGTCTGGCATAGAAGAGTTGCTGTAGCTTCTACGTTTTTGCTGGCGACTGGTTTAGCTTGATCCACCAATCAGGAACGCGAGCGCTCGGGACGTTGTCCCAGTAGTCGAAGGGCTTGATGTCCAACACTGGAGTGCCGTCATAAGCGTCTAAGCCGCGAACCGTCAAAACATTACCTTCAACTTTAACCAGCTCAACCAACGTTAGGCCGATGGGGTTTGGTCGCAGGTTGGTTCTGAGCGCGAAAACGCCCAGCAAGGGCATGTCCATTCTGCCTCTTGGATGAAACTTCAAAGCCCGATGCTGGTCGGCTACTTGGTTGAGCCAAAAGATGACAAACACGTGTGAAAAACCGTCCACGCCATCTAAGGCTTCAATTAAGTCCTCTTGAAGAACGATTTGGGAGATTCTGTTTTTGTCTTTAACCTCATTCCCGACCGCGTCAGTTTTGACGTAGCCTATTGGGCTTAAAATGATTTGCTTTTGAAAAGACATCGGTTGTCCGCTCAGTATTTCTGTGGGCTGCGAGAGTATTTAAGCGTTCGATTAGGCTGGCTGAGACAGTGGAATAGGGTTCGTTCTTGTTTTTTGGAGGGGTACCGAAGATTTCAAACACCGTGATCATAGGACGATTGTCAGCTTTGTTCTTATCATTTGGTTTTGTCCCTGACTATCTGGATTGGGCGCGTGTTTTGAATAGCCTCTTTCAAGGAGTTTTTCATTTCATTTTTCGTTGGCGGCGTTTTGTACTCAGGTAGGTATTTGGCTAGCCTGCTAAAACTTGCTACGACGGTTTGACGGGAAGAGACATCCTGAAAAGATTTAAGCTAACGCAAAATAGTTATCATCATTACATTTGCGAGAGTGTTTGTCATGCTGCGTATTGGGCATAGGGGCGCAAGGGCTTACGCGCCTGAAAATACTATCGCCGGTTTTGAGAAGGCGCTCGAAATCGGCGTAGACGCAGTCGAATTGGACGTTCGAAAAACTAAGGATAATCAGCTTGTTGTTATTCACGATGAAGATGTTAAGCGGACGACTAACTGCGAAGGTTTGGTCAGTGAGCTCACGCTTAAAGAAATCAAAGGTTTTTCAACCGAGGGGGGCGAGAAGATTCCAACGTTGGAGGAAGCGCTGGATTTTTTGGACAAGAAAGTTAAGGTTTTCATCGAACTGAAAGAGTTGGGCTTGGAGCCGCAGGTGCTCTCCATCGTGCACGTTAAACACGTAGAGAAAAACGTCGTGATCGTTTCTTTCCTTGAAGACGCGCTGAAGAAAGTTAGGGAACTGGATAAGGATGTAGAGACGGGGTTAATCTACGCTGAGCATAAGAACCCAGTTAAAGCGGCGTTGGAGTTGAAGGCGAACTATCTTCTGGCCTTATACAGGTTTGTCCATACGGCTAATGTTGCAAAAGCACACGAGAACGGTTTAAAAGTGATAGTTTGGACGATAAACAGCCCTCAGGAAGTTGAGGAATATACAGCGAAAGGCGTAGACGGCATAACCAGTGACAGGCCAGATATACTGACGCAGGCTGACGCTAAGGCTTAGTGCGTGACGACAGGCGCTTTTAGAACCAGCTCGATCTTTTCTGTCTCTGCACGGCTCTCATCATTTAAAGGCGTTAGTCGTATTTCAGCGGCTGATTTCACTCCGAAACCCAGTTCTGCCGCCCGCTTAAGTTGGTCTTGCTCAAAGATTTCTGCTTCGCCGACCTTGCCTTTTGCCCCGTACATTTTGAGAAGCGCTACTCCAACTGCGTCGATGGCTACTCGGTCACGACTTGCCAACAGAAGGTTAGGCTCAACAAGTGTTCCCTTGTCAGGTCCTCCTGTTACGAAGGCTTTTATTCCGTCCATCAGAACAAAGTCCACGCTGTAGTTGTCGTTTATTTCAGCAATCATTTTACGCTGGTTTGGTGACGTGTGTAACTCCCACATGTAATCGTAAATCCCTCCTGGAACACGCTTTGCCACTAAACCCACCGAGTTTTTCATAGACAACGTGAAGTGACCGCCGAACCTGTGCGTTTTTAGGCAGCATGTTTGAACTACTTTGTCGGCGTCTTGGAAGACTTTAGCCATATAAAACCCTCTAACCCAGTGAGTCCCATCTTTCTCAACCTTTACCCAATCCTGCTTGCCAACGTCGTTTAAAACAACAGCTTTGAATCCCAGCTCGTTTGCTAGAGCCAGAACACCCATTTCTTCCAGGACCTCCTCCGTGTTGCCCATGCCGCTGCGTTCAGCCATGGTTATGCTGCTTGCCCCTGAGTTTTTCAATCCTTGCACTAGGGCTCTCAGCGTGTCAAGGTGAGTTGACGCTGGAAACGGGTCAGCACTGTTATAGTTAGCCTTCAAGGCCACGTCCTTTCCAGAGTAGCCGGTCAAATCAAGCTTCTCGAGCAGCGCAGGAACTCCTTTTGCCCTGTCCGCTGTTTTCAAAACAAAAACTTCACCTAAAAAATTCATCACAAAGACACTTCAATAAAACTTAAAGCGGCTGGTTTGTTATTAATTTTTCACTGCATTAAGGTTAAACAACGAGACCGTAAGCTCTATATTATCCAGTGAAGCCATTTTCAAAAGCAAGCCAAGCGGGCCCGTAGCTCAGTCAGGCCAGAGCGGCGGACTCTTAATCCGTAGGCCGCGGGTTCAATTCCCGTCGGGCCCGCCAAATTTTGTTGGTTATAGTGAAATTGCAAGAGTGTTTGAAAGCGAACGCTTTTATGCAATAAACAGCTTAGACTTAAGTTGTCGGTGAAATTCTCTGAACTTTTATTTGTTACTTGGAACCGTAAGTTTGGCTTTTCAGTTTGCGATTTTGGCTTTGCTTATCAGGAGCTTTGAATTAAAACAACATTTGAAGTTTCGCATGCATGGTATCACTATGGTGATAGCTTTTGTCGTTCATTTAATAACTGTCGGGGCTGTTATGGTGCCGTCATTCGTGGTCGGCTTAATTCCGAAAATCTCAGAGAAACCCACAAGCGTGATTGCCTTGTCTTCGATTTTTATGGCAGCCGTAGGCACAGCAACCGTCATCTTGGCCGTCTGGATTCTTGGTGCGTGGCGTCTGAGACAGTCGACGAAGTTTTGTGCGCCTAAAAAAAAGCTTATGCGCATCACTTTCATCCTGTGGCTCGTATCGCTTTGCCTGGGTATAATACTGTACTTTATTCTTTACTGGTAATCCTTGGTCGGTTAAATCCGTTTGAAAGCTTTGAAAAAACGTTAGAGTAGATAGTTATGTGGCCCGTCGCAGTAACGTCCCGATTGTTTACATGCTTCTTGGAAGACATTTTCTTTAGAAGAAGTAGGAGCTTGATTTTGCATTTTTTGAGCAATTTGCTTTGTGTTGTTTTTTTGAAGCACAGCTTAAATCATCTGGAGGTTGCGTCAATAAACGTCAACAAGCGTCAATAGGCGTCAATAGAAGTTATGAAACATTGCTAAATTTCAGTGCAAGTTAGCCGAACAAGTAGCAGATCCGTTTCCGTCGTTATCAACTGGCAGCAATCGATTTTTGACAGAAAATACAGCAACCGAAAACTTGTAAGAACCGACCAGAGAACAATTTAAATAGAATGACTACTGAAACTTGAAGAATGTTAGAAGAAAGTTTTGGTAAGATAGGAATGTCAGCTAAAAATGAAAATCCTTCTTTCTTCCCATCGACCTATCACACTTTCACCCTGTCAGATTCTGTAGCTCTCAGTGTTTATTCTAACACTAATCCTCAAAACATGAAAATAGCCGACTTGCAAAAAGGCTTGATTCTTTCATGCCGTGGGGCCGACGTTATCGGTGAAGGAACAGGGTTTGGGGTTCCGATTGCTAAGTACGCTGATGAAACGGTTTTTTCAGGCTCCTCTTTCCTTTATGTTCGTGGAAACGCAGACGCTGTTGAAATCCGAAAGGAGTTTCTTATGGATTTGGTCGCTCGAGATAGATTCCTAAATCTTAACCTTGAAAACCAGAAAATCCGAACGTTATTCGGTTACATGTCTATGTTGCCTCATGAGCATAAACGTCTGGGTCGATTTATTTTGATTGCAAAGGATTTGCTTTTCAAGTTTGGAGTAAAATCTAGTTTTGTAAGAAGATCCCATAAAGGCGCAATTATTGTCACCTACATTGTCGACCAAAACAGAATACTCGTGAAACTAAACCTCAGCATGCTTAATCGAACGAATCTGGGGAAGGTTTTTGTCCTAAACGAGCAAGGAGCACATTTCTTCAGAATTTACTCGGATTCAGAAGGGTTGAAGTTGATCGATGGTGAAATCGGTGTTTGGGACGTTGTGAAAGCACAATCGGCTAAGATAACAGATGGACGAAACAAAATTGGGTTCAGTCTGAAGAGTTTGGAAGGGAGCACGTTGCGGCGAGGAAGGGAGTTGATGAAGGGCTCTTTAAATTGGATTGGTCTAGATTACGAACTTAACCCGGAAAACTGCCGTTTCGAGTATGAAATCGAATTTTTCGAGTGACTATTCAAATGGCTACTGTGACTTTGGTTTACCCGTACTTCCATCCTCGCGCTGACACATCCATCTTCAGGTTTCCGCCATTGGGATTAGGTTACATAGCAGCAAACCTCAAAAAACACGGCATCTCCGTTGAGTTGGTAGACTGCACTTTTACTAAACAGAAAGAAGCGCTAAAGAAAATTATCGATTCGAAACCGAGGATAGTTGGAATCCAATCAATATATTCGATGAAAGAAAAATCGCTAGAGCTAGGCCAGCTATTGAGGGATCATTGTGAATTGCTTGTTGCAGGAGGAGCGCTGCCCACTACGGAGCCTGAGACGTTTCTTAAGAACTTCGACGTTGTAGTCGCAGGAGAGGGAGAACAGACCATGGTTGAGATAGTTAACCAGTTCATGAATGGTGGCGATTTTTCTCAGGTTAAAGGAATTGTTTATCGCGATGAATGCACTGGGGAGATTAAACGGACTCCGCCAAGAGAATTAAACGTGGATCTGGACAGTTTTCCAAATCCTTCGAGGGAGCTTTTCGAAAACAACGCTTACAAAAAATATTATTCCAAAAAGTTTGGTTACACCGTGACAGCAATTATGACCACAAGAGGTTGCCCATTTTCTTGCGATTTCTGCAGCAAGCCTATCTTTGGCAGCGTGTTTAGAGCAAGATCAGCTTCTAGTGTTGTCGACGAGATTGAAGATGCTGTTGCATTAGGATACGGCAGAATTTGGTTTGCAGATGATTGTTTTACCTTGTATCGAAAACGCCTGTTGGAGATTTGTGATGAAATCATCAGGCGTGGATTGCAAATAAGTTGGGAATGTCTTTCACGCGTGGACACTCTGGACCCTGAGGTGGTTGATAAGATGAAAAGGGCAGGGTGCATCAGAATGTTCTTTGGAATAGAGTCTGGAAACGATGAAGTTCTTGCCCTGATGAAAAAGCAGATAACAACAAAACAAGCACGTGACGCCATTCAATTATGCAAGAGGAAAGGAATAAAGACGGGCGCTTTTTTTATCTTGGGGTATCCAGGTGAAAACCAAAATACGGTTTTAGACACCATAGGGTTTGCCTCTTCTCTCCCTTTAGATTACCTTTCGTTTACATTGCCCTATCCTATTCCAGGGACACCTTTATTTGAGAGGCTCAACGGAACGTTGGTTTCAGAGGAATGGCAAGAACCGAAGAATCTTCTGCCTATAAAGCATAAACTTCTTTTTAATTCGCAAATTACTGAGGGTAAGCTAAAAGTTGCCATTGTTAAAGGCATGGCTCAGTTTTACATTCGAAAATACTTGGGTAAACAAGGTTATTCGTTTATAGGGGTCCCTTTTGCAAAAGTGACCGACGCTATGTATAAGCTAATGCACTGAGTTGAGTCTCAGTTTTTGTTAAGAAATGAAGTCTCCTATTCGGCATAGTTGGATGATTAGATGGTCAGTGTTCAAAATAACTCAAACAAAAAATATTAACGATTGGTCTAGGGCCAACCTATGTTGATTACGCTTCAATTTTATACCTATCGGTTGCAATAACACATCAGTTCTTCAGAATCCAGGTTTTAGAAACTGTTATTAGCGGGCGCGCTTAGAACATTTGAGGAGAATTTATAGGGTAAATGTCAAACGACAAAAGTGGCGACGTGCTTCTTGTCTTTCCCGGCAAGTTTAAGTCTCCACACCCTCAGATTCCTCTTTCTCTGCTGCATTTGGCGAGTTTCTTAATGCGCGATAAATTTCAGGTGAGACTTCTTGATCTGCGCCTTGAAAAAATCGACGAATCTAAAATTGGAAACCCACTTTTCGTAGGCATTAGCTCAATACATAGCTCCCAACTTCACTTTGGACTCGAATTCGCAAAAAAGATGAGAGATTCGGATTCTTCGATTCCTATTGTATGGGGAGGAGTTCATCCCACCCTTCTACCCGAACAGACAGTGTCGAGCAAGTTCGCTGATATCGTGGTACGTGGCAAAGGCGAAGCAACAATAGTTGAACTAGCCCGAGCGCTCAAGTCTTCCAAGCCGTTGGATTCTGTGAAAGGTATAACTTACAAGGAGGGTGAAGCAATAAAAAAGACCCCGGATCAGCCTCTCATTGATTTGGATACAATTCCGATTGAGTTGCCGTTTAATTTGCTTCATTTGGACAAGTATCCTACGCTGAAATCTGGGCGATTTCACATCCAGACTAGCCGAGGATGCCCACACGGGTGCAGTTTCTGCTACAACACGGTTTATAACAAGCGCTTGTGGAGAGGGAAGAGCGCAAAGCGGGTAGTTGATGAAATCGAGTATGTTCTCGAAAACTTTCCAAAGGTCAACATCATTGATCCAATAGACGACAACTTTTTTGTCGACAGGGATAGGGTCGAAAGCATCTGCAGAAGAATAATAGAACGGCGGATCACTATACGGTGGCGAGCAAACTGCCGTTTCGACTATATGTCACAATATAGCAAAGAATTCATTGAGCTTTTAGCTAAATCCGGATGCGCAGAAGTCGATTTTGGCGGTGAGACGGGCTCTAACAGACTTCAATCCTTGATTAACAAGGAAGTTACAACAAGCCAAATAATCCAGTCAGTGGAAAACCTGAAGAAATGGGCGCCATCCATCGAACCATTTGTATCATGGATGAGCGGTCTTCCGACTGAGACTGAAGAGGACTTAGAAAAAACCTGCAACTTAATGGACAGAATGTCTGAAATAAATCCCAAGACACAACACTATGGGATTTTTCTGTACACTCCTTTTCCAAGCCCAATTTTAGACTCGCTGGGACCCACTTTTGTCGCTCCTCAAACGCTTGATGACTGGGGAAAGGCTGAGATGTTTCACTTTAGTCCTCCGTGGCACTCGAAAAAATACGTACAGCGCCTTCAGGCTGTTTCATACGTATCTATGTATGCATTCTATCCGCGTTCAAGAATCAAGGAACATAGTATCCCCTACAGAATAGGATACGGAATATTGAACGAGATAGCTAGGTACAGATGGAAAAAAAGGTTCTTCCGTTTTCCTATCGAGCTAAAAATAGCAAACGCGGCCATGAGAAAGCGTCGAGAGTACTTGTAAATTAGAATAAGCAAAGAATCTATACTCAATCAGACGTAGTATCCCTGCTGAATACCTGGCAAATTAGGCGGATGGAGACGGTAAGGTAACCATATGAATCCTTTACACGTTAACCAGAACGTCAAAATCGTTCTTCTTAGTCTTCTTATCCAGGTGCCGCTGGGCATATTTCTAGGTCACGCCTACGATGAAAAAATCTTCATGACCACAGGATACCTGGCTGCTTCGGGTTTAAACCCATACCAGCCTCACACGATTGTAAACATATTTCCGAGTACCCTGTTTGCCGGCGTAATTCCCAGCATCGGATATCCTCCCCCGTGGCCTCTTCTTCTGGGTTTCATTTACCGCATTTCTTACAATCTGGTGCCAAATATTTTTCTCTATAACTTCGCTATTAAAGTTCCAGTGATCTTGGGCAACATCTGTCTCGCCTATTTAGTGAAAGACGTAATTTTGAAGTTAAACGGCGACAAGAATAAGGCTCGTTTCGCGTGGCTCTTCATTCTATTCAATCCTTTCGTTCTGTTGACGACTGTAGCGTGGGGAGAGTTCGACTCGATTGTGGCGCTATTTTGTATTGCTTCTTTTTACTTGTTGGTTAAAGGCAGAACGAATGAATCAGCTTTTTCTCTTGCGTTAGCCGTTGCTCTAAAACCAATAGCTTTGCCCCTTGTGGGGCTTCCATTTCTTTTTCCAAGTAATAACTCAAAAAGGAAAATATTCATGTATCTAGTGGTTTTCTGCTCAAGTTTCTGTGTTTTCTATTTCTTACCGTTTTTTCTCGAAAAGTGGTCTTTGCCGTGGGGAGCAAATGAATTAGGCGCTCAGTTTCAGTCGGCAGGCGGCTTAACCCCTTTCAACTTGGAAGAAATTTTTCTGGACTCTACCGCACTACCCGGAACCTTTCAATTGCTGGGATATCTCTGGGTGCCCGCCTTAATCGTAGGTTATTATTCAGTCTATAGGAATCGACCAGGCTCTGCAAGTGAGTTGTTTTCGAAAGCTGTCGGGTTGACTTTGATTTTTTTTCTTACGCGGACGTGGCTTTCAGAGCCTAACATCAATATAGTTCTTCCTTTAATGCTGATTGCAGCAACCTCTAAGGAACTCAATTTTCGCAGTTTTCATTTCGCGTGGATAATCCCCTTTGTTTTCCTGTTTCTTAACACTTCGTTTCCTCAGCTTTTCTTCTTCGTTTATCCTTCTGTCCTCACTGTTATAGCTCAGGTGGACCAGCAGATCCGCAGTGCAAGACTCTGGGCTCGATTCGCTGTGGTAATACCATGGCAGATTCTATCTTGGAACGTTGTGATCAAGAAATTACGCGGAAACCCTCGAAAATTGTCTTATCGTTAGCACAATTATATATAATTAATAATTCAAAATTGTTTGTGACAGACGGGGTTAAAACTTGTGGTTTGGAGCTACCTTTGGTTAATTTGGGTTCTGTCTTCTCTCTTGTTCATCAGATTTTACATTTATATTTTGGCTCACCACTCGGAACTAATTGCGAAACAAGTCAAGGAAAATTTTAGAACGCCAAGAATTATTTTTCAGGTAACCACCAAGGGAAACATTGGAATCGTTCAGGATACCGTCAATCAGATAAACACTGTGTGCAAAAGCGTGGGCTACGCGAAGTACGATGTATGGGTCGTTACTGATGCGCAGGAAAAATTTGAAGGATGCAGAACCATCATTGTTCCTCAAGATTATTCGTGTAATGCTATTTACAAAGGCAGAGCACTGCAGTATGCTGTTGAAATTCGGAACAAGGAAAAAGTAACTCGCGAGGATATTTACATTTTTCATCTTGACGATGAAAGTTTAATCACGAAACAAACTCTGCTCAGCATCCTCTCATATTTAGAGGGTAGTCCCAAACCAATAAGCGAAGGCTTAATAGTTTATCCAGTGCTTGAAAAAGAATCAATCAAGATTTCGAACCTTATGGATACTCTTAGGCCGTTTTGTTGCTTTGAATGCTTGGATATGATGGCTAGTGGAAATCCCGCTTATATTCATGGATCGAACCTTCTGGTGAGAAGTGACGTTGAGGAAGCGGTTGGTTGGGAGAATGGAAAAACTCTGGCTGAAGACACGCTTTTCGCCATTAAGGCTAAAATCAAATATGGGCAGAAAGTTTTTGGTTGGCATGGAGGTATAGTTGAGGAGAAAAGTCCGTTAACTATCGAGGATTTGTTTAGGCAGCGCCGAAGATGGTTTTATGGTTTGATTCAGAATTTTAGATATTTTGGCTCTGGAGAGAAAATTAGACAAAGCTTTAGAGCTCTAATTTGGGCCTCCGGTTTAGTCTCGGGAATAGTTACCTTCGCTGCATTGTTTATTCCTCAAGCAATCCCGCCTTGGGTTCCCGTCTTCAATGTTCCCCTACTCAGAATTCTTTTTGCCGTAACAAGCCTTATGTGGTTGTCTTCCTACCAGATTGGTGCTTTTCTAAATGGCAAGTATCTTCCTTTTAAAAAGAGAATAAGCTTCCATTTGCTAGCACTATTGTCTTCAATTGTGATAGGCTTACTGGAATGTTCGACGCCGTTAATTGCTATTGTTAGTAGACCAAAAACATTTGACGTAATCAAAAAGCGCGCTATTGACTATTAAGAAAAGCAAAAAATTAAGAACAAACGGATACATACACGTAGATTACATTGGAAGAGAGAGAAAGCTTGTCAGGTTTTTTAAAGAAACAAACCTCGAGTGTCATCTTGAAGATTCTGCATTACATAGCTATAGGCTCAATGGTTCTTCTATTTGCTTATTCCTTGTCCATGTGGCTGTACACTTCGAATGTTTGGGGGTTGGGAGGCATTTTTTGGAGTTCTTGGTTGACATTCGCCTTCGTCTATCTTGGGATTGCTGTTTTTCTTAGAATAGACAACGTGTCCGCGGCTGAGAGCTTTATTATCTGCTTGACAGGAGCGGTCTCTATGGTTTGGCTTTACGAAATTATCTATCATTTCTCGTTTTGGAATTCTTGGAATTACGGAAAGGCTCCTTATTTCTTTCTGAATGGAAATACGCTCTTTCTCAATTATGGAATTATCTCGCTTACCGCGTTGTCTGGTTACAAATACATGAAAGCTAACAGGTGGTTCTGGCTTGCGTTAATCACTATGACGATTCTATGGATTTTTTGGATAACAATCGGGTTTCCTCAGTACGCATTTCCACAAACACTGTACGTCTTTGCTTGGCCAAGCATAATCATCGGCAACGCACATGCTTTAGCATTCCCACTAAACGCTCTGACGAAGCTTCTTCTCGGCACCTCCTACATTCTTCTGTATTTACCAAGCAGGCAAAAGCTCTCAGTAACAAAAGATGGCATCAAGCGGTTTCTTATAAAACGCGGCTTTCTTGATTATAATGAATAGTCACTGACTTCTAACCCAAGCGTTATTTCCCTCAGAATTCCAATGCGTGGCGACCTTCGATAAGTCGCTCTTTTAGGCACGCAATGGGGGTTCCGAGATAGGAAAGAGAAAAAAAAACGAATATTTTTATTTGTGCGATTTCAGGCCTGTACTTAGGCACGGTTGCAAACTCTTTTTATTGAGAAGCTGAATAATAAATAAGTGTTGAAGTCAAAAATTGAGACTTCGTCCATTCTTGTGAATAGGAGGCGCTTTATGCTGGGTTCTTCTGGCAACTCGTGTGTGAAGCAAAAGATTGATGATTCAGTAAAACCTTTGAGCATGCAAATTAGCGATCGAGTTTTGTTTAGGTTATACCAGGATTCTCGGCCTCGGTCGTTAGAGGTGGCTCCTCTCCAAAAAGGGCTTGTCCTGGTGTATGATGGCGAAGAGTTAATTGAAGAAGGAGTTGGTTTTGGAGTTCCAGTCGTAAAATACGGTCATAAAACTTATTTTTCAAGCTCAGCTCACTGTTCAATAAGTAAAAATGAAAATGGTTTTGTCCTCACAAAGCTTTATGTTTTAGATGCGATATCACGCAAGAGCGTAACCCGATCCTTCTACATCAACGACGGATTTTATCGGTTTCTTCATAAATCCTTTGAGAAGGCTTACCTTGGCAGCAAACAGTTTTCTCCCTTTTTCGGCAAGGTCATGGAGCTCCGGCAAATGTTTGGGATTCAAACGAAATTCATCAGAGTCGAACCAAAAGGGGCGGTCGCAATAAAATTTTCAATTCAGCCGACTTCCATAGAAGTTCAAGTTGATTTGTCTGGCTTGGATAAATTTGGATGTGAAGAGATTCTCCTTCTTAATGAACAAGGTGCCACTTTCTTCAGAGAGTACGCCGACTCCGAAGGGCTAAGTCTATTTGATTCCAAAATCGGGGCATGGAACGAGGTGGAAGCTAAGGATGCTTCTCTTTCGTGTATGAACGGTTCTTTGACGTTTGGGCTGGAAAAGCGGAGTGACAGTTTGCTTTTCAGAGGCTGGGAGAAGACCAAGGGAAGATTCGCTTGGACTGGGTTAAGCTATTCATTGTCGCCGCATGTTTCGCTTTTTAAATATGTGATTAGACTAAAAAATCTCAACTGAAGAAGGGTCGACCCAGTAGTAAAGAATTCAAAATCTCCGTTAGACGAGGCCGATATAGTCAGGGAAGCCATTCCCCTTTTAGAAGTTTGAGTCAGAATTTCAACAAAAAGAAGCGTCAACTTCAGAAGTGCGGAATCCGTGACATATTTAGGAAAGCTACGAAGTTTTTCCGTAGCAGCTTTTTCATAATAGGCTTCCTATTCTTCATCAGCCGACGCAGAAAGAAATGAATTTCCAGAGGATGAGGCCAGGTTTCTTCTAACCCGTCTGACAAATCGAATGAACGGTGGCGCTATCCAAAGAAGATATCTTAGTGGAATCCTTAGTTGGCTGTTTATGGTTATTCCCCAAGTCCAGAAGAAGGGCAGGAGCGAAACGAAGAGCACCGCTGCTCCCGCTATGTCCGCGTTTCTTAACGCTATGTAGTGGCGAAGAACCACTTTCGGTCTGCTCTTATCTGCTAAAACGGAGTTTGCAAAGAGCGCCAAGATAGCGAATAGTCCACCGAGGTCCGAGCCGTAAAGGATCGAAACGTATTGTGCCGGAAGATTTGTAGAATTGAGTTCGTTGAATAGGAAGGGTTCGATGGACACTAGAAAGAGCAGAAAAATGTTTAGGTCAACCCTCTGTGGAGATTCGATGCGTACGTTCTCCATTGTCCGGGTGTAAGTGTACCATACGCTGATGAGTATGAGAAAGCTGAAGGCGAAGTAGCCTATCGACTGGAGTAGTGCCTGAAAGTTTCGCGGTGGGTTTCCGATTAAGGTTAATGCGCCGATGGAGAGGGCTAACCCGAAAATCAAGTCAGAAAGGCTCTCTATACGAGACTTTGGTGTTCCTTGTCTTTCCTCTTCAGCCACTTGTTTTGAGCCTCCGGTCCGCAGGATTATTCTGTCGCAGGATGCATATAGCTTTGAGCATCTGACTGGCGACATGTAGACAGGTCTGGGGCAGATTTACTTCTTTGTTTGTTTAAATTCTTCTCTCGTCTTCATTTGCCGTCGCTTTAGGTTGTAGCCGAGCGAGAAGTCATGTGCCGCATCACGAATTTTCCTCAGCAAAAGCATCATTCGGCTGTTCTTGTCAAAGGTTCTTGGCGCTGACTCGTCAGGCAAGTAAATCTCTTCCCGCTCCTTCGCCAAACCAATCAATGGAACCTGTAATCCAAGTTTTTGCAGCGCTGCTTTTGCCGCGCTGACTTGTCCAGGTCCACCGTCAACAAGCACTAAATCGGGTAGCTGGCTTTTTTCTTCAACCAAACGCTTGTATCTCCTCTCGATCACCTCGTTAAGGGCAGCGAAGTCATCTTGACCGGTAAAAGTCTTGATTTTGAATCGTCGGTAGCTTTTCTTGTCCGGCTTTGCATCTCTGAAGCTGACCATGCCTGAAACCACGTGCTCCCGACCCATGTTGGAAACATCAAAGCATTCAATTACGCGTGGCAGCGTTGAAAGGTTAAGCTCTGTCTGAAGATCAACTAGCGCACGGTCAACTCCCAATGTAGACTCAAAATTTTTCTCCGCCAACTGAACTAGTGCAAGCTTATCTGCTTTTCTGGGAACGATCAAAGAAACTGTCGCGCACCGTTTTGCTGAGAGGAATTCTTCGAGGGCTTTCTTCTCCTCGGGCTCTTGCCAGCAAGGCTTATTTAACAGGATTTCGCGCGGAATTTGGTTGGTTGTGTAATACGCCTTGAGAAACTCTTGTTCGATTTGTGGTTGAAGGTCAACGGTGAATTCTTTTTTGCCGAGTAAAACGCCTCTTCTCACTGCCATCTCGACTACCAGCATTTTCTGGTTGACTCGCTGGAACACCATGACGTCTTGGTCGAACCACCGTTCATTATCCACAATCTGATGGTCAGTCAGAAGCCTGATGGATGCGATTTGATTTCGAAGTTCCAGTGCCTCTTCATATTTTTGGTTTGTTGAGGCGGTCTGCATTTGAGAGTTAAGCATGCGTATTGTCTGCTCATAATTTCCCTTCAAGAAAGAACGCGCCTGCTCCACTTGTTCCCCGTATTGCCGGACGGTGACTTTTCCGATGCACGGTGCCGTACAAAGGCGAATATGATAGTTTAGGCACTCCCTTTTAGGCATGGTTTTGCAGGTTCGCAGCTTGAAAACGCGCACAACCACCCGCTGGAGGTCCAGCCGTGTGAAGCCTTCCGTGTATGGTCCGAAGGATTCAAGTTTGCGTGAAACTTTGCGGCTCATCATCATTCGGGGATAAGGCTCTCGGGTTAGTGAGATGTAGGCGTAGCTTTTAGCATCTTTGAGGTCGATGTTGTACTTGGGCGTATGCTGCTTAATGAGCTTGTTTTCCAGGAGTAACGCTTCAACCTCATTGTTAACGATTATCCAGTCGATTCCGCAGATTTGGGACACCAGCTGTCGTGTTTTCATTGGCTGGTCTTTGTTTAAGAAGTAGCTTTTGACTCGTGTCCGCAGGCTTTTGGCTTTGCCGATGTAGAGAATTTCGCCCTGCTTGTTCTTGAAGAGGTAAACCCCGGGATTCGTCGGTATGTCAGAGGTTTTGAAATCTGATGGACAGGTAATTTGAATCATGCAGATTGCTTCACTGTCAAACTGATTTCTGCGTGCGGACGGTTAAGTATTTTCTTCAAGAATCTACCAGTGTAAGACGCGTTGATTTCAGCAACTTCTTCCGGTGTTCCCTGCGCCAGCAGTTCCCCACCTGCAGCTCCGCCTTCAGGACCCAAATCCACGAGGTAATCGCAGCTTTTTACGACATCCAAATTGTGCTCGATGATGTAGACCGTGTTTCCGTTGTCCACAAGCCGATTCAGCACTCTGATGAGGCGTTTGATATCGTCAAAGTGCAAGCCTGTCGTCGGCTCGTCAAGCATGTAAACCACGTGTCCAGTCTTGTGTTTGCTGAGTTCACGAGTGATTTTGATGCGTTGGCTTTCCCCGCCTGATAGCGTCGTTGAGCTTTGCCCAAGCTTGATGTAGCCTAAACCCACGTCTAAAAGCGTCTGAAGCTTGCGGCTTATTCTCGGAGTGTTCTCAAAAAACTTCGCCGCCTCCTCCACCGTCATGTCCAAGACTTCAGCTATGTTCTTGCTCTTGTAGAGGACACTGAGGGTTTCCTTGTTGTACCGCTTGCCTTTGCAGTCGCTGCACTGCACGTAAACGTCTGGCAGAAAGTTCATTTCGATGCGTAAGACACCGTCACCTTGGCAGGTCTCGCATCTGCCGCCTTTCACGTTGAAGCTGAATCGCCCCTCTTTGTAGCCGCGTGCCTTTGCCTCTTTGGTTGAAGCAAAAATGCGCCTAATCTCGTCGAAAAGCTTGGTGTATGTGGCTGGGTTACTTCTGGGTGTTCTGCCAATCGGGTCTTGGTCAATAACTATAACGTTCCTAACCAGTTCTGGAATGTCCAATGACTCGTGTCTGCCAACTTTATCGACGTGTTCACCAAAGCTTTGGCGCAGGGCAGGAACAACGGTCAAATTCATAAGCGTGCTCTTTCCAGATCCGGAAACCCCAGTGACCCCGCACAGAACGCCTAACGGCAACAGCAGACTGAGGTGTTTAAGATTGTTTTCTTCCGCACCCTTAACGGCAATGTAGCCGATGGGTTGGCGCCTTGACTCTGGCACCTCAATTTTCAGTTCGCAGGAAAGGTATCTGCCCGTAAGGCTCCGCTTGTTGGCCATAATCTCTTCGGGTGGACCTTGAGCTACAACGTGTCCTCCGTGGACCCCCGCACCTGGTCCCATGTCGACGATGTAGTCAGCGTTCCGTATGGTTTCCTCGTCATGCTCAACGACGATTAGCGTGTTGCCTAAGTCGCGTAGCCGGTGGAGTGTGCTTATCAGTTTCGCGTTATCCCGTTGGTGTAAGCCAATGCTGGGTTCATCAAGAATGTAAAGTACACCCATCAGATTACTGCCGATCTGCGTTGCTAAACGAATTCTTTGGGCTTCGCCGTTTGAAAGCGTCCTTGCCGCTCGCGAAAGCGAAAGATAACCCAAACCAACATTCTTCAAAAAACCCAATCGCTCATTGACTTCCTTGAGCACCTGCTTGGCGATCGCTAATTCCTTTTCGCTGAGTTGCGCTGGCAGGCCATGGAAGAAATCAACTGCTTCTTCGATTGAAAGGTCAGTGACGTCAATGATGCTCTTATCCTGAATCTTGACCGCCAACACAACAGGCTTCAGTTTTTTGCCCATGCAGGCGCTACACGGTTTCGAGGTCATAAATTTTTCAATATCTTCTCTTCGCCACTGGCTTTCCGTCTGGCGATAAAGCCTCATGGTTTGCGGAATAACGCCTTCCCAGCCGTCGCGCATCCACATGTTTGCCCCGTTTGACCAGTGCCCATTGAGCGGTTCTCTGTCGCCGTATAATAGCACATGCAGTTGCTGTTCAGTCAAATCCTTAATCGGGGTGAAAACGTCAAACCCGTATTTTTTGCCAATCATCGCAAGCTGTTGTGCACGCCAGCTGAGGTCCATGCTGCCATAAACTGCCAGGGCGCCATCCATGATGGAGAGGCTTTTGTTCGGGATAACCTTGTCTTCGGATATTTCAGTGATTTCTCCTAGGCCGTGGCAGCTTGGGCATGCGCCGAAGGGCGAGTTGAATGAGAACATGCGTGGTTCAAGGCTTTCGAAAACGATTTCGGGGTGATTTGGGCAGGCTCCGAACGTGCTGAACATCAATTCGTCTTGGAAGCGTTCAAGCTCCTTTTTCCTGTCTGCCTCAGCTTCCCTTTCAGCATCGATAACTATCATTGTTCCCTTGCCAACTTGAAGCGCCTGCTCCACTGCTTCACTGATGCGGCTGCGTTCTTCGTCGACGATTTTTACCGTGTCGATGACGGCTTCGATCCAGTGTTTCTCGTAACGCACAAGCTTAACTTCTTCCTTGATGATGTCGGAATCATAAATTTTCTGGTCTACCCGTATTTTGGTGTAGCCCTGTTTTTTGAGGTCGTCGAAAACCTGCTCGTGTGTTCCTTTTATGCCGCGGATTACTGGAGCCAAGAAAATGAGTGTTTTTTCTTTTTCAGCCATAATTAAGCTGGTTATATTTTCGGGGCTTTGAGGATGAATTGGACTGCCGCATTTTGGGCAATGATGCGTGCCGATGCGTGCGAAGAGCAGCCTAAGGTAATCGTAGATTTCGGTAACTGTGCCAACGGTTGAACGGGGGTTTTTGCTGGTGCTTCTCTGCTCGATGGAGATTGCTGGAGATAACCCTTCAATCGAGTCAACGTCAGGCTTATCCATTAAGCCGAGAAATTGCCTAGCGTAAGCGGAGAGGCTTTCAACGTATCTTCTTTGACCTTCAGCATAAATAGTGTCGAAGGCAAGGGTGGATTTTCCTGAGCCTGAGAGCCCCGTAATCACTATAAACTTGTTTCTGGGCAAATCTACGTCTATATTTTTGAGGTTATGTTCTCTTGCGCCCTTAATTGAAATGGTGTCTCTCATAACTTAAACCGGTTCCCTACTCCACTTCTGCAAACTGTACCAGTTTAACCATGAAAGATTTCAACCTTTTGTTGTAAACACTATTTTTTCTGGTTTAAAAGTTCACTTTCCATCTTCCTAGACAACGCCCTATTCAACTCCGCAATCGCATCCCTGAGCTCAATAGCTCGCTCAAACTCCAGTTTCTCTGCAGCCTCCCTCATTTGCGCGTCAAGCTCAATCAACTGGCGCTCCATGTCCGTTTTTGCCAGGTGTTTGGTGCCTTTAATTTTGCCCTCCTTCAAAGAGACACTCTTCACTATGGTTGTTGGCGTGATGTGATGGATTTGGTTGAAGCGTCTCTGGAAGGAACGTCTGTGACGGGTGATTTCCATGGCTCGCTTAATCGACGCCGTCTCTATGTCAGCGTAGAGTATCACTCTGCCGTTGATGTTTCTCGATGCTCTCCCGATGGTTTGGATGAGGCTTCGCTCGTCCCGCAGAAAGCCTTCCTTGTCAGCGTCTAAGATGAAAATTGTTGCAACCTCAGGGATGTCTAAGCCCTCTCTCAGCAGGTTAATGCCCACTAGAATGTCGAATTCGCCGACTCGCAGTTGCCTCACGAGCTCTATTCGGTCTAAGCTTTCAATGTCCGAGTGCATGTACCTGACGCGGAAGCCTTCCTTAACAAGGTAGTCCGCAAGGTCTTCAGCCATCCGCTTCGTCAAAGTGGTGATCAGGATGCGGTCGCCCCGCTCGATGGTTTTCTTTGCTTCCGCCATTAGGTGCTGCATCTGTCCAGCTATCGGGTGAAGTTCCACTT
>DATHCJ010000050.1:0-5639 GCA_035319575.1 Candidatus Limnocylindrales bacterium
GCATTAATGGTTAATAGTTACCGATTCTTTGCGTTCCTTTCTGTGGAGGCCAAACAGTACCTTTACTGTGGTTAATGATTGATATTCTTCCACCTGTTGCTGGTTTAACTGGAAATAGCTCCGCATTCCTAAAAGCTGCCAGCATAGGGTTAATAAGCCTTAAGCAGAGTGGTTAAAGTTTCTCGCTTGCTGAAACGTCCATCATCATGAGCCCTGAAACCATTTTAGGATAAAAATCCGTGCTCTTTTCGGGCAAAAGCTCATGCTGCTGAGCTATCTCAGCAACGGTTAGGGCGCTTATGGGGTTAACTAGGAATGCTATGCTGGCTTCACCGCTGTTGACTTTTTCGATTGCAGCCTTTGTCCACCGCTCGTAGATTATGTCTTCACCCATTTTTAGCTTCCCCGTTTTCAAGATTTGCTTAAAGACGATGTCGCGAAGTATGACGACGTCGAGGATTTTTGTTTCCCCAGAAACATGGGAAGAGACAAATTCATACACGTCTTTGTCGTGCTTGAGCGTCAAACCGTAAGCTTCCTTGCCATCGTAAACGCAGAAAGCGTGCTCGTTAGCATGGGTTTTCAGAAAGTTCTCGATGGCTTGTACAGTCGGGTTTATTTTTGAAACGTCAAAAAGACGCTCGAAACCTCGCAGCGCCTGATCGGTTAATTTGAATTCTTTAAGAAGCCGGTGCGTGGGCAAAACGGTGAGTCCCTCCTCCTGAATGGGAACCATGTAACACATGTGAAAATTAAACGCTGAATCCTCAGTCCAATCGCCCCTGCCGCGCATTTCATCCCGGTAAGCCAACGCGCTCTCGTACCTGTGGTGCCCGTCGGTTATGACAACGGTTTTGCCGCTTAATTCAGTTTGAAGCTGCCTTACTTTCTCCGGGTCAGTAACTCTCCAAACCGTATGCTTAACCTCCAACGAGTCCGTAACTTGAATTATAGGCTTAGCCTCCGCCGCTTGCTGCATGAAAGCCAGTGTTTTTCCATTCTGATCTGAATAAATCGCAAACACCGGTTCAAAGTCTTTTTGCACAGCCTGCAGCATGCTTAACCGGTCAGCTTTTGGCGCATCATACGTCCTCTCATGAGGAAACACCATGCTTTCGGCGTAATCATAAAGCCGCATAGCTGCGATTAACCCCGTGCGCTCGCACTTTTCCCCCTCCAAATTGAACTGCTGCCGCGATATGAAAACTGCTGGTTTCCTATCTTTCACTAGCACGCCTTCTCTTAGCCACTGCTCAACTCGTCGCCGTGCCACTTGGTACCTATCCTGTTCCATCGGCAGAATAAGTCGGCAATAGTTGTAGGGTGATTTTCGGTAGTACTCTTTTTGCGTTTCTGCATCGATTTTATCGTAGGGTTGAGTTATGAGGTTCTCTATGTGCCCGGCTTTTCGCGAGTACCTTATGGCTTTGAAGGGTCTAATATCAACCAAACGTTTCAACTCACGGATTTTGCTTTTCCAGCACTTGAATAACAGCCTTAGCCACTTGAATACTTGCCCTTAACTGTGCCTCATGAGTCTGAGCGCCGATATGCGGTGTTGCGATAACGTTGGTTAAAGTTAACAGCTTGCTGTTTTTCGGCGGCTCCTCCTCGAAAACGTCAAGAGCGGCGCCTCTAACTTTTCCCGACACCAATGCATGGTAGAGCGCTTCTTCGTCGACCACTCCGCCGCGAGAACAGTTAATCAGCATCACACCGTCTTTCATCAAGTTAAACTCCCTTGTCGAAATCATGTGCCACGTGTGAGGCGTGAGCGGCACGTGAACCGTTATGAAATCCGCTTCAGGCAACATTTCACCCAAGGGCACAAATCGGTCGACCGCACATTCTTCAACAGGAAGCACGTTCATGCCCAAGGATATGGCTAAGCGTTCAACGGTTTTCCCAATGTAGCCGCAGCCGATCACACCCAACGTTTTTCCGTTAACCTCTGTGCCTATCAAGCTTTCTTTTTCCCATTTCCCCTCACGCAAACTCACAGTCCCCTGCACGATCCCCCTAGCAAGTGCCAACATGTGACCGATTGTTAATTCAGCAACACTCATGTATGAAACATGCGGAGTATTGACCAAGGCGATACCCCGTAAGTTGACGGTTTGAAAATCAACATTGTCTAAGCCTTCACCCGCACGGCCGATAACTTTGAGCTTTTTGGCGTTATCTAAAAGCTGCCCCTTAACCTTGGTTGCTGACCTCACAATGAGGACGTCGTAATCAGCTATCATACTGGGAAGGTCAGCTTTCGGCCTGTCCCACGCACGGGTTACTTGATAGCCCCTGTCGTCAAGAAGCTTTATGCCCTGGTCGAATATTTTGTCGGTTATTAAAACTTTGATGGTCACGTTGATCCCCTTTTTTTTCAAGCTTTCCGTTGGGTCGGTTTAAATTAGAATCCGACTAATAAAATCTTTAGCATAGATTAAACACTTATCGAAGCTCACTGTCGAAGGAATGGTGGAGTCTGAAAAAAGAGGAAAATTTGTTGTTTGGGATTTCGCTTACTGCTAGCTGGATGCTGCCTGCTGTTCCTGCCTTTGTTGCTGCTTCCCATTGTTTGACTTCGGCGGAGGCGGTTGAACGGCGTCAGTAACTCCTTTAGCCGCTAGACCCGAAAGGAACGCTTGGGAAAAGAGCATGCCGCTTACTGCTGAAGACGAAAGGCTTAACCCTTGATAAAGGATGAACCCTGCTATGGCGCCGATGATTATGCCGACTAGACCGCCGAGGCAAAAGTTTCCGTTGTCCATGGTTGGTAAAATGAATTTTCCTTGGCTTTGTACTATTTCGTGTAAAAGTCCGCCTATTGCGCCTGCAAAGACCACCATCGGAAGCGCATACTTGGCTTCATACATGCCTACCGAAAGGGCAACGATAACAATGAAAGTTATTATAGTTGTCCATTGGGCTAAGCTAAGCGTGTACAGCTGCCTTTTCCAAATCCACGTGATAGTTGAATCCTCAGTGAGTGGAAAAGAAACCTGCGGGCCTTCGCCCTGTTTAGGAACTGAGCCTGTACCCTGCCAACCGTTGCATTTCCAGTCTATTCCATTCTCGGTTACAGGGCTTGTGACACTGCAAGAGATTACTTGGCCTTTGTCGTAGTTGTCATAACCGTTCGGAGGAGTTGCCTTGCTGTGAGCAGAATAAACAGTCAACTTTACTTTTTCACTCAAGCTATCGCCCTCATTAACCCTCAGATTGTTTGCAATGGTTTGCTTATTTAACAGTTCATGTTTTTTTGTTGCTCATTAATCCAAGTTCCACTCGCTTTCCTAACAATTGACACCGCTTTGTCCCTTAATTTAAACCAAAACTAAGATGATAAGCCCCAGATTGAATCAATTAAATCTATGACTTTCTTTATACCCTGCAGGTTCCATTCGCCCATGTGTCCGATGCGGAAAGTTTTCTCAGACAAGTCGCCGTAACCGTTGGAAATCAAATAGCCTTTCTCACCGAGCTTCTGGATGAGCTCCTTAACGCTTTTGCCCAGCGTGTTTCTTATGCAACTCACGGTTATCGACTCGTACCCTGGTTCAGAGAACATTGCAAGATACTTCCTCGCCCACTGCTGAGTGTATTCTGCCATTTCCAAGTGTCGCTGGTAAACCTTATCGTACGTCTCTTCCAGCAGGAGGTCCATGCGTTTATTCAAAGCGTACAGTAAAGGGATACACGGGGTGAAGGGCGTCTGATGCTTCTTTTCGAACTCAAAGATTTCAACCAAGTCCGTGTACGTGCCTCGATTCGGGACTTCTTTAGCTCTCTCAATTGCCCTGTCATTAACTAACGCAACCGTTAATCCCGGCGGCAAGGCGAAACACTTCTGAGTGGAAGCGAAAATGATGTCACAGCCGACCTCGCTTGGCAAAGTTTTGTCCCCAGCCATCGACGAGACCGCGTCAACCGCGTAGATGATGTTCGGGTAATTTTTGCGCACGAGTTTCCCTATCTCAGCTATCGGACTTCTCACGCCAGTTGAGGACTCGTTGTGGCAGACGGTTAAAGTGTCGTAATCGCCGCTGTCTAGCTTTGCCGCTACCATTTCCGGCTTAACAGCTTTACCCCATTCAACCTGCAAAAAATCAGTTTCTTTCCCGCATGCCCGCAGGGTTTCAGCGCACCTCTCGGCAAAAGCGCCGTTCACGCACGCTAAAGCCTTCTTTGTAACGATGCTTCTGCCAACTATGTCAAACCAAAGAGTCCCTGAAGAACAGGTGACTGTCGGCTTAACGTCAGCAGAAAGCTGGAAATACTCGGCCAGTTTTGCGGTTATTCCTCCATAAAGCTCCGAGAACTCTGGGCTTCTGTGTCCGATAATAGGATGAGTCTGCTCGTTAAGTACTTCTTGGCTGACTTCAGTTGGACCGGGAATTAACAGTTTCTTATGCATGCCTAAATCCTTCCTAAAGAAGGTCTAACGTTAAAAATATAAGGGTTATGCGCATCTTAAACCGACTTTATCCCTGCAATAACGCACGAACTCTCCAGGTCTTCAACTGAGTCATTACGATTAAGCCCCGAAAATTTTCATCTCGATAAACATAAGATTTCCAGCCGGGTTCTTCCCAGATTGGACAAACCGAAAAAATCGAAAGGCTATAGGTTCATTTGCTCGCACATGTCGAAAATCTAAATGTAACTCTTAAATACTTACTGCGAAAACAGTATTATTGAGAGAAAAGGAGTAGGCGAGCGCGTGCAAAGGAAAGAGGTAACGCAGTTAATCCCAAGTTTACTTATCATTCTCATGGGATCAATAGACTGCGCAACCACAGTCATCGGAGTTTTTTACGCTGGCGACAGAGAATTAAACCCCCTCATGGCAAGCATAATCAGCAGCGGCATCGGCGCCTTCTTAATGGTAAAAATCGGAGCAACAATTCTCATTGCCTTAACATACATCTTTGCAAGGCAAATCTTGATGCGAATGCCCGACAAAACCGGAAAAGCCTTCCGTTACTCCTTCAAACTGTTAACGTTTGCTTACGCTGGACTCATTTGCTACCTGCTGTTGGCGGTCGCAAACAACCTTTTAGTCCTCATAAGATAAGTGGCAGTAAAAGTCATTTTTTCATTTCGATGAGTCAAAACAACCGGGCAGTATTGATTAGAAAAACATAAATAAAATATACAAGCAAAGTACAAACAGGACATCAGTAACAAATTAAGAAATACTTAACTGTTGCAACCATCAATACTATGAGGTTGAGAGTGGAAAATGAAATTTAGCCTATTCCGCAAACAGAAACAGGAAACTGAGGCTGAAAACCCAGCTGAGCCCGCTCAAGAAGAACCCAAACAAGAAACAGCCGCTGCCCCAGAAGAGTCGAAACAGGAAACCGTGCCTCAGGAGCCAGCGCCGACGCAGGGAACCGTTGCGTCTGTGCAAGAAAGCAAAACTTACCTTAAAGCCATGCCGCTTAAAGATGTCGCGGACGTTGAAAACGTAAAAAATGAGATTAGGAACGGAAACATCATCATTCTTCGGGTAACTCCTCTTGCAAACAAGAGCATTGACGACGTAAAGAATGCGGTAAATGAACTCTACCAGTTCAGCGAGTCAATCGGTGGCGACATTGCACGCTTAGGTGAAGAGCGAGTGGTCATATGCCCAA
>DATHCJ010000051.1:0-12240 GCA_035319575.1 Candidatus Limnocylindrales bacterium
CGCCACGCTGAACGGTGAGGTCAGGCGCATGCTGGTGATGAACAAAAATCTTCGTAATACTAATCCAACCACAATAACCGAACATGTGGCAGCCATCATCCACTCATGCAAAATCTCGCCAGTTTAGACTACATTAAACACTACAAAGTGACCGCTCGATCAGAAAGTGCAAAGAACAGAGGCTCTTTTTGGACAAGACAATCAGCCGGTAGAGCACAGTGAGTCCACGAAGTTGTGCTCCCGTAGACAGAAGCATCAACCAAACACAGCCGAACAACCCTAAAACCTAAACAATCGACCCGCAAACTTAAGGGCAGCTCGTTGGGTCACTTTCACTTAGGTCAGCCGCATCCTTGAAAAGACCTCCAAAAAACTGAATCTTGAGCTCAAAACTCTGCAACAGGACTGCAAGAGGGTCGCCTCGTCAGCGCTGGAAAGCAGCTTTGGCTGAGCGCGCAAACTAAACCTCGAAGTAAAATCGAAAAATTTGGTTTTTACTTCGCATGGAGATTTTTGAAGGTACTTATATGAGGCCACGATATTCTCCATGCATCGTCTCTAAAGGGAACACGGAAAAGGCCAAAATAAGGTCTTTTTGCCGTTCTAACCCTAAATCAGGCAGTACAATCATCGCCCAAAGCAAAAATAACAAGTCGATTTTTTGGTTCTTACATTTCGGAAAAAAACACTCAGTAGTCGTTAACTTTAAGATAAAATACGCTTAAATATGCGATTTTTTACCGAAATAAGCAAATCGACAAGCCGAATTCGACAATTCAAAAAAAAGCCCAGTTTGCACTCTTGAGTTTGCTAGGAATCATATTCCGGTTCTTAAACCAACTGGTTTAACAAACGGATCTTTTATCCTATTTTGGCTCTCTTTTTTGCATTAACAGGTTGACATGAAACTAAATTGCAGCGCACCTACCTTAACTTGGAAGAAAAAAATGAGGTTGACTAACATGAATGAATCATCAATAGTAATCGGCCATTTTGTCAAAAAACACCTAATCGTGGTCTTAAACGACTCGACTCCTCGAATCGAAAAGGGAAGTTTTCGGACCACTAGGTTCTTTGGAACAGGTAAAACAACAATCATAAACATTCCCACGAACGCCCAAAAAAATTGTGAGGAAGTTGTCGAAGATGGGATCATTATGCAGGAGGGGATTTAATGGTAACTTGGACAAGGGAAGTCTTGCTTAAAGTCGCCGGTTTAGCCTTACTGTTTGCCGCTCTTCTCTCAGTTGACTATAGGGCTCTGACACTTTCAGCCGCCATTACAGAGACGCCAATTCAGGTAATAATATTCGCATTTGTGAATACCCTACTTCTGAGCTATTTTGTTCTCTCCTCTAGTTGGAGAGGCTGGAAGGAGTGGGGGGCGGCCTTCGCACTTCTGTACGGTATGGTTTACTTACTGACCGCTGTGGAGTCCGTCTATCTGGGAAGCATCCTACCAGCGAGCACGGTGTTCAGCCTGATCATCAATGGAGCAATTGTGTCCAGTGTCTTCTCCGGTGCCTTGGTATGGGCTTTGGGGAACAACAAACCCGACTCAGAGGCAAACAGCCGCCGGCTTAGAATGCCGACGGGAGAGTGGGTTTGGAAGGTCCTCTTATCAGCCAGCGTTTACTTGATTATATTCCTAGTTTTCGGTGGCATCGTTTACATGCCGATAGCAAAGTTGCTTGATCCTGTGGCATTCGCATCCGAACAAAGAATGGCCTCTAGCGCTGCCTCTCTCGTCTTTCCGATTGAGTTTTTTAGGGGCACATTGTGGGCCTTATTCGCTGCGCCAGCTATACTTGCTCTACGGTTCGGCTGGAAAAAAACTGGTTTGGTCACTGGTCTTTTGATGGCTATACCCCTGACTCTTTCACAATTCTTGTCGACCGCTGAAACTGTTGGTCTTCAAATCGCTCATTCATTTGAGATAGCTGGTGCGAACATAGTTTTTGGTTTCCTACTCCTTTGGATTCTTAACATACACTCAAGATTCGTCACAGACAAGCCTACAAGAATAGACTCAAAACTTAATGTTTTAGCGACGCCGCTAGATGCTCGCTGAGAGATAACCAACCTAACATTTGCGTTGATGTCACGTCGGAAAACCAGGGTTCTTGCTAAAATCATTCAATCTCCATTCTTTTTGCTCTTTTTATAACACGGTCCACTGCCCCAGAGACGCGTTGAGGCATTAACGTCAGATGTTAAAGTTGTGATATGCTTCGTACAGTCACAAATCCTTATCAACAAAAATTGCACATTAAAACATGTTTATAGCTTCAAGTGCCTTTTGGAGGTGAATTGCTTGAGTAAAATCAATCCTGGCTCAAACGTTAATGAAGATAATGACCTCAGAACTGCGACGCCAGGTGCGCCATACGTTGATATTCCAGAACCGAAAATAGTGGAAAAAGGTAAATTCCAATGCCCTGTTTGCGATACCACTTATAGGTCAAGAGAGGATTACATCAGTCATGCCATGGCTCTTCATCAAGTCTGTCGTGAAGCGCCTATTCAAGAATGCCCCATGATAACGGGCGTTCAGCTGCTGAATTCGGTGCAGTATGAAAAGGGTTTTCATTTTTTCACGGGTCTTGGAAACTACACTGGAGTGACGGCAACCAGTCTTAGTGAATTCGCGAAAGACCTTGACACTGTGCCAGGCGAGTCGGTCAGATTCCATTTTCAACGCGGAGACTATCAAAGATGGCTTATTGATGTTGTAGGTGATGAGGAACTGGCCAGGAGAATCGACATGATTGAAATGTCGCCGATGTCTTCCGACGAAGATTTAAGAAGGGAGCTTTCTAAAACGGTTAAAAACCGCATCGCCGAATTAAGTCAGAGCTTGAAGTAATTTCTTAAATGCAAAAAGTGACGTTTTGCAAAGAATCACACACTCAAAACTATCGCCAAGACTGCCACGACTACAACAACTCCATTACCGGGTAAAATAGCGGTAGCTTTCTTTGTGCATTCCCACTTTTCTATTCTTAAGAATGACTTGTATACAAAAGCATCAACACACCACACTTAAACTGTCTTCAGCCTGAACCTTGAATCCTGTAAACCGTTAAAAATTTTCGAAATTCAACGAAGCTTAAATATACATAAACGTATGAATGCTCAAAAGACGTTTTCAACCGCGTTTGAACAGCTCTTTGATGACAGGGGCAGGCGTTAACTGCGTTAAAGCGGTTAGAAACATGTGTTCGCAGTGTTATTTCAACACAATCTAGCTCTCTTTCAGTGCCGTGAAGCCTTCTTTCAGCTTTAAATCTTCTGGTTCGCTCAAATTCTTATTTCAACCTGCCTCTTTCATCGAGCGTAGAAGGGTCGATCGCACAATTTTAACATATAAAAGTTAAAAAACGTTTGGAATCTTACGCAGAAGTTATGCGTTGGTGATTAATCTTCCATGCACGATTTCACTTTTTACTACTTCGCATGACGAAGCGCTATCACTTCTCGAAGATCGACTTTTTATCATTCGAAAAGTTTTTGAGCGCTTTGACATGATTAAACAGCAGGGAGCTCAATGTCTAACTTTAAGGTTATAAACAAAAGCTACACGTTCACCACAAAGGGCGAAATCGACTTCATAGACTTATCAAGCAAAGTACAACAAGAAGTTTCACTCTCAGGAATCAAAAACGGGATAGTTCACGTTTTCGCCCCTCATGCCACAGGCGTTCTAATCTTAACAGAAAATGACGACGCACTACTCGACGATATAAAGGCGCTCTTAGAAGAAATAGCACCAAAACGCAAGGCCTACGAGCACCCGTCAAACGCTCATTCGCATCTGCGTTCCGTGCTTCTTCCTCCCGACAAAACCCTGCCCGTGGTAAATGGGAAGGTTATGTTTGGAACTTGGCAATCACTGCTTTTTGTTGAAACTGACGTGTACCCAAGAAGCAGAACCGTACTCATCCAAGTCATAGGCGAACAGGCGAACAATGAAAAACAGAAAACGCCACTACAAGAAAGCGCGCCGCTTTTAGCGAACTTGTGCCTCAAGCGAATTTTGCTGGTTCGCTTTTCGCTCTGAACAGACGTGGCGATCTATGCGTAATTCTATTGATTTAATGGTAATTCGATGAGCCCAAACTCCATTTTTTAACTGTTTATTGTAAAATTTCGTCATTCGATAAGGTTTCGCGGTTCAAAAACACGGAATTTGATAAAAACTGGCAACTTACCCTTAGAAATCGCTCGCAGTCCTGGAAGATCAAACATTGAATGCACACGATAGGCCTTATCTCAGCGATTTTTCATTCTTCAAGCCTACAAATTAGCAGGTGTTTCAACTCTGGAAGGAACTTTGATGCCCAAACTAACGGTTTTCGGGGCAGAGTGTTCCAGGGTATAAATACTTCGCTACACTTCGAAAAAGTTATCTTGTATCCTCAGTTTGAATCCTCTTATCTTGCCCCCGAGGACGCATTCGAGCTTTTCTTTTCACAAAGGCCTTTTCAGAAGGCTTTTCTCCCATTGCATCAGTTGCGTCTTCGCCCACGGGCAGGGTGTCGACTGCGTCTGGAAAATTAGCGGTTGTTGCTTGTTCAGCGCCCGTCTTAACCATCTTGTCGATGGCCCTGTCAACGTCGCCAGGGTTCACGTTAATGCCTAACGTTGCATCCATGAGGACTACGGCTTTGAAGCCAAGTTTTAACGCGTCGAGAACCGTGCTTACAACACAATAATCCGTCGCTAAGCCGCCGACGAAGAGTCGCGTGACGCCGCACTTTCTCAGTTCGTCTTGGAAGTCTGTTCGGTCAAAAACCGAGTAGCTCTCATGTTCAGGGTCAGTGGCCTTAGAGATAATCACTGTGCCCTTGGGAAGTTCAAGAGCAGGACTAAACTTTGCGCCCTCCTTGTACTGAACACAATGAGGCGGCCAAGGACCACCCTGCAGGTTAAACGAACAATGATTCGGCGGATGCCAGTCCCTGGATGCGAAAACGTGTGCGCTGGCCTTCTCAAAAGACTTAGCGTACTCGTTTAAGACAGGGATGATTTCATCGCCGTTCGGGATGGGCAGGGCGCCGCCGGGCAGGAAATCCTTTTGGATATCAGCTATCAGTAGGGCGTCGGAACTTGTTATGTTATATGTCTTGTTCAAACATGGTACCTCCAAAACTGTTTAGAAATTCGAAATAATTAGCGCGACACTATCGAATAAATCTTTTGTGGAGATTCGCTAGTTGAAAAAAGGAAAAAAGGCCCTTAAGCGTGCAATTTGTGGGTTTTTGTGTGTTTCGGTGATGCTTTTGTATAGCGTTTAAGGAAAGCTTATCTTTTAACCTGCATCAATAAAATACGAGGCGTCAAGATGCCAACGAAAAACAGTTTGATCACAAGCAGGGAAATGCGTACCCTAGAAGTAAACGCGGAGTACTACGGCATAAGTCTACTTCAACTAATGGAGAACGCTGGACGCAACATCGCCGAAAAAACAATCTCACTCTTTTCCAACAGTAAGAACGTTGTCGTTTTCTGCGGGTTAGGCGGAAACGGAGGCGACGGCTTTGTCGCGGCTAGGCACCTTTTAACAGCTGGTTACAACGTGTCAGTTATACTTGCGGGTAGAAGCCGAGACATCAACCATGAAGCGGCGCTGAAAAACTGGGAAATCCTTCAGTCAATCCAAGATAAGATCGCTCTGACGGAGATCGCAGACAGCTCTGTTACGCCTAAAGTCTCTGCCGACATAATCATTGATGCCTTGCTCGGAACGGGAACTAAAGGAAAAATCAAGCCGCCGATTTTCCAAATGGTCGATTACATTAACTCACTGGACGGTTTCAAAATCGCGGTTGATGTTCCCACAGGCATAGACTCGGACACTGGCGAAGTGTTAGGCACGGCGGTTAAAGCTGACTTAACCGTCACTTTCTATAAGTCAAAGGCAGGTCTGCAGAAAGCGAAAAAGTACGTTGGTGAACTGGTCGTAACCGATATAGGGTTGCCTACGGAACTGGAACGGTATGTTGGCCCAGGCGACGTTAATCTCGTGAAGGTACTTCGAAGCCCAACGGCGCATAAGGGCGATTTCGGGCGGTTACTGGTCATCGGTGGAAGCGAAGTTTACTCTGGAGCGCCAACTCTCGTTTCGTTCGGCGCGATGCGGACGGGTGTGGACATCGTTTATCTCGCCGCCCCGTTGAAAACTGCGTACGCGATTTCTTCAATGTCCCCTGATTTGATAACGATAAAGCTTGACGGCAACAATCTGAAGCCGAGCAACATGGAAACGTTGAAGCCGTACTTGAGCACGGTTACCGCAGTTGCGATGGGTCCGGGAATGGGCTTGAACCCTGAAACCGCCGATTTCGTGAAGCTTTGTGTTGAAGAGGTTGAGCGAGCTGGGAAACCGTTGCTTTTGGATGCTGATGGACTTAAAGCTTTTTCCAAGTTCAAACGGCCCCTGAAGGTGCCGCTTGTTCTTACGCCTCATGCCGGTGAGTACGCGATACTTACGGGCGAAATTTTGCCTGAAAACCAAGAGGATCGCGCCTTAGCGATACAAAAGACAGCAAAGAAACTTGACGCTGTGGTTCTTGTGAAAGGTCACGTTGACTACATTTGCGATGCAGAACGCGTTAAACTGAACTTTACGCATAACCCAGGCATGACTGTCGGCGGCACAGGCGATGTTCTCAGCGGTATTGTTGCTGGTTTAATGGCTCAGAAGGTAAACCCGTTCGAAGCTGCAGTTGCAGGGACGTTTGTCAATGGTGCTGCAGGCGATTTTGCCGCGAACGAGCTTGGTTTTCACTTGGTGGCAACTGACATTATCGATTGGATCCCGAGGGTTCTTGATGACCCGATGGGCCACTTGAAGGTGCGCAAGTCAGGTGGAAACTAACTCTGAAATTCAGCAGCCGGCTCAGCCGGTTAGGATCACGATTTATCGCGCGGCGCAGGATGACCCTAGAAAAAACACTGCTTTAAGGCTGAAACGTCGAGGGCTAGCTAGAATAGTTACTAAGGCAAGGTTTTTGCCGAAGCGAGCTATCGTGCTGAACCCTTTCGGAGAGGTTGCGTTTTCTCCGGTGGACAGGGAACGGCTTTTGCAATTTGGGTTGGCTGCGTTGGATTGCAGTTGGGAGCATGCGCAGAAAGTTCTGTCTGGACATGTGAAGGGAACAAGTCGATGTTTACCCGTCCTCATAGCAGGAAACCCTGTTAATTTCGGCAAACTGACGAAGCTCACCACGGCGGAAGCCATCGCAGCTGCACTTTACATTGCAGGCTTCAAGAAGGAGTCGGAAGAGCTTCTCGCAATTTTCACGTGGGGACACACGTTTTTCGAGTTAAACGGCATGCTTCTTGATAATTACGCAATGGCAAAAAACAGCAGTGAAATCGTGGAAATGCAGAATAAGTTTTTGAAGGAAAAAAGCGACTGAAACTGTGTTTTGGGGATGCTTTTGTATACGACAATTGTTAAAAATAGACTAATTAACCTCAAGAGCTTAAGTCAAGTGGCAAACCTTGACATTGAGGGAAAAATCGCGTGGAACCAAACCGCAAAGAGGCTGATGTAGGAGAGTTCAATCGACGAGCTGCAACCTACGAGACTTCAAGGGAGCAAGGCTTCTTTTTTGATAGGGTTCAAAGAAGAGTGTTGAATTTAGCTAAGTCTAAAACCCAAAAACCTCCAGGAACGATCTTAGATGTAGGTTGTGGAACGGGTCGATTGCTGCGAAAAGCGAAGGAACAATGGCCTAACGCCCGATTGGTCGGAGTTGATGCGGCGGAAAAAATGATAGAACAAGCGAAAGAGCTATTTCCCCAAGCGGAATTTCATTTTGCTATGGCTGAATCTCTACCGCTGCCTGACGCCTCAATTGACCTGGCCTTAAGCACTTTGTCATTTCACCATTGGATTGGCAAAGCTAAAGGAATCAGCGAGGTCGCCCGGGTTTTGCGTCCGCAAGGGAGGCTTCTGCTGGCGGACATCGTGCCACCGTTTGGGCTGTCTTTTAATCGTCATTTTAAGAATAATGATCCCAAAAGGATGCGGGAAATGTTCATTGAGGCAGGGTTGAATGTTGAGTTGCAGCAGCGACCGTGGCGTTGGTCGCGGTTTTTGGTTATAACCGTCGGAAGAAAGCCACAGACTTGACAAGAGGCGCGTTCGGAAAAGATGGTTTTCATCACTAATGAATTCTTGTTTTTGGCTTCGGTTGTTTTGATTTCGCTTTCGGGAGTTTTGATGCCTGGACCGTTGTTTGCCGTAACGATTGAGAAGGCGTCTAAACGTAAAGCCGCTGGCGCATTGATTGCTTTAGGCCACGCTGTTGTAGAGTTTCCGTTGATGTTTGTCATCTTTTTCGTGATAAGCCAGTTTAAAATTCCAAGTTTCGTTCAAATCGTTGTGGGATTAATCGGCGGGTCACTGATGGTTTTTATGGGAGTTCAAGCGTTAAGAAAACGAGATAAAGCTGAGGAAGCTTCTGCAGGCACCAGCAGAGATTCGGTACTTGCAGGCATCTACACGACTGCCGTAAACGCAGGCTTTATCCTGTGGTGGCTAACAATTGGAACAGCCCTGATACTTAACGCTCAGCTTTTCGGCCTAATTGGCTTTTCCCTGTTTGCAGGAGTGCACTGGCTCTGCGATTTTTCATGGTACACAGGCATTGCATTGGCGATTTTTAAGTCACGGCAGCTCTGGTCTCAACAATGGAACCAAGAGGTAAGAACGGGGATAACGCTCTTTTGCGTTGCAGTCTTCGTTGGTTTCGGAGCTTACTTCATAGGTTCGGCGTTATCATCGATATTAGCATAGTCACACAGTATTTAGGAACGAGTATTAGTCATGGAGTTTAAAGTCGGAAAAACCTTGCTGCAGATAGTCAGGGGAGACATAACGGAGATCAATGCAGACACTATTGTTAATGCTGCAAACTCGTCGCTGATGGGAGGCGGCGGTGTTGACGGCGCAATACATCGCAAGGGCGGTCCTAAGATTCTTGAAGAATGCAGACGCATTAGGGAAACGGAATGGCCTGACGGTCTTCCAACTGGGAAAGCCGTTATCACCTCTGGCGGCAACTTGAAGGCTAAACATGTCGTTCACACAGTTGGGCCTGTCTGGTTCGGAGGCTTCCACGGCGAAGTTGAACTTCTCAAACAAGCCTACAGAAACTCGATGAAACTTGCGGTTGACAACGGGCTTAAGACAATTGCTTTTCCTTCAATCAGCACAGGAGCCTACGGTTACCCTATTGGAGAAGCTAGCCGCGTGGCTCTGAGTACCGTGAAGGATTTTCTCGAAAAAGAAGGCAAGCTTGAAAGGGTTATTCTTGTTTTGTTTTCTGAAAGCGATTTTGAAGTTTACTTGGAAACTGCAAAGTCGATTCTAACTGATTGAAAACTGTTCATGGTTAACCCCTTCACTTCCCATTATTGAAGTGGCAGATGAACATGTCTTCCCGTCATCTCCAGCACTGCTTTTTCTCTCTGTTTAGACAAACTCTTGAGTCGAACTGCATGTGTGCTGTTGCGGGCTTTACCAAGCCGCATAACCATATATTATCCAGACGCTACTACTATGTTAAGGTGAATGAAGGAATGAAAAAACCGATGTTTACCTGCCCGTACTGCGATAGCCCGCCTTGGCGAAGCCGTTATATGTTTTGGAAACACTTGAACACATGCGTGAAAAAACAGCAGATTGGGTCCTCCAACCTCACGGCTTAGAACCTCGGGAAAATCAGTGACTCATCGGTTACTGGATTGTGCCTGCTTTTTGAAAGATATTTTGTAGTTGAATTGTTCGACAGTTAGGCAGGGCTTTAACTTTTTGACAATCTTTATATGTTGAATCTTACGATATGCTAGTAGTGGAGCCACTATACAGCATCAAAGATGATAAAATGAGCCGACCTCAAACATTGTTAAGTCGTCCATACACGCTTTTAATTAAGAATGAGCCAGGCGAAGCAATCTTCGAAGTTGCTGTTGGACAGGCAATCGATGAAATTCTTTCAGCCTTGGGAGAGAACTCGAAACAAGCCATTTATCGCCACTTGAAAATGGTTTACGGGATAGATAAAGAGGATATACCCTACAAGGTTGAAGACTTCGCGAAGGCTATTGAACAAACGTTTGGTTCAGTTGCAAAGGTAATCGAGATAAAAATAATCGAAAGGCTGCATTCTCAGTACGAAGATTTCTGTTATGCCCCCAAAAACAGGGAATTAGACTTTGCCGAATACATCACTGACATGCAAAACTGTTTAGAGCCAAAAGTCTGAAACCTCTGCTTTACAACTCGCGATTAACAAAGGTTAAAATGCTAATCAAGATTAAAATTAAGCCGGCTTCTTCCGGGGGAGCGGCATTTTCCGCCGACGAAAAGCAAATGAATGAAATTTTAAGATACGCTTTCTCAGGAACAACCCTAAAACGAATTCTTAGCCGTTGGTCGTTTGCAATTGAATAAGCGAGTAAACGTCATACTTGTCTCCCAGCAATTTTCTTCCGTCTAAGTAACAGAGTTCAATGAGGAAACCCACGCCTACGACTTTACCGCCTAGTTTTTCGACTAATTCAATGTTTGCTTTCATAGTTCCACCCGTCGCCAGCAAATCATCAATTAGCAAAATTTTCTGCCCTTTCTGAATGGCATCTTCATGAATCTCGATTGTGTCGGACTCGTATTCTTTTTTGTAAGTTAGGTCGACGCATTTGGCGGGTAACTTGCCTTTTTTTCGAATGGGGACAAATCCTGCGCCTAACTCGTAAGAAACAGCAGCTCCAATGATAAAGCCTCTTGCCTCGTTTGAAACGACTAAATCCGCGGGTTCATGTCTGAAATGATCCGCCAAAAGTTTAACGCATTCGTGCAATGAATCCTTGTCTTTCAAAAGCGGAGTAATATCCCAAAAAACCACGCCTTTAAACTCTTGTATCCTTCTCACCTTAGATTTTAAGTCCAGTTTCTTGTCAGGTTTGCTCACGTTCAATTTCTCTCCAATTAAACGAATGCTCCTTTCAACGCTTCACTGCATTTACACGCGCGTTCCTCTGGCAGTTCAGCGACGGTTTCAGCGATTAAGTGTTTCACGTTTTGAATATTTGTCTTCATTATCTTGACGACATCGTCTACGCACACGGGATGATCTTTCCAAACGTCGTAGTCGGTTACCGTTGAAATAGACGCATAGCATATTTCAGCTTCTCTCGCCAAAACGCACTCGGGAACCAGAGTCATGCCGACCACGTCTGCGCCCCATTGCTTGTACATTTTAGATTCAGCCTTGGTGGAAAACCGTGGCCCTTCAATGCATACATAGGTTCCTGTTTCATGCATTTTGATTCCCATTTTCTTGGCGACTGCAATGATGTTTGCTCTCAGTTCCGGGCACATCGGCTCGGCGACGGTTATGTGGCAAACCTTGTTTTTCGTGTAGAAGGATTCTTCCCGCCTTGTTGTTCGGTCGATGAACTGGTCACAGAACACGATTTCCCCCGGATGATACTCTTCTCTTAAAGAGCCGACCGTGGAAGGCGCCAAGATGCGTTTTACCCCGAGCTTTTTTAAAGCAAAAATGTTAGCTCTAACATTAATGTCAGTAGGTCTAATCGTGTGCTTCTTGCCGTGTCTCGGCAGGAACGCCACGCCTCTGCCAGCTAATTCTCCGACGGTTATGGAGTCTGACGGTGCGCCGTAGGGTGTCGCCACGGAAACTTCTTGAGCGTTCCTCAGCAATTCAGGGTCGTAGAGACCGGTTCCGCCGATTATCCCGATTTCAGCTTGCATGCGCATTAACTCTTAAACGTTGAACTTATAAGAATACCTATAAGTTCACTTTTCAGCCAATCTCCGCTCCGCTCTTTATCACGTGTTCGCCAGCCTCTCGGGCTGAATCATGCCTTCTTTATCGGCTGGAAACTGAAATTTGCTTAGGCAATTAAGACGTTGTTCCTTCGGGTGCTACATAAGTGACCGTGAATTCAGTTCCTTCAGTGTTGAGGTCGGAAACGTCAGCCAACAGCGACGAGGAGCTTCGGGGGGTCGCCGAAGAATACATTACAAACTCTTCCCATGGAAAACTGCCGATCCCTCCCGTCACCGACCCGACTGAGGCAGAACAGTTTGTAAAAGTTACATTCCCGAAATCAGTAAGCTCTAACTCAAAAGGTGGATAGATTAAAGATGGCTTTTCAACTATCCACTCAGCTGATAATCGGCTAGACGTGTAGTTAACTATG
>DATHCJ010000052.1:0-14384 GCA_035319575.1 Candidatus Limnocylindrales bacterium
AGGTAACATGGCAGAGTTTCAATTACGCTTTGAAAACCGTTAGAATCTGCGCGGCAGAAAAAGGCAGCAACAGCAGGATATTGCCGATAACTGATAAAGCCATTGAGATGATAGCTAACTTACCGCAAAGGCAAGGCAGAATATTCTCAAATGCTAACGACATGAGAACAAACCTTTTCATGCAGAGAAGGCGAATAGCAAAAAAGTTAGGATGCAAAGAGATTCTTTTGATTAGTTTCAAGACGTTTAGGCACTTTAAAGGCACAATGGAGCAGCATAAGACTAAGGATCCCTGGGCCGTTAAGCTGATTCTGGGTCATAAGAGCATTAAGTCAACGGAAAACTATATTCACTATGAAAAAATGATTTTTGGCTCTCAAGCTAACGATCAATTCACTGTTAAAGTCGCTGACACTTTAGATGATGCTGTTAAGCTGATGGAAGTCGGTTTTGAGTACCACGCTGAAGTAGAAGGCCATAAACTATTCAGGAAACGGAAGTAATGACAGCAAAAACAACGGATTATTCCAAAACTCAAGGGATTATTTCGCAGCCGTTGTATTTGAAGTAGTCAAAGTCCGCTAAGCTGATCGTACCCTTGTTGACGAGATTTTTAATTCTTGGCAACTGATCATCAACGGAATTTATTAGACGCTTTACAGTGTTGCAAACTTCCGCGTAGGTTTGGTCGCTCCAGCGTTTAGTTATGTTGGCGTAAAGACAGCGTCCGCCGCAAATAGGAAGAACATCACATTCCGTGCAGGGCGCATTGTTTACGAGCGTCTTTCCAAGTGTTAACGGGTTTGTTTCAGCAATGTGACCCATATAGTATTTTTTCATTCCCCACATTGTTGGACATGGAACGATGTAACCGTCAGTTTGAATCGCATAGTTTATCCAGCCGCCCCCACAACGCATGAGACAATTTTCTTCCTGGTGCAGAAGCGAGTAGGCAATCCCTAGCAAGGGGTAAAGCTTCCAGACGATACCTCTTTTTTCCATTTGGTCAACCCAGAACTTTGCGAGATTTCGTACGCCTGGAATGTAGTTTTCCTCTGACCACTGTTTAAAGTTGCGCCTCTTGTAATCGTTTCGCCAGAAACCAGCGTTCAGCTGCCAGTGCACCGAAGAAAACGAAAATTCATCATTAGCTAAAAGCCATCGGACTTGTCGGTAGATGTCTGTCTGCTCCATAACCGTCATCCTCGCGATTAATTCGCCGGTGAAGCCGTTTTGCCTGATTAGTCTGAGGTTATTGATAACCTTGCAGAAAGTTCCCGTTCCCCTATAATAATCTGTTAGGGCTTCTTCCCCATCTATAGAAACGAGAACAGTGTGGAAACAATTAAGGAACTTTGTCTCCAACTTATCAAGCAGCAAACCGTTTGTCTGAATCATAAAATGCCTTGGTTCAATGGCGCGAATGATCTGCTTGATCTTGTCAGCGCATAACAAGGGTTCGCCGCCGTAAAAAGTTAAGATGCACTCGGGATCTTTTCGGCAAAACCTGGCAAGCAAATCCACGTCATAATTGATCCATCGAGGAAGTACATAATCCACGTCTATTTCGTCGCCGAAGTCCTCGTCAAAATCGTCCAGGGACTCGCCGAAACAGTAGCGGCACTGCAGGTTACACTCGGTTGTCAGTATCACGTGGAAGAACATGCGTTGTTCAGAATACAATTCTAACTTAATAGTATTTTTCCGCTAGCTTACGAGCTTCGTCATCATAACTTTGCGGCTGCTCGGAGTCATGGTCTTCCCCGCTTTCTTTATCGGTATCGTCACTATTTTCCCTTTTTTTCTTGTCTGCTTCTTTTGCTGCCAGTTTTATCGCCTTCTCGGCGTAACTCTTCAAATCTCTATCTTTCATCATTTTCTCAGGCAAAGTCTCAGGCGCAACCATCAAGGGTATGACGCCCACAAAAAGGAAGAAACTTGCAAAAGAAAATGCTGCGATCAAGGGAATGATTCCGGAGTATGGAGTTACGATTGGAGTGATGAAACTGGACATTATGAACGGCATGTTTCCAAGGAGGTAATAGCGATTCTTGATTCGTGATTGTGCGAAGTCCGCCCAAACAACAAGGAAGAACATCAAGAAGAATATCCCCCACGCGGTTCCGTCAAGCACAACGTAAGAATAGAAGACAAGACTATTTTGCGCAGCAAAACTGAGCAAGGCATATCCAATGCCCATCGTGGCATAAGCTGCGATGATAAGCCGCTTTCTTCCGATGCGGTCCGAAAAGTATCCCCCGATAAACATTGAGAGCCCCCCGATACCAAACTCTGCTAAAGAAATCATGTAACTCAAATTGGTGTGCAAGTACTGTTTCTGCAATTGAGTATCAAAGAAGGGAACCTCAAACCAGTTTACCACGCAAAAGATTGTCCACGGAATAAGGTAAAGTAAGAATGGCTTTTCTTCAAGGATTTTGAAGTAACCCACCTTCGTCTGAATGAAATTTTGATTTGTCATCAAGACAAGAAAGAAAAATAAGCCCATTAATCTCCATAAAGAAAAACCGATGACTGCAGTGTTAAAATTAGTTATTGTTGTCAAGTATCCTCCTAAAGTTATTGCGACAAATGTAAGGGCGAAAGTAACCCCTCCTATCATTCCTCTGTGCTCATTAGATAAATTATCTCCAAGGTATGCCAAACAAGAGGGAAAACCTAAGCCTAAAGACAATCCTAGCAGAACCGAAACGCCGCACAAAACGGGCAGGCTGGAAAAACCCACAAGAAGCAAAGATACTGATGAACAAACTCCCAGGATTATCCATAGTAATAGTAGCCTGTTTCGGCCAATTCTTTCCTCAAAGCGGACTCCTAAAAGAGCTGAAACTATAATCGCCGCGTAATTGAACGCAAACAGCATTATCAATTGACCGTAGCCTATGTGCAACGAATCAAACGCGTTTGTAAACAAAATGAAAAGCGGGAAATACCAGGACAGAGAATTAAAAATCAGAATCGACGCTGATCGAAAACCTTTTTGTCGGATAGCATCGCGCAAACTAGAGATTGTCTTGATCATTTATGCAGTCGTCTTAGATGTATCTGAAGGTACTTTTAACATTTCTGAAGACAAAATATGCAAAAAGCTTTTAAGCATATGTGTAGTACACATATACACTTGAGGATGATGAGGATGAAGGCAAAGTCACCAAAGAGAGAGAAACCACACCGCATTTACGGAGTTTAAGTTTTTATAACTCCTCCAAAGTGGTCTTAATAATCAAAGCCAGCGATAGCCTTGGCTTTTTCCGCAGGTTCTCTGACATTAGCATCTGTATTGTTCGGCTGGCTCTGTCTTCCAACGTTTCCTTCAATTTAATGACGTTTTGATTCTCATAGACCAAGTCAACCAGCTCTTGCGCCGACTTCTTTGATATTTTTCCGTTCACAAGCGTCATCAAATGTTCCTGGACTTTCGGGTCTTCCACGGCGCAGAGTACAGGCAAAGGCGGATACTCGTTTTTTAGACGGTTTGATAATTCAGCAGGTTCAAACATGTCAATGAATTCTTCTCTCACCATCACCAAATATCCAAAAGCTCTGGCAAATGCCTTCAACGCTTTGATTTGATCATTAGAGCCTTTCGCTGCAATTGCACCAATTTCAGCCATTCCCTCAAAAATAGAAGCTTTCCTTTCTATCAAATTGGTCAGCTCCTGAGGCGAAACATTAACTCTCCTCTTAAGTTGAAGCTCCATGAGGTGCGCGTTTCCAACCTCAAGAAGAAAATTTTTCATGGATGCAACAATGCGATCGTACAACCCGGGCTCTAGGGAGTCCTTGAAGGAGTTCAACATCATTAAACTCTCCATTAAAATGGCGTCGCCCACAAGAATCGCTAAATCCCCTCCGAACTTGCCGTATAAGGTTGTTTTGCCATTTTTGGTCTGGGATTTATCCATTACATCATCATGAATATCCATCGCCGCAGTCAGAAGCAGAACCATGACCTGCAAGTCTGTTATAAAGGGGGTTTTTTCCGAAACTGAATCAGAAGACAATGAAAGAATCGCCGGGTGAATAAAATCATTCCAGTTACTAGCGTACATTTTCAGGCTCTCTCGAGCTTTCGGGTCCTCCACTCCAATGGCTAACAACCGCTTTCGAGCATTTTCCAAGGATTCGCTGCCTTGAGCCTCAAGTATCTTGAGCGCCTGTGGCAGTAACTTTTTTTTCCTTAACTTCTTGCTCAATGTTTTCTTCTCCATGCTCTTTTCCTCCTAGGCATCATCCGAATACGTATATTTGTTTTTAGGTAAATACTAAGCATACCTGTTTCTTTTAGAAAACTGAGAATACGTTGATGCTTCCAGTTGAGCAAGAACAGGAAACCCGATGGGCACAAGATTTTTTATCGGGTAAAGGACCAATAAACGCCATGGCAAAAGAAGAAAACGCGTTGATTATCAAGAAAGTCACCAGGGAAACCTTCGACGCGTTCTTAAATCTTATCGATAAGCTTGCTGAGTTTGAGAAACTGGCCCCGCCCGACAAGGAAGCCAAAAGAAGGTTGCGCGCTGACTGTTTGTCAAAGAAACCTAAGTATGAAGCTTACGTTGGATTAATCGGAGAAAAATGCGTTGCATACGTCATTTGCTTCTTCACGTATTCAAGTTTTTTAGCTCTGCAGACTCTTTTCCTCGAGGACATTTTTGTCCTAAACGAGTACAGGAGACAGGGGATAGGCAAAAAAATGTTTAACCACTGCGTAGAATTGGCGAAGAGGAAGGGTTGCGGTCGAATTGAATTTATGGTTCTTAAATGGAATAAGACCGCGCAAAAGTTCTATGAAAAGAGAAAAGCGAAACGTTTGGAATGGTATTTTTACCGCTTAGTTAACGATGACTTCTAGCAGACGCCATTTTTTCAAATTCCCTGAAAGGCACCTCAAGCAGCTTCCAGAGCGTAACGTGCCGTTTTATATGATGATTAAAGCCGCCGCCGATGAGACCGCTTGATCTTGCAGAAGCTTCGAGACCTGATTTTTCACAGTTTGTTGAGTTCTTGCTTCTTCTTGTGGATGGCTGCAACCATAGCGTCAACGTTCTTCTCTTCAATGACCAGTATAATCTGCGATGTGTGCGGGGCGAACACACCTCGTTTAATGTTAATGCCCGCTACTGTGCTCATGGCGAGCGAGGCAACACCTGGAGAATCTTTCATTCTGTCGCCGATAAGGGTAACTACGCCTAAACCGTACTCTATTCGCATTTTTTCGTCAAAACCCTTTAATTTTTCCTCATTTCTCCTCAGGAATTCAGCATCTAAGAATAGAAAATCACGGATTCGCTCGTCTGTCTCCAGGATTTCAGACCCCAAATCTATGAAGTCGTTCCTTCTTTCCCAAATTCTCAAAGAGTCTTCAAGCGAATGGCTTTTTTCATCGTTAATAGACAGGATTGCACAGCCTGACTTTCCTGTTAAGCATTTCACTATCTCGTCACCGCTGATTTTCGCCTCTATAATAGAGTACATTTCAGGCTCGTCGATGGGTACTATCCTTATGGGCTGCATGAAACGTCTTGCCATAGCTATAGCCGGACTCTGCACAATTTTCATGCCCATCATCGAGGCTTTATGAGCCTCGTTGTAAGTAAGCGCCTTAATATGCTCGGTCTTCTGTCCCCGGACCACTTTAGGATCGGCGCTTTGAACAGGCACGTCTTTGTAAAGCAGCGTTTCAGTGCTGTAAAAGTCTTTCAGCAGGCAGGAAACGAAAACCGCCGTCAAATCCGAACCGCCTCTCCCCAAGACGGTTTCAAGACCGTCAACCGTTACGCCTAAGAACCCTGCCAAACAAAGAACTTTGCCGTCTTCCAAGGGTTCCATTAATTTGTGAATTCTTTTTTTGCTTTGTCCGTAGTTCGGCAGGGCATCCTCGAAATTGTCGTCCGTGACAATAGGCCACTCATCGAGCGAAACGCAACAAGAATCTAAACCGTTGCTTTTCAAAACGTAATCCGCCAGTGTGGACATTGCAAGTTCTCCGCCGAAGGTTAGTATTCGGGCTTTAACGTTGCCGCTGAACCGTTTATTAACCGAGTCAAGAGTATCCCGAGTTAACCCCTTGTAATTAGCCAACCTGTCTGCAGCTTGTTTATACCATTCGCCTTTAACATGAGCCTCCGCTAAGCGGCTATAAACGTCGAAAACAGGTTCAAGAGGAAGCGGCATTGACTCCGCGTAAGATTCACCGATTCTTATGAGCGCATCAGTGCAGCCCATAGGAGCCGAAAAAATCACGATTGGGCCAAAACAATCTTTTTCACGAATTTGCTTTATCCGCCTTATAATCTTAGGTATTCCTTTCCCTTCAACATCTAAGAGGCTGCCGCCAAACTTTGCTACCGAAAGAGACTTGAAACCGCATTCCACCTGATACGAGTAGGCAACTAAAGTCTAGCTTTAATAATTTTCTAACATCTGCCGCTAAAAAAGACTATCAATAGTCTCGTCACCTAATCGTTTGACACCAGGGCATGCTGCCCACAAACTTAATCGTCAATTTATGGCTGGCTGATGTGCTTGAAGCTTAACATAATCGAAATCAATGATCTAAAACGTGCAAATTGAACAAGTTTTCGACAAGATCTATCGTTTCTTCATCGACACTTGCCGCGCGAGCGATGTCGGTCAACGTGACTATGCCGACCAGCTTGTTCCCGTCGACTATGGGCAGCTTCTTCACCTTATTTTCAAACATGACGCGTGCCGCTTCGGGGATTTCCATTTCAGGATTTCCTGTAATGATGTTACTTGTCATTGCCTCGAAAACGTAGGTATCCTTGGGGTTCTTGCACTTTTCTAAAACTCTTTCAAGCAGATCTCTCTCCGTCAAGATTCCAACCGTCTGTCCATTACGAAGAATAACCAAGCAGCCAATTTTGTTTTCATTCATAACCTTCACAGCCTGATGAGTCGAAGCATGAGCCTCCAAAGATATTACTTTCTTAACCATTAAATCCCTGACTTTTGCCATCGGCGTATACCACCAGCATTAAGTCGCCCTGAACAAAATATAAAAATTGTGAATTTAACCTACTTATCAAAGATTGAAATCATAAAAATCTGAAGTCATAGCAAGGCATCAACGGAAAGCTGACGTACAAAGCGATCAACGAGGGACCGAAAAACGTTTTTGTCAGGCAGACGCTTTGACTTCAAGGGGGGCCTTTTTAGCCGCCGATATTCTCAGCATGGCGATAAGTTGCCCGTTTTTAACAGCGGCGGCTTGTTTGATGCCTTTTTCCTCCATGATCTTCATGGCTGTAATCATCGTTTCTTCCCCTTGCAGAATTATCAGCGGTGTGTAGTTGAGGTCTTTCGCCAACGTTTTCTCGGGTTCCTTTCGGTTTTCAACTATGTCTTTCAGAAGGTCCCGGTCGTTGATTACGCCCACTGGCCTTCGGTCCTCGGTTATCAAAACCGAAGTGACATGGTTTTCAAAAATCTTGTTAACAATCACTGATACTGTGTCATTTGTTGAAACAGCAACCGTTGGAAGTTTGGTGCCTGCTTGTCTGCTGATTTCTTTAATGTCGATGCCTCTCTTCCAAATGTCATCCAACATTTCACTTACTCTTTCAATCTGGCTAGGGTCAGTGGAGTAGAATGTGTCAGCTAGGTAAAACGCGGCTTCAGTTCCGAAATCGCTTAGCGGCGGCATCTTGAACATGAATAGGTGCTTGTTGTCAATGAGCATCATTGTTAGAAAACTGATTGCCACCTGCTTGATTTTGTAGCGGGTTGCAAGTTTCTGCGCTGGTTCAAGGTTGTCAAGGTCGATTGAAGCCATGACGCGGACTTTCAAGCCTTTTTTGAGGTAAGGCATTAACGGGTCTTCTTCAGCAAGGCGGTTGATGCTTTGCGACGAGGTGATTATCACTATTTCCTTTTTGGCTCCTTCAAGAGCCTTGGAAACTTTGGACCAGGCTTCCTCAGGGTCCTTGATAACTAGAGTTTCACCTATGGGAATGCCGCTTTTGATTTCGTCTATCCTTCTCGAAGCGTCAACACCTGTCTGCCACATCTGAACAAAAAAGGCCTTAAGAACCGAAATAAACATCTTATCGTTAATCCATAAGCCTTCGTCTTCCAGGTTAAGCACCGACGTTTCAGTGCCGAAGGGGGTGTAGAGGATAGCTTCTTCTTCGTCTTTGATCAGAAATCTTGGGAAGAATTTCGACGTCATACCGACGTGACGAAGCTTCATGCTTAACTTTTCTTCCGCGATGGTGCTGTCTATTCTTTCTACAATTTTGAGGTTTTCAGAGGAAATATCGGTTATGATTTGTGATTGAATTTTACGCTCTTGGGAAGAGCTGATGGCTTCATCAAAGACGCCTGCCACGTCCTCTTGAATTAAGCCTAAGGAAGTGGTTAAAATGATAACTTCATGATTTGACTCCTCAATCATTGATAACATTTTTGCATGAATCTTTTTCTTACCTGTGATAATTGAGAATTTAGCCACTGGGTACTCCGATTCAGGGGCGCTGATTGACTGCCAAGCAGTCAGCAGGCTCTGTTTCTGATCAGTCAGGTTGGTAACCTCATTCTTTTTAGAAGTTATAAACGAGTCAACCAAGGCTTCGAAAGGAACAATCGTAAAACGCGTAGGCCTCTCCAACGTAGCTTCAATAAAGCCCTTCTCCTGAAGCTTCTTGAACGTGCGATAAGCTTGCACACGCTCCATTTTAAGCCTCTTAGCCACGAAACTTGTCGATTGAACGCCGCTTTTAGCCAGGAACATGTAGACTTGTATTTCTCTTTTTGAGAGCCCAAGTATTTGAAGAAACCTCGTAACGTCCTTTTCGCTCATCAAGCAACCGCCGTGTAAAAGCCCGCCTTTCTCAAGATTTAAAGATGTAATTCGTCATTAATATAACTAATGTTTTTTTGTAGACTTTTCACCTAGCTATTTGACTACAAAATAAGACATGTTTATGCCTAAAGTCAAACAAGAGTCTTTTGTATTGTTCCCTTTTCACTTTTCACTCTTTTCGCAGGTTTCCAAGATTTTCTGACAAAACTCGGGTACTCATCACTTCTTTCTATTAGCTGCCGCAGGAAAGCCACTGTTTTCTCATCAGTTAAGTACCCGCTGCCAAAATCCCCGTAGTCAACTTTCAATTTCGTGATTTCTCTGTCGCGCTCCACCTTAGCTATGATAGACGCGGCTGAAACAACCGGATAAATTCTGTCTGCTTTGTGTCGCGAAACGATCCTGGTCTTGATTTTTAGGCATTCTTGAATGTGATGTCCGAAGCGGTGTTCAACCGTGTCTGCTGCGTCGACGTATGCCTCATCAGGCTTTAAAGCTTCGATTACTTGCGCCATGGTTTGAGCTTCAAGACGGTTAAGCTTGTGGAGTTGTCGGACGGTTCCTACCACTTTGTCAATCTCGCACGGTGGAACCTTGATCGTGTGGACCTTTTCTGTTAACTGCAAAATCGCTGGGTAGAGCAGTTCACGTTTTTGAGGGGTAAGCAGTTTAGAGTCTTTCACGCCTAACTCGGTTAGAATCGGCAGAACTTCAGCTTCAACCATGACGCCAGCGACAACTAACGGGCCAATTACGCATCCGCGGCCAGCTTCATCCACGCCGGCAATCAAGGTTTTCAAATACACCACTCAGTTATTGAATGGCTTCGGCGTTCTAGGCTATAATGCTTTTCCAAAAAATGCACCTGTTGAAAGTAAGCATGGAGATTGCAGAAAAAAAGCCGTTGCTGAAGTGAACGATTGCCTTTTTCTTAAGAAACTTCAAAGAAAGCAGATGGAGGTAACGCGCATTTTTTGCGGTGATTTCTTGTTAAAAAATAGTAGTCGGTTTAGAAGAAGTACAACAATTGGAAAAGCATTGTTGTTGTTCTTCTTGGTAGTTTTGTGAGTTTAAATTTCTTTGAAGGAAGAAGAAGATCGAGCCAAGAGTTGTTCTTCTTCTACCTTTAAGCAATCTGCCGTTGAAAGAAGGCTTGGCAATGTGTTGTTTATGGTTTTCGGGCCACTATCATTGCATGCGCCTTGTCAAAAGGCTCCAAGTTCACAACCTCTTTAACGTCAAAGCCTCTGTTCCGCAGAATGTTTGCTTCTTGGCGGTAAACCGCCTCCGGGTTCATGGTTACGTCGACGCTTTGGGCTTTCACGGCTATCATGACCCAGCCCCCCGATTTTAGGAACAAGTCCGCATTATCCGCGAGCAGTTTTGCCTGCTCAGGCTGGGCTACGTCGCAGTAGATTGTGTCTACTTTGCCCGTGATGAACATGGCGTATTTTTCTGGCGTTCGCGCGTCTTCAAGAAGCGGGGAAATGTTAGGGCGGTATGTGGCAACGTTGTTAACTAAATCGCGGATTGATCGCTGAGCGAATTCCACACAGTAAACGTGCCCAGTTTCTCCGACGATGTCGGAAACGTGGCTAGGTGTTGTTCCAGACGCAGCACCTAAATAAAGCACTTTGCTGCCGGGTTCAATCGGCACGTTCTTTAAGCCTTTAATAATGGCCCCCGCCAGTTTGCTTCTGAAAGCATCCCAAACGCGGTATTCCACGCCCTTAAACTTGACGAGCCGCTCCCCGTAAACTTTTAAGCCAGGCGTAAGGTTTCTCGTGGCTAACCGTTGCGCGCCGTCTTCAAGCGTTACCTGATAGATTTCCTTGAATTTCAGGTGCGGTTTAACCCTGACGGGCACGCTTGTCTCTCCACTCTTTACGCCTGCGCTTGCCGCCGCGGGGTGGTCTTTTCTTGGGTTTTTCCATCAATGGATATTGTCCGCCCTCTCTGCGCTCTCTGAACGGCTGACCCCGCCTTTCATCTCGCTGCTCAGGCTTTCTTTCCTTCGGGGGCGGCGGCTCCTTATACTTCTCCCGGATCTCTTCAAGCCGCTTGTTTATCTCCGCTTTCAAGTCGTCACCTATGAATTTTCCTCCGAAAGCGTCAGCTCTGGCTGCGATGGCAAGCTTTCCAGCGATGACACGGGCGATTTTTCCTCTCTGCCACCTTTTCGCGTCATGCAACAGTGTATGCTGGAAGATTAAGCCGTGTTTTGGCGGGCGGGCTCCTGTTTTAAGTGAGCGGAACAGGGCTTTTTCTGCGCCTAAAACTTGAATGGTGCTGGCTGGTCTCATGGCTAAGTTTTGCAGGCTCCCAGCGATTGCTATTAATCGTGCTCCGAGAAGCGCCCCCGCAACGGTGCGCACGTTGGGCGCCATTTCCTCCATCGTACGGTCAACGTAGTATTCCATGTTCTTCCGCAGCTCATAGAATTCAAGCACGTTCTTTGCCAAGGCTTGAATCTGCTCCAGATCAAGTTCAGCGATGTCCGCGCCCATGGATGATTCAGCTGCTTTCGCAACAAACTGCGCCCGCTCTGTGGGAACGCCTTCTTTTTCTAAGGCTCCAGGCGTGTAGTTTTCTCTGTAGCCTAAATTCACGACTAATCGCGCGTACGTTTCATGTTTTTCAATTAAACGGTCAAGCTCGGGGAAGTAGACGCCGTACCACTCGCGGAGCCTACCCATGAACAGGTTAACCGTGCGGTCTAAATCATCCAGCGTCTGAATGCCCTGAGCGATGATTAAGTCTCTCTTTTCGACGGCGCCCTTGATTCGCAGTTTGGCAAGGTCCAAGCTGACGTTGCGGTTCCAGAGGTTAAGCTCCTGCTCGTCGACAACGAAGCCTGATTCAACCGCCACTTGAATCGCAAGCGAGCGTAAGTCATCTGCTTCAGCGGACTTTGCGACTTCTGCTTTGACGTTAATTTTGCGTTGAGCTTCATCTGCCAAGCTGGCGTTTTCAAAGACAAACGTGTCGTAACCCGCATCCTTAAGCAGGGTTACCAGCGAAAAAAACTCGTCGGACAACTTTCCATTTTCAGTTTTTAGCAGGCTCCTCGCGGCTGCCTGAGGTTTCTTAGGAAACAAGGCTTTCTCGACTAACCCTTTTTTGTCGTCGAAAGCTGCAACTCCGAATGGAAACTGAATTATGAACGCTTTCATCTTTCTAAGGCCCCGATAAACTAAAGTATTGTCAACAGTTTAACCTAATAAATAATTATTTATTATTATCTGAATGAACCATACAGCACCCTAAAATTTAGTCCAAAATCCAAAAACGCCGAAAGGGTCATCTTAAAAGAACTGTTCTTTCTTGGTTCTACCAGTCTTTATCCTTATTTTTTATATCTTAGATACAAGTTTTCTATTAAGCCTTGGCACAAACATTACGTTCAGGCAGTCATCACAAACATTTTAGGCTAAACTTAAGACTTTGGAATTTCAACATTTTCACACGCGCAATAAACCACACAGATACCCGCGATCAAAAGAACAAATGCTAAAGTCAACGTATCCTGCACTTGGGCTAAGTAAACCAGCGCAAGGACCAAAGCGATTAAGATTAAACCGACTGAACCGACTATTTGACCGGACCTAACCAAACCCAGCGCCACCCTTTGAACACGCTTTTCCCCCTAAAAAACTTCATCCTGACCGCATGCCGTCAACGTTTCTGTGTGAGCTGCAGCAGCTCTTGTCCTTTCTGATAGGTTCCACAGTAGGGACAGAAATTGTGTTCCGGGGAGATAGCTCGGTCGCAGACGGGACAGCTTTTCATTCTGTTCGTCCGTGCCCTTGCTGAACTGGCTGATTGCAGGTACCGTCTGCTATCCAGGTATAATTTCTTGTAGAATTTCTGTTCCCGCTCGCATTGAACCCGGCACATCCATGAGAGGGGTAGAGCACACATTAACGCGACTGTTAAAATCACGTCTGGCGGTCTGCTTAACCACGAGAAAGCCAACAGAAGCAGAATGCCCAAAGGCACGTACGGCAAACCCAGCCAAGCCTTAATCAAGCAGTACATCGACTTCACGGCCTTAACCGCCCTATTCATTTTCAAACCTCCCTGAAAACAGCCCCAGTTTTTTCGTAATTCCGTGTCAGTTGCTTGCCGCCTCGGGTTTATGAAGGATTACGTACAAACCTATGAGGATTGCTCCGACTCCTAAAATAAAAAACAGCACCGGTGCAGCTCCACCATTCATCGAATAAACGTCATCGACAACGCCCCATACAGCTGACGCGCTGATTAGAACCCCTAGTACGATAACGGCGAACCCGCCGAGTAAATTATCCCTGTACTCTTCTTTCGCATCAGACGTTCTGGGAACCCTCATTCTGTCTTATCGTGTTAGCTAAATCAAGTTACGCATATAAACAACATTCTTGCAGAAATTCCTTCTCATTGCACGTTTCCGTTTTCTCATCGCAACGTATTTGCAAGATTCTCAAATATCTTAGCGCTTCAGCTTTAGTTGCCAAAAACTTAACCCTGCACACATTTGCTGCAACAATTTTTGAAAATTAATAAAGGGCACTCTTGCTTGAGAGCGTTACTTTTTCAGGATTAAAAAAGGGGGAATTGATTTTTGTTTGGCTTCTTTAGTTTATGGCCGTTTTCTCAGTATCAGCACGGCGAGTACAGCGACGCATATGACTATTATGATTATCACTGCTGCTATTCCTAACTCTAGACTCGCTGTCGATGCTAAGCCTGTTGGCGGTGAAGCTGTGGGCGCCGGTGTCGCCGGTGGAGAACCAGCATAGAAGTGTGCCTCAGCAGATGATGGGTAGTAAGCGTTGTTGCCAGCGAAAACAGCGTATACTGTGAAGTTCCCTGGTATGGCGGGTGTCCATGTTAAGCTGTATGTTCCGCTCTCGTCAGTTGTGGCGTAGCCTATGGGATAGTGGTTGCCGTTAGAGTCCAAAACCGCTAATTCCACTTGAACTCCAGCGAAGTTAGTGGGTTCTGGCTGCTGCTGGTAAACGTAGCTCATCCACGCGCTCATGCTCGCGTCGGATGCGCATGGAACGCCGTATGGAAAGTCAGCTGCCTGCTCAGTTTGCTTAGTGCCAGCAGAAACATCCATCACTGTGCCTCTTATAACCACGTTATCTCCGAACGTTGTAACCGCCGGTGAAGCCGTAACTGTGCTGGCGCTTGGTCCTCTGCCGACAACGTAAATCTGGTTGTCATAACCATTGTCCCATGTGTTGTAGCCGTCTGCCATAGCGTAACTTATGTCATTGAATGAGCCTGTATAGTCGGAGACTGTCCATATTTCTTGACCTGTTGTAGCGTTTATGGCGCGTGCCAAGGCTCCCTTATAAATGGGCGTGCTAACAGTGTGCTCTGAAGACGTAACATAAATGACCCCATCACCAACCGCGACGATGAATGATGGATAATCACCGAAAGGCGTGTTGGGACCGGCTTTAGTGCTGTTGCCTGCGCCGCCGTTACCGAAGGTCCACCTTAGAACTCCAGTCAAATCGTTGTAGCAGTACATTATTCCTGCGTA
>DATHCJ010000053.1:0-4127 GCA_035319575.1 Candidatus Limnocylindrales bacterium
GGACGCATGGACAGGTCAAGCTTGGGTGTCGCCATCTGCATGGGTGACCGCGGAGCCGCCTTGGAAGAGGCAAACAAGATACTGGAAGACTACCGCAAAAGCATTAACAAATACCTCGGGTGGGTAATGGAGAAGCCCGAACGCATGCGTGAACTCGAAAATATCTACGTTATCTACGGCGAGAACTTCATTAACGAAAAAATCATAGGAACCGTTTCGTCGATAATCGTTCAAGGACTCCCGAACAGCGAAAAACCGCTCATAGCATTCGCCAACGTTGAAAAAGAGCAGGCGGCGAAATTCTCCGGCCGAACAACCGAGGCGGCAATCCGGAAAGGCGTAAACTTGGGCGAAGTGATGCGGTTAGCCTCGGAAGCGCAAGGGGGCAACGGCGGAGGACACAACATAGCAGCAGGCGCCCAGGTATCTCTGGACAAGGTTGAAGAGTTTGTTAAAACCGTTGATGAACTGGTTGGCAAACAGTTGAAGGGCAAAAATCATGGAAGCAACGATAGTGCTTGAATACGCTGACGAGAAACTCGCCAAGGCAGTTGCCGACGCAGTTTCGCCAGACAACTTCAAAACTCCCCTTAACCTAAGCGCTAAAACCATGGTGGAACAGAGGAAAGTGATAACAGTGATCCATTGTGAAGGTAAACTGACCACTTTCACCGCGACCATCGACGACCTTCTTTTTAGCGCGACCGCGGCTGAAAAAGCGCTTAAAGCCATCGACAAGACTAGAAAATAATTTAGCAATCAGCCCCGTTGATCCTCACACTTTGCGAACTCGAGCTTCAATTTCGAAGGCTGTATTCTGCTTATTCAACTCAAGCTCTAAATACAACATAATTAACTATAAAGTAAATAAATAAGCTAACACTACAAACTTGCAAATTGGTGAATTCCAGTGAAACGAGCGAATGCAGTATTGCTGGTAACGATTTTCTTGCTACTAGTTTCTTTGCCCATTCTCACTCCCAGAACCGTTTCTGCCCAAACCGCGAGCTACACCATCATGCAGGTAAACCACCAAGTTGAAGTGTTGTACACTGGACAAGTAGTTATTGAAGACACGATCTATGTTTCTGGGCAAGTAGCCAACGGTTTCATGATAGGGTTACCCGCCCAGTACAGCGGCGACATTCTCAACGCTGTTGCTTACGATTCAAACAATGTTTTCCAAGTAAACGTGGGAGTCCAACTGGGTAGTCGAAGCGGATTTTACGGCGCCGAAGTAAACTTCAACGGACAAACACCCAGCGTCTTCACGGTAGCATTCGTTCTATCCAACGTTCTTGTTACTCAAATAGACACTGGCGATTTTACTCTTAATTTTCCAGCTTACCCAAGCCTCACGCAAAATGTCGGTAGCTGCAATGTAACCCTAATTTTTCCATCCACACCAAAGCTCATAACAATCACCAAAAGCGACGGGGTCGCAAACTCAGAGAATTATGCCACACAGAATTTACCAGCATACTCTTATTCTCCCGGTTTGGCGACGGTTCAAGTGAATAACGGAACCATACAGTTAGCGGATATAACTCTGCTGAACCGCCAAATAACAATTGGCCCGACTGGTCAAGTGTCAGCTTCAGACACGTACACCATCATTAACAACTCGACAGATTCAATGGCGTCGTTTGTGCTGGAGGTGCCGACGAGTGCCTCAGACGTTGCAGTAAAGGATACAACCGGCACTGCACTGTCCACGAAAAGCGTTTCAGCAGCCAACGGCGTTTTGCAGGAGAATGCGACTTTAGTAACACCCATATCATCTGGCGGATCCAGCGTTATGATCGCCAGCTACAATTTGCCAAGTGCAACTGTCCAGGGTTCTACGTACACGTTGAGCAACTTCAATCTCTTCCCAGACTTCAACTATTATGTTGATCAAGCAAGCATCTCGTTTAACCCGCCTGAAGGAGCAACGATTGTAACGCCCAAGTTATCATCCCTCGGCTCGTCCAGCACTTTAACAAGAAGTGCCTTCCAAGACACCCTCACAATAACCAAAGTTGGAGTAAGCTTCGTTGACTACAGCCTCCCGCAGAGCGACACTATCCAATTCTCCTATAATTACAATCCAGTTTGGGTCTCTTTGATGCCTACATTCTGGCTTTCACTCGTAGCGGTCATCGGGTGCATAGGCGCAGTCGTCTATCAGAGGCGCAAACCAGGCGAAAAAGAAACAGCTGCAACAAGAAAAGCAAAGGCTTCAACTATGAGGCAAGTCCCCGTGGCTTCAGTTGGACAAGAAAAAGGTGCTGAGCCAGGACCCGTAACAGCTGCCGGCACTGGTCAACACATCACTGGAGAAAGCCTCAGGGAATTCACTGAGTCTTATGAAGACAAGAAACGGTTAAACGCGGAAATTAGGTCGTTGGACATTAGAGCACAGAAAGGAAAGATTCCCAGGCGCCAATACAAAGTTCAACGCAGAGCCATAGAAGCTCGTTTAGAAACACTTTCGCGAAACACGAGCAGGATGAAGGAAATACTTCGAAGCCAGGGCAGCGCTTACTCGGACTTGATTAATCAACTCGATTCTGCCGAAGAAGACCTATCTGAAGCTGAAAACGACATCAAGAACCTTGAAGACCAACAAAGCAAGGGCGAAATTTCAATAGAAGCTTACAAGAGAACTATCGAAGGCTACCAGAAACGCAGAGACAAAGCCGAATCGACACTGAACGGAATCTTGCTGAGATTACGTGAAAAAGCGCGCTAGAAGACCTAAAACCTTTTATTTCACTACGGAATTTTTCAAGAAAATCAGAGGTAGACGAAAATGGTAAAGATAGTTGTTGACCCTAAATGCACCGGATGCGAAACATGCGTAAACACTTGCCCTGTGGGCGTCTACGAAATCAAAGATGGCAAATCTACACCGACAAAAGTCAGCGAGTGCTTGGTCTGCAGAGCATGTGAAGCTCAGTGTCCTGAAGGCGCAATTCAAGTAATAGAGTAAATCTGACGCTTACAAACTAATTACGCGTGTATCTCTCAAGTAGCGAAACTGAGAGATTATTCCCTTCTTTTAGTTAATTGTCGGCATGTTGCCGCTTTCTTTGCTCTCCCTTGCTCCTTAGGTATTGACGTCGTACGAAAAAATCAGTCTTCAATGTTCCGTAAAAATCTAATAATCTTTGCGATCTGCTCCACTTTGGCACGGTCGATTTTTTGCTCTTCTTCTATGTTCCCAAGGGGAATGGCTGTTACCATACAACAAGAATTGGTCGCTTTTGTTATAACAATTACGTTGGCGAGAACTTCGAGGTTCGAAGCAACAGAAGAAACGGCCCGAAGCATTTTAACATTTTTATGCCAATTTTAAAAGTCAAATCGTTTCCATTCTCCTACATTTTTCAAATCTTCACCATGCTTCGGTCAATCGGGTCATTTTCGCAGGCAAAAGTTATATGTTAAACCTGACGAGTATTGGGGTTATGGTAGACAAAATTCACTGTGCACACATACTGGTTAAGACAGAGACAGAAGCGAAAAACATCAAGGCCCGACTCGACAAGGGCGAAAAATTCGGAGCGCTTGCTAAAAATGCATCTCTATGCCCATCCGCAAAGAACGGCGGGGACCTTGGCACTTTCACGAGAGGCAAGATGGTTAAGGAGTTTGAAAAGGCTGCTTTCGCACTCGAGAAAGGACAGACCTCTGACCCTGTTAAGACACAGTTTGGGTACCACGTAATCAAACGGTTAGAATAAGCAGCGCTCTGCAAGTAGGACGGATCGCCAGTGCTCAGCTTGTTTAAGATAAAAGACATCAGGGTTCTTGCATTGTTTAACTGACAAAAACTGGCTTGGGATTTTCTCCGACGAACTGGGCTTAGGAAATAAATTCCTCGCCCGATCGAGGTAAGCCGTTTTTGTTATCGGCGGATGGCAGGAGATATATCTTTTTGAGACACATTTATATCGTTACAAACACCGTTAGACTCAGCATTGAGTGGAAAATTCATGGTTACAGTTCGAGATCCCGTGTGCGGCATGGACGTCGACACGGACACAGCCCTCAGTGCCAAAATAGGAGACAGAACCTACTACTTCTGCAGCCAACAATGCCTCGACGTCTACACTGAGCCTGATCGCGAACTGAAAGCCATG
>DATHCJ010000054.1:0-14490 GCA_035319575.1 Candidatus Limnocylindrales bacterium
AATCCTGAGAACTGGAAGGTTGGGTGGAAAGGCGCCAGCCATTTTGACCACGCCTGGAATCTTCATGGCTTCTTCTCTGGGAAGGTCATACCATTTGACCAGCACATCAGTGCAGAAAAGCATGTTAGCCTTGTTCAGGTATGTTTCTAAAACTGTCCGGTCAAACTGTTCCAGGTTGAAATCGAATCGAACGTGATCTAAGTCCAGCTGGTTGCCCGTGATCAGAGCACCCGTGCCCTGATTAAGCAATGAGGCAACAACGTGGGCTGCGGTGTGGCTGCGCATCAGCTTGTATCGTCTTTCCCAGTTTAAGACCAGACGGACCTTGTCGCCTGCTTGGAGCCCCGCATGGTCAACTTCATGAGAAATCTCACCTGAAAACTTGCCGACGTAAACCACGTTGAAGGCTTCCGTATCCCGTACTATTTTTCCTGTGTCGTACGGTTGTCCTCCCCCGTTCGGGTAGAAGATTGTTTTGTCTAAAATCACGAACTTACCGTCTTTAACGGAGACCACGTTGGCTTCCGCTTCTTTGAGGTAGCTGTCTTCAAGGTACAATGCTTTAGTCAAAGTGAAGACCTCTCATAGCTTTTGTGTGTTCTTGCTTAAAAAATGTGGCAACCCCAAATCTTTGCGGAGGAAACATCAAGAGCGTTCTCACTGCATAATCTAACTTTACACGTCAACTTCAGCTGTGCATAAACGTTTCAAGTTTTTGACTTACTGCTGAAATACTCTTTAAGAGGATTCCAATACCACTCCGTCCAGCCTTCAGCGTCTTCATCCGCCACTTCGACTGGCACGTCCGAATGAACCATGACCAGTTCAGTTCCTCCAGGCGCCTTGTTAAAGCAGAGTTCCAGCCTCGAAGGAGCCGCGCCCTTCGGAAAATCAGTCGCACTCCACTCCTGAACAACGCGTTTTCCTTCTTCCAACTCGACGTATTTTCCAAAAATGTATCCGTCCCCAGCTGTGAATTTGCCTCCGACAATCGGTTTGCCTGTGGCTTTGCTGCCTGTGAATTCAGTCTGTTTTTTCGGGTCAACGTAGGCTTCGTAGACGTCTTTCGGCGGTGCTGGAATCATGACGGTTTGCCTGAGCGTTTTCACATCTTTTTTCATACAAAATCACCATACAGGTTATTGTTGAAAGCCTTTTTAACTTTGATGCTTGACTAATTTGCTTATGGGAAGAGCCACTGCTACAAGAGGTCAACGCAGGTTAGGAAGAACAATACGAAAACTCGAGGACAGCGTGGAGCTCAGCCATAAAGAAAGCGAAGCTAAAGAAGAACAAAAAATCTACAAGCAAAAAACTCAGGCATCTCAAGGCTACACGGAGGATTCGCCTATAGAAAACCTGCGCGATCCCGCAAAATGGAATAAAAGAAAATAAGCAACCAGTCAGCGCCGTTCAGCACTGAATGGTTTCCGAAGCCATAGCATGACGAATTGCTCAGCGAATCTAACGTTCAACAAGCGTTGGGCAAGATTTGGGAATTCATGGTTGGGGATTTATTTGGGTTGCTTGTTCAACGTTGATTCGCCGAAGCATAGGTGTTTACTAATTGGCTTTGCGATGTCCTCGGCAGGATAAACAATATTTTTTCAGGTTCTTAATAGTTTCACAAATAATTTATAGAGACTAAATATCAAAGTGCTCTTTAAGTTTTTAAGGTGGAAAGAGTTAGTTTTTTACTGTGAGTTTATGTCAGCTACCTGGGATGTTGCGAGCGATTGGAATTTTAGGGGCTTTGACAAGCGACTGATCGTTGTAAAAACCAAAAACGAAAGTGTGCATAAAGTTGCTGTTTTAGACGTTTTGACTAACTTGATGTTTGCGGTTGAATTGCCGGACGGCATTTCGATGCAGGAGTTAATCGTTGATAAGGAATACTTGGCTGACTTGAGAGTGTACACAGCGAAAAATGTCGAAGGCATTGACAAAGACTTTGTTAACTTCTTTGAAGCGTTAGACATCGACCAGAGCACTGAAGATTTCATCAGGGCTTACTGGGTTTACCCGAGCAAAATCCGTTTTGAACTAGTCCATATCGAAGAGCCGTAGGCGCGTTATCTTAACAGCATGTTGACGAATTTTTCAGGGTCAAACAGTCCCAAATCCTTGTAGGTTTGGCCGACCCCGATAAAAAGAATTGGCTTCTTAGTCACGTACGTGACACTGAGCGCTGAGCCGCCTTTCACGTCAGCATCAACCTTCGTCAAGATTGTGGCATCAATGCCGACAGAATCGTTGAATTCCTCCGCCTGCATAACCGCGTCGTTTCCGATCAGGGAATCCACGGTTAGAATGCTCAAGTCAGGACACACAACCCGCTTGACTTTAACAAGTTCGTTCATCAAGTTCTGGTTAGTCTGCATCCTACCCGCGGTATCGATTAAAACAACGTTGATTCCGTGAGCCTTAGCATGGTTCACAGCGTCGTAAGCCACCGCCGCAGGATCACCGCCGTAACTGCTCTTGATAACACGTAGACCCAAACGTTTGGCGTGCTCCTCCAACTGCTCAATCGAGCCAGCTCGGTAAGTGTCAGCACCGGCGAGCACCACCGAGTACCGTTTATCACTGAAGAACCGTGCGACCTTAGCGATAGTGGTAGTTTTTCCAGTGCCGTTAATGCCGACGAACATCAAAACAAGAGGCGCATTTTTCTCACGCTTCTCGTTAGCCAACTTGACTAAGTCAATTTTAACGTTCGTTGACATGACCTCTAGAAGAACCTGTCTAAGGTTTTCCTCAACGATTTTCTTCTTGTCATCCAAGCGTTTAACTTGGGCACCGACCAAACGCTTTTCAAGTTCATCGCTGATCTTGTCCGCCACGGGAAAAGCCACGTCGTTCTGGCAAAGGCTCATTTTGAAGTCTGATAAAATCGGAGTTAAATTTGAAGCCGTAAACTCTGTCGTAGTAACCTTATTTACTAATCCTTTAAAACCCGATTTGAGCTTCTCAAACATCGCTTCAAGGTTTCCCTTCTCTGGTTGACGAAAGCAAAGTTTGAAGCCTACCTCTGCTCGAATTTAGCCTTTCAGCTATTTGAGCAAACTGTTGCTGGGCCGCGTTCATGGTTTTTTCCAGTTCATCTAGCCTTTCTTTAAGGGTTACTCTCGCTTCAACTAGAGGTTTTTCAACGGAAACGCCTGCGCCCATCCCGACGATAACCTTGTTTGTGTCTGCCAGCTTCGCTTTTACATAAGAGTTTCCGCCGATTGGAACCAGAAGCTCAGCGTTTTCTTTTTCTTTTTCAATTCCATCCAAAGTCATGCTGGCATAGGTTAAATCTGTAATGGCAGCATTGACCATGCTGATGCGTTGTTGTAGGGCTTCTGCGGTCTGCTCAAGGTAACGCATCTCCACACTTAGCTTCCGAAGTTCATCTTCTGATTTATCTTGATGTGCCAAAAATTTATTCTCCCTACTGCTCAGTTACTATTTTCTTTAGAATCGGGTTTTCAATCTCGTCAACTGAAATCTCCTCAACATCAGTGATTGTTATGTGGCACCTCTTAACACGGTGCTTGCTGCCGATTTCAGAGTAAACCTTCTCCAACGCATGCTCACTTTTGTCAGCTAACACTTCTTTAACGAACGGCGTCGTCAAATTCGGCTTGTTGATCTCGCCAGTTACTTTGAAAACCTTCATCTTTCATCTTCTCGCACAACATCCAGCACATCCCCAATAATAAACGTATTCACGGAAAAAACGTGCGCTATCTTGCAGAATTCGCCTAATTTAGCAAAAACATTCCTCCGCGCAGGTTAATGAAAAAGCCCCTGACCTACGTGCACGACCAAAAGAAAACAAAAAACAGGGTTAAACCCTAAAGAAGTAGTAGTACAAATGATTTCCGACTGTCCTACTACTTCTAAATAACCTAAACGTTAATTCTTCTATCTATGCCAGCCAACGCATCCTTAATCTGTCAAGGATTTTCCCTCAGCGTCATAAATGAATAACGTATAGAAGAACATACAAGTATTCAATTTCATAAAGTTCCTAAAGCGTGCTCAATTATAAACATCTCAGGTCCTGTCGTCATTGAACCCGCCACAGCAGCGTGCGAGTTAGCAATCAACCCGGTCCCAACGTAGGGTATGCCGCAGTTAATTGTGCCGACATCAACTGGTACCTTAAACACGCTCTCCAAGGTTTTCCTCTCCTCATCTTTCAGCAGCGGGTGAGCCAGTAAGCCTTTGTTCGTCGCAACGGCTAACGAACCAACGTAAGGTAACCCGGCGATTTCAGTCGGCTCCGCCTCAACGCCCAGGGTGTCGGAGATTTGCTTGATTTCAAGCGCCCTTAAACGCGGGTCAACCACGGCGCCTTTATCATTCGCCAAAACTAGGTTACCATAAGCCGTTTTTTTAGTTTCCATGATCGTGATGTTTCCTTCGAAAACGGACTTTATCACCGCAATTTCCTCGTCACGGATGGAGTTTGGCAGCACCATGCCATTGGAATTCGCACACGCCAAAGCTCCCGCGAGGACCGAACCGCTGATTGAAGTGTAAGCAAGCTCAGTGTTCAGCCAATCAGCAAATTCCTGCGCTTTCTCCAGCGGAACCATCCTTGGAATGACGACCATGCTTTCAGTGGCTAAAGAGTACACGCCTATGCTTGCGCTTCCAACTATGCTGGATAAGTAAACCGTCAAGAACCAGATTCTCCTGTTGAAGACTCCACAGCCTCAGAATTTCACGACACCGCCTATTTTAGATTGCGGTGATTTCGGCGGTTGCTGACTGGTTTTGCGATGGTTGACGGTTCGCAAAGCTGGCTTGGCAAACCTAGTCGCGGTTGAATCCTTCCGGATAGCTTGGCCGTGTTTCAGCCAGAAAATATTTAAGGTATGCCCACCCATACATAGTATGGGTACCCATACATGCTGTTTGACATGAGACCTAAAACCCGCCGAGAGGACTTGTTTGATCGCGATCCAGAACTCAAAAAATTCAACGATTCCTTACCTCACGCGGCCTTAATCGTTGTTACCGGTTTACGTCGGACAGGAAAAACTTCCTTCCTTGATGTAGCATTATCATGCAGTAATCATCCCTACGTCATAGTTGATGTGCGCGATTTGCCAACCGTGCCCTCCCGAGCCGAAATCATCAAAAAAGTCGATGAAGCCTTCAACAAAATGGACAAGAAGTGGAAAACTCCGGTTTCAGCCGCTTTAAAACATGTCAAAGGCGTTTATCTGGCGGGGGCTTCAATCACCTTCGGGTGGGATAAGAAAGGAATTGACTTGGCGGCATTGCTAGATGAGATTGATGCATGGGCAAAGAAGAACAATCAGCTGTTTCTGTTAGCTTTTGATGAAATTCAGCTTGTTAGAGGAGACAAATATTTGCCAAGGCTGCTGGCGAGAATTGCAGACACTAACCGAAACACAGTCATTGTCATCACAGGGTCAGAAGTGGGTTTGCTGTACGATTTTCTCGGATTTGACAACCCTGAATCTCCATTGTTCGGGAGACATTTCGTGGAAATCAGTATGTCCAGTTTTACTTCGGAGCAGTCAAAAGAGTTTTTAAAGCTCGGTTTCAAGCAAGTCGACATTAAGTGCCCTGATGAAGTGATAGACTACGCCATCGAAAAGCTTGATGGAGTTGCTGGTTGGCTGACTTTGTTCGGATTGAAAAGCCAAGAGTCCAAAACGTGCACGAAGGAAGTGGTCGACGAAACCCTTGACGTCGGCGGAAGATTAGCTCGCTCTGAGGCTCTCAAGATTGCCAAGTTTTCACATAGATACGGCTTGATTCTTGATTTTCTCGCCCAAAATGGAGAAAAGCCTTGGTCTGCGATAAAAGACGTTTTGGACGCGAACGAAGGCAGGAAAGTGACGAACACTGCGGTTACGGAGCTGCTTAATAGGCTGATTAAGACGAACGTTTTGATGAAAGTTAATGGAAACTACCGAATATCAGACCCTATATTGACTCATGGTCTCCAAAGAGAACCTTTGTGTAGAAGTTGAGGTACACCCACCCATACACAGTATGGGTACCCCTACGTTTTCTCGTCCTGCCTATCTGACCAAAAGCTAAAGAAATCCTGAGTAAAAATGAAATTACACAGATTCGGCTGATCAGAAAAAGACTAAGCGGCTTCTGCTAGGTAAACGGTCACGTTACCGTCCTTGTCTTTAGCTGCGCGAACCCTGATTCTTCGCGGCGGCTTCTCTATGCCTCTGCCCCAAACCTTCTCGTTAACTTCCGTGCTGATGACAAGTTGAGGCAACTCTTCTTCCTCCTCCTCTTCAGAAACCTTCATTTCAAGCTTCATGTGCTTAGTGACAAAAACCCTAATCAACTCCATCGCTCGCGGAGCACGCTTCTTCGGAGGCCTAACCAGCGCTTTCTGTAGAGGAATAGTGTAAGTCCGTTCTTCGACAATTTCTTCTTCCTCTTTCTTCTTCCGCGAAGGCACAGCTTCCTCTTCCGCTTCTTCCGCAGGCTTCTCTTCCGCAAGCGCCTCTTCCTTAGGCTTTTCTTCTACAACTGTTTCTTCCTTAACGCCTTCTTCCTCAGGAACCGCCTCTAACTCTTCTTCCGCTCCTTCAGCCTTTTGTGCTTCTTCGTCTTCAACAACCATTTCCTTTTACGTCTCCTACGCCCTTATTTTCCTAGTTCGCCAGGTCCGCCTTTGCTTAGGGTTAGTCCTAACTTTGCCGTCAGTCCGCGCAATCACCCATGTCGGAACGGACGTTGCTTCCCTGCCGGCCTTAGCCAGCCGAAGCTTTTTTGCTGTAGGTTTAACTCGCGCCATACTTTCATATCCTTCTAATTGTTGGTTCTCGCTTCCGAGATTGAAGCTGAATCAATATGTGCTTAAGCTGATCGTCAGTCAACGGAATCGGCAACTTCCCAGTCTGAGCCATCTGAATCAGCTGCAACTCAATCTGATCCGCAAATTCAGGCTTAACCATCTTGAGGTTATTCAGCCTTTGCCTAGCTTCAGGAGTCAAGATCTTGCTCAGCAACGCTTGCTTTTGAGCTTCCAACTGCGCTTCTTCTTGAGCTTGCCTCTGCTCGTCACTCATCCTTTGCTGCATTGACAACAGTTTGCGTTTACGGATTTGCGCAAGCTCTTCATCTGACATTGCTTCTATTCGCCTTGATACTTCTTGAGCTCTGGGACACTTTTAACTATCTCTTTATGCACGTCACCAGCGACCTCACGAAGCAGCTTACGACCCTTAGGAGTCATTCTTCTACCCTGAGGCCTAATCGTCTGAATCAAGCCTGCACTCTCAAGCTGCTGAAGAATCTTGCGAATATTGCTTCCGCCTGCTTTAGCAGCATGCGATTTCTTAACCCCATTACTCTTTCTTCCCCCGTAATCAGCCCGCAGTTTCTCTAACCCGATTGGACCATGAAGGTAAACCTTACGAAGCACAGACGCACTTCGAGTATACCACCAGTTCGGGTTCTGCGGCTGCTTCTCCACATGATCGCCTGTTTTAGCGAAAGCTGCCCAGGGAAGAGGCTGCACTTCATCAACGTTTTCCCTAAGATACTTGGCTAAACGGTCGATGAATCTCGAAGCTGGAACGTCGTGAGGAGTAGTCAAGATTGCTCCAATTCCTTGTTTTCCTTGCAGTAAAACAATGAAGGCAAATATAAATATTATCGGGTCTTTTTCTGCTAGACTCCTATAACCGCGAAATTCTTAGGAGAACTCATCCCAAATTTGTTTCAAAGAAAAAATGCAAGAAACAATCTTTTCCTTAACGCACGGATGCCTTGGCTTTAAGCACTAAGACCCTGAGGTCTATTCTTGATGGGCAAACGTAGGTGCAGTTTCCGCATCCGTCACATAGGTCAACCCTCAGCTGTCTCAGCTTCTCCTTCTTGCCCTTTTCAAGGGCCTCCATTATCAGCACAGGGCTGAGGTTGTGTGAGCAGGATCGCATGCACACGCCGCAGCGGATGCAAGCTGTCGTCGTGGTTTTCAGCTGTTTGGCAGGTTTTTCAAGCGCTTGAGTTCTGCTCATGTGTATTCACCGGGTTGGAAAGGTTGAATCTTCAAGGTTTTTTATATACGTTTTTGCCGAAGGTGAATTTAGTTGGGTTGCTTAAAAGCGAGCAGCCTTCTTGCCATCCCGTGGCCAGATTGCCGTTTGGGTTGCAAGTCTCTTGTGCCATGGAGTGATTGGGGATTTGAAAAAATTCTTATCCAACGATAACAAGCTAGCTATTGATAATTTTGAATTTAACTGAGAATGAAGCAAAGCAAGAGTTCTTCAAGTGCGGAATCCCTGTTCCAAAGGGTGTAATCGTAACTGATTCTAAGCAGACCTTGCTTTCAGTGAGTAATTTGAACCCGCCTTACATGGTTAAGGCACAAGTTCCAGTCGGTGGAAGAGGGAAAGCTGGAGGAATTATAGCCGCTAAGTCAGTCGACGAGGCAGAAGAAGCGGTTGCTAAACTTTTGGGAACACAGATAAAGAATTTGCCCGTTAGGCAAGTGCTGATAGAAGAAAAACTTTCAATCATAAAAGAATTATACTTGGGCATTACAGTTGACCGATTTAACCGTGGCTACGTTGCGTTAGCCTCAGCAGTGGGAGGAGTGGAAATCGAAGAAGTAGCCGAAAAAACGCCGAAGAGCATAATCAGGACGATGGTTGATCCTCAACTCGGCATACGTTCTTTTCATTCATTGTCGATTGCGAAACAGTTAGGTTACAGCGGAAGGCAACTTGTAGAATTATCGGTTATCATTCAGAAACTTTTTCGAGCATGCGTTGAAAGCGACAGCGAAATGGTCGAGATTAACCCTTTAGTAGAGACCGAGACTGGAAGCTTTGTGGCTGCTGATGCTCGAATGGTAATTGATGATAATGCGTTGTTTAGGCATCCTGAGTACGAAGCGAAAGAAGCACAAACGCTTTCACCTGAAGAAGCTTTGGCCTTAAAGAACAATCTGGCTTATGTGAAACTCGACGGAGACATAGGGGTCGTCGGTAATGGGGCCGGATTAGTTATGGCCACGCTTGACTTGTTGAACCTTTTCGGCGGCAAACCAGCAAACTTCTTAGACTTAGGAGGTGGGGCAACCGTAGAATCGATTAAAGCGGCTTTAGAAATTGTCATGGCTGACCCGGCAACCAAAAGCATAATAGTCAACGTCCTTGGCGGAATCACGCGCTGTGACGAGGTGGCAATAGGCATAATTGAAGCCGCAAAAGACGCTAAAGCAAAGAAACCTTTGGCAGTTAGGCTTGTAGGCACAAACCAAAAGCTCGGCCAGAGAATTCTCACAGATGCGGGCATAAAAGTCTCGAGCAGCATGGAAGAAGCAGCGAGACAAGCAGTCGAGTTCGCCGCAGGAGAAAAACATTAATGGGAATATTAGTCAACGCAAACATCAGAGCCATCGTTCAAGGCATCACTGGCAAACAAGGTAGCTACCAAACTAAATTAATGCTTGATTATGGCACGAAAATCGTGGCGGGCGTGGTTCCCGGCAAAGGCGGAACGGCAGTCAGCGGATTGCCAGTTTTTGACACGGTAAAAGAAAGCGTAGACGCTTATTCGCCTAATGCTTCGATAGTTTTTGTGCCGGCGCAGGTTGCCCAGGACGCAGTCTTAGAAGCTATCGCTAACAAAATCAAAATGATTGTCGTGATCACTGAACATTTGCCGATAAAAGACTCAATAAACATTATGGCTTACGCAGCGCAAATGAAAGCTACCATCATCGGTCCAAACACGCCTGGAATCATCACGCCTGAAGAATGTAAACTTGGAATAATGCCAGCCGACATCTTTACACCAGGCAACATTGGCTTGGTTTCCAGAAGCGGCACTTTAACCTACGAAATAGCCGCCGGACTCACGGCTAAGGGCTTGGGGCAGTCGACCTGCGTCGGCATTGGCGGCGACCCAGTTGTTGGTTTGAATTTTATAGACGCCTTGAAAATGTTCAAAGAGGATGCAAAAACGAAAGCTGTGGTCTTGATCGGTGAAATTGGCGGTAACATGGAAGAGTTAACAGCACAGTACATAGCCAAAGAGCATTATCCTAAGCTAGTTGTCGCTTACGTGGCTGGTCGTTTTGCACCGCCTGGAAAGAGAATGGGCCACGCTGGAGCGATAATAACAGGTAGGCAGGGGACCGCTCAAAGCAAAATTGAGGCATTCCTAAGCGCCAGAGTGAAGATTGCTGAGAAGCCAAGCGACGTTGCAAAATTGTTGGTTCAGGAGTTTTCGCGAAAAGCTTAGTTTTTCTCAATTAATGTTTTAGGTTCGCAGGTCAGAGAGTTTAAATCTGTTACATTTGCAAACATAATATTTTTGGAGATTTCTACTATAACTTTATAAGAAATAAAGGAAATAATCTTTACCCTCGAGTGGGTGAAGAAAAGTATCAAAGTTAGATGTCGTCCGCGCACTTTCAAGTGATGTCAGGCTCGAGATTCTCAAATTTCTATACCAGCAACCTTGCGATATTGAGGACCTTGCAACATACTTGAAACTTCAATCCATAACGGTGCGTCATCACATTCAGTCTTTGCAGGAAGCAGGCTTGTTAGAATCTTACGAAGAGAGAACTGGTTCTGCCGGCAGACCCAAAACCTATTACAAAATAGCTAAAAAACTGCCAATACTTACTTTTCCAGCAAGACAATACTTTGAGTTGTCCAAGAACGTGATCAACGGCATCTTAAGGAGCTTGGGAGAACAGAAAACCATCAAGATATTAGCGAGTGTCGGTGACGAGATAGGCGCAGAAACAGTAAAGTACATGGAAGCAACGAACAACGTAACAAAATGGACACTGAAAGAATTCGCAGAAGTTTTTATTCAAAAATACCTGCAAGAAGCCGGCGCCGAACCTGAAATAATCGAAAAAAATGACAAACGGATAGCCTATAGAATGCATAACTGTCTCTTCTATGAGTTATCCCAGCAAACGCCCTCTTTGATGTGCGATGTGCTTCACCGCCACTTCCATCATTCGCTTGTGAAAGCCATGAGTAACAATTTCAAAGACACCCAGACGAGCTGCATGGGACACGGTGCCAACTGTTGCGAGCATGTGGTTGAATTGATTAAAGAAGAATGAAAAAATAACTAAGGCACAACAAGCAGGCACGATTCTGTTGGCAAGGCTGCTTCCTTATTGGGTGCTGCCGTTTGTCGACTGCGCTCCATTTGAGGGTTTTGCAGTGTCAGGAGCCGATCCGAACAGACCATCTGCAACGTCTTGAAGCTTATGCATTGCCTGCTCAGAAAACATGCCTACTAACGCTGCGGCAGCCGCTAAGGCCACTAAGTTGAGGTTACTGACGCTTGATCCCAAATTAAGCACTCCGCCGCGGAGCACAAGGTAGAAGATCAACGCCAGCCCGCCTCCGACGAATGGCCTGAGCAGATACCAAGCTTCCCACACCCTGCTGAAGTCTTTATCGGCTGCGACGTGGTGACTAATCGCAAAGAGCGAGAAGACGCAGGCCCCTATTATACCTGAGAACAACATTATGAATAGGAGGGAAGTCTCCGCGCCGATTGGAAAATGTACGCCTGTACCGTAGAGCGTGATGACTCGAGACACTGTCGAGTTCAACGGAGCATCTTTGGGCGTGCTTGGCCAAACGGCAATAAAGAAGTATATTATGATCGCGAGGATAGCGACTGAGTAAACTGCCATTTCCTCCGCCACCCGTATGTCTTCGGGCGACATCTGCAGTTCGGCGATACGCAAAAAAACAACTTTGAGAAGCGCATTGCGCAGATCTTCACCGGCTAGACCCTTTTTGATGTTGTTCATTCTTTGAGCAAGTTTGTCGTCGCCTATCTTTTCGCTGAACCATTTTTGAAAGTCCCCATTGTGATAATGGTAGCTTACAGACTGAACAGGTACCGTTCCAAGCTTTTGAGCGAAATCGATCATGCTGACTGCAGTGATGTCAGTCGGTTCTCCAGCTGCAGTGTAGAAGTGGAATCCTTGGTCGTCAGGGACGGTCCTGAGAAGATCCAAGCTGTCAAAATCTTCGGGCTTACTTTCAGATGCCTCTTGAGAGCTATTTGAAGTTGACATTGTTTTCCTCTACTATCCAGCGCTTTATGCAGCGTGAGAAAACCAACCAATCGCACTATACAAGACTTAAGACAAGCGGTCATTTCAACCTTTCGGAACAACTAAGCGCGCGCGATATTCGACCTCATGAAGCGCTTGATGGGAAGACTCCCGCTAAGGCTCGTGGGATAACGATTAAGGCAGAAAATAAGTGGAAAACCTCAATCTAGAACGCAAATCAACAGATGAAAAATTCCAAAGAAAATCACTAGACGAAGACTTTACAGAGCCTTAACAGAAGCCCTAGTATCGCGCGCGTCAGTAGAGAAAAACTCTTTTGAGTAACCTAAACAGTATTCTCTATTGAAAAAACCTGTCAAGGTGTTCCATTTGGAAAGACAAGAAGCAATTGAGATTTTGTGGGCTATTCTTGACAAGTGCCCAGGTTTAGAACAAAACTCTATTTGTTTGATACCTTCAACGGTTGGTATGTTGGCGGAAGGCTATCAAATTCACATTGCTGCAACCGTGTGCGATGAAGCAAGGGAATATTTGCGTTGGTTATTAGCCAATTATGGAGTTGAATATAAAGAGGTAAATGAGCGCTTTATGATTTACAGGAGACCTAAAACTAAACTGCCTATTTAACTCAAAGTTGGCGAGCTATCACCCGAAATTAACACGATGGCAGTCATCCATGAAATTGAAGAACCTTTCCAGGTATTCATGATTGTTATTTGGTTAATTGATTTAAGTTTTGTTACTATGTGATACACGTATCTGTTTCGGTTATATAAAAAAAGAAAAATACGGCAAGAAATTTAAAGAATATTTCGTAATTAAATTTAGGACAAGCATAACTCATTTACTATCTAAAAGATTTTTAATATCATTAAGCGCTCACTGCGAAGTATCTGAGACGCGCGCGCTAAAAGACCTCCACCTTACGCTTCAGTAGCAAGGGAGACAGCACGCGCGCTGGGTGATTTCGGGACAAGGTAGCGCGCGAGTCACGGTGCCTTGCGTTTCCTAAAAAGAATGAACACGTGACCTCTAACTTCAACCAAAGCAGCATCCGTCTGTTCAGCAGCCTTAAACGCTATCGACTGAGCTGTGGTGCTTCCAATCAGCGCTGCAGGCAGAATTCTAACCTTAACCATCTTGTTCTTCTGCAGCTGCTTTTCTATCTCACATGTAACTTGAGTTGTCAAGCCGTCTTTGCCGACCCAAATGGTTGGATTCTCGTCCTTCAAGACGTGCCTAACATGACGCTTCATCCGGGTAGTTATCTTGCTCACGCGTTTCTTCCTCTTTTCTCTTACTTAATAATATGCGAGTCTGGTAACCGCAGTTTAAACATGTTATCACAACATGAGGCTCCCTTTTCTGCTTTACTCTAACCCGACAATTAATACCCTGCACAAGCAAAGCATTGCAATTTTTACACGTCTGCCGCCGAAAGTCAAGGGGCAAACGAATTCTAGCAGCCATAGCGATCCTTCGAGCCGATTTAACGTATTGCATGGCTAATTGAGGATCACTTTTAGAAGCGTTCTTCGCCTCTTGAAAAAGTATTTGAATTCGCTGTCTCGCTATCTGTTTAATACCGCTCCGTTTCATACAGCCTTCACAAACCTCAAGTGATGGGTGGACTCGAACATAACATTTACGTTCTTAATCAGCTTCTACCCGAGGAAAGTTCAAGTTTCAACTGTTTGAGCGCTTCATGAATCTCAAGCGGCTTATTTTTCAGCGTCTGCTGAGCTTTTGCAGTGTCAAGCGATGAATCCATCGGCCTTTTTGCAGGCCAATTAAACTGCGAAGACAAAACGGGGTCAATAAGGTCCTTTTCTAAGCCGAATGTTTCCGCAATTAACTGAGCAAACTGGAACCTGCTAACACGCGTGGCGCCACACAGATGAAACGTCCCAGTCAACCGGCGCTCGGCAGCTTCCAAAGTCATCTCAGCCAGATTAGAGTTCAACGTAGGCGTGTTCCACTGGTCTGTGACAACCCTAACATGCTCTCCTTTACGGAGAGTTTCGATTAGCCAAAGGGCAAAGTTTACTTTTCCAGCTGCAGGGGTTGAACCGTAAATAACGCTTGGTCTAGCAATAAGATATTCATCCTGAACCTTCACCAGTTCCTCAGCCTTAAGCTTGGTAAACCCGTAATGATTAATCGGGTCAGGCTTATCTAACTCGGTGTACTCGCCTTTTTCACCGTTAAAAACGTAATCGGTTGAAATATAAATCAGGAAAGAGCACGTGTTCTTGGCTGATTCAACGATGTTTCTGGTGCCTTCAACGTTGATTTTCCACGCAAGCTCCTTGTTCAACTCGCACTTATCGACGTCAGTCAACGTGGCGGCGTGAACTACCACGTCGGGTTTAACCCTTCTAAACGCTTCACTGACGAGTTCCTTGTTTGAAACGTCA
>DATHCJ010000055.1:0-97415 GCA_035319575.1 Candidatus Limnocylindrales bacterium
AATCGTGATGCACAACGCCTTAACGCTTATCGGGGTTGTAGCGCCAGAAAAAATGTAGCTTTCAAAAGTTACTGGGCGACCTCTTTTAAAATTGAGAAGCAAACTTGACATAACACCATAACAAATTTCATATACAAGCCAACAAAAATAAAACAGGGTGCGTGCCAATGAGCAAGTCATACTTCAAAAGGAAACTTGAACCAATCAAGGTCAAGCAGAAAAACATTTCCCAACTTCTATCAGAAATGAGCAGGACCGCTTATCAAGGACGCAAACTTGGTGAAGCAGTTGATGTTTGGGAGAACATGCTTAAAGAAAAAGACCTTACCATCGCCATGGGCTTCGCAGGCAGCATGAGCACAGCGGGGCAGTGGACAATTATTAACTGGCTTATCGAGAACCGCTTCATCGACGTGCTGGTTTCCACCGGCGCTAACGTTTCAGAAGACATTGTTGACGCTATGGGCTTGGGTTACTGGCAGGGAAGCCACATGGTCGACGACTCAGCGCTCCTGAAAGCCGACGTCAACAGGTATTACGATGTTTTCGGGAAAGAGACTGATTACCGCAAAATGGAGGAATTAATCACCGACTTCGTCATGACCCTCAAAACCGACTATAACTATACCTCCGCGGAGTTCCTGTACTTGCTCGGCAAATACCTCGGCAAGAAAAAAATTCCAGCAATCAGCGCTGTTGCAGCCGCCAACGGGGTTCCCATCTTCAGCCCAGCCATGGTTGACAGCGCCTACGGCGAAACTTTCCTCATGGCCAAGAATCAAGGCCACAACGTTCACATTGATTCCGTCAGAGAGTTTGACGAGTTCATCAGCATCGGCACCAAGACGAAGGATGTCGGCGTCGTTTACATTGGCGGCGGTGTCCCCAAAGACTTAACGCAGCTCATCGCCATATCCGTTTCGCCGCTCACCTGCGACGAAGGCGTCAAGGGCAGGAAAGGCGGCTTACGCAAAGGATTGCAGGAATACTATTACCCGCACAAGTACGCGATACAAATAACCACCGACTCGGCGCAGTGGGGCGGCTTAAGCGGCTGCACCTTGGAAGAAGCAATTAGCTGGGGCAAAATCAACAGCCAAGAAGGCACACGGGCCGTATGCTACTGCGACGCAACCATCGCGCTGCCGCTGATAGCACATGCACTTTGCGAGAGGGTACCAGAAAAACGAAAAGGACCCGACATGAACTGGCTATTCAAAGGCGTCGCTTAAAACGACCCTTTTAGTTCTTTGTTTTTTTGCTTAGCCTGTCCAGAAGCGCGCTTGTCATCATCGGCATTATAACTGTTGCGTCGCCTTCTATCATTATACGTTTTGCTTTTTCGCTGATTTTTCCCCATGAAACCGCTTCACGTGGTCTCGCGCCGCTTAGGCTTCCGTCCCACTCGTCCGCCGTGCTGATGTAGACAACGTAGTCTAAGCCGTCTCTGAACTGGTTCCACCAGATCGTGTGGTGCTTGCTGATTCCGCCACCGACGATTAGGGCGCCAGTTTTCTTTGCGTCGAAAACGATGTTGTTGAGGTCGTTCTCGTCTTTTAGAAGGTTGATTTTGAAGTCATGATGGTCCTGGCTGAAGAACCACAGTTGATAGCCCACTGCGCCGTCGGTTATCCCAGGCACGTAGATTGGGACACCGTGTTTAGCCGCCCAATAAAGAATCGAGGTCTCGTTGCAGCAGCGCAATCCAATCTCTCGTGCAAGTTCAGCTGTTGAAAACTCACGTTTGCCTTCGCTGTAGAGTTCCTTAAGGAGCCCTTGAATTTTCTGTTCGATGATCGTGCCGTAGCTTTCGTTGGGGACAAGCACGTTTCCCAGGCGGTTTAATCCTTCTCGGTGCAGTTTTGAATCGTTCATTATGAAACTGCCCTTGTAGTAGTCCTTCCAGCATCGTGCAACATCGTGGTCGAGCGTGCCGCAGGTTGTTATGATCACGTCAACAAGGCGTCGCTTCACGAGTTCCCTAATCACTCCCCTTGTCCCAGTGGCAACTATGTCGGCGGGAAACGAGAGGAACTTTACGCAGTCTTGCATATTGATCATCGTCTCCATTATGCTGACGCCTACAGCAACCTTGCCAGCGGTGAAACCCCAAGCATTATCCATCTGGCGGACAAGCTCATCCACCGACATTCCGTGAGCAAAATCATAATCTCTCACTGCTTCCTTGTGCGCTACTTTAGGCATAATAATAATCTCCAATGCACTGAATAAACGAGTGTTAAAATAAATACGTGTCGAAGCCGCACTAGCTTACTCTAACAGGTAGTTGATGATTCTTTTGTAGATGTCATGGTCAGATGAGTCTTCGTAGCCAGCATAGATGCTCGGGTTATCGTTTACCTCGACCACAACGTAGTCGCCGTCGACTTCTTTGATGTCTACGCCGTAGAGCCCTTTCCCAATCACACTGCACGCCTTCAGTGCCACTTCCCTAAGCCTATCAGGCATTTCGCTTCTTCTCAGGCTTACCGTTCTGCCCCAGATCACGGTCGGCTTGCCGCGAAGTTTGGCGCCGTTCTTCCATTTGCCCTTGGGAATCATGTACTTACACACGTATAGTACATCATTGTTTAATATGCCGACTCTCCAATCGAAGGCTGTGGGCATAAATTTTTGAAGGGCTAAAACATCCGATTTCCTGAAGAACCGTTTAGCAACGTCCCTGAAGCTTGTTTCGCAAGCAGCCTTCTCAACGTAACGCGAAAAACTTGTGTAGGGCGCTTTTATGACGACGGGTTTTCCAAGTGCTTCAAACACATCGCTGATTTTTTTGTGGTGCAGTTCGTCCTTGTTCAAAAACATAGTTGGTATGTACGGAACATCGTACTTTTCAAACAGGGCATATTGATGAATTTTGTTGCCGCAGATAGTAATCGATTCAGGGTCGTCGATAACTTTCAAGCCGGATTCCCAAACCATCTTAGAAACCACGTAAGCAGTGTTCAGCGGGTCAGTTGTTGCCCTGATGAAAACAGCGTCATATTTTGCGGCTTCGGAGACGTCTTCGCGGAAGAGGAAATGGAATTCGCTCCCTTGTTTTTCTGCTGCTGACTTGAATTTTTGAAGTGCGCCTTCCTCCCGGGGATCAGTGAAATTATACTTCTCAACAAAACACGCGATCTTAGACACCGAAGGCTTCACCCTGCTCAGAAATGAGCGAGACCTCTTGGGAGATTAACTGCAAGTCTTGTTCGGAAAGCTCCTCTTTATGAACGGGTTGCAATCCACAGAGATAAGCTTTGTCAACAGTTTTTTGTATGCACAGTTTGCAAAGAGGAATTCTGAAGGTTTCGTAGACTTTTTCAGCGATTTCACGCGTGCTCGATTCTTGGGAGGTTGTTTTGCCGAAGTACGTTTTAACAGTTAAAAGTTCCCCCTTGAGCGGCTGCGCGCATATAGCGAATTTGTAGTTCATGCCTAAACTTTTCATAGCGCGGTAAAGAGTACTCTTGTTGCAGGCGACTTTATAGCCGTTGTAAATGAAAGGATTAACCGCAAACAGCAGAACTGGAAAGCCGATTTCATTGATTATTTTTTTAACTGAATCAGTGACGACCACAGGTAACGTTGGTACTCCAGCTTTGGCTGCTCTAAGAAGAAGAATAGGGGTTCTGCTGGAATCGATGATGTTCTCGCATGACGGAATCACACGGTTGCCGAGAACTTCAGCGTGCATGGAAACGTAATAGCCAGTTTTGAGGTATCGGTATTCGTTGTTGACGTTGAGGGTTGCTTCTTTGATTGTGGATTCTAAAAACGTTGAGGGCTTCATCACTTGCAGATTACTTGTTAGGTCGAGGTTCGAGACGACCAACAACCATAGGACACCAGGTTACTTAAAAGGCGTTATTAGCGCAGTTATATTTAAGATTAACTACCGTCATATTCGCGTCTAAAATCGACGTAAAAACGAAAGAGGCATCTGCGTACGTATAAACCGCTTGAAGTGCTTGGACCGGAAAACGAATTAGCTCTTGTAGACCAAGAACTAAGAGTCCTCCCGATCTCTGATACGATAATAAAGGATTATTGCGGAAGAACCATCAACTTCGTTGAGATGCCAACCTTTACGTTCGGCAAAGAACTGCAGTTGCATGTGATGGAGCTGAAAGCCAACTCCCCCTTCAAATCACCCGTTCAGTTCGAAGAAACGATGCAAAACGCAGTATCAACGCTGAGTCAAATCGTGCAAGAACACGGTGCAAGGCTGCTTGGGACCGGGATGCATCCTCTTCTTAAATTGAAGGAAACCGCCATATGGCCTCATTATCACCGAAAAATTTACCATGAATACGCCAAAATCTTTAACTTAAGCCAGCATGGCTGGCTGAACATCCAGAGCTTCCACCTGAATCTCTCGTACCAAAAAGAGTCAGACGGCATCCAAATACATAATCTGCTTACTAACCTGTGCGCTTATCTTCCAGCGATCACCGCTTCCTCACCAATCTACGAGGGCAAGCCTGGCCCGGACGAGGACAACCGATTGCAGTTTTACAAGGTAAACCAGAAGGAAGTCCCCTCCGTAACGGCAGATGTGATCCCTGAATACGCCGTCTCGTTCAACCGGTTTAAGCACGATGTGATCGCGAAGTACTCCGAGGATTTGGCAAAGGCGGGTGCAGACAAAAGCTTGCTGGGCCGGGAGTGGGTTAATTCAAGATGTGTAATTTTCAGGTTTGACCGATCGGCCATTGAAATCCGAGTGATGGATGAGCAAGAATGCATCAAATCCGATGTGGCTTTAAGCTGCTTTATACGCGCTGCGCTCAGAGGTTTAATGACAAAGAAAGTTGAGCTATCAGCTCACGACGTGCTAGTCGACGACTTCAACGCTGTGATCGAGAAAGGGTTAAACGCTCAAGTCTCCAATCCTCATGGCGAAACGGCAAAGCAGGTGTGCCAATGGTACCTTGACTTGGCTTTTGAATATGCTGACGCGGATGAGAAGAAATACCTGTCCGTAATCAAGAAACGGCTAGAAAAAGGCAACTTGTCTCAAATCATACTGGAAAGGGTCTTAAGACGCTCCCAAAAAACGGATTTCAAAGAAGCTGTCGTGGACGTTTACTCAACACTTATTAAATGCTTGTCCGATAATGAACCTTACTTCTGAAAATGGACCGGAAAACATCATGACCGAAGGTGATAAGGGGGTAACCTACTCGTTTAGCGTTTGTAAACAATGCATACACATCTGCTGCCAAGACGCTAAACCCCCGCTGAGCCGAAAGCGCAAAGAAATCATAAAAAAATACTTGGAGGAACAGAAAATCAACATTCAAGAACCGTTTGTTGAAGCAGTTTATTCTTATGCCGCAGTTGATGAACTTCTCTTCTGCGCGTTCTTCGACAAGGAAACGAGAAAATGCTCGATACATCCAGTTAAGCCTGAAACATGCGTGGCCGGTCCAATTACATTCGACATTAATTTCTCCACCAAAAAACTTGAATGGTTCCTGAAAAAAAGCGAGATTTGTTCGTTAGCGCCGATTCTTTACGGCGATAAAGAGGCTTTTAAGAAGCATCTTGAAGTAGCTAAAAAGCAACTAACAGAATTAATCTGTGATCTCGACGTTGAAGCTCTTAGCGCCGTACTGAAGATCGATGTGCCTGAAACATTCAAAATCGAGGAAGACGCGCTGCCTCCAGAAATCATCAAGAAACTTGGTTTGTAAGTTTTTTTGTTTTCCCGTTCTAGAATCGTGGCGGTTGCTTGTTCGCAGTCAATGCCCAGAATGGTTGCTTTCAACGCGTGAATCAACGCGACAACAGGTTTTTGCTCCAGGAACTTTGTTTTAAAAAACAGTAGGAAGCTGTCTGTCTGCCTGCTTTGAGGAACTGCTCCAAATCTTTTTCGGAATCAATGTCCGACATAACGTTCGAGGAGATGTAGATTTTTGTCCGAACATGTTTTGCTAATGCTTCACTGACATGCTTTTTGAAGCTGTCTGGTCCAAAACATGGCGATATAAGTTGAGGTGGCATTTGCAGTAGCGCGTTGGTTCCGCCGTTTCGGGATGGAGAAATAACCACAGAATTATTTACCGCTAGCTCGGTCAGTAAATTTATGTCTTTTGATGTTATAAGCGGAACATCCGCGGGCAAGACTAAAATCCATTCTGCGGCATTTCGAACGCACCATTTTGTCGCTTGACTAAGCGCTTGATTCAGACCGCGCTGTGTCTCCTTAAGAAAAGTCATGCCGAAATCTTTCACGAGTCCTTCAACAGTCAGGTCAGAGCTCACTATAACCGTGTTGTTAACGTTTGAAGATTCCAGGGCGTTCAAGACATCCTGAAGCATCGCCAGCGTAAAGAGGGTCCGCTCTTGGAAGGTGAAAAAGTTGGAAAGCCTTGTCTTCGACTTGAGAAGACTCTTTACAGGCACGACGGCGAAAGTCGACATGTTAAACCAACTTTAAAGATTAAATTTGGGTTGAATTATTTTTCAACTATAGGCTCTCGAGGGTTTTAAAATTATGCCTTTTATTCCCGTCTGTTTTGCTCGACTCGGAGCCTGGGAAGTAAGAACGAAAAATTCATTTAAGTTCCAAAATCTAGCAAACCTGCATCCTTCAACTTCAACGCCAGACTAAAGTTGCCGCTTAAACGGATTTTACCGTTGAAAAAAGCCTTCACGGTGCTTAACTTCCCATTCACCAGGTCCATGAAATCATTGTCAGCGATAGTTAGCGTCAACGAGGGCGAGGGGTGGGTTCCCTTGGTCACGTTCAATGTTCGATTTCTTATGGTGATTACCCAGGTGCCTCCGTTAGGACCAGTCAAGTCTAACCCGGCTATAGCATCAATGTTTGCTGCTTTGTCAGGTTTGAATTTGCTCGGAAGAATTTCTTCCAAGAACTGCTTGGGCGTTTTAGCTTCAACCATTTTTACCAACTTCACGTTTATAGTTATTCACCTGAATAGATCTTTTTCTTTGGGTCTTGTGAGCTCGACTGCTGACGCGTTTTCGGCGGTTTGGTAATTGTATCCTCGGATGATGGCGGCTGGCACTCCCTCGTTCGCTTGACCGATAACTAGCTCCGCTGCAGAGGATAACTCGTCAGCTATAGCTGTCTGCTTTATTCTCAGGACGTATCCGAACAAATCTTTTTCTCCACGCCTATCCCTAATCGGCTTGATTCCTGCCACGCCGACTGCCACGTTTATTTCCCCCATGCGGAAGGGTCTTCCGTGCGTGTCGGAGACGATTACTGCGACGTCGGCGCCTGTTAACCGTTTTATTTCTTGCCTTATGTTTTGCGCGGAAGTATTAGGGTTTTCGGGAAGTGGCACGACGTTCCTGTCGCCTGAAACGTTAGACCTGTCCACTCCGGCGTTAGCACAGATTATGCCGCTCTTGGTTTCGGTTATTAGGCTGTTCTTGTTTAATCTAACGATTTCTTTGGTCTCCTGAAGGACAACTTCAACTAAAGCTGGCTCTTTGCCTGTTTTCAGAGCAATCTCTTTAGCTTCTGGCGAAGGGACAACTTCGTCAAGATTGATAACGTTTCCTTCAGCTTTGGAAACGACCACATGGGTTACCACAATCACGTCTTTTTCTTGTATAGGCGTATCCTGTTTTTCCGCTGCTCGAACTATTAGCTGCCCCAGGTTGTCCCCTTTTTTAATCAACGGCAGGTTTTCAACAGCGATAACTTTTACGGTATCCATGGGTGTTTCCTCTCTTTTTGAGGGCAATACTAAATGACCAATACATTAAAAGGTTATCTCGCGGAGTTGCGAATTTTTTGGAAAAATGGTTCAGCAATTGGAAAATGTTAAAAAATAATGAGAAAGAAGGGAGACTTTTTTTAGCCTCTAAACTTCTGCAGTTTTCCCAGCATCTCTTTGTCGCCTTCAGCATCTCCAGCGCACGTCGCGATTATTCCGTCTACTAAGCCGACGAGTTTTGCTGCTTTCTCTTCGACGGTTTCCATGGTTGCGGCTGGTGGCCACCCGATAAACTTCATTGTTTCGACGTTTCGAGGCGTGCTGACGAGGAAGTAAGCGTAGATTGGCTTGTTCATCTTCTTGCATTCCGCACACACTTGTTCAAGGATCGGGAAGGATTTGTCCTCAAGTCTCATAAAGAAGATGAAGTCCCAAGGCTCCTTAGCGCGTGCAATCGTTTCTTCAACTGATCGTCTCGCTGTTAATAAGCAGCCGAGCTTGAGGTTCTTGGTTTTAATAGTGTCCCGAATGAAATCTCTAGCTTTCTCGGAAGACTCCAGCATCTCAATGGGTTGCCCATACATTGGTTTGTCTCCCATCGTGACTGCTAAGCCGTCGAGGCCTACAATGTCCGAAGCCAACGCGAGACCGCCGACTTCAACCGGACCTTTGTAGCGCAGAATAAATATCGGTACAACCCATTTCTCAGGATATTTTGATTTCAGGATGCAACTAACTACTGTGCCGCTGGGTGCTGGTCGACCACCTGCGCTGTCAGTTACGTTCCATCCGTCGACGAGGTCTTTAGTTTCTTCAGCCAGCTTTAGGAATTTCCGTGTTGGAACAAACTCGTTTAGTATTTTCATGATGAATTCATCTCGGCTTAAGGCTAAACGGATTTGCATTAAAAAATCTTTTGCCAACGCACCGCGGCAGCTTATGTGGCAAGTGCTTTTTAGCGGTTCCTATAAGGCATCGCTGGACCATTTTATGCGACCACTCGCTATTCGGCTTGCGCTTGGAAGCTACGCTTTAAGCTGGTTTTTTGCAGCTGCTGAATCCTGCTTTTTCTTCGTCAACTTAAGCAGCAACCCCTTCGAGAAAGACCCCTCTTCAACAGGCTTCGACTCTAAGAACCCTGTCTTTTCAGCGTTCGCGAAGAGTTCTTCGCCTTTTTCCGTGCGGATAATCGTGAACGTCCAGCCGTCAAGTCCAAGTCCGCCGACGGAGACGTCTGCAAGTTCAGAACTGAAGTCTTCGCATACGCTGCAGCTCATCCTGACGTACGGTTTCACTTCAGCAAGGGGGATGGCTGTGGTTCCAGCCGTTGTTGTTACAAGCATTTTTCCTTTAATGTTCATTTTTGTTATGTCGTTAAGGTTGATGCCGAGTTTGCCTTTAATGTAGGTTTCCATTAGTCCTTCATAATCAAAAGATTCCGAGCACATGAGCCCAACAAGATACTTTATCGGTGCGCTAAACTTTTTCACGCCGCTCATCTGCATTTTTCTTACAGCCTGTATCTGGCATGGCGTGCCTACAAAGGCGACTTGGGTTTTTTTCTGCTTTATCACTTCAGGCAAAGCAAGAAGCGTTGAAGAGCACGTGTACTTTGTCCCCGCTGACTCAATAATTTTCTCAGCTGTCGTGGCGAGAATCGGGACAGGCAGGAAAGGTTTTTCTTGGCTTTTTCCTGAAACCACGGCCCCGTCGATTAACCCGTTTTGAAGAGCAGCTACCAGCATTGCGGTGGCGGCTCCCCCGTCTTGGCGGGCTTTCTGGATGTCGCTTGGTTTTGCTTGAGCTATGGCAATTCGACGGTAAACTCCGAATGCCTCTTCAGGGTTTCTGATTCTGCCGAAAACAAAGTCTTCAGCTTTTGCCATTGCCCAGTTGTATCGCGGGCAGGCTTGAGCACAAATGCCGCAGACCTTGCATTCTTTCACTAAACTGGGTTTTCCCTTTGCGAGTTCAAGGCAGCCGAATGGGCAGGTGACGACGCAGGTTCCGCAGCTTACGCATTTTCCTGTTTCAACAACTTCAGTTAATAATGAGGTTTGAAAATCAGTCTTTTTGGCGCTCATAACCGTAGCTAACGGGTTGATTCTATTTAAATTTTAAATGTCTATTCACTTAACGACTCGATTTTTTGTCTTAGATGTTTTTGTGCGCGCCCAATATGTCTTCTGAATTCCCCGATAGTTCATAAACAAAAGCATGTTAGAATGCGAATGTGCTTAAGCCCTCTATCTGACGAAGCAGAAATCATGAAAAGCACGAGTTTTGAGCTAACTCGGCTTAATCATTAAAGTTTGTCTGAGGCGAGGTGGGGTAGAAGACGAGTTTTTAGTTGGTCGTTAACGAGTAGACCAAATATGAAGAACCAGGATAGCGCGATAACGACGTACAGTATAGGTATTGGCGCTAAGCCGGGGATTCCAATAACGGAGATTGCTGTTGAAACGACAATGTCCGCGATTATTGAAATCATGAGTGGCCGGCTGGGTTTTGATTTCCAGAAATGATCCCTTTCGCGGACAACAAATATGGTGAATAGCCCGCCGAACAGTAGCATGTCAAACGCGAACGTGTTCAGTTGTGCCGTGTTGGAAAATCGTAAATATTTAAGTCCTATGTAGAGCAGGCCAAGAGATTCGACGACTGTTGCGACGCCCAGTATTATAGCTCCTTTGACAAGCGAAGTAATTTTCCATGTTTCAGGTTTATACGACGGCCTCACATTGTCTGTAGAAAGCGATATTGTAACGAAATCCACCAGGAAAAGCAGTAAAACAACTTGGAAGGCGCCTACCACAAACATTCCCGTTAAGAGAAAAGCCACTATTACGAAGAGAACAACTTGGAAAGTTTTGACGATTTTGTTAAATATCCATGTTAGAATTCGCTGGTAGATCATCCTGCCGGTTTGAACCAAGTCTATAACGTTGGTTAAGCCTTCTTCTGTCAATACAACGCTTGCTGAACCCTTCGCTATATCCGTGGCGTTGCTTACCGCTATCCCAACCTCTGCCTGCTTCAGCGCGGGAGCATCGTTTATTCCGTCACCAGTCATTCCCACAACGTGCTCTCTGGCCTGTAAGCCTTTAACCACGTCAAACTTGCCCTCGGGATACACTTCGGCGAAACCGTCGCTTTGGTCAACCATTTCGGCGGCAACCACGGCGTTGCCTAAGTTTTTCTCGACATCTGACATGTTTATTATTCTGTCTCCGAGACCTACCTCTTGAGCTATCTGCTTGGCAATCGGCTGCGAATCGCCAGTCAGCATCTTAACGGATATTCCCAGAGATCGTAGCTTAGCTATCAGGTTTGAAGTCCCTTCCCTCGGCTTATCGTAAAGTGCTACTAGCCCAACTAAATCCATGGATAAGCCTTTTTTGCCTGCTGCAACGGCGATAACTCTGTAGCCTTTATTCGCCAAAACTTCCATTTCCTTCTTTACATTCCCACGTTCTTCGTCGCTGAGCTGGCAGACTTCTGATACCGCTGAAACTGCGCCTTTCGTAACCCTTAATGTCTGAGCTTGTTTCTCAACGATTGCTTCGGTTCTTCTCGTCGCTGGGTCAAAAGGTGTGAATTTTTTTTGTATATACTCGTCCAACTTTATTTTTCTGTCTTCGGCAGCGGCGAAGAATGCAAGGTCTATGGGGTCCTGATCCGCTATTTCCGATGCTAACGCGCCAAAAGTGACAGCGGTATCTTTCGTGTAATTGTTCATTTCAGCGACGTCAGCCACCGACAGTTTGTCTTCCGTAATCGTCCCTGTCTTGTCAACGCACAACACGTCCATGAGGGCGGCATCCTCGGAGGCGCTGAGCCTAGTGACAAGCACACCTTTTCTCGCAAGCTCAAAAGAGCCGAGCGCCATGGTAATCGTGAACATCGTCGGTAACGCGACAGGTATTGCAGACACAAACAGAATCAGTGCCAGAGACAACACGTCTAAGAGATTCAGACCCCGAAGCCAAGACGCTACGGCGGCGACTACGAGCAAGGAAACAACCAAAACTAGAAGCCATTTCATAAGGTTTGAGATGACACTTTCCATTTGCAGTTTAGGCTTAGCTAACTGAACAAGCTGGGCCGTTTTACCGAAATAAGTGTGGACGCCGGTCGCGGTGACAACGCCTGTGACTTCACCCTTTGTCACCAGTGAGCCTGAATAGACCGTGTCGCCGGTTTTCTTTTCGATGGGGAGAGATTCACCGGTTATGGCTGACTGATTCACCGTTGCTTCAGCGTCCAGTATCTTAAGATCTGCTGGAGCGAAATCGCCTGACCTGACTCTGATAACGTCGCCAGGCACAATTTCAGTGGCGTTGACCGTTTGCCAGACGCCATCCCTCAGGACCCTGGTCTGCAGTTGGAGTTTCTGTTTGAGGGCTTTCACCGCTCGCGTTGCCTGTTGTTCTTGCATAAACCCCAGAATCGCGTTTACGAACAGCAACGCGGTGATTACGTAGACGTCTAGGTAGTTGCCTAAAACAAAAGAGAGCACTATAGCCACCTCGAGCATCCACGCTGTTAACCCCCAAAACTTCTTTGCGAAAGCTGAAATCGGGCTTTCTTTTTTCTCGGCTACTTCGTTGCAACCGTATTGCTCTTGTCTTGCTTTGACTTCCGCGGAATTCAAGCCTCTAACGTCGTCCAGGTTGAAGCCTGCACCTGCCTCGCCTTTTGAATCGTCATCCGCTTGCATATCAGGCAATTTTTTTACCTTTAGAACTTAGCTGAGTTTTATGACGATTACATGAAATATAAACATGAAAGTGTGAAGTTAGCCCATATGATGAAAGAGCTTTCGTCAAGTTGAGCCTTTTACCGATTGGTAAAGGTAAAAGCAGTTTGATAGGCACTTGTCAATTCTTGTTTTCTCTGATTTAAGAACAACGTCAGTAAATCTTTTATCCAGAAAAAGGGCACAACACTTGTTTGTATCTTAAGAAAAGGAGTCTTTCATGGTTAAAGTCACCTATATTTCTGGAAATGACAACCTTATTGATAGAACTGCGCAGCTCTGGGAAGAGTTGAACAAGCAACATCTCAGTTTATCACCTTACTTCAAGGATTGCTATCGCACTTTAACCTTTAAAGATAGAAAGAGTTCTATTCAACAGAAAGCTTTCGGCGGCGAAATTAGGGTTGACCTCGCTTTGGACGACCAAGAACGATCTGTCGCGTACTGCATAACAAGTATCGATCGATGGCTGACCGGTGAAATCGATTCCATCTTTGTCTGCCCGCAGTATAGAGGACAGGGCATAGGAACAACGTTAATGGAAAAAGCGCTTAATTGGTTGAAGGTTGAAGGGGCAAAAAAGAACGTTGTTTCAGTGGCTGTTGGCAACGAGCAGACTTACGTTTTCTATGAGCACTTCGGCTTTTTCCCGAGAAGGACACTGCTTGAACAGAAAAAACGCTAAGAGCAGACGGGTTCTTCATTTTTGAAGATTCGGGAAGAAACGTAAATTAACCATAACACGGATGTTGTTTTAGCTGTGAGATTATGAAGGTTGCCGTTTCTGGCAAGGGAGGCGTCGGCAAAACTCTTATCGCGGCTGGTTTGGCGCGAGGTTTTGTTAAGCGCGGGTTAAAAACCATAGCAATCGATGCGGATTCCTCTCCGAACCTAGCTTTAACCTTAGGGTTATCAACTGAAGAGACGCGAAAAATTGTTCCAATTTCGGAGAATAAGGAGCTTGTTGCGTCTAAAACGGACACTGGATACGCTGGGGTCTATCGTCTGCAATTCTCCGTGGACGATATAGTTCGGGACTACTCTGTTAGCACTCCGTATGGCGTGAATTTGATCGTTATGGGCACAGTGCAGTCAATGGGCGCAGGATGCATGTGCGCACCTAACGCTGTTATCCGTGCTTTGCTTCGCCATTTAGTTGTCGAACGTGACGAAGCGGTTGTTTTGGATTTGGAAGCTGGAGTTGAGCACATCGGCAGAGGCACAGCCAGACAAGTTGACGCTTTACTCATCATTGTGGACGCCAACCTGAAGTCTATGGAAATCGCCAAGCACATATACGACATGGCTAAAGCCGCTGGGATGCGACAGCTCTACGTTGTCGGAAGCAAGGTGATGAACGAGGCTCAGCGAGAGGCAATCAGCAATTTTGCCGAAAAGAACGGTTTATCGGTGCTCACTCTTGTTCCCTTTGACCAGAAAGTTATTGATGCCGACATGCTCGGTGAAACGCCGCTTAAAAACGAGGAAATTGAAGCTGTTAAGACAATAGATAATATATGTGACCTTTTGCTAAAGAAACTATCATAAACAGGGGTTTAATCAATGAAAACTCTAGTGACGATCGGTCGTGGCGGCACTGGAAAAACCAGTTTCACAGCGTTAATGACCAAATCCTTTATTGAATCAGGTCAAGCGCCCTTGCTGTTAGTCGATGCTGACCCTGACCAAAACCTTGCCGAGATGCTCGGGATAGACCTCAAAGAGGCTGGGAAATCTACCATTGCCGAACTTCTCGTTACCACGTTCATTGAGCAAGGAGGTACGACGGTCGGTGTTCCCCCAACCGAACGAATTGAAAATCGTATTTGGGAAAATGGCTTGTTCGAAAGCAAAAATTTTGATTTTCTTGCAGTCGGCACTAAATGGGTTGAAGGCTGCTACTGCATGCCAAACGCGGCGCTTAAAGGCGCGTTAGAATCGTTGACTAAAAATTACAAGTACGTACTTGTCGACTCTCCGGCTGGGCTCGAAAACCTAAACAGGAGAATTACCTCAGATGTCAACGACGTGTTTGACATTCTTGATCATTCAAAGAAATCCTTTGATCACGTGCAAAGAGCTTTCAGAATAGCTAAAGAAGTTGATATGAAGTTTGACAATTTCTATTTGATCGGTGGCTACCGTTTTCCAGCAGAACTGGGGGAACAGGCTGAGGCTGACTTAAAGTTCAAGTTCTTAGGAAAAATAGTCGAGGACGAGGAATTAGACGAGTACGTTCTTAACGGGAGATCGCTGCTTGATTTGCCAGACGACAATAAGGCGTACGTTTCAGTGAAGGCCATGCTGAGGACCATCGGCTACTTATAGCAATTGTTTACATTATAAACTCTTTTCTTTACACAACTTTTAAGAAACATTCCATTACTATAAGTGCAACGTGACTTTTGCCTTGAAATCTGGAAAGGTTTAAAAAGAATGTAATGCAGTCTATAGGTAAACCTTTACAGAGGTTTCTAAATTTGACCACTAAAAACGTTAGTGTAAAGATTGACGAATTAAAGACAAGCAACAGTTTAATAAAAAATCTCCAAGTTTCCATAGGCAAAGTTGTCGACCAGAACTACGCTGAACCTATGGGTCCAACTCCAATGCCATCGCTTACCGCATTGCGCGACTGGGACATGAAACTCCTAACCAAATATAAGCCCTTCTACATGCCAGACTGCGACTTGTGCTGTCTATGCACTTTCGGGAAATGCGATTTGACGAGTGGGAAACGTGGCGCCTGCGGCTTAGACATCGGTGCCCAATCCTCTCGCATAGTGCTTTTAGCATGCTGCATCGGAGCCGCAACCCACACGGCGCACTCACGCCATATGGTGCACCATTTAATCGAAAAGTACGGTAGCCGTTACCCCTTAGACATCGGAGGCTTAAACATTAAAGTTGAAGCACCCATCACTCGGCTTGTGACTGGAATTAAGCCTGAAACTCTTGGTGACTTAGAAACTGTTCTGGAGTATGCGGAAGAACAAATCACGCAGGCAATTGCTGTTGCGCACACAGGTCAAGAAGGCAACAATTTGGATTTTGAATCGAAAGCCTTCCACGTTGGCATGATAGACCATCTTGGCATGGAAGTCGGCGATATCGCTCAAGTTTCCACCTTAGGCTTCCCCAAAGCTGAACCTGAAGCTCCGCTCGTTCAACTAGGCATAGGCAGCGTTGACATTTCTAAACCAGTTATCATGTGCATTGGCCACAACGTGATCCCGTCAGTCGGAATAATCGATTACGCCAAAGACCACAAAGTCGACGACAAAATCGAAGTGGTCGGCTTGTGCTGCACGGCGCACGACATAACTCGATACTATAATAGGGGCAGAATTGTCGGTCCAATCAGCTGGCAGCTGCGCTTCATAAGAGCAGGATTCGCAGACGTTGTCGTTTTAGACGAGCAGTGCGTTCGAACAGACGCTTTTGACGAAGCACGCAAAGTTCACGCGCCGGTTATCGCTGCCTCAGAGAAGAATTGCATGGGCTTTAAGAACCGTACAGAGGATTCAGCGGATGAAATCGTCTTTGACCTTGTGAGCGGCAAAGTGCCCGGCGTGCTGATTCTTGACCCAGAATTAGTTGGCGAAGTCGCGGTACGTGTCGCTCAGCAAGTCGCGCCGCTACGCAAGAAAATGAAGAACCTCCCAAGCCTCGGCGAAATCAAGCAGTTAGCGAAGACATGCAGGCAGTGCAACATGTGCCGAAGAAGCTGCCCTCAAGACCTCAAAATTCCGCAGGCGTTAAAAGCCGCCGCTGAAGGCGATTTAGTGCCCCTCACCGACCTGTACGAGTATTGCGTCGGGTGCGGAAGATGCGAAGAAGTATGCCCAGTCAAACTGAACGTGCACAGCTTTATCCTTAAAGCAGGCGAGAAATTCATGATGGAAGAGAGCAACCTGTGCCGTATTGGCAGAGGCGCGGTTCAAGACGTTGAAATCCGAAATGTCGGCAGCCCAATTGTTTTAGGAGAAATCCCGGGCATACTTGCCGTTGTAGGTTGCAGCAACTATCCAAAAGGCGGTAAAGACGTTTACGACATATGCAGAGAATTCGCCAGCAGGCGCTACATCGTTGTAACATCAGGCTGCGCAGCCATGACTGCGGGCAGCTACCGCAACAGCGAAGGCAAAACACTCTACGAGGAATTCCCAGGAGGCTTTGAAGCTGGCGGCGTGCTAAACGTCGGCTCATGTGTAGCCAACAGTCACATTGCAGGGGCGGCAATTAAAGTTGCAAATATATTCGCAAAACGCAATCTCAGAGGCAACTACGAGGAAATCGCCGATTACATCTATAACCGTCTCGGCGCGGTCGGCTTAGCCTGGGGCGCTTACTCTCAGAAAGCCGCGGCAATCGCCGCTGGATTCTGGCGCTTAGGGATTCCGGTGCTGGTCGGCCCGCACGGTAGTAAGTACCGCCGCATGCTTCTTGGAAGAGAAGATAAGCCTGAAAACTGGGAAGTTTACGATGCGAGAACTGGCAACAAAGTTAATGTCGGTCCAGCGCCTGAACACCTCTTTCAGACGGTTGAGACACCACAGGAAGCAATGGTTTCCATAGCTAAACTGTGCATCAGACCAAACGATACTTGGAAGGGTCGTAGTATAAAACTAAGCCACTATGTAGACTTGCACAAACGCTACTACGGATGCATGCCGCAGGACCTTCACTTGTTCGTGAGAACGCTGGCTGATGTCCCAGTGACATTAAGAGATGAATTTGGCAAGATACTGGAGGCGCATGATTGGAAGGAAACAGTGATTCCTGATCCGACGTTGCTTCCAAGAATGATCCGTAAAGTGAAGGACTGATGAGACGTGTCGTGTGAACCCTGGCAATGTGCTGAAATAGCAGCAACTAAGAAAGCAAACCCGATAGTTAAACCCGAGATAGCAGCGGCCATAATTAAAAAAGCTAGTCGCACGCTGCTCATCGTAGGGAGCGGCGCAACCGAAAGCTGGATGGAAGGTAAACAGCTGATCGAGTACCTGATTGACTTTGCTAACTCGTCAAAGGTGCCAGTGGTCGCCACGGCCCACATGGTCGGTGAGTTCTTAAAACGCGGCTACCAACCAGCAGGCTTCATGTCTGCAATGGACATCGGCAACCGCGTAGTTGACCCTGAATGGAAGGGGCTTGACGGTAAAGGCCGATATGACCTAGTCATTTTTGTGGGGCTTCCTTTCTACATGGAAGAACTCATCCTTTCAGGACTCATGCACTTCGCTCCAGACCAGAAAACTATGACTCTGGATAACCTTTATCATCCGCACGCAAGTTGGTCTTTCCCAAACGCGACCCTTGAAGTGTGGGCTACAAACCTTAAAGTCATAACTTCAAAATTTGAAGGAGGACAATAGAATGTCAATGTTTAAAGATATACCTGTCGACGTGGGCGTCATCTTTGAAGGAGAACGCATCCGAAGAAACGACATGCAAGTAGAACTTGGCGGTCCAACAGTTAAAGAAAAGTTTGAACTAGCAGAAGTGAAGCCGATGGACGAGGTTGAAGACGGCAAAATCACCATAATAGGCCCAGACATCAAGGACCTTAAGGAAGGCGGCTCTTACCCGTTGGGCATTCTTGTTGAAGCCGCCGGCGGAAAACTCGACCAGGGCCTTGAAGGCGTTATTGAAAGGCGAATTCACGGCTACTTAAATTACATCGAAGGCTTAATGCACCTGAACCAACGCTACGACATCTGGCTGCGCTTGGGCAAGAAATCGTTCCAAAAAGGCCTAAACAGTTTCGACCTGATTGGTAAAGTACTTTACCGTTTATTCAAAAGCGAACTGCCCATAATTGAAAAAGTACAAATCACTTTCATAACCGACCCCGCAAAAGTGTCAGAGGTCTATCCTGAAGCGATTCAAGCTTACGAAACCCGCGATGCAAAAGCGAGAGGCCTCAAAGATGAAGACGTCGACAAATTCTACGGTTGCGCTCTGTGCCAATCATTCGCGCCCACCCACGTTTGCGTCATTACACCACAAAGATACAGCAACTGCGGCGCCATTAGCTGGTTTGACGGTAAAGCCTCGGCAAGCATCGACCCCAAAGGTCCAGTCTTCGCTATCGACCGCGGTGAAATAATCAACGCGGAGAAAGGCGAATTCTCAGGCGTCGATGAGATGGCAAAGAAGCGCTCCATGGGGGAAATCAGCCAAGTCTGGCTGTACACGGCATTCGACCACCCACACACCTCTTGCGGATGCTTCGAAGCAGTTGCGTTCTTTATTCCAGAAGTTGATGGCTTCGGCGTGGTGAACAGAAGCTTCAAGGGCTTAACAGTAAACGGTTTGCCCTTCTCAACACTCGCCGACTCCACCGCTGGGGGGCGACAAGTCGACGGCTTCCACGGAATGTCAATCGAGTACATGCGAAGCCCAAAGTTCTTGTCAGCGGACGGCGGATGGTATCGCGTAGTCTGGGTTCCGAAAGAAATTAAGGAACGAGTCAAAGACTTCATACCCAAAGAGGTTGTTGACAAAATAGCCACTGAAGAAAATGCCACAAGTATCGAAGCGCTGAAGGCTTTCCTGAAGGAAAAGAATCATCCAGTCGTAAAAAGATGGCCCCCTGAAGAGGCACCAGAGCCAGAAGCAGTAGAGGTTAGAGAAGAGGCGGCAGCCACTATGATACCAGTCGCAACAGCAGCATCACTGCCAATAATGGGAGGCGGGTTCAGAATCATCCTCAAAGATGCAAAGATCTACGCTAGCAAAGTTATAATCCAAAGAGTGAAAAGCGAAAAAAACGAAAAAGAAAAACGGTGACCAGTTTGCCTCAAGACGCCGACAAGAAAAAGGACGACGAAGAACTGAGACTCAGTAAAGACCTGCTGGACCTGCTCGCAAAGTTCCAGCAAATCGAGCTCGAAAACTTCGAAATCGACGTTAAAGAGCTAGAACTGATTTTTGAGCCTGGAACTGCTGGGCAGATAATGCCGAAGATTAAGCTTCCTCCAGTGGCAGCGGGTGGAAAGCCGACGGCCATGCTTCAGGTGCCTTTTGTGCCTCCGGTTGAGACTTACCCAAACAAGATTACTGAAGTGAAACTTGGCGCGACTCGAAGCGAAGGCGGAACGCGTGGAAAATCATTCATCATAGGCGGCGAAACTTCCCCGCCGTTCTACAGTTTTGAGCGTGCAACTCCTCACAGACCATTGGTCACGATCGACGTTTTCGACATGGAAGTTCCGTTGAGCAAAGCGGTAAAAATGCACGTTAGAGACGTCGTAGGCGACCCAGCGGCATGGGCGAAACTGGCAGTTGACAAATTCGGCGCGGACATGGTTACCATTCACCTGATAAGTATAGATCCGCTGCTCAAGGATGCTAAACCGGCGGATGCAGTTAAAACGGTTGAAAAAGTCCTGCAGGCTGTTGATGTTCCACTGGTTATCGGCGGCTGCGGTGACGCAGCAAAAGACGCTGACGTTTTCGAGGCTATTTGTGAGGCTTTCTCAGGCGAACGGCTATTAATCAGTTCAATAACTCGGGACATGGATGTTGAACGTTGCGCAAAATTCGTTAAGAAGAACGGGCATGTAGCGCTCGCGTTCACTCCGATGGATCTAAACTTGGCCCGTGAGCTTAACAGGCGGTTATACGACTTTCTTGACCGAGAGGACATCGTCATGGACTTAACCACGGCCGCGTTAGGCTACGGATTAGATTACGCTTTCACCAACATGGAACGCGCCAGACTCGGTGGCCTAATGGGAGACGTTGAATTAGCCCATCCGATGTCTTCGGGAACAACCAACGCTTGGGCTGCGCGAGAAGCATGGCTGAAAATGGCGCCAGAATGGGAACCACGTGAGCTTCGAGGTCCACTCTGGGAGGTGACGACGGCCTTAACCCTGTTGCTGGCCGGGGTTGACCTGTTCATGATGATGCATCCGGCAGCGGTGAAGACGCTCAAAGACGTAACGAATTACTTGACGAGCGGCAAAAAAGCGGACGCGTCAAAATTCGCTGACTGGGTTACCGTGAAGGCTAAAGGGGTTGGAATGGCGTGACCGAGAAAAAGAAGGCTGGCTTGAAAGAGTTAAGCCCCATAGATGTTTACAAGCTTCTCCCAAAAATTAACTGTAAAGAATGCGGCGCAGACAACTGCATGGCTTTCGCCACGAGAATCGTCAACCGCGAAATCAGCGTCGACCAGTGCCGCCCGCTACTGAAGAAGGAAAACGAGAAAGCCTACGCTAAACTCAAAGACTTGTTAAAACCAGCAGTTAAAGAAGTCATTGTCGGCGTCGGTGACAAAACCAAGAAACTCGGGGGGAAACTGGTCATGTATCGTCATGAATTCACTTACACGAACCCGACGGCCATCGCAATTGACGTCACCGATGAGATGTCAGAGCAGGAAGTGGTTTCTCGAGTGCATTACACGGAAAACTTCAGCTTTGAATATATAGGTAATACGCTAAGGCTTGACATGATAGCGGTCAGATGTGTTTCAGGCGACGCTGATAAATTCAAAGCGGCCGTCAAAAAGGTCTCGGAAACAACAAAGCTCCCCATGATACTGTGCGCGCTGAATCCCACGATAGCTGAAGCAGGCTTAATGGCGGCGCCTGGATCACGACCACTTCTCTATGCGGCAACCCAGAGCAACTGGAAAGACATGGCGGAACTCGCATTGATGTACGATTGCCCACTAGTCGCATCCGCGCCAAACGACTTGAAAACTTTGGTTTCTCTCGCAAAAACGTTGATGGCTTACGGAGTCATAGACTTAGTTTTGGACCCCGGCACATTCATGAACGAAGGATTAGCGGACACGATCAACAACTTCACGATGCTGCGGAGGGCTGCAACTAAAGGCGGTGAAGAACTCGCTGGCTTCCCACTGATGGGTGTGCCTATGGTTGCTTGGCTGGAAGGTGCCGGCACGTTTGAAGATGTCATTAAATGGCGCGAAGCTTACTTGGCTTCAATGCTTATTGTTCGTTACGCAGATGTGCTCGTCATGCATAGCACAAGCGGCTGGTCACTGCTGCCGACGACGGTGCTGCGGCAAAACATCTACACTGACCCGCGCAAGCCAGTCGCGGTTGCTCCGGGACTCAAATTGTTCGGGACTCCAGACGAGAACTCACCAGTCCTCTTCACGTCAAACTTTGCCTTAACATACTACACGGTTGCTTCAGACTTAGAAAGCGGCAAGCTTAACGCTTACCTAATCGTAGTTGAAACTGAAGGCTCAGCCATCGACAGTGGAGTCGCAGGACGCAAACTAACGGCGGAACGCGTCGCCGACGCCCTCAAAGCCTCAGGCATAGAAGCCAAGGTCAAACACCGCAAACTCGTCATCCCAGGAAAAGCGTCACGCATCAGCGGCGAAATCGAAGAACTCACCGGCTGGAAAGTCCAAGTTGGACCAAGAGACAGCAGCGAAATACCCAAGTACCTCATTGAAAAATGGCAACCCTGAAAGCACAACTTCATCAATTTTTTGTACTCTTATCTCGCGGTTTCTTAACCAAGACGGAATTTATTCCCGGTTAGAAAGAAGAAGAAACTGGCTCCAACCGCGCTTCTTCTTCTGCTGCTAAACCTAAGGCATTACATAACTTACATGAAACCCTTACGCCTCGACGATACACGTGCATCAAGAAGTTGTCCTCACAGAACCGAAAGGCCTCAGTTTTTAAGGCAAGTACAGCGAGGATGCTCTCCTCATAAGTTGATAAGGTTGGGATTACCTGAAGAAGTAGTAGGACAGTTGAAAAATGGTTGTACTACTACTTCTAAACTTGAGGTACCTGATGGATTGCCGAGCGTTGAGGAGGACGCTTAAGACTTTGATGGCTACTTGAAGGCTTTGGATACTCGTAGGCTAGATTTTTTCGCTCTCGCGCCCCTCGTTTCTTTTTAATGCCAAAATGTTAAAAACGCCATGCTTTTGACTTAAATATGTACTAAAAGCTGATAAACCCCTTTTTTCATTACATCCGCATTCAGCCGTGAGAAGGGACAAGAAATAGGCTGCGGTATCTTCGGTGCAATAAACTACGAGAACCAAACGGTCTTTCCGTACGTTTACTGGGGTCTCCGCGCCCAAAACCATCGAGGCCACCAATCACATGGCTTTCTAACCTACGATAACCAGCAGTTTCACGTGTACAAAAGCTTGGATTTGGTTCCCAAACTGAAAAATGAGGCTATACATGAGTGGTTCAACCGGTTGCCCGGACCAGCAGGCATAGGCAACGTTCGGTATACCACGTCGGGCAAGTGCGATGATGCGTCAATCATTGAAGGCACGCAGCCAGTTGCTGCTAGCGCAGACGGTATACAACTTGCGTTGTCGTTTAACGGCAACATAGTTAACACATGGCCGTTGAAAAAAGAGTTGGCTGAAAACTTTTCCGACTTCATTTACAACTGTGACTCAGATGTAGTTTGCCATAAACTGCTTCTGGGGCTCAAAGAGGGTAAAGACTTAGCGTCCGCGGTTCGCGCTGTCATGGAAAGTTTAGACGGCGCATTTTCCGTGGTAGGCTTGACAAGCAAGGGCGACTTTTTCGCCTTCAAAGACCCTCATGGAATAAAACCGCTGTGCGCTGGACACGACCCTGAAGGTGCAACGTTCGCTTTCTGCTCTGAAACTGTTGGGTTGGACATGAACGGGTTTGTAAGAGATTTTGAACTAAACCCAGGCGAACTAGTTGCCGTTTCAAACGAAGGCTTCAAACGGACACAAATAATTAAAAACCCCCGCGAAGCCTTTTGTGCTTTTGAATATGCTTATTTTGCGAGGCCAGACTCAAGGTTTGACGGCAAATACGTTTATGAAATCCGAGAAGACTTCGGAAGAAACATCGTTAAAGAGTTTCCCGAAGTGGTAAAAGACAGTGACATAATCTTGTCAGTCCCCGAAACAGGCGATGACCCAGCCATGGGCGTCCATGAAGCATCAGGTTTAAGATGGGAACGCGCGTCAAGGCGTCATCGCTACGTAACGGAGCGTGCCTTCATACTTCTCAGCACAGAAAGGTTTTCAACTATTGATAAGAAAATTAACATTCTAGGCTCAAAAGTCGATGGAAAACGAGTCATCATTACCGAAGACAGTATAGTGAGAGGAGACACGACAAAAGTAATCATCGACAAGATTCGAAGAGCCGGCGCGAAAAAAGTCTACGTTTTCGTCACTTTTCCCCGAATCATCGGACCGTGCTTTTACGGGATTGACATGTCAACCTACGGGCAGCTTGTCGGCTCCAAACACGACGCTCAGGAAATCGCTAAAATTATAGGTGCAGACGGCGTTTGCTACCAGTCTCTTGAGGCATTAGTACAAGCCACGGGTCAAACGGAAGATCAGCTTTGTTTAGCATGTGTTACGGGTAAGTATCCTACTCCTTGCGCTCAAAAAATGGCTGATACGATGAAAAAGAAGTTTCTTGAAGGCTATCAGGAAAAAACAAGAATCTACGAGTCTGAGGAAGCGCTCCCCATACTGTCTTAGCGTTAAGGTGTTCGCATGGAAAAAATCGGCGTGTTAGTCGTTTCCTACGGTGCAAGAGAAGTCGCCATGGTAGATGCCCTTCTTCAGAGCACAAGGTACCAAGTTGAACTGTACATTGCTGATAAACAGCGCAACCCATTCAACGCCGAAAAAGCCGCAAAACACGCTGTGATCCCAAACCTCGACGTCCAAGAAATCACGAAGTTCGCAGAAGCAAACAAGGATAAAATCGACTTCGCTTTAGTCGGCTCAGAAAAACCCATAATCGAAGGCGTCCGAGACCAAGTTGAAAGACGCACAGGTACCCCAGTTATTTGCCCCAAGCAACAGTACGCCATAGAAGTCAGCAAGGTGGAGCAGCGTCAGCTTTTCGAAGATATTGCTCCAGAAGCAAACCCTCGCTTCAAGGTTTTCAATCCGACCGACTACAAAAGCGAAACGGAAGTTAAAGACGCTGTTTACAGCTGGCTTGACGACCTTCAAAATCAGGCTGTTGTGAAGCCTGATAAGCCGGCTCTAGGCAAAGGCGTCGGCGTCTGGGGGGACCACTTCGCTGATCGGGAGCAACTTTTCGAGCATTTCATGTCCAACTTCCAGTACGGCAGCGTCATAATCGAAGAAAAGATTGACGGGGAAGAATCCAGCTTCATGGCTTTCTGCGACGGCAAACACTTCATTCCTTTGCCAGACACTCGGGACTATAAGCGGGCTTTCGACGACGATAAGGGTCCAAACACGGGCGGGATGGGTTCATACAAGGATGTTGACGACAAACTGCCGTTTTTAACGGCGGCTGAAAGGGAAGCTGAGGTTTCGTTAGCTAACAAGATTTTCAAGGGTTGGAGCGCAAGAATAAAAGATGACTCTGCACTCAAGGGTGTACCGCTTTATCTCGCATTTATGCACACGGGCAGCGGCATCAAAGTTCTCGAAATCAACAGCCGCCCTGGCGATCCAGAAATCATCAACATTCTTCCTTTGTTAAAGAGTGACTTTGTGGAGCTATGTCTAAGCATGGTTGAAGGCAGCCTTTCCCGTTTAGAGCTTCAGAATAAAGCTTCAGTCTTAACCTATAAAGCTCCGCCAGACTACGGGGGCTACGATAACAGCTTCACCTCCAAGGCAGACAAAGATGCAGTTAACGTGCCTGTCGATTTTTCCATGGCGTACGCTTTGAGGAGAAAATATAGTAACAACATTCGCATTTACCCCGGCTCCATGGAATACAGAAACGGCAAGAACTACGCGCTTAAATCACGAGCCGTTGGCGTCTTAGGCATTGGCGACAGCATCGAAGAGGCACGCAGCATAAGTCTGGAAGGCACCGAAGCCATCACTGGCGGCGGATTATGGAACCGAACCGACATCGCCTCAAAGCAGCACATTGCCAAGAGCATAGCGCACATGGAGAGTTTGAGGCGCAAAGCGTGACATGCGTCTTCATATCAGACTGTGAAGGACCAATCTCAAAAAACGACAACGCCTTCGAGTTAGCATCCTGTTTTCTTCCAGACGGAGACAAACTTTTCGCCAACGTAAGCAGGTATGACGATGTGTTGGCGGATGTTCTGCGAAAGCCCGGCTACTCGTCAGGCAGCACGTTGAAACTTATTTTGCCCTTCTTTAAAGCCTACGCCGTCACCGACAGGCAGATGCAAGAGTTTTCGGAAAAAAACGTTGTTCTAATCGCCGACAGCAGAGACACTCTGCGACATGTTCGAGCGGTTGCGGAAGCCTTCATCGTCAGCACCAGTTATGAGCACTACATCAAAGCGTTGTGCAGTGTACTCGATTTTCCGTATAGAAATACGTACTGCACAAAAGTAAGCCTCGACAAGTACGCCATCACGCCGCAAGAAAAAGAACGGCTAAAAAAAGTAGCCCGAGAGATCAGCCAAATGCGCCCAATTAACATACCCGCGGCAGCAAGGAAACTGGAAGATTTTTCAGACGGTGACCAAGCGGCAATTCAGCGTTTGGACGAGATTTTCTGGAATGAAATTCCAAGGATGAGCATCGGCAAGGTGCTCAGTGACGTGGTGACTGGCGGGGGAGAACAGAAGGCTGAGGCGATTCGCAGTGCAGTGAAGCGTTTGGGTGCGGAATTAGCCGATGTTATGTACGTGGGCGACAGCATAACCGACTTAGAAGCTTTCAAACTGGTGAACGCTAACGGAGGCTTAACCGTTTCTTTTAACGGCAACAGCTATGCAGTCAAGAACGCTGAAGTTGCTGTCCTATCTGAAAGTAATCTTGTAACCGCGGCAATCGCGGATTTGTTCTGCAGATTTGGGAAAGAAAAGACAATAGGAACGCTTCGGGATTGGAGTTATGAAACGCTCGAAAACAACGGCTTAGACGACTCCTTACTTAGGCAGCTTGCGTGTTTGTTTCCTGATGCCTTGCCTAAAGCTAAAATAGTAAAAGCCCAAAATAGGGAATCGCTCACAAAAGAAAGCAGTGAGTTCCGGAAGAAAGTTCGGGGAGTAGCTATCGGGAAGCTTGCGTAAAATGGCTAAAGCGGAAATAGAGGACACGTACGCTGAAGCTTTTACCGGGATCTTTTGCCGGGTAATCGTTACAGCCGACGATGAAGAAACCCTGCGTGAGGCTGCTGAGGATTCGACTGCAACCCCGTCTGTTGTGATTGGGAGGACGGAAGGCGGAGTGGAAAAATACGTCACCCGAAAAGAAACCCTTGACGAGCGTCCTGGCGTAATACTGCAATTCTGGGGTGAAATAAACCCTAAAAAAACGTTTGAACAGTCGCACAAAAAATTCGAGACAGAGCTTTCCTATCGTATCCGCCAGGACATACTGGTTAAGCCTTTCACCGCCATCTACGACGCCCTGCCAAACGCTGAAGGAAAAATGGACATGATGGAGACTGTTGGTCACTGCGGCGATGGCTACGAGTGGGCTGAAAAACGCCATGGCAGAGAAGTCGTCGTGGTCCCTTTGATGGTTCCCGACTTTGTGATCGAGCGGTACATTGGGTATAGCCGTGGTGTTATGGGCGCCAACTTTTGGGTGATGTGCAAAACAAAAAAAGCCTTAAAACAGGCAGGAATTAAAGCTTTAGCCGCAATCCACGGTGTACCAAGCGTAATTACACCTTTTGACGTATGCTCTGCAGGCTCTAAGCCTGAGACGCATTTTCCCAAGATTGGTCCAACAACTAATCACCTGTTCTGTCCTTCGCTCAAGGAGCGGTTAGGCGATGAATCCCGCGTTCCCAACGGCGTCGGCTACATAAGCGAGATTGTAATTGACGGTATTTCTTTAGAAGCCGTTAAGCAAGCGACCAAAGTGGGAATCGAAGCGGTGCTGGATGTTGATGGCGTCGTTAAGGTTTCCGCTGGCAACTACGGCGGCAAACTGGGCGAACACAAAATACGCTTGCGAGAGCTGTTTCCATGACCAAATTTGATGTTGTCGGCTTCGGAGCGCTTAACGTTGACATGCTCTTTAAAGTTGACAGGATCGCAGGGCCTGAAGAAGAAAACTTTATCGAGGATTACACTGAGGCCTGCGGGGGCTCAGCGGCAAACGCCATTGTTGGGCTATCGAGACTCGGCTGCAAAACGGGCTTCATAGGCAAGGTAGCCAACGACAGGGAAGGCAAGCTTCAGCTGGACTGCTTTAGTAGTGAAGGCGTCGACACAAATGGCATAATCCGGGCATTACAAGGCAAGAGCGGCTCAGTGCTCGGGTTTGTGGATAAGAAAGGCTCAAGAGCCCTCTACATCAACTCAGGCGTCAACGATACAATCGGCTCCGAAGAAATCAAGTTAGGCTATGCCTCTCAAGCCCGCTTTCTGCATCTGACCTCTTTCGTCGGTGAAAAATCGCTGCGAACACAAATCGAACTGTTGGCAACTTTGCCAGACGAGGTCAAAGTCAGCTTTGACCCCGGCGCAATTTACGCTCGAAAGGGCTACTCAGCCGTAGAACCCATAATCGGAAAGACGTACGTTTTGATGCCTAACTCGTTTGAACTTGAACGGTTAACGGGTAAATCTGACTGCTGCAAGGGAGCCGACTTCATGATTGAAAGAGGTGTAAAAATCGTCGCCGTAAAACTCGGCGGCAAAGGCTGCTACGTCACTGACGGTCGAGACGGGCTAAGAATCGAACCCTTCAAAGTTAAAGTCGTCGACACAACCGGCGCGGGAGACGCTTTCTGCGCTGGCTTCCTCTACGGTCTAATCAACAACAAAAGCCTCTTAGAATGCGGACGTCTGGGCAATTTCGTAGCTTCAAGATGCGTTTTGGCGATGGGTGCCCGTGCGAGTTTGCCGTATGCTGAAGATTTAGCGGCACTTCTTGGCTAGGTTGTCGATGATGCTTTGGAAGATAAGTTTTCCGTCGCCAAACCGCGACATCTGCTGTTGCCTTGTCCAGTCAGGTTTTTGCCACCAGTACATCGCCCTCTCAGGGTGAGGCATCAGCCCGAAAATATTTCCTTCCTCGTTGCATACGCCCGCGATGTCGTAGAAGGAGCCGTTCGGGTTGGTTGGGTATTTGCCGTCGGCAACCTCGCCGTTTCGGTCGCAGTAACGGAAAACAACCATGTCGTCATCGACTATTTTTGCAAGCGTTTCCTGTTCCTTCTCCTTTGGGAAAAGCAATCTACCCTCGCCGTGAGCGATAGGCATCTTCAACACTCTACCAACATCGATTTTGCTTGTGAAGGCGCATTTTCCACGGTTTTCATGTTTGAGGTAAACCCATCGGCACTTGAAGCCTGCCGGTTCATTAGTGGTCAACGCAGCTTCGGGATAAGGACTTACTCCTTCGAATCCTGGCAGTAAACCGTACTCGACCAATATCTGGAAGCCGTTGCAGATGCCCAGAATCGGCCTGCCCTCGTCGATGAAGGTTTCCATTTCTTTGCCCAGTTTGGCGCTGAGGTGCCTTGCGAAAATTACGCCTGAACGCACATAGTCGCCGAAGGAGAAGCCGCCTGGAAAAACCAGCACTTGATAATCCAGCAAACTGTGACGTTTCACTAACTCGTTAACGTGCAAGACATCCGTTTGAACCCCTAACTCTTGGAAAGCCCGCTGCGTCTCCGCGTCGCAGTTAGTTCCGCCGACCCGCATCACGCAGACCTTGATTTCATCTTGGTTCATTTTAGGATTCTCCGGCCAACGTTTTTTTCCAGCTACCCCGCAGCCTTTCAAGCGAGGAGTCAATTACAGTCTTCCCGCTTAGCCCGTTGATGGTCATCTGCTCGTCTTTGGTTACTCTGCCGATTTGTGCACAGCTCTTCCCCCTCATCAGCTGCTCAAAATCCCGTCTATCCTGCTCGGGCACTTCTAGTAGGAAGCGGCTGTTTGATTCAGAAAACAAAACAAAATCGTCACGATTCAAAGCTTCACCAGGCACTTTGCTCAAATCCAGCTTCAAGCCGTGTCCGCCAGCAAACGCCATTTCGGCTGCTGCCACTGCCAAGCCGCCTTCCGAGAGGTCGTGGCATGATTTGATTAAGCCTGAATCGATAGCCTTAGTCACTGCTTTGAATGTGCGTTTGGCTTTGGCGCCTTTGACTTTGGGCACGCTTGCACCGAGGAAGCCTTTGAGTTTATAGTACTCTGAACCGCCAAGCTCATTGAATGTTTCGCCGATAATGTAAAGCAGGTTGTCTGGCGCCTTCAAATCCATTGAAGTGACAAACTGTATGTTTGGGACTATGCCTACCGCCGTGATTAGAAGCGTGGGCGTAACTGGGCCCATCGGGGACTCGTTGTAGAGGCTGTCCTTTCCCGAGATAAAAGGCGTCCTAAAAGCCACAGCGAAGTCGTAGCAGGCTTGGCAGGCTCTAACAAGCGAGCCTAAGCGTTCTGGCTTCTCCGGGTTTCCCCAGGTAAAGTTGTCCAGCAACGCAATTCTTCTTCCACCGACTGCGATGTTGTTCCTTACTGCCTCATCGATGGCTGAAGCCGCCATCCAGTAAGCGTCGATCTTCCCGTAAGTCGGGTTCATCCCGCAAGAAATCGCTAAGCCTTTCCACGAGTCGTCAAGCGGTTTTAGCACGGCGGCGTCATTTGGTCCGGCGTACTCGCCTTGCAAGGGTTTAAGCGTGGTGTTGCCTTTCACCTCATGGTCGTATGTTCGTATGACGCTTTCTTTGCTGGTGATGTTCGGCGCTGAAAGCAATCGCAGCAGGGTTTCTGTCAGGTTTTCCGGTGCAGGAAACTGTGGCTCTTTGAAGTTTTGGTTTTCAAGGGTTGCCGTTTTCGTGCTCTTACACGGGTTAAACAGGAAAGCCATGTCCAAGTCTGCAACTTTGTCGCCGTTGAAATTGAGCTGTAGACGTCGCTCGGTTGTTAGTTCACCTACTGCGCAGGCTTCCACATCTTCTTTCTCAAAAATCGCCATGACCCTTTCCAAGTTTTCAGGCGGGACTGTTATGAGCATTCTTTCTTGTGATTCTGAAATGTAAATTTCCCAAGGGGCCAAGCCCTGATATTTCAGCGGCACCTTGCCAAGTTCAACGGTTGCTCCGCAACCAAACTTTTCGGCTGTCTCACCCACGGCTGATGATAATCCTCCGCCTCCAAGGTCCGTTGTCGCCGAAGCAAGTTGCACGTCACGGATTTCTATTATTGCCCTTTTGACTTTTTCTTCTTCAATCGGGTCGGCTATTTGCACGGCTGGGCGGGAAATTTCTTCCGATTTCTCTGTTAACTCGGCGGAAGCGAAGGTTACCCCGTGGATTCCGTCGCGTCCCGTTTTTCCCCCGGCCAAAACAATTATGTGTCCTGGCTTGGCGTTTTTTGTGAACTTTCCGAGCGGTAAGAGTCCTATGCATCCGCAGTACACCGTGACGTTGCCCGCGTAACTTTCGTCAAAGTATATTGCGCCGTTAACTGTGGGGATTCCCATGTTGTTTCCGTAGGCGCTGATGCCTGCGGTCACGCCCATGTAAACGTATTTTGGGTGTTTCACGCCTGGGGGAAGCTTGTTGTAATCATAGTCTAGTGGTCCGAAGCCTAAAACGTCCGTGCACGCTATCGGGTCAGCCCACACCCCTAGGATATCTCGGATTACGCCGCCGACGCCTGTGGCTGCTCCGCCGAAGGGTTCCACGGCGGACGGGTGGTTATGCGTTTCAACTTTAGCCGCTACGCCGTACGCTTTGTCGAAACGGACGATGCCCGCGTTGTCTTCAAAAACGCTAAAGCACCATGGCGGGTTGATTCGTTTCGTAGCTTTTGCAATGAAGGTTTTGAATAGGCTGTCGATTTCTTTGCCGCCCATAAGGATTTTTCCCTTGAAGGTTTTGTGGTAGCAATGTTCCGACCAGGTTTGACTGATGATTTGCAGTTCCACATCTGTTGGGTTTCTGCCCTCCGCCTTGAAGTAGGCTTTGATGCTCTTCATCTCCTCAAAACTTAAGCCTAAGGCTAGCTGGCTGCTCACCTCGGCGAGTTGCTGTTCGCCGGCTTCGGCTAAAGCTATTTCGTAAATGGCGTAGCCTGCTTTGCGTGGGATGTAGAGGTTAATACTCATTGGCGCTCCTCAACGGTCACAGTGTAATTGTCTTTAGTTGGGTTAGCCAGAAGACGTTTGCTCATTTCTTCCGCCTTCGCCTTTGCGTCCTTAACGTTTGCCGCTTCGAGCTTAGCAGTGTAGACTTTGCTTACGTCTACGGCTTCCACTTTGTAGCCGAGTTCTTTTAGTAGACGGGCTGTTGTTTCCCCTTCAGGGTCGCTGTGGCCAGGTTTGAGGCTGACTTCGATTTTCGCGACGTATTTCATAAAGCCTTTAAATTAAGGGTATGGATTTAAACGCTTTTGTCACAAAAAACGCAAAACTTTACGTTAAAGTCAGCCTTTTATTTTTGTACTCTATTACAACCGTTTGCTTGTCGGTTACTTCGCCTATCGTTTCAGGTTTCGCCCCATCTTGCTCCAGAGTGTCCATTGCTTCATCGATTTCTGTTCTGTCAACGATTACGCTGAAGCCCCATCCCATGTTGAAAGTTTTGAACATTTCCTCATCCGAAATGTTGTAGCCAAGTTCAGCGGCTGTTTTCTTAATCAATCCGAATATACGTTGAGGCTTAAAGTTGGTGAATTCAAAGCCTATTCCAGGCGAAAAATCAGCAAGCTTGTTGAACTTTACGTAGGCGTCACCCGTTATGTGAACCGCCGCTTTGACTTTAACTTCCTTAGCTAGATTTAAAAGCGATTTAACGTAGATTTTTGTCGGTTCCAGCGCTTCAAGCACGATTTCCCTGTTCAAGCCGTCGGGGATGGCGTTCGGCTCATATTTTCCGCCCCATTGCTTGAACAGAATCTTTCTCGCCATTGACACGCCGTTGCTGTGCAAACCGCTGCTCGCTAAGCCTATTATCGGGTCTCCCGGTTTGATGTTTTCGCCAGTTATGATTTCTTGCCGCTCAACCGTGCCCACTGACGCGACCACCATGTCGAAGCCGGCGTTGTCCCTTAAGCCTTTTATTATTTCTGCGACGTCGCCTGTTTCACCACCCGTAACTGGGCATTCCGCTTCAGAAGCGCCTTGAATAATTCCTTTGAGCCACTCTCTGACAAGGTGAGGTTCGCTAGCTTGTGCATGGATGTTGTCGACTAAGGCAAGCGGTTTGGCTCCCGAACGGATGACGTCGTTGACCGCCATCGCTACTGCGTCGATGCCTATGGTGTCGTATTTGCGTGCGAGTTGTGCCAGGAGGACTTTGGTGCCTACGCCTTCGATTACGAGGTCTAAGAACGTGTTTCTTCCTGTTGGAAAAATGTTGCCGTACGGCAATCGCATGACGTTGCCATAGTGGCTGTGCTTGTAGGTTTCCTGCAGGTTTTTTAAGGCTTTTTTTGATTCGACGCGTTGATGCCTGTTTACGCCAGCATCGGTGTAAGTGTAATTCTGAGGCAAAGTGGGTTCTCCTTGTACTCTTTCGTCCATGTGAGAAATAACGATTATGCTTGCTAGAAAATTGGTTTTTATCCGCTTCTTATCTTCTTTTGGTTTTTCGTTCTATTATCAAGATAAGCTCTTCAGGCTTAACAGGCTTCACGAGGCAAGCAACCGCTTTTGAACTTTCTTCAGGCGCCATAACAGGGAACCCCGTAATTATTATTTTAACCATCTTGCTGTCAATGTTGTCAAACTTATCCAAGAGAGCCATGCCGCTCATATCCGGAAGGCAAATGTCAATTAGAGCGACATCGTAAGCTTCGCCGTTCGCTTTATGTATGGCTTCTTGTGCAGTTCGGGCAGTGTCGGTTTGGTACCCATTTTTCTTGAGGATCCGCTGAAAAGTTCTTGCTATTCTCTCATCATCGTCAACGACAAGAATTTTCAATCCGTTCATGCCCAACTTTTTCGCTTCCAGAATGGACGCTTTTCATAGGATTCGACTGCTTAAAAACGCCTATTTTTGATCTAATAATACTTCATGAGAACCAATATATTTACCTAATGGTAAAAAACTAAGATGTGCGTTGCGTTGCGGTCGTAGTCTAGCTTGGTTAGGACATCAGGTTCCCAACCTGACAACCCGGGTTCAAATCCCGGTGACCGCACCTAAACCTAATCTTTGTAGCTATTTAAGCAAAAGAGAAAAGAGGCTGTCCACGCTCTAATCTACATGGTGTTGAATCATACTTTCAGCTTACATCATGGTTCCAGTCCCATCTTATTTGTCACAGCGGTACGTGCAGTGTCCAAACTGCGGTTCAGCAGTTACCGCGAATTCTAACTACTGTAACTACTGCGGCACACCACTGCGTCAGCCCATCTTGCTTAAGATTTGCCCAAGATGCGGCGCGCGGATTTCTGCCAGAGCCAAATTCTGCCCTGAATGCGGAAAGAAACAGCCTGAAAGCAGGCAGCTAAAGCTTACGGAGTAGGCGGCAGTCCAGCAATAGCCCTTTCACGTAAGCTTTCCAGCCAAACCTGATGTTGATGTTCAATCCTGTTTGGGCTTAAAGCTCTTGCCAATCGGGCAAGCGAGCCATGTTCAACCTCTTCAGTTGTAACGTGGCATCCTTCATCCGTTTTTCGTATGAGCCAAGGATGGTAAGATTCCAGGCCACTTCCGTGGGCGTCCCAAGCCAACCGTTCAGGAGGAACAAATTCAAGCACTGTCGACCGGATTGTGACGCCGAAGGTTTTCCATTGAAACCTCGTGCCCAAGGAAAGGTCGGGCGGTTGGCCGCTTAAGAAGCGTACGTTGGATGCATTGGGGTACCATGTTGGCCAAAGCTGCGCGCGTATGAGCCATGCCCAGACTGTTTCGGGCGGAGATGGGATTTCAAGTTCGTTGTGAACATGTATTGGACATGATTCAGGTTCAAAACCTGGCGGCCAATTGATCTCGCTTGGATTCGACATTGCTAAAAGCCTCGTATTAAACGTGGTTGTCCTAATCTAAAAACTTCACTATTACGGGACAGACGAGCTTTAGTCGACATGGAACTTGCTTTTGCTGTTTCTCGGGCAGTTCTGATTAGGATTGTTGACCCGCTGGTTTCGTGTCCAACGCTGGGCTCGTAGGGCTATTTGAATTCTTACGCAGTGAGGGAGCTGGCTCTTGAACTGGCGTTAGAGGTTGCTCGGTTGTTACTGGCTGAGGGGGCTTTACCTGTTTCCACGCGACCATCAGTTTCTTCTTGAACGACTGTTCAAACATGTCTTTTTTCTTGCTTACAGCCGACTCCTCGAGGACTGGGCTCATAGACACAACTGCTTCCACGGTTACGAAGTCGAAGGCGACGTGCACCTCAACCTTTTGAACCATAGATTGATGGGAGAAGTCCAACGCGTCGGCTAACCGCAGAATACCTGCTAAAGTCCTAACTTTCTGTTTCAACTCAGCGGGAAGCGACATGAAACTGTAATCTTTGCTTTTCGGGCAGCCTTTTCGGTGATACCGCGCAACGTTTGCGATGACCTGTCTTTCGACAGAGGAAAACGGCAGCCGAGTTTCGTTCAGGATGAGTTTAAGCGTGTTTTTCTGGTGTGCCCTCCGTCCGTTTGCTAAGCCTATGTCGTGAAGGATCGCGGCGCATTCAAGCCAGCAACGTTCTCTCTTGCCCAGCCTGTGCAAATCCTGCAGAGAGTCAAAGAGTTCGAGAGCCATTTTTCTAACTTGCTCGGAATGCCCCGTCTCGGGACAATACTGCCTCGAAATGGTCTGTGAGATTTCAGCGACTTGGAGACATTTCTCTTCAAGATCTTTTTCTTTAGCTGTGTCTTCTGCGATTATGTCGCTTAAGGACAATCCTCGAAGAAGCATCTGCGCGTAACTTTCAGGGGCTCCATTCCTTCTTAAACCGTCCGCCGCGGCTTGAACATCATAGTTAATCCTCAGCAGTTCCACGGCAAACGGGTTCACGGTTATTACTGCATAGGCCGCCTGCGGGTTTCCGTCGCGTGGTTTTCCCACGCTGCCTGGGCTGATGGATATTGTTTCACCGGATTTTTTGGTGAATTGCTCATGCGCATGGGTTGACACGATTATATCCGCGCCCGCAGTTGCCGCTGACTCTTCGAGTACCTTTTCTGGGGCTACGGTTTCCTGGCTGAGCTGCTCGTCCACTAAATCTTCCGCTCCGTGAGTCATGACCAGCTTTTTGTGACCGATTTCAACCTCGACTTTGGAAGGCAACGAAAGAAGATAGGTTCCATAAGCTTTCGCCAACGTCTTTCTCGTGTAGTCTGCGGAGAATTTTTGCGGACCCTTCGCTCGTATTTTCTTATCCAAGACTTCAACGTCGAAGTTGCCTATCACGTTGAGCGTGTTCTTGCAATAAAGCGCCTTGATCACTTCGTTGGGAAAAGCCCCGAATCCCACCGTGTCGCCAGCGTTCAAGAAAACAGTTATTCCCCGGCGTTCCGCGTCCAAAAGCACCGCATCAAGAGCATCGATGTTGGAGTGGATGTCCGCGATTACTCCCACTTTAACAAAGGGATTCGCCAATTCTGCTTTCGTAATGGATTCAGCGGCTGCAAAGCCTGCGCTCGCGCTTTTCCTTAGCTCCTCAAATGCGTTTTTGTTTACGTTTTCTTCCCAGAAACCAATGAATTTTTCATAGTAGCCTCTTCTTTTTTGTTTGATATAGTCGAGGAACTTTAGGAGGTCCTGATTGTCCTCCGCCTCAGTTTTTTCATTTCCAGGAACGTTGGCGGTTTCTTTTCTTTGCTCTGCTATGAATTGTGGAATTGTGCTGATCCACACGTCGCAGTCGTGCATTTCGCCGAGAGTGTCCTGAAAGGTCCTCATCATCTGTATTTCTTTGGCCAATTCACCTTGGTAAAGCGGCGCGAATGCTTCCATCGTGTAGCGAAGCCATTTGGCTTTAATCCTCATCTCGTGATGTTTCAGGACTTCGTTTTCCTCGTGCACGCACGGTTCTAAAGCGAGGAAATCGTCGAGTCTGAATGAGATTTGCCAGAAGGCTTTTTCGCGAACCGCATGCAAGTTGAATGGCATGGTGTTTGCTTCTCTAAAGATCCGCTTGCAGTAGCGTGCAGTTTGCTGGAGAACACTTGATCTGTTAAGTTCATCTAAGCCGTTGACGACTGTTGTCTGCATAGTTGACCTTTGATTAACGTGCTGATTCAGGAGAGCTTCAATTCCCTTTTTCGGCTCGTCTGGCTGAAGCTGCTTGATGTATTCGTTTACGAACGTGATCTGCACATCTAAATCCCTCGCTGCACCCAGAAACCTTGTTACCTGCTTGATTTCATTCAACCATTTCTTGTATCGCTTCTTGGGAAAACATTCCTTGAAGAGCGGCATAGCGGCTCTTATTCTGCGCGAAGTCACTCGCATTTTGTGAACGTATTCGATATCTTCACTTTTCGCAACCCCTTCTACTTGGGCTCTGATCGTTTCAAGAAGCTTGAGCAGTGCTTCAGCGCCAAAACGGCAGTAGCTGGCGTCTGGGTTTGCGCGTTCAGGGTCACAGCGAGGTTCCATGTTGAATGCCTACCCAATCGAAATCAATAAACGAACTTGGTTTTTCTATCCGCAAGAAACAGGAGCGGCAAAAAAAGAGCCAAATCAATCGTCAACTCCAAGATTCGTTAACCGTTAAATTGCTAGTTCTAAAGCGTCGAAATAGTTAAATCCTTCCACTATTTCTTACGTGAATATGAATTCTAAAACTTTAATGGAACAAGGATTTATCGAATGGTTTCCAGTGAAGACGCTAGCGCACTCGAACCTGCCATCAGATCAGGGAATTGTACTTGTAATAGTCGATCAGGAACTATCTGGCAAAAAAGAATCAGACATCCTCTACATCGGACGCACAAAAAAGCCTGCAAAGAGGATAATGGGCGGGTACTTAGGAGGCTACGGAGGGAAAAACGCCCAAAAAATCAACCAGAAGCTTTTAGACGAAGGCTACATCGGAAGAGTTGCGATAAGTTGGGTTGCAACTGAAAAACCGAGAGTCACGCAGAAAGAGCTACTTGCCAAATACAAAGGCGAACATGGTAATCTTCCCGCCTGGAACGCAAAAAAGAAGGTTGAAGAGAAACCCAAAGAAACTCCGCCCTACCGACGAAAACAAGCCCCCGCCCTAAAAGCCAAAACGGCTCCGAAAGCCGCGGAAGCTCCCAAAACGGCGGAAACACCAAAGTCCCGTTCAAAGCCTAGAGCCACTTCAAGAAAAGCCGCCGCACCAGAAGCAGCAGGAACAGAGCCCAAGAAAGAGGAAAAAGCTGAGGCGGAAAAGCCGCGGCCCTCAGAGAGTAGCATGCCGACTTAAACTCGCACAATCTCTTCCTTCCTTTTTCTTTGTTACATGCTAAAAAAAATCTAGCTTGTACTCGCCTAGTTTCTTTATTTATTGTGCTCTTTTTCAAGTCAGAGCAGCAATTATTAGGGAGCTCTAACAATTATCTTTGAGGCTTTCTGGCATGTCAATTGAAATCGAAGATTTTAAAGTGCCGCCTGGGAAAAAAATAAGCTTGAAAGACTACGATTCAGCTTGGGTTCCAGAATGGGCTAAGAAAGAAGAAAAAGAGGGGAAAAAAACAGCAAAGGACCAAGCTTTAGCCATGATTTCAGCGAATAAACAGAAGATGGTTGAGCTGCAGGAGATTTTTTGGGCAAACAGTACCTACGCGATGCTGATTGTTCTGCAGGGAATGGACGGGGCCGGGAAGGATAGCGTTATTCGACATGTTTTGTCAGGAGTTAACCCTCAAGGATGCCAAGTTACCGCTTTTAAAACTCCTTGCGAAGAGGACTTAGATCACGATTTTCTCTGGCGCGACGTGAAAGCTCTTCCCGAAAGGGGTATAATAGGCATTTTCAATCGCTCATACTATGAGGAGTTGCTTATAGTTAAAGTCCGTCCGGAAGTTCTGGCGAAGGAGAAGGTTCCGCCTGAACTGATCGGAAAGGAATTTTGGAATGAGCGCTACGAAGACATAAACATGTTTGAGCAGCATTTGGTTCGAAACGGAACAGTGATTCTAAAGTTCTTTCTTAATGCCTCCAAGGAAAGGCAGAAAGAGCGTTTGCTTGCGCGTCTTGACAAGCCTGATAAAAACTGGAAGTTTTCATTAACGGACTTTACGGAGCGTTCCAAATGGAATGACTACATGGCTGCATATGAAGAAATGCTTAACATGACGAGCACTGAATGGGCACCGTGGTACGTCATTCCCGCAGACAAAAAATGGGTCACGCACGCAGTAGTTTCGTTGATCATACTGTCTCAGATTAAAAAGTTAAACCTGAAATATCCAGTGTTAAGCAAGGATCAGCAAGCTGAGTTCGAAAAAGTGAAGGCTGAACTTGAAAAGGAATAACCGGGGCAATACACCTATGCACTAGGCATAGCGTTACAATGAACTTCAAGTTCTTTTTCGAAGGCTTCGTAGAACGCCTGCTTATTTTGAATCACGCTCCACTCTTCGAAGCTGCAGTCTGAGTCTGAATAAAACGAAAGCGACACTTGATCCTTGTTGACCTTAACAAATTCAGCTCTCTTAACAAGTCCACTGTGGCTCCTATCGAGCTTTTCGGCAAACCTGAGAAACGTTGAAAGAACAGCAACGACCTCCTTGGTTCTCTCGTTTAACTGCGAAGCTTTCATGGCTTTTTTTGAAGGTAACTTTTTCCTGTGGAAACGTGCAACATTACCCATTATTTCGATTTCTTCAGGGTCAAAACCGAGAAGTTCAGCGTTGCAGATGATGTATTGAGAATGAAGCTGGTGATTGTTAAACGAAAGAAAGTCACCGACATCGTGGAGAATAGCTGCGTACTTTAAGAGCTCCTTTTCTTCTTCCCCGAAGCTGTGCAGTCCAATCTCTTTTGCACTGTCGAAAAGCTGAAGCGCTAAAGAAGCTACCACCTCTGAGTGTTTCTCGTCAAAGTTGCAAGACCTGCCCAAGTGCAGAACACTCCTATCTCTCATCGGCGTTTTCTGGAGTGCTCGGAAGCCTTCAAATTTCGATAAGTAGTCCACGAGAAGTCCATCCCGAAGTTCTCGGTGACTTATGTTAATTTCTTCCAAGCCTAAATCTTCCATAAACGCCTCCAAAATAGCTGCCCCAGCAATTATGATGTCGGCCCGGTCAGGATTAATGGCAGGCAGCTTTTTTCTTTCTTCAAGCGGCAAAGAGCAAAGAATAGGAGCCAATTTTTTTAGGTTCTTCCTCGACAGCGTTAAGCCTTCACCATTGTTGTTCTTCTTGAACAGTTTGTTCGCGATTTCTGCCAGGTTTATGACTGTGCCCGATGACCCCCATGCCAATCTTACACCGTACTCTTGAACTTTTGCCTTAACCATTTGAGACTTGCTGGAAGCGTACTGCCTTATCTGTCTATAAGTCTCAATTTCAACGGGCCCATCCCAGCCTTCACCGATGAACTGAGTTGTCAGCCGAATTGCGCCTAGTTTAAGGCTGTTCACGTAGAAGCTTTGATACTGGTTTCCGATGCAAATTTCGGTGCTGCCGCCACCTAAATCTATGAAAATGGCTTTTTCTTCGCCGATGTTTATCCCGCTTGACACGCCAAGCCAGATCAACCTGGCTTCTTCTTCTCCTGAAATCACTTTTACCCTGAGTCCTGTTTCATCACGAAGTTTGCGGAGGAAATCGTCCCTGTTTTGGGCTTCCCGAATTGCTGAGGTTCCGACAGCTACTATTTCGGTTGCACCGTAAGTTTTGGCGAGATCAACGAATTTTCCGCAAACAAATATGGCTCGTTCCATAGCCTCTGGTCTGAGCAGATTGTCTTTAAATTCCTGTTCGCCCAATCGGATAACTTCTTTTTCTTGGCTGATTGTCGTGTAAGAGAAATTGGGGTTTATTCTCACCACTAAAAGGCGCACGGCGTTCGTACCGATGTCTACGAACCCAACTACACGTTCACCAGCTTTCACTGTTGCTTCCATAATAGCACCAGCTTCTTTCCGAGGGTCCTCTCAAACAAATCTTTCTTCTTATTAAAAGCCTGCTGTTCCAACATCGATTCGGTTTCGCATGTGCAAATCGCAATTATTTTTTTCGCGCCAACTTTGAAGTCTACACTTTTCACGTTTGATTGGTGTGTGTAATCTAAACTATCTGCCACGCGCAGGAAACTAGACAGAATCTTTATTGTGTTTACAGTTTGACGGTCCAGCGCCTTAAGGTTGAAGTGTTTTTGTTTGGGCAAGCCTTTCCGATGATACCGCGCGATGCTCGCTATCACACGCCTTTCTCTGGATGTGAAGGGTAGCCCTGTATCATTGAGGATAAGCTCAGCTGATTCTTTATGGTGCCCACTTCTACCTTTGGATAAGCCCACATCATGCATGATTGAGGCGCATTCGAGCCAGCATCTTTCCAACCCGCCTAATTTATGCACTTGGACTAGGCCGTCAAAGAACTCTAGAGCAAGCTTGGTAACCTGCGAATAATGTTCCGCATCCTTCCAATACCTCTCGGCGAATTCTCGAGAAGCATCCACCAACGCTCTGCAGTTTCCGACCTCAGCTTTTTCTCTTGCGGCATCTTCCTCTGTTATCCCTTCAAGAGAGACTCCTTGAAGAAGCATCTGGGCGAAACTTTCAGGCAACGATTTTTTCCTAAGCGCGTCTGCAGCAGCTTCAACGTCGTAATCTAACCGAATCATCTCAATCTTTAAAGGGTTAAACTTTAAAATCGCATACGCTGTCTGAGGGTTTCCATCGCCAGGTCTTCCCACGCTTCCTGGGTTCACGAAGGAGACTCCGTTTATCCGCCGCCACAACTGTTTATGAGAATGTCCAACGATTATCACATCAGCTTTAGCAGCATCAGAGAGTGTTTTCAACCGCTCAACTGGCGTGTCACAATAAATGTGCTCGTCAATGGACTCTGGGCTTCCGTGAGTAACAAGCACTTTTACGCCTGCTGTCTCAAGCCTCAGCTCACGAGGCAGTGAATGAACGTAATCTTCGCATGACTTTGACAGCTCTTTTCTCGCAAACTTTAAAGCAAGTTTTTTTTCATCTTTCTCTTTAGTTTTTGCTTCAATAACTTCAAGGTCATAATTGCCCAGAACGCTTAACACGTTTTTTTCGCAGAGAAGTTCAATCACTTCGTTTGGGTAAGGACCAAATCCAATCAAATCGCCAGCATTCACAAAAACGTCGGCGCCTCTTTCTTCCGCGTCCCGAATTACTCTCTCCAAAGCTTGCAGGTTGGCATGGACATCTGATATTGCAGCAATTGTCAGGTCGGGTTCTGTGAGGAGCTTACTTATTCTTTTCTCGGGTACGCTTAATCCAATGCTGGTTGTCCTTCGAAGTTGATCAAAAAAGCCTTTTCTTTGAGTTCCATCCCAGAAATGGACGAACCGGCTATAATCCTCCTTTCTTTTTTGCTTTACGTAAGCCAAGAAGCTTAAGAGTTCTTGTTCGACTTTTGCAGGGCCAACTTTTTTGTTTTTTTTCGTTTTTATTTTTGCCTTTGTTTCCTCCATGAATTTGGGCAGATAATCTATCCACACGTCACAGTCATGCATCTCTCCCAGTACATCTTGAAACGCTTTGATGGTTTCTATCTCTTGCGCGAGTTTGTCAGGGTAGAGTGGTGCGAAATGCTCCATCGTGTAACGAAGTTTCTTGGCAAGTATTTTCATCTGATGGTGTCTCAAGATTTCGTCTTCGAGGTAAACGTATTTTTCCATCGTTAGGAAATTATCCAATCTAAAGGATATTTGCCAATGTGCCTTCTCTTGGACCTGTTGGACATTAATGGTTGTATTTGCCTGCTGCTTTACAGTTTGGTCACAGAACCCGCGAACATCCCCTAAAACCTCGGTTATCAGCTTTTCTAAACCGTTGACGATTGATAATTGCACGCTTTTTCTCTGGTCTCTTTGATGTTTAAGAAGCAAGACGATGCCCGTCTTTTCCGTCCCAGGCTCAAGTTTTCCCATGTACTGCTCCACGAAGGCTATTTGAACGTCAAGATCTCTGGCGTCCGCAAGGAGACGAGTTACTTTTTTTATTTCAGACCGCCATTGTTTGAAGTCTCTTTTGGGAAAACACAACCTGAAAAGAGGCAGCGCCGCCCTGATTCTTCGGGAGGCAACGCGCATTCTATGGACATATTCGACGTCGCTGTTCTTTATCACTCCATCGATTTGTTCTTCAAAGGCATCAAGCTGTTTTAGGATTGTTTCGCAACCGAATTTGCAGTAGCCTGCGTCATTTTCGCCTGGTTGACGGTTAACCGGGTCGTACATTCCAGATGCCTCTGTTCTTGATGAGCCAGGCTTGGGAGTTGATGACTTTTTCTCCTTCTTTATGTGTTACTCTTTCGTAAGTTCCATCCGACAGCAATCTTCTTGCTTTTACATTGTCGCGGAGGTGAATTTTGAGTATGTCCTTGACGAGAGCGCGGCGAAGATAAGGGTCAGGTACCGTTAAGAGGACTTCGATTCTCTCGTTGAGGTTTCTAAACATCATGTCGGAGCTGCCAGTAAGAACCTCATCTTCAGTTTCGCCTTGGAAGTAGTAGATCCGCGCGTGTTCGAGGAACCGTCCAACGATGGATATTACTGAAATGTTGTCGCTCACTCCTTTTATTCCCGGTCTTAAACAGCATAACCCTCGCACGTTCAGGTCGACTTTGATTCCCGCCATCGATGCCCTGTAGAGGGCTTGAATAATTTCAGTCTCCTCTAGATTGTTTAGTTTAAAAGCCATGTACCCTTTCCCAGTTTTTTGATGAAAATCAATTTCCTTTTCTATTCGCTCAAGAATTTCGTTCTTGAGCGTTTTGGGTGCTACGAGCAAGTGTTTGAATTCTTTTTCCTGAAGTCCATTTACGATTATGTTGAATAGCTCTTCGAGTTCCGCTCCTACTTCAGGGTTTCCTGTCAGATAACCGATGTCGGCGTAGATTTTCGCTGTAACAGAGTTGTAGTTACCCGATCCGATGTGCGAGTATCTTGCAATCTTCCCATTTTCTTTCCTGACAATCAAGCATAGTTTTGCGTGAACTTTAAAATTAGGAAAATTGTAAACTGTGTTAATTCCACCTTCTCTGAGTTTTGAAACAAGTCGGATGTTGTTTTCTTCATCAAATTTAGCTTTCAGCTCTATTATCGCTGTCACTTTTTTGCCCTTCTCCGCTGCCTCAATCAGTGCGTCAACGACCGGCGATTTATGATCCATCCGGTACATTGTTATGCAAATTTCCAAAACGTCACTGTCACGGGCGGCTTCTCTTAGCAGGTTAATTATTACTTCAAAGCTGTCATAAGGATGGTACAGAACGAAATCTTGCCTAGTGATAGCCGCAAACATGTCCTTTTCCGGAGTCAGAAGAGGCGAAACGCATGGACGAAAACTTTTATCCTTGAGGTTGGGTCGATTTATTTTGAGCATTTGCCAGAGGTCCACCAACCCAAGTGGCCCATCAAACTCGTACGTCAGATAGTCTGGCACGCCTAAGGCTGTAGCTATTCTTTCTTTAATGACTGCAGGAACATTCCTTTCAAACTCTAGCCTACTTGGAAACCCCGTTTTCCTGGACGACAGGCTTTTTTTCACGGAATAAAGTAAGTCGGCAGATTCATCGATTAAAATGGCTATCTCCCCGTTTCGAGTAAGCCTAAACTGGAAAGCAGTCAGGTTTTTTTCGTTCGGAAAAATCAGGTTCAAATTGTTTATTATCAAATCTTCAACAAAGACAAAGTTATACTCAACTTCCTGACTGTAAAGGCTTTTCGGGATTCTTATCAATCTTCCGAATTCTTCAGTCGGGACATCAACCATGTAGAACTCATCTTGCTTAGCAAACCCTGTGACGCAAAGGGTTACGTGAAGGTTCTCGATGAATGTGCTGTCGAAGCCTTCTCTTGTTTTGACGAAGGGAAGAATAGATTGCTTGAAGAAATTGCGAAGGTTTTCCTTATCCGTTACTCCTAAGTCGTTAAATTCCCAGATGAAAATTTTCGCTTTTGCCAGAGCCGGAAGAAGCTCGTTTCTCCAGCAGTCTGCATGTTTTTCGATTAGGGGTATTATTTCTTTCCTTGTTGTTTCAACCTGTTCGATGGCCGTCATTCCATCCATCGACTTCTCGCTTGATCCTGCATTGATTTTTTTCATAAGCCTGGGAATTCGCGTCATGAAAAACTCGTCAAGGTTGCTGCCGCAGATTGCGATGAATTTTACCCTTTCCAGCAGTGGATGCCCTAAGTCTTGTGCTTCCTCGAGAACGCGCATGTTGAATCTTATCCAACTGAGTTCTCTGTTAATGAAATAGCTTGGGTTATCTAGGAACTTTTTTTGGCTCAAGACAGCTTTCACATCCGAGTGAGCGTTCGGAGTTGACATAAGCCCTTTGCCTGGCATGTTTTCAGCGGTTTCTGGTTGATCAATCATAACGCATAACTAGTTTAATTTCTAACTTATCAAGTAATCTGAATACATTGTTTTTCTTGCGGATTGAGTTTTTGGCGTTCAGCGGTCTTGCTTCCTCGGCAGATCGTTAGCCTCAACGCATTTTGCCCTTCGAACCGTGAATGATTCATATCTGAAAAGTGGAACCTCTTTCTTCGTGTGGACTGTCCCCCTGAGTAAGTCATTAACAAGGAGTCGTCATTAAGGTCTCCGAAAATAGACTTTATAGGCATAAATAATCTATATAGGCTGTGTCACTTTGGCTCTAAAGTTTTCGTTTGCTCGTTTTTCTTTTGGCTGGAGTAGTGCTGGACCAATTCGTAGGTTGACCATGGCAGGCAGTCTTCGGCTTTGAAGCCTAAGAGCTCAGCGTACTTGTGAATCAAGCCAAGGTTTTCAGCTTCTATCTCCATGAATTCAGGGATGAACCCGTAGCTGCCGAAGTAGCAGTCGATGTCGAAGCGCGCATGATCAAGCACGTAGCTGACCCTGTGTTTTTGCATGCTTTCCGTGATCGTTAGACCCAGGTTTTCGAGAATTTTCCTCATCATCTCCATGTTTGAAACTTCAACCGTGTATTCTTGCGCCCTCTTGACTGTTTGGGTCTCATGAACTTTCTTGTAAGTTATCTCTGACTTGTCTTGCTCTTTTCTTAAGCGCAGTACATCTCTTGCTTTAACAATTCTGCCATCTTTGAAGTCAAATAACAAGGTTTGGATGTCGCCTTCGAAAACTTTTTTCGCACCCAGACCGGTGAGCGTCCGCTCAACCTTTTTTCTGTCGACTTCTAAAATTTTGACTTCTGTTTCTTGCATAAAAATCAATGAAGAGTATGGCAGTTATAAACGTGTTTGCCGCTGAAAAAAGCACATTTTTCGCAAAAAACAGGTTTAAGGAAGGGTTAGGCTTAGGCGTATTCGATGGATTTCACGGTTACATGGTTTGGTTTTTTGATGACTTGATAGTCGAGTCCGCAAACTGGACAGAAGACTATTTCGAAGTTTGAAAAGTTTTCGGGGTAAACGTCGAATTTTCTTTCACAGCCTACACATTTAACCTTCAAGATTTTCACCTCAACTTTAATTGAACAAATTGCGCTTTTCGGATGGCTATGAATTTAGCTCCTAGGGCTGAACAGGGCACTGACTGATTTTCTGTGGCGTGATCGAATTCGAAGGTTTCTCTACATCTTGGGAACGTAAACGCTGTTGAACCGTCGATTCTGTGCATCTTTTTTTTCGCCTTGGTATACGTTTGCTTTCGCAGACTTAAGAAATATCTTAGTAGAATGTAGTAACTATATAGAAAACGCTTCATTCTGCCATTTTGCTTTTGCATATTTGCGCCAAAAATGTTCTGGGAAATTAGCAGTTCAACCGCAATAATCCATCGAAAAGGCTTTTGCTTATGTTCATTCATTGAAGTCGAAAACTTACCATATTTGAGGTGTTTAAGGCCTACGGACCATAACAATGCACAATATTCTATATTCTATTGATAGAATAGACTTATTTTCCCCGTTGAGCGGTAATTGTAGGTAAAACCTCAAGGTAAGGAGACGAAATGCTAAGTCGAGATTGCAACGGCTGCGAGAGGCAATTATTCGAGTGCCGGCGCCGCTTTGCGAAAGCTTCGGTCGGAGAAAAATGTTACTGCCCCGACGGCACTACACATCTAATAGACCGCTAAACCGCCAATTGCGCGCGCACGTCTTTTTTGCGTCTGTTTTGGCTGTTGAGCTGTTCGTTATTTTGAGATGATGTCCGAACGGAAGAGTCAGTATTGTAGCATAAATTGTTCCAAGAGCAGCAAAGAAATCAACAGAAAGTGCGAAGCCCGAATCTGTCTCAAAATTATGAGAGAAAAATAAATCCCGTTTGAAACCGATTCGCGGCCAGCCGAGCCCGCGCTTAACCGAATTCAAATGCGCCTCGCTGAAGCTTTTGCCGCACAAGTGTTACTGTCCTGATGGCACAGAGCATCTAATATACTGCCGGATGGACCAAAGCAGCTGTTTTTTTGAGCGTTTAAACTTTTGTTTCAGTTTCATTTTAAAGTTCCGGTTGAAGCTTGACGATTACCAATTCTCGTTTATGAGAAAAAATGCAGCCGTCTGAAGAAAAGAAAAGGTGGGAAAGTTAATTCTGAATGTCTTAAACTGGTCCTTGGTATGACTCGTAAAGGCCCACGAATAAAGTTATACTATTGAAGTCAATGGCTCCGTCGCCGGCCAAATCGTAAGCGGCATTATAGTTGCTGTGGTTAGTTTGGTACGCAATGTACGCCTGTACAAAAGCGACGACGTCCAAGAAGTTGACGACCCCGTCGTGATTAAAGTCTATGTTGTATATTTTTACTTGGACCGTGTTTTGGCTAGGTAAGTTTGCGCTATTTCCAGGATAAGACGCCTTTATCGTGACCGTCACGGCACTGGTTGACGTGTCAGTGTAAGTCACGGTTGAGGTGGTCGAGGTGGTGGTCGGTGTGGTGAACGATCCAGTGCTCGAATTAGCTGTCCACGTTATTGCTGACGCCTGAGGGCTTGAGCCGCCACTTATCGTAGCGGTGAGCGTGATCGGGCTGTATGCACAATTGTCAATTGTTGTTGAAGATGTAGTTGTCGTGATTCCGGTTGAAGTTGTCGCTAAGATGGATATTGAAGTAGCTACCTGAGCCCTTGCAGTGAAAATTTCGGATGCAGCCGCAATGCTGATCAACAGAGCGGTTACAAGTATTAATGAGGCGATTTTTTTGTTCATTAGGAGTCCCCATTTTGCCTGTATCTTCCGTATTATTTAACGCTATTCCATATAGAAAACGGTTAAACTATTAGCGGTCGGCTGGCTATTTAGCGGTCATTTCACCTTTTGGTTTTTTATGTAGATATTGTATACATCTATATGGTGGTGAGAGTATTGCGTAGCTTCGTTTTGAATTGCTTTTGTAATTTGGGGCTTGAATTGGGTTGTCAAGAATGGGCGGAATGCGACAAGCTAACTTTTTTATAGAGAATTGAATCAAAGCCTATGCTAAATAGCTGTAGTACGTTATTTTCTATAGCGAAAAGTGTAAAATAAAAAAGCTTGCTACCGAGCGTATCGATGGGGGGGGGGAAAGAAATGAAGCAAAAGTTAGCCTTAATCATTAGTCGTTAATTTCAAATTTGACTTTTTGCTAAAATTATGTGTTTATAAAACTAATTTTGCAGCGTTTTAACTGGCTTCAAGTAAATTCAATACTGCTCGCTTAGCTATTCAGGTGTTACCCGTGATTTCAGACACAATTTGCGCGCTTAAATCAAATTCCAAGCATGGCCGTGCCGCTTAAGCATACTATTGCCAGAGTTTCTACTTCGCCGCAAAGGGTTGCAATTTAAGAATTATAGCTTTCTAGGAAAATATGCAGGCAATTCTTATATTTTGCAGACGATAAAATTGGGCTGAGGGGAAACAGAAAAGTGGGTCAAACAAAAACCTTGTGGATTTCTGGCTTTTTGCTGATTCTCTTAGTTAGCCTCCTTTGCACTACGCATGCTGCAAGTGCTGCGCCTAATTTATCAGCAACTTCTAAAACTGAGACGACTGTAACGTTGTCGTGGACCAAATCGAAAGATGCCACTTTCTACTATTATTTCGTGGCCTCCTCCCTTTCGGTAAACGGGCCGTTTAATGATGTTGCTATTATAGGTAATTCAAGCCTGACTAGGTTTACAGTTACTGGGCTTACGAAGAACACGACGTACTATTTTATAGTTCGAGACTGGGGTCTAAATGGCGTGAGTAACTCCACCTTGACGTCTAACATTTGTGTGGTAACTACTCTGTCGACCGCTACCCAGCAGTCGCAAGTTCCGAAGTATCCGCCGCTGTTTGATTTGCTGTCGTTTGTTATAGCAGTATTCGTTGTGATAGTGGTGGTGGTTTTATTGGTCAAGAGACGAAGTCGCCTGGCTGATTACAATGGATTGAACGATGCTGGTAGATTTCTTCAGAGGTTAAGCTCCTCGTGAGCGCCGGCCGTCAGCTTTGGGCACTTCAATAGTCACTTTAAATTTCTAGATGGCTACTGTTGAACATAATACTGTCAAAGTCGTATATAGTATATGAAGAAATAATCCTTAAGCCCACTCTCTAATCACACATAGAACTATGGCTAAAACGAGACTTCCGAGCAGACCTTGGCTCTGACGCAACAAGCCGGACTTAAACTTTTAATATTTCGTTCAATTGTGATCCAAGGGCGGTTAAGTTGGCTTTGGGATGAGAAATCGGGACCGCGACATCTTTGTCCGCACGCTAAATAGTCAAGCAGAAACTATATTTTCTACACTCAGAAACATCATATAGCCGTTTCGCACCCAATGGTAGTTTGGGGAAAGGCTTGAGCAGGAAAACGTTAGCAGTTTTGATCTCATTTATCCTATTAGTCAGTTTCGCAGTCTTTTTAGTCGGGAATCTGAACGAGACCAAAGCCTCTAGCGCCGTCACCCTTCCAACAGGAGTCACCGTTGACCTGTCCTCCTCGGGAATAACAATTGTTAATGTTACTTCCGGGCAGAGCTTCGTCGAACAGGGATTTTCCGTCAACTTGACCGCGACAGTTGACAATACCGGGTCTTCAGCAACGACCTTTAATCTCACGTTCTGCGCCAACAATTTTCCGCTGAACACTCAGACAGTCACGCTTGCAGGCCAAAGTTCGGGTGCTCCGTATTTCGATTGGAACACAACTGGTTTTGCCCTTGGCAACTACACTCTAAGTGCTTTTGCCTGGTCCGCATCGGAGAAAACTATCGTTGTTTACTCGTACTTTGTCGGCGGCAAAATTTTGGTGACCTGTCCGGGTGATTTGACTGGTCACTTCAAAGTTGATTTCCGGGACTTAACCGCTTTCGTCGGAGCTTACATTTGCTACTTCCGAACCGGCTGGTGCAATCCTGCAGCTGATTTCTGTCACACTGGAAAATTAAATTTCTTGGATGTAATCCTTTTTGTCGCTTATTACGAGGAGTATTATGCGGGTCCAACGCCTTTCGTGACGGGGGGTGCTTTGACAATTACCTTAAGCGTTGAGAAGCTCACTTATAGTTTAGGCGAGCCGGTTAACTTTACTCTCAGCATCAAAAACACAAGCAAGAACACCATCACGATTCAAAGGACAGCATCAACGTTTGACTTCATAGTCTACAACGCTACTGGCATCATGTATCGTTATTCATTTGGCAGAGTGTGTCCAATGTGGGCGATGCTGTATTCTCTTGCGCCAGGCGCCAGTTTGGCCGAAAACTTTACTTGGGATCAAATATGCAACCTTATTCCATGTCCTTCGGCTTCACCCGTTGCTGCCGGTTCAAACATTTCTGTTCTTCCGGGCTCGCCACCCGTTTTTCCAGCGTCACCGGGATCATATTACATAGTCGGCGAAGCGCTTGGAATGCAAACTGCCCCGCAGGAAATCACAATAACATAAGAGCGTCATTGAACTCGGAAAAACTTCCTCGCTAAGCGACTGTTTTGGCCGAATTTTGCGAGAATTTTTTGAGAGTTTCACCTTATACGACATTTTTTTCTTTTAGCGGCTAACTTTATGCAGTCGGTAACAGAATAGGATGTTATAAAACAAAATGTAGAGTGGTTGATGGAAAAAGCGCACATTCTATTTTTGATCGCCGTGTCTCGGACGATAGTTGTATTTGCGTCTTAACTTAGCAGTTTGGTTACGAATTCGTTGCTCTGGGTGCTAGTGTTTTGGCCTGCGTTTATTTCGACCGTCTCTTTAATTGTCAGGTTGCTGCCGCTTGGCAATGGCGCTATTTGATTGTTTGAAGAATCTGAATTGCCGACTCCGAAAACGCCTATTCTTGTCCCGTTTGCCTGGTACAGGTTTTTCAGGTATGACTGAACTGCGCCTGATGCTTTTCCGTTATTTAGGGGGCCGCCCACAACAACCACTTGATATTGTGAAGCGTTGCCTTTTGCCGTTGCGCTGTCGATGCCTGCCAAGCAAACGAAGTATCCTTGCGCCGCCAGGTCGTTTGCCATTTGCCCTGCGATGTCTTTTACTGCTCCTGTTGTGCCGGGGTCATAAACGACGAGTGCGTTGCCCGACTCTGAACCGGCGGGGTAACTCGTCGGCAAGATCTGTTTTGTGCTTGTCGCTGCAGATCCTGAGGTGAGAAAAAAAACGCTTAGACCTACTACCGTAATGACGATTAACGCCGAAACTGTGACGAGAATGTTTCTGTTTCTATGTGACCTCTTCTTTAGCTTGCGGGGTGATCTTCTCAAGTTTTCTCCTCTCCCATTTAAATCTTAATGGGTATTGATGTTTTTTGCGACTTTGCATATCATTTTTTCCTACGTAGATAATTTTTTCTATATAGAAAATGCCCTTTATTCTATTGTGTTTAGGGGGAGGCTCTGTTAACGTCGGTTTAGTCTTCTTTGGTGTGCTCGGCTACTTTTATGTCCTCTTCTTGCGTCCGTTCTTCTCTTTGAGTTATGCCTGACGTTCCTTTCATGTTTTTTGCGGCGCCCATCTTTTCTGAAGTTTGAGTGCCAGTTTTGTCTGTTTCTGTGGGTTGCGTTTCCTGTCCTATGTTGACTTTAGGTTGGGTGTTTAGCGTGAAGCTCTGCGTTGTGTTGCTCTGTTCTGTTAGATTGGGTTGACTATAGTGGTCGTCTTTGACCGGTGTGGGATTAGGGTTTGTGGCAACGTTTGGGTTTGTGGGGTTCTGAGCCTGTTGGTTGTCTGGTTTGTTGTTGGTTTGCTGCGGCGCTGGGTCCTGCTTTCTGTCGGCGTGGTTTGGTTGCGTGTGATGGCCATCGTTTTCTTCTTCTGGTTGAGCGTTTGCCGCGGTCGCGACTGCTTGTCGTATGGAGTCAAAGTAGCCCATTATTGCTCTTTGTTGATCTTCAAGTATTTTGTTCAGGTCTGTTATCTCGTTGTTGAGTTGTTCCCTTTCAGCCTTAAGGAAAGTTTCTAAGGCTTGGACTTTCTTTCCGGTCTCTGAGATTTTTCTAAGGTGGCTTGCTATCGACTGTGCTGCTTCCTCAGGGGTGGGTTGTTTTAAGTCCGGCTTGCTTGATCCGTCCGAGCTGAGGCCTGCTTGGCCTAGCCATGTTTCGTATAATGGCGGCGTCTGCCCAATCGTAGTGGCTCGTACTTGGTTTTCTGGGGTTGATCGGGCTGTTGGCGGGGGCTGTTGTATGGTCGGCGACTGCGATTTTGGCTCAACCGTAGGGGTCGCTGTGATGGGCATGTTCGGTGGTTGTGTGCCTGTTTGGGGGCTCACTGCGGTTGCTTTTCTTCTGAGACCTACGTAGAGCATTGTAAACGTGAACAGCCCGGTCGCGACGAGAAGCCATGAGAATAGGCTTACGGTGTTTTGCAGGACCGTTGGAGTTGGGGACGGAGTGGGTGAGGAAGAGGCAGTGGGCGTTGGCGTTGGCGGCGGTGTTGTACTGCTGCTTGATACTGTGAAGGTTGCGGTCTGGTTTTCGGCTGCGGGTATGTCTGTGCCGTTGTATGTTCCCTTGTAGATTGCCACGTTGATTGAGGCTTGGCCTGCGGACGCGTTGCTGGGCACTTGTATGATGGTTTGCTGTGTCTGTGTTTGGTTAGAGCTTGCGATTTGTGTGTTCAGGGTTTCGGTTTGGTTGACCGTTTGGCCTGTTGGGTCTTGCATGTTGACTGTGATGTTCGCTGGTAAGGCCGGTCCGTTGTTGCTGATTTCTAGCTGAACTTCTATGTTGCTGCCTGGGGAGAAGGTTGATTGGCTTTTGCCTTGTGTGTTGAGCAAGTTTATGGTTGTGGTCGTCAGGGCCCATTGTGTGGTGAAGCTTGTGCTTTGTGGTGGGGTGCCGCTGATGGTTGCGGTTGCGTTCCATGTTCCGATCAACGTGTCTTCGTTTTGAGCCTCTGTTGGGATACGGAAGGAAAATTCAGCTTCGCCGTTTGCTTGCGTCATTTCTATTCTGACGATTCTTATTGGGTTGCCCGCGTTGCTTGTTGAGTTGACAGAGGGTCCTGCAACGGCGAATGTGACAAGCACGTCTGGTTGCGAAGCGTTGTTGTAGGTTACGTTTGCGCGGAGTTGAATCTGGTCGAACGGGTTGAACACGGTTTCCGTCTCGTTCTGACTGTTTAAGACTTGTAGTTTTAACCCCCATGGGCTATCTGTTGTCTGGGCGCGCGCTATCTGCGTGGTTTGGATGATAGCCAGGGAGAGAAATAGAATTGGCAATAACTGAATCAGCAGATTTATCGTTTTTCTGGTTTTCTTGCGCGCCAAGTTTTTTCCCTTTTTTGCTTCTAGCTTCCCTTTATTCTCTTATTAAGGTAGTTCCGAAGCTGTAATGCTCCAGTGCAACGAAGTTTGGTTGCGGGGTGGATAGGCACTAGACCCTCTTTTAACGTGTTGCCCATGGATTGTTTGTTGTTTATGCCTCGGTTACTTGAACACTGTGAATTGCCGGAGACAAGGCTGCTATGATGAGGGCGTGCATAATTTTTTGTCGTTTTTCCAGTTATTTTGTCATGCCCCCTTGACTTTCTTGCTTAAATAGTTTCTTGCAATCAACGCCACGATGCAAACTGCGAGGTAGATGACTATCAGGACAAACGCCGCTGCGAAAGCTACGCCGTACATGTTGAAGATCGATAGGTTTTTTGCGCCTATTCCTAAAAGTATCGGCGCTCTCCATATGAAAACCGTCAGCGTTGGGATTGGTTGGCGCAGCCCTATCGTTGGCAAACCTTTTACCACGGGCGGCGCATCGCCTGCGGTCATGGCCACCACTATTGTTTCACCCAAAGCTGCACCAAAACCCAGCAGAATTCCCGTTATCATCCCCGGCAAGGCGGCGAAAAGCACTGCTCTTCTGACGGTTTGCCATTTTGTTGCTCCGAGGGCGAAAGATGCTTCTCTGTAGGATGCAGGCACTGCCCGTATTGCTTCTTCTACGACTCGAACGTTCCATGGAAGGGTCATGAAAGCTAGAGATAAGCCTCCGCCGACTATTGAAACTCCGAGTTTGAAGCCGCCGAAGACGAAGATTGCTAAACCTACAAGCCCGATGATGACCGACGGGATGCCGGCAAGAGTTTCGATGAAAAAGCGGATAAAACTTGTAAGTTTGCCTTGCGAGGCGTACTCTGACATGTAGATGGCGGCGCCTAAACCTAGAGGAACCGCGACTATTTCGCAAAAGAAAACAAGTACGAGTGAACCCGCCGTGTAACCTGCGATACCTCCTAACGAACCATTGTTTCCGTCGTTTAGTGCGAATGAAGCTCCTTTCCATGTCCAGGTTGAACTCGTTAAGAAGTTGGCTGAGAGATAAGGAGATGCTCTTATTGCGATGTAGACAAGAAGCCCAAGTAAAATGGTGATGCAGATGAAACCCGAGAGGCGTATTCCAAACTTCGCCAAGTTTTCAGTTACAACAGGGTAATCTTTCCGTTTTTCTGATTTGAAATCTCTAAATGTCACTGTTGCCGCTAAAGTAACCAGGACTACGATAGGCAAAGCCAGTGTCCAGTTAACGATTTTAAAAAGTCCAAGCAGCAAAGCTATTGCCCCAGTAGCGTATGAAAGTTTCCAGCCCATTGAATGATTTTCGAGTAGTAGGTAACCGACGGCGAAGAAAACGAAAGCTGGGACAATTATCAAAAATGAAAAAGCGATGTCAGCTATCAGTGCACTAGATGAGACCAAAGTGTACCCGTCTTTTGAGAAGGCGTTGATAAGGTGAATAACGCCGGGTAATGCTGCTATTGCGCCTGAAATAAAGAGGAGGCTACTAATTGCCAAGCAGCGTTTTTCTTTTTTCTTGAAGTAGTTGAGGACTTGGATTTTTGGAAAGCCTACGTTTATAAGTTGGTTCCCCCCGAGCCCGCGTTTCTGTTTTGCCCAGATACGACCGTTCTTGTTGCGATGTTTAGAAGCATTGTCATGACGAAGAGTATGAATCCGGCTGCGAAAAGGTAATCGAACGATACTGATCCCCAGCTGACCTCTTCATAGCCATTCGCTATCATCGCTGTAATAACGTTGGAGCTCACTAGCGGGTTTAGAGTTATCGGAGGAGGCGTCTCTACGCCAATCACCGCCAACACTGCCATCGTTTCTCCGATAGCATTCCCAAGAGCCAGCAAAAGAGCGGTTAGAATTCCGGACATTGCGCTCGGAATTAGTACTCTGAGGGCGGTTTGCCATTTCGTTGCGCCAAGACCTAAGGATGCCTCTCTTAGGTCTTGAGGCACCGCTCTTATGGAATCTTCTGAAACGCTTGCGATAAGCGGTAGGGACATTATCCCAAGCACTATCCATGCGGCTAGAATGCAATAGAAGGATCCTGTCGCCGTGCCTCCTGTGTACCTTTCTATCGTGAAGCAAACTATGGCGTAACCGACCATTCCGAGGACCACTGAGGGGAAGCCGTTTAGCACTTCCAAGGTGGGTTTAATCATGTTTCTTATTCGCATGTCGGCGAATTCTGCTAAGTAAATTGCACATGGGATTCCGATTGCGGCTCCCAAAAGTGTTCCACCGATCCCCACATACATCGTGTTGTATATGAATGCCGTAAAGCCCTTGAACCCGTACTCAATCCAGGTTGAGACTTCCGGGTATCCTAGCCAGAGCATGTAGGCTACGATGAAAAAAACGATTCCGATGGAGGAGATGGCGCACAGGAACAGGGCCGCCTTGATAAGATTCTCCTTCAGCATCTTCGCGTTGAACATCTCCGCTCTTCTCCCTTCAACTTTGTTCGAAATGATGAAATATTGGCTTCAAGTATGTTTGAAAAGCATCTTTCGTCAAAAATAATGCTTTTCTATTTATTATCAATAGTATAATTAGAAGAAATCGTTCTAGTAGAGGTCGTTATTTGCTCATTAGAATAGTATTTTTTTCTATTGTTGACTATTTAGAAAATTTAGATTAAGTTTTTCCCCATAAAATAAGGAGACAAACTAGTTATCCTCGGACTGTAGATTTAAGGCTTGAACGAGAAATCGTTCCCTAAATTAAAAAAGGAGAAGGAAAAAAATTGAATAAATCTTTAACAAAATCTATAGCGATGATAGTACTAGCAATATTTACAGTTTCTGCATTAGCAACACTATCTCTTGGACACGCCTACACTTACACTCCAGTCACCGGGCTGGTGGCTCAAAACACTTTGACCATAGCTGGGTCAAGCACAGTGTATCCAGTGGCTGTGGAAGCAGCTACAACCTTCGCAAGCTACTGGAACGCACTTGTCACAGCTAACCCGAGTTGGGATGCGACGTCACTTACGGCGGCCACCCCGATCGCAATCACAGGTGCAGGAAGTGGAACAGCCATCCCAGCCTTAATTGCCGGAACAGCTGATATAGGAGAAATGTCACGGCCTCCAAAAAGTGGCAGCAGCGAATGGGGCGCAACTGGCATGCAAGATCTTCAGATCTGGGCAGTCGGCATCGACAGCGTTGGAATATGCATACCCACCATAATGGCTACTTGGTTCCCAACCACTCTTACTACTCAGCAAGTTGCCGAACTCTTCATGACTTTGCCACCGACAACCGCCGCCCCAGCAGCCTCGCCTGGCACTAATACTGGCTTAAAGGACACCGCTCCCTATTGTGACTTTACGAATGCGACTTCATACTACGAGTGGGCACCCAACACACCTTACTTCACGACTTGGGAAAGCTTCCTAAACTACTACTACAACAATAACATACCTTCATGGGTGACAGGCAATGCAACAGCCGCAGGCGTCAATTTGAATTCGAACATCAACCGTGCAGTAAGAGATCCAACTTCTGGAACTTTCGACTGCTTTGACAACTACTTCATTATACCCAACGGCTTTGAAGCGGAATACAAAACAGGAAGTCCAGCAGTTCAGACAACTGATCCCATCTCTGGTCTAACATCGCAGGACATGGCAACGTACTCATTTTGCGAGACTAACCAAATTGTTCAGTCCACTATGGAGAATGGACAATTATGGATAGGGTTCATTTCAGCAGGCATATTAGCTGGAGATCCTAAGCTCACTGCCATAGACATCCAATTCAACACAAGTGGCACAGCAAATACTTACAACCCACCGCAGACTTGGGGAAGCGCTGTTGCTCCAACCGTTCCAAACATCAAATATGCTGTCTCAAATATTAAAGGCACAGGCGCAACTGGCCAATACCAGGCATGGAGATGGCTCTGGGAAGTAACACCAGGTCAGATACCTGATTCAGGTGCACTTTTGGTGACGGGCGTTTGGATTGCGTACATGAGAGCCTCGAACCCAATGACACTTCCAAGCGGAGGTACCAATGCGACAAACACTGGTTCTTTCTTGAGTGATAACCAGTACATTCCACTTGACCCCGACGACATGTCAGGCGGCCAGGTAATCAACTCTAACCTCGCCGCATACACACCGTTGCCAGGTCAGACTCTGAGTATTCCAGCTGGCAAAGTCAACTTCAACGACATCACTTACTTCGTCGGCGCCTACATCAACTACCACGTCAACGGCATCTACAACCCATACTGCGACTTTAAGGCTGTCGGAACCATCAACTTTAACGACATCACGATCTTCGTCGGAGACTACATCGCATACTTCACGGGCTACAACCCCTACTAATCCCCCCTCTAAATGAAACACGCAATTGAAAGGAGAAATAAAAATTGAAACTCAAAAACCTGAAAACCAAACATCTAGTAGCCTTGGCATTGGCCCTTCTTATGGTCATGCCGGCGCTACTAGTCGGCGTACATGCAACGTACCCTGCAAGCGGCACTCCACCATATCTTGATGTGGTGCCCACAGGCCACGCTGCTAACACGTCGGGAAGCAACTACACATTGCCAGTGTACGCAGTCGGGACTACATTTTCGGTAGATGTCCGAATTGACAACTACGCGGACGTAAACGTAGGCGGACCCAACAACGGAATCAGCGGAGCAAGCTACGTAGTCTATTGGCCCTCAAGTGTGCTCAAATTCGACAACTACACCGACGGTGCTTATCTAACAGACCAAAGCAACGCAGGTGACATTCCACCAACCTCCAGCGCAGTGGGCTCGTTGACCATCGGTCAAATCGCCTTCGACACATCCAACGCTCAAGTAACAAACGACAACGCCGCTGGAACAGTGTCCTGTAGTATCAACTTCACAGTGACCGCTCCAGGTTCATACAATATCAATGTAGACGCGCAAGGCGCAGGCGTTCCATTGCTCATCGCCCCACCAGCCGCACCAGCCACCACAGCCCTACCAGTTACCGGAGTACTAGCATACGGCGCATCATACGCTGCAGTAACAAGCTTGAGCCTATACTATCATGGTACAACGCTGAACTCATACAGCGGAGGATCCAGCCCGATCAATAATCCGTTCGAGGTAGATGTTTTCCTAAGCAACCCGAACCAAATTCCAATCTGGGGCTTCAACTTTGGCTTATCATGGAACACAGCAATACTCCAACTGACAAACATCCAGGAAGGAACCTACCTAGCATCCGTACACCTCAACAATAGCGCAGGTGCAACAACCTTGTGGGTACCTGGATGGGTTGACAACAACGACAACCCAGGCAGCGTGCCGCAAGGAATCAGCGACGTATACCTGTCATTCACGACACAGAATGCAACCTCGGGTGTACTAGCAGTCTTAACATTCACACCAATCAACTACGCGCCATCAGCCACCACCATAAGCTTAGTCCAAAGCCAAGTCACAGGAACCCCGACCCTTGAAACACTCGCAGGAACGAATCATCAAACACCTACACCAGTGACACCCCTACCCGTACTGAACAGCTTCACATACGGTCCAACCACGGCACCAGCAGCAACAAGCCCAACAGCAGTAATCACCCAGGTCAGTCCAACCAATATCGTAGGCACAATCTTCACTTCAGGTACAGGATCAATCACAGTAAGCGATTCGAATTCACTACCAGGCCAAGACCCAGCAGCATTCCCGCTGAGCCCAACGATGCCAATCGTAAGTTACAGCTGGTCATACATTGCAGCCCCGAGCAGCGGCGCTCCAGCACTGTTCACAAGTCCACAAACCTTCACAAGTGGTGCACAATTCACTTTCAACGTGCCAACGGTCACCCAAGCAATAACCTACACATTAACCCTAACAGTTTCAACAGCATCTGAGCCAGGCTATTCCGGTACTGCCTCCGTTTCGATTTCATTCCTAGTTCAACCGACACAAAGCACATACGGACCCGCAATCGATGTATATACTACTAACAACGTGACACCTAACGGAAACAACGGCCAACCATTATATGCAGGTGACAGCCCACCTCTATACAACGCAAATGCCGGATCTGACTCTTTCGGTCCACAGCAAACAATGGGCTTAGGCGCACTAGTAACATACAATGCAGGTCCAGTCGCAAACAAAGAAGTAGTCTTCTACATCGAAGATACTCAAGGAAACGTCATCGGAACGGTTACTGCGTTAACCAACGGAAATGGAATCGCAACTACAAGCTACGAACTTCCATGGTACGACGGCAATTATGTCTCAGGCGGATCAAGCAGCCCAGTAAGCGAATTCGGCGTTTGGAGTGTATTTGCAACCGTACAAGTTCAATCAACCACCGTAAACGATACGATGCCGTTCTACTTCGGCGACCTCATAGCCTTCAACTCTGCCACATGGACCGCACAAAACGGAGTCATCCAACCATCAACGCTCTCGGCCCCGATAACTGGTCTTCCAAACCCAGCCTACAAAGCAAATGAAGGAAGTGGCGTTGTTACATCCGAAACATTCAATGTCCACCTCTTAGACTACTCTCACGAAATAACGACATGCTACGTAGTTTACACGGTCCTCGATAACGGAAACGTGCCAGTTGCAACAGGCGAAACAACGTTCACCTTTAGCAGTGGAGCAACCCTGAACGGAGCCGGCTCAACATTCACAGTGACCCCAAGCACTCAGACAGCAACACTCAACTTCAACATCCCATCATACGCATTCCTAGGCACTGCAACAATCCAAGTCAATGTATTCAACGTAGACCCATACAACACCGCAGGCTTGAACTCACCGCCACACGCTATATCATTAACGTCGTCAGCAAGCAGTGCAGTACCTTACTGTCCTCAAGCAAGTAACACCTTCACAATAGTGCTACCACCAAGCGCATATCCATCAGCACCATAAACCCATCAGAAGACAAACAAAGATAGTTAGAAACTAACTATCCCCTTTTATTTTTTTATTTTCGAAAGCGTTAAACTTCTGCCTAACTCCATCCACGATGCCAAGCAAGCATGAATTGTGCAACTTGGCTCATGATGACCTCCCCGCTTAAGTCCAGCCGGCTTATTTTGAGTGCAAAAGAAAAAAGATTGTAGGATTCATTTTAAGTGGTCAGATGGGCAGTAGGAAGCAGAAAACTCAATTACAGTGCTTTCCAGAAAAACAATTTGCAAGAATTCGCGTGTTGCCTCACTTGAAGCAGTCCAATCATCAGTCTATATAGAATTGGCTAATCTCAATATACTATTTTGGTAAGGGCTAAATAATTTCGGCTGGAAGATAAGATAGGAAAGGGAGAATTTATATGAACAGAAAGTTCCGTTTGTCAATCGTTCTCATAGCCATCACATTAGCAACTGTCATCGTCGGAGTCAAAGCACAGGGTTCTTCAACAGTAACGTTAACACTCGGCTCAAACTTAAACAACCCCACACAGTACCCTGTTGACGCGTATTCTCTTTTTACGTTGAATCAAACTATGATTTACGACAACCCACCGTATGTAACTTATCCTGCTAACGGACTTGTAGGCCTTCAGATCCAAGATCCAAATAATAATACAATAGTTATAAGGACGATTTCAACGGGTAACGCAGTCCCGAACGGATTACCAGCAGAAATATACACTGCATACTTATCCAACGGCGCAGAACAAAAAATCAGCAGCATAGCCTTGGGAGGTTCAAGCATCCCAAACTTCTACTTCGACGTCATCAACAACTTAGGAACTTATCAGTCGATGCTTGTCACATTCAACGTTTACGACAGTAATGGAATACCAATCGTTGTAGCTTATCAGTCTATCGGCGTGGCGGCCTACTCCTCAGCCACAGCCTTGGTTAATTTCGGCATTCCCTCATGGGCTCACTATGGAACCGCATACGCATACGTAGACGTTTTCAACAACACGTGGCCCAACCACGGCGGCTACCCACTCGCAGAAGAATACCCGTTCCAGTTCACCATTACAGGCGGCACAGCCTTCCAAGGAATCCAGGCAACAACCCAGAACCTAAACGGCGACCCAACAAACTACTTCAGCCTGTCCTTCAGGCTGCCACAGTACGAAAACCTGATCCTTGGTACTTACACAGCCAACTGCACAACAAACTATGAAGGTACCATAGGCCAAAAGCTATATACCTTCGGCGTCGCAGAACTCGCGGACGTGAACGGCGACGGCAAAGTAAACTTTGAAGACATAACAACATTTGTGGGACTGTACATAAACTACTTCGCAAACCGCATATACAGCTCACAGATAGATTTCATCCATAACGGTAGCGTTATTAACTTCAACGATATTGTTCTGTTCGTAGGCTACTACATCCAAGCTTTTGCGTCGTAAAAAACATGAACAAAAAAACAATCTGCCTCTTGCTAACGACAATAATGCTGATAGCCCTCTTCATTTTTCCACTTGTCGCACCCACTAAAGCTCAGACAGGACCAACCGTCACACTATCACCAGCCACGTACCAAATTTCACAAGTCGGCCAAACCTTCACGCTCAACGTCACCATTTCCAACGTGCAAAACCTCTGGTTTTTTAACCTAATCATCAGCTGGGACTCAACAGTCCTAAGCCTAGTCGGAACTCCTCAAACAGGCGGCTTCTTAGAACAGGCTGGTGGGGCAGTCTTTATCGCAAATCCCGCCACCAGCAACTCAAAGAATGCCGAAAGCATCAGCGACGCTTTAGAATCCACAACCGGAGCGAGCGGAAGCGGCGTCTTAGCTACAATCGAGTTCAACGTAACCGCACAAACCTCAACCTCTGTTCAACTCGGCAACGTAACACTCGAAAGTCCAAATCCAAGCGACCCACTTTACGGCAACCCAATAACCGTTGCTCCGCCAACCACTTCCACCACAACAATCACTTTTGTTTCAGGCGCTCCAGTAGCCAACGCTGGATCCGACCAAACAGTCATGGAAGCCACAACCGTAACTTTCGATGGCTCAAAATCCTTACCGTCAGGATCCATAACTGCATATGCTTGGTCCTTCAATTACAACGGCGCAAACAAAACCCTCACGGGAGCCAACCCCACCTTCACCTTTAACATTCCAGGCATATACGTCGTCACGCTGGTCGTCACCGACTCAAACGGCGCCAGCGAACCGGCAACCGTGACCATAACGGTCAATAACACGTCTAAACCGGTTGCTGTCATCGACATCGAAGGCATCGCAAAAGGACAATCGGTGCCAGCCGGTCAAGCTGTAACTTTCAACGGCACAGGAAGCTACGAATCAAACAACGGAACAATAACAAAGTACCTGTGGCAAGTCAACGACATCGACGCAGGAACCGGTCCAACTTCAACTTACACCTTTAAACTACCGGAAGGTCAAAAATCCCAAAGCGACAACGTTACCTTAACAGTTTTTGACGCGAGCAACCAGAACGACACCGCCAGCACGCAAATAACGGTTGTCCCAGGATCGGGCCAAACTGCAACCCCTACGCCGAACACCACAACCGCAACCCCAACGCCAAGCTCCACCTCATCAGCAACAGCAAGTCCAACTTCGACTTCAGCGCCGAACACATCTGCACAGTCAGGCCTACCCTCATACGTCGTGGCGATCACGATAATCATCACCCTCGCAACTCTAATGGGATCGACCATCTGGTTAAGAAAACGAACATAGCGAAAAACCAAAAAAAACTCGATTTTCCCACTCCGCTAAGGAAAAAATTCTAATCAGTGCCAACTATATAGATAACGCAGTTCTCAATAGTATATTTTGGATAGGGCTAAATAATTTTAGTCTAAAGATAAAGGTGAAAAGGGAGAAGAGAAATTATATGAAAAAATCCATATTAGCACTCTTTCTCGCAATCATCGCCTTAACAGGCATCGCGGCAATAAACCCGTCACACGCTCAAACCGGAACAACCATCGCCATAGACTCATCCACCCAACAATTCCCATCAGCAACGGTTGGAAGCACGATCCAGATAAACATCGTAATAAACAACGTTCAAGACCTTTGGGCATGGGACGTCGCCGGCTTAATGTTTAACCCCGCATACCTGAACCTAACAAGCGTCAGCGAAGGCCCCTTCCTCAAAGCCGCCGGACAGGACCTGTTCATATGGACCTCGGACTCCTTCTTGTCCTTCAGCAAAGGCGTGATCCCAGACATCTCAGACGTACTCCTTTCATTCACGTCTGAAAGCGGGAGCGGCGTCCTCGCAACTTTAACATTCACTGTACTTGCCTTGGGCACTTCACAGATTAACTTTAATCAAACAACCCTGGACACGCCAACCAACGTCGGAACAACCTCAAACCCCGTATACCAAACGGTTACACACACCAACATCAACGCAGTCATAACTGTAGGATCGACAACCAGCCAAACACCCAGCCCACCCCCATCCAACAGCCCATCCAGCAGTCCATCACCGACCGATTCGACATCAGCAAGTCAATCGCCATCCCCGACTCCAAAGACGCAGCAAGCCCCAGAATTCCCAGCAATCTCAATCGTGATCCTTCTTATCACCGCAGCAACTGCCTCAACGCTGATAATATCCAAAAAAGCTAAACCCACCAAAAGATAGCCTTCTCAACCCTCATTTTTAGCGAACCGGCTAAATTCCAATTCTCACGCTAGATCATAGGAGCAGCCTTTCACGGTGTTTTCCAGCAAAAACCCCTCAAAAATAGTACCCAATTAGCTTATGCGTGTATCATCTTTCTAACTGTCAGTGACTCCACAGCACCAGCTAAAACCTGAACCCATTAGGCACACGCTTCCGCGACGTATCGACGAATTGTACCGACAAAACGTACCGACTTTACCCTCCTATACTCTACTCTTGCCTGCACAGACAAAACAAAAAACCGTCACTAAACACGCGACAAAACGAACTTTATATATTCAGAAAAAAAACTATGTACACTACATAAACTATTTGGCTAAAGTAAAAAAGCAATGACCAAATTATCCTGATTTGAAGGGAGCGCTTTCATTGTTCCAAAGAATTTCCTTTCTAATCCTTGACGGCAAGTATCCAACGCCGAGCGCTCGCTCTGAAAGGTGGGCTAAATGAAACGTAAAACCATCATCTGTTTAGCCCTAGTTTTCCTAATTACTCTTTCAGTTTTCGCTTCGCTGGCACATTTCATCGACGCCGCAACCCAGAACGCGCCGATCATAAGCATCGTGCCAACAGGCCAGCCGGGCGCGACCAGCACAACAATCATTCCAGCCAAGTCAGTCGGCTCAACTTTTTCGGTAGATGTGCGCGTTGACAACTACGCAGCCGTGAACGAGGGCGGAACAAACAACGGAGTCAACGGAGCCAGCTACGTGGTCACGTGGAACCCCGCGGTCCTCACGTTCGATAACTATACCGATGGCAACTGGCTGACAGACCAGAGCAACCTTGGTGATATACCATCATACACCACGAACGGGAATTTAACAATCGGCCAAATCGCGCTTGACTCAACCAACGCTCAGGTAACGAATGACAACTCTAAAGGAGCAGTATCCTGCAGCATCAACTTCACAGTCGCCTCCACAGGCGCAACGACAATTGGGCTTCAACCACAAGGTGTCGGCGTTGCGTATATCTACGCTCCACCTGCACCCCCAGCTACCATAGCCGTCGCAGTAACAAACGTGACCGTAGTTGATGCGACATACGGATCCTCAACTTCCCCAACTCCAACCCCAACTCCAACACCCACCCCAACTCCACCATCAGGTTCCTCGACTCATAGTCCCGCAGCCATAATATCTAACAAAAACGGAACAGTCTACGCGACAGGCGAACAAATACTTCTGGACGGCAGTTCTTCCACGCCGGGATACGACGCAGCAAGCGGGAAATCGTGCCCGATAACAAACTACGCTTGGCTAGTTTTAAACGAGAACAACTCTGAATTCGGCGCTTTCAGCGGTTCAGGAGTAACAATCGTGGTAAACAGCGTCGGGTGGCTTCAGGTAACCCTTATCGTAACGGCTCCAGACGTGGGTTCATCGCTTAATCCTCAATACACGAACACGTCCTCAACAAGTGTCTGGATAGACGTTCAACAGTCTCAGTCTCAACAACTAGCAAGAGTCGTCCTCACAAGCAGCCAGACCGTCTATGGACCGCAACAACCGGTTCAACTGTACGCTTACGTCACGTACAACGGAGGGTCAGAAGCCGACGAAAACGTTGTGTTTACAGTACAAAGTCCAAACGGCACAATCATCGCGATACGAACCGCATTCACCAATTCAACAGGCTACGCTTATCAGAGCTACGTAACCCCAAACATCGGCCCATCCAATTTCGGAACATGGACCGTGACAGCCACTGTGGAGGTCGATCAGGAAGTGGTTACTTCCAAAATCACCTTTGAATACAACTACCTGGTCTTAGTCACCATCAACGGCATTACGCTACCCTCAAGCGTTGCAAGAGGCGGTACAATGAACGTCAAAGTCCAAATCCAAAACACCGACGACATCACACTCGGATCAACAGTGGTCATCACAGTCTGCGATGCTGACAACGTGCCGATAGGCAGCAGCCTAACCACCGTTGCAAACGCCGCAAGCGGCGCCACCGTTACAGAAACATTCACTATTCCAACGTGGGCCTACGTTGGTGAAGCAACAGTTTATGTTAACATTCTGACTGGTAACCCCACATCAGGTGGAGTTCCTCTGGCCCCTGAACGATCAGCAAACTTCCAGATAATAGCGTGAGACGAAAAAAATGGCAACACCCAGGCAGAAGCTGTTGAGGCATAAACGAATAATCTGTCTGGCTATAGCCTTTCTCGTTACCTTTTCTGTCCTCTCGGTAAAGACAAATTTAACCAGCGCCACGGCAACCGCACCAATTCTAAGCGTCGTTCCGACCAGCGCAAACGGCGCTGGCGAAAACACCACAGTCATTTCATCCCAGCCAATCGGCTCAACTTTTTCGGTGGATGTGCGCGCCGACAACTACGCAAGCGTTAACCTCGGAGGCACAAATAACGGCGTCAGTGGAGCCAGCTACGTCGTAACGTGGAACGAAACGATAATCAAGTTCGTCAGTTACACTGACGGTTCCTGGCTTCCAGATCAGAGTAACGCCGGCGACCTAACAAACAACGTTACCGAGGGGCTGCTGACTATCGGTCAGATCGCTTTCAACACTGCAAACAGCATGGTAACCAATGACAATTCTTCCGGTGCAGTGTCTGCAACGATTAAGTTCCAAGTAATGTCTGCTGGCTCAACTATCATTGGGCTTGAACCCCAAGGCGTGGGTGTTGCATACCTCTATGCTCCTGAAACCGCAGCCAACGGAATCACCTCAGACAACCCCGTCGCAGGAACTCAGACGGCGAACGCACAATTCACAACAGCGTCGAGCAGCGCGCAACAGTTTAACATTGAAGTCTACACGGCGGAAGGAGCGGCCGGTCAAACGTATGGGCCTCTCCAATTAGTGCCCACATACGCTCTAATCATGAACGCGAGTGGTCCAGTACCTGACCAAAGCGTCTTTTTCACGATTCGCGACGTGAACGGAACAAGCTACTACAGGCAAGGCGAAACAAACCAAAGCGGCGTCGCAACGATTGATCCTCCCTTCAGGATGCCCCCAGACCTGGGCCAAAGCAGCTTTGGAACGTGGTCGATAACTGCTTCGGCTGACATTATAGGCGAAACAATAACCGACACAGTGAACTTCACTTTCGCCTACTTGAATAGCATAGAAAACAACGTGACAATCCCCGCAAGCATCCACAGAGGAGAAACCCTGCCTATCCAATTTACAATAGACAACCAGGAGCTTTCAGCATCATTGACTCAGGTAAGCATCACACTGTTTGACAATGCAAGCGAACCAATAGGTTCTTCAACTCTTAAGGTAACTCAACAGACACAAAACATCACCGTTATAGACGCATCCATCCCCATCCCACCCTGGGCGTTCACCGGACAAGCAACCGCTTACATATGTTTGCTCTCAAATTCAGCGAGCGCTCCACTGGCGCCAGAAACAGCTGCAAAATTCAATATTCTATCATGACGCAGAAGAGATCATGCGATTTCATTAACATAGCCGCCCATACTCCATTTGGACAATTGGCAAATACTCTTGGCATAGTGAAGCCCTACACACACGATAGTTTCTAATATTATTACTAAGTAGGTACTTACCCCTTTTTTAGCACATTCAAGGGGCAGAGTTGTTCAAATAAGGCAACTGAACTATTCTTGACCTATAATAACTATTCCTAAATGCCTTTTCATCTTTGTCGTTAGTCTCAGAAGTTTAGCCAATATAGTTGAGGCTGCTTCTAAGTAGCCTACAAGGGAGTTTTTGTGAGTATATTTTCTATGTGGACAAGTATCATATACTAAAAGCAATCCCTTAAAAAAGGAAGATGCAAGCATCAATCCATGAAATAATTGCGTCGTAACAGGAAAGGAGAGTTGACCCGTGAGAAGAAATATGGTACTCATAGTGTTGCTCATAACCCTAATGATAACTGCGCTGGGTGCAACTGTTTACGCCCAAGTATCCGTCCAAATAGGCTACCCAAGTTCACCAACCGACCTTGGCATCATTACATCTCAAGGCTATTGGATTGGACAATTTCCAATCACAATAAACGGAAACACAGGTGAAGCCTACTGCTTAACTCCCAGCGGCACCATCTACGAGGGTTCTTCTTATACGGCCGACGAAATCTTAGTACCAACGAACGACGCGACATGGCAAGCTATCAGCTACTTGTTGAGCTGGTATACTCCACCAAACGCAACTAGTGCAGCAGTTGATCAAGTTGCAATCTGGGATCTTCTAGGCCAGCCACCACCTTATGCTGATTTCGTCCTGGACTCCTCAATTACGAGCCCAGCGGCAACATTGGCGGCTGATGCTAGCGGCAAGAATACTGCTCTGCCTATCGACACATTAACGTGGGCTTCGCCCGGTGCAGGCACCGCATCAGCTGATCCGGGTCAGACGGCAAGTTTCCTGGTTCAACTTGGTTCCGCACGTCCAAACGTGCAAATCGACTTTGCCGCGAGTCTCACTGCCCCCGGAGGTTCCGCCACGCCTTTACCCACGGCAGATCTCAGCTCAAGTATGGCTTTTACAGACAGCACCGGTATGGCCCAAGTTACCGTGACGGTGCCTTCAACCGCAGCGGTGGGATCCACAATCACTGTTACAGCCAATACCCAAAGCGTATGGCCAACACAATACTTAAACCTGACAAGCTATAATAGCGGAGCTCAAGACCTAATCGGATTAGGCTCAGCTCTAGATCTAACAACAAGCGCGAGCGCCTCAGTCTCTCAATCCCTGCAAGTCAACGTACCTGTGACTATAATGTCAAACAATGCTACTATGGGATCTGTAAGCCCCTCGTCAGGAAGCTACGGGCAGAACCCCACCACAATAACTGCGACGGCGAATCCTGGGTACCAATTTGTCGACTGGGTAGCAACAGGCGGAGTATCTTTGACGTCTAACTTGGCGAATCCTACGACTTTCACGGCCTCTGGAACGGGCTCAACAGAAGCATTCTTCGCACCTCTCACACCCATAAAAATTACCAGCATACTAGTTCCAAGGATTGCGACTCAAACAGGCTTCACCATGCCGACAAGTGTGACTTTAACAAACCCAGATTCGGTGTCAGAAACCGCACGCATTCAAATTTCCACCGGCTCAAGTATATTGTACACTGAAACAGTGACATTGAACTTCCAGCAAACGCAGGTTATACCCTGCTCCATCAACACCGGCTCATTGCCGATAGGAAACTGCGCTTTCGTCGTTACTGTAACGACCACAAGCTTGCCGAGTTCAAAACCTCAAACGTCGACTGTGCAGTCTGGAGTAACCATTTTAGGCGATCTGAACGGTGAGGGAAAAGTAGACTTTAGCGATCTAATTATCTTTGTCACAGAATACATCAACTACTATCGAACAGGGACATACTATCCAAACATTGATTACAACCATGTTGGAAGCATAAGCTTTTACGATGAAACTGCGTTTATAGGCGCCTACATCGAATACGGACAATGGGCATGCGGCGCTCTAACATGATACTTTTTTTTAAAACTCTGCCAACAAATACAATTTTTTGCGGAATGTAGACCATCAATTCATTGCTATATAGTCATTTTTTTAACTTGATACTACTTAGGAATAAACTCGCGTGAACGCCTCATAGTACTAGAAGCCGAACCAGAAAAAGGACGATCCTAAGTTAACGGTTCAGCCTGCGGCTACTCATTTCTCAATGAGAACGCCTTAAAAAGAAAAACCTTTAACGGTGTTGAGCTGCTGCAATATTTACTCTATAGCTTCCCCATTATCAACTTATAGAATATTTGTGAAACTTTTAAGAACGCAAAAAAAGTATATAGCAATTGACAGTCGAATGTCTGCAACGCAAAAATGGGTTCGGCGGATCAAACCGTCAAGAAGCCACCACCAAATGTTTCCCATAAACGAAAATTTCCTAACCAGCCTTGAAGGTTAGATTCGCCGAACGACGACTTTTTGATTAAACATTAAAAGACAACATTTAATTGTGATGTTGGTCCTTCACGCAATAAGTCTGATCAGATTGGGTTCGAGAAAAGTGAAAACATCTTTCGCTTGAAAACTTGGTTAGCTCAAAAAGATCGGCGTTTTAACTGATTAATTGCTTTTTTATATCGGTTCTCGAGTCAAACTTTGAAATCAGAAAATAAATCATAATTGCGTCTACCCATAACAGAGCAAAAGCGGCTGGTGCCCCCAAAATCCCAACGTAGAGAAACTCGATGAATTCAAAGCAGGCCGCAAACACGAAAATTAAAACGGCTATGAAGCGAGCAAGCGGATTTCTGACCCAAAGCCCCAGACCGACAAGCAGAAGGTCTAAGCCGACGAGCCAAGAAACCAGTCCGATTGCAGACGCGCTTGGATCGGCAAGATTGCCTAGATAAAACGGAATTCCAGGCACCCAACTTATGGAAGAAATCATTGACTGAGCAGCTTGATTTGAGGTACCCGAGCCAGTCAACATCAGGTATATGCCCCCGATCATTAAAACCACACCGAAGGTGAGGATTAACTTTGTAACTAGATCGGTGATTAGAACCCGGTCTGACAGATACTTTCTAAATTTACTAATTAAATCGGTGACCGAAGAAGAAGAGGGTTTCTCTTTATTGGACATTTGTATCACACGAGTATTGAGTCGACTGTCAAGTTAAGAACGATTTCTGCGATGTCGCATGAATACTCGGCAGTTCTCCTTATGCTTTCAATAATTAGTCGTAGGTTTGCGTTGTTTTCAATATCCATCTGAGAGGAAACCACGGCATCTCTTTCCAAGGTCTCGACTTCTTTGATGCGTTCTATGATTGTTTCGGCCGAGTTGTAGTCCTGCCTGAAGAGTGACTCCATTGCTGTTTCGAACATTTTGATTGAAACTTGGCTCATTTGCTCGATTTTTTCCATGGTTTCATCATTCAGCTTATGTTTGAGCGCTAAAACGTTCTCGGCTATCTTAACGGCGTGGTCCGCGGCTCGTTCAACAGACTTAGTCACCAGTCGATAACCAAGGCAGTCTTTCCCGTTGTCCAAGCCGATTTCTTTGCTTATTCTGGGATTTTGTATCGCAGTCCTTAACTGTCTAATCACGTAAAGATTGAAGCGGTCAACCTCGCTGTCCGTGGTTATTACGTCCTTCAAAAGCAATTTATCGTTGGCGCCCAAGCCAAGCATAGCGTCTTTATGCATAGAAGCCGTTATGATGCTCATTCTTCTCAAGGCACTTTGAACGGTTAACTCAGGATAACTTAACAAAACCTGCAACACTAGCTGAAAAGAAGCATCAGTCACAATTTCTGTCCCGACGAGCATTCGCCGCACAAAATCTTTCATGTCGTGCCTCTGCTTGGTCGATAACTGCTGTTTATTCGATCTTACGTGGATGGAATTATAGCCTGACAAGTATGTCGAAACAATCTTTCTAATGATTATTTCCGTATCTTCGTTCGCAGGAACCACAATTGTTGCTTGTTCGGTCCTATTTTGGACTTTTGAATTTGGTGGAACGATCGTTAATAATCCAGTTTCTTCTTCGCGGAGTCTTATGAAACTTCCCTTTTTTAATTGGTTTTGACAAATCCAATTCTTCGGTAACGATATAATGTAAGTGGATCCGCCTGTAAACTGAATTTTTCTGGTTTCGTCATTCTCTTTTGCCTGCCACAACCGCTCGCTTCTCCTTAAATAGTTAATAAATACATGTTGCCCTATTGACTTACATAATAAATTCCTTATCTAAAGAAATTATATACTAAATCATAGTCTATGATTGCTATTGTGGAAAACAATATTACTCAAAAAACCTTCTCTTCGTCGCAGGGACGTGTTGAAAAGATCTCAAGATTTGCATGAGAAAAAGCTCAATCACAGTCCTTGACGAGGTTAAACCTGCGATCAATCCCACTGAAATGGAAGAGAAAATAATTGGGGAAAGTTGAAACTAGGAAATTCAACTTGTGGTTCAAGAGTAACCATGTTCTGAAAGATGTCGATCTAGAGATTAAAGAGAACGCAGTGACGGCAATTATGGGTCCTTCAGGATGCGGCAAATCGACCCTTCTGCGCTCAATCAATCGTATGAATGACCTTATAAACGGCTGTCGCACGCAGGGGGAGATAATTTTCGACGGACAAAACATCTATTCTGACAGCAGCAATGTTTACGAGTTGAGGCGAAGAATAGGGATGGTGTTTCAAAAGCCTAATCCGTTCCCGAAATCGATATTCGAGAACGTAGCTTTCGGTCCCAAGATTCACAGTATGGCGAAAGGTGAAAGCCTCAAAGAGCTCGTGGAGAAAAGTCTTAGAGGCGCCGCCCTGTGGGAAGAAGTGAAAGAACGTCTGAACGATAGTGCTCTTTCCCTTTCTGGTGGCCAGCAACAGCGGCTTTGCATAGCCCGCGCTTTAGCGGCGGAGCCCGAACTAATACTTATGGATGAGCCCTGCAGCGCTTTGGACCCTGCTTCGACCGCCCGCATCGAATCCTTGGCGATGGAGCTTAAGAGGAAATACACGGTTATTATTGTGACGCATAATTTGCAGCAAGCCGCCCGGGTGTCGGATTTTACGGCTTTCATGTATGTGGGTCAACTCATTGAATTTGGCGACACTAAGGACTTGTTTGAGCATCCGAAAAGTGAACTTACTCACAATTACATCGCTGGCCAATTCGGCTAAGCTTGGGTTCATGGCATATCGGCAATTCTGTTTCTGTTTTCATAAATCTTAAGTCATACGTTGCACGATAATTAGCACGCGAATGACCGATGACTATTGACCCACAATTAAGCCATAAAATAAGCTTGGTAATTCACAGCTTGGGCTTAAGCTGCTTAGGCGGCGCTATCTTCCTGCAAATCCTTGTCTTTTCCGACATCACTCTACAAGGTTATTTTCGAGCTGTTGAGACTAACTCAACTGTTCTTGCGATTGAGGTCACTTTGACGTTTTTCGCAGTTGTCTATTTCCTGTACGTTTATCAAAGAATAATACGGTCATCGTTAAAGAGCTGACTTCAGGTTGTGGCCAATCGACGTTTGGTTTAGCTTAGGTTAGAACTTGCGCGTTGGATATCAGCAAGCTATAAATCGGTGTATGATGTATGGCATCTAATAGGTTACCAAAAGGCAGCCAAATTTAAGTCGTTCGACGACTAAATTGCAGCTAAAAAATATTGCCGCGTCTATCAAGCTTGATATTGTCAGTTTAGGGTTAGACGAGAAAGATATGACGCGCAGTTTCCTTGAAAATGCGGCTTAGCCTTTGGGTAGATAATCACGCGATTGGGAAGATTATTGCTGGGCAGTTTCTCCTGTCAGCGAACCTTCGAGAGTCTGGTCCTATCGGTGGAAAGTCAGGTTAAGGAAAGATGAAAGCTCGTCCGAGAATAAGCCGTAGTATTCGCCTGATAATCAACAGCTTCGGTCTTAGCTGCTTAGGCAGCGCTATATTCCTCCAAGTTCTTGTATTTTGGGATATTGTCGAGCAAGGGTATTTTCGGGCAGTGGAAACTAACTGCGTGATCCTTGCCATCGAAGTAGCGCTAACGGTTTTCGCCGCTCTGTACTTTGTTTATATGTTTCAAAAAGTAGTTCGTGCAGTAAATTAATCGGCGGTTCGATCAAATAGGCGGAAATTTGGTACTGCTTTGTTTCTTAAAAGCTTATAACAGGGAGATGGCTTCGAACTGTTCTTGCTTTTTTTTATTTCCTCTAACGACCAATATTAGCTTGGTAATTTTTCTATGTTTCCTACGTAGAGATAGACAAAAGGGGGAAGCGCGGATGAAATCTTCAAGGACAATGGGTTCAGCCCAATCAGTTCTTTTCCGAACCTTAGGCTTTCGCCTTGCGGCAAGCTAGCTGACCCCGCAACTGCGTTATTTTAGCTTTAAATTGTTGCGTTTCCAGGTTGTCAGCGTATCTAAATAGAGGATGTAGCTTAGGTAGTCTGCAATGTTTTCTATGAAGGAAGCAATTATATCCTTCTTTTTCATGACAGAAACATGACTAGAATGGATAGCAAGTGGAAAGTAACTGTTATTTTAGCAATAATGCTGTTTTCGTTTTTTGGTGTCGCGCTTATCGCATCAGCCCAGATGGTGGACGCTCAACCCAGCTCCTCGTTAATTGGAAACTTGGAAACAATTGTTAGCGCGGTTAATTACGCCAGCAGCATAGATGCTGTTTATCAAGGAATGATGGTTGGGAAAGCGACGATGCAGCAGTTGGTAAACGCATACAATTCATTGGCAAACCCGACAGCTATCTTGCAGTGGACACCCATTATGTCAAAACTGGGATACTCCAATCAAACAACGGTAGAATGGGCGCTGGATAACCAGCAGATGATGAGTAACGGGTTACCTGACACGGGGGCGGATAGCTTGACAGGGTCGCCGCAATCCTACCTTGTCTATGATAGATTTCTGGTTTTGGCTTATGGTTATGCTCTGCAGTACAGTTATGATCTAACCAAGTGGAATCTGACCAAAGCATACGCTACTTTCAGAGAGGCAGTAGATTCAGCCAATTATCCAGCGCTTCTTTGGGTTGACCAAAATGGCGTTGGATCTACAATCAGCTACGGTCCCAGATACTATGACGAATGCGGCGAAACCATCGACTGCTTCTTAGACTTCTACAACTTAGGAATAAATTCTGCGCTTAACGACGCGTTAGCAACTTGGATTTGGACAAACAATAATCTTTGGTCCGGAACCAACTACAATTACGCCTTAAGCTGGGCAGGCTACGAATGCGAGGCAGGAGGCTTCTTCCAAATAGCATTAAAGCTTTGGCACGACGATAAAGAATTGCCCGATGCTCAACGCCTACTTCAGGACATTGAAAACAGGTTCCTTCAAGAACAATGGCTAAGTCCACAATGGACGCAAACGTTGGGCGGACCTTCAAGCTACGTCGTTGTGCACATGGCTTCGGGCAATTCAGAGCTTAGGCTTGAGAACACTGTGATGGCGTGGGCTGCGATACTTGGAAGTTACGGAGATTTAAACAGTACGTACCAATCTGACGTGCAGAGTATGCTGACCGGGGCAACTTCAGCGTGGCAGGAACTCTTGCAGAGCCCTTTGTGTGGTTCTGCCTTTCCGTATTTTCAATATCACTCCGATTCTGGAGTAAGCAACGATGCAACAGCTACGGGCGCCGATTTACTATTCATGCTTGGAATTGTTCCTGAAACTGCGGTTCTAGCTGTCCCCGTCGAGGAAAACTCGTACCAGTATATCTATAACATGCTTGACCCTGAACTGTTTAATATCAACCTGTCCACGAATATAGTCACAATCTCCTTGTCTGAAGCTGGAACATTAGATTTCCAATTAAACCAAACCGTTACCGCATCTTTCCCGACGCCGGGAATCTACAGCGTGAGATTTTCACCAGACTGGAACATCATTCAAGGCACTACTTTCATATCTGCATTGCCCTCTAACAGGCAGTACGTCTTTTCAATCCTACCGACAGGATCTACGCCGTCGACCATCACTGTATCGCCGGCAACAGCTTCATTGACTGACGCTTCAAGCGTAAATTTTACTGCAGTAGCTACCGGCGCTAATGGCAACACTTGGGACGTAACTTCCGTTGCGTCTTGGAGCATAAGCAGTGGTGCAGGTGGGTCATGGTCTGGCAGTACGTACTTTCCAGGCAAGTTGGGAAACTGGACTGTTACTGCCTCCTACGCAGGAGTTCAAAGCTCAGCCCAGGTTAGCATTTATTCACCGATTGATTTCTACCACAACGACACGATAAACTTTAACGATGTAGTTTACTTCGTTGGCGCTTACATTAACTATTACCAGACAGACGTTCTTAACCCAGCCTGCGATTTGAATCACGACGGCGTGCTAAACTTTAATGACGTAGTTCTGTTTGTGGGTTACTATCAAGCGTACTATAAAGCCCAATGACAAACGGCTAGATAACCTTCCTAACTGTGGCTTTAACAGTCAATCTTTAGATGATTTTTTAAAAAAAGGAAGGTGGGCAACATGTCCACCTGATTGACGGTTCAGTTCACTTATTCAACTTTTTTGGAACCCTATGACTACCCTGTTTTAGATGATTTGTTTATTGTATTATCTAAATGCTTCAGCATTGTCGATTGCGAAGACAACCTGCAGGTTGCTTTCAATCAGATGGATTGAATTTGAAGTTTGAAATTTTGCAGTGTTTTTTTTGGTACTAAATAGGGGCAAGTGTGACTATTTTCCTGAACGTTTTCTATATTGAAAAGTATTAAATACTGTTTTAGCAAAAGCGCCCTCTTATAGGAGAAGGGACTGTAGAGCGGGAGCAGCCTTTTCAGGAGTGCCAAGAGCAGTTCCTTAAGGACTATTCAGGATGAAAAAGATGAAGAGAGGAGCGCTCAAGAGCAAAATAGTTCTGATCGTTTTAGTCTGCATAATCATTATTGCCGCCATGCACAGTGTCGTGCCTGACATCTTGCCTGGTCAAGTTAGAGCGTCAACAACATTATCGGAGTCTTCATCATCTATTAGCGCCTATTCAGATCCTTTGGCAACTTTGATTTTAACAAATTTCAACTGGGGAGCAGTCGCGTTGAATGTGCCGGTCACTCAAACATTTTACTTAAAAGACACCGACCCGTCGATACATGGCTACGCAGTAGTAGCTCCAAGTTTGACAGATTTTGTATTCAAAGATAGCAATGGAAACGTTGTATCAGCACCTTCAGACGCGCAGTTCTTCAACGTAACAATAGACCGCATCGGAGCAATCATGTCTTCGGGACAAATAATGAGCGCAGCCTTGACCCTCGTAATAAGCAGCGATTTACCTTCAAACGTAACGTCATTCAGCTTTAACGTCGTTTTGAATTTTAATCAGCTGATAAGTCCAGCCGATGTGAACCAGGATGGCCAGGTGAACTTCAATGATATTGCGTACTTCCTTGGGCTTTATATTAACTACTTTGCCACTGGAACTTACTCGCAAACTGCTGATTTAGACCACACTGGAGTGATAAACTTCGGCGATGTGATAACTTTCACAGGCTATTATGAACAGTATTATCAATCTTTAGCGTAAAAGCAACGCTATTGATGTTGAAACTTTGGTCACCGAGAAAATGCTAACAGGAAATAACTCTCTTGATGTTTTTCTCAGAGTCTTTCACTCAGTAAATTTATAATCCGGCTCGTTAATGCAGGCAAATTTGCTATTGCTGCGTTTTCCACAAGTTCATACTAAGAGGACGGCTTCGAGCTGCTTTTATCGTGATTTTTACGAGTTGAACATGTTTCCTTTCTTTTTTGTGTTCAAGTAGCTGATTAAGCAGAATTGCAGTACTCCACCAGCGGCGCTGGCTACAACCCATGCCCAGGCTCCAAACGTGCTAAAGAGTCCTGCGTAGATTAGTGTTCCCACGAGAAACACCGCGAAACCGATGATGTTGAACTTTATGAAACGAAGAATCCATGACTTTGCTTTCTCTGCGCTATTGGTATAAGAATTCATATTCATGCATTTTCACCCTTTAAACCCGTCGACTCCGCGTTACCATGTAAATCTTTGTCATATGAGCCACTTTTTTAACAATCCCAAGTTTTTGCGTTTGCTTTTTTGCAAACTGGGGTTGCCATGTTTCACTATTTTATGCTTTAGTAGATAAAAGTTCATTGCATAGTTTATTGTCATGCTTGATTTCTATATAGGTTATGTTTGCAATTCTTGTTAATTTATTATTATTTTTTCAACTCTCTGAGGCTGTGGATTGATGCTTCCAATATCCTATCAGTGTCCAATATGCAAGGCTGAGCTTGACGACCCAAGCAGCTGCAAGAGCACAGGATGAAAAATCATAAAAAATTGTTTAGCGAATGAAGTCTCAGACCTTGCAATTCAGGCTTTCAAAAAGCAGTTTATCGAGTATTAATGCCTCGCTCGTTTATGCAAATCGCTTGTTCAAGCGGCAAAAATCAGGATTGGCTCCAAACGCTGTAACTATACCTGAAACAATAGGGGCGGTTACCGTCGCCTATAATATTCCAGGCGTGGCTACCGGGTTGCATTTGACGGGGAAAGTTGTCGCCGACATTTTTCAGGGCAATATCACAACTTGGAATGATCCAGAAATTCAAAGCTTAAACCCGAACGTTTCGCTGCCTAATGAGCCTATTCAGGTAGTGCATCGTTCAGACAGTTCTGGAACAACGTTCATCTTCACGGGTTATTTGAGTGCCTCTAGTAGTGAATGGAAAAGCGTAATTGGGCAGGGGAAGACGGTCGCTTGGCCATCTAATGAGATAGGTGCGCAGGGTAACCCAGGGGTTGCGGCGGTCGTTCAGGGAACCAAGTACATGATTGGGTACGTTGAATTGGCTTATGCTCTTCAGAACAACATGACTGTAGCTGCTATTCAGAATCCTGAGGGTAACTGGATTTTGCCGAGCCTTAGTTCAATTCAGGACGCTGTTCAGTCAGCCGCCTCAAACGGTTTGCCTGCTGGTGATCAAAGCTGGGCGAGCGTTAGTTTGCTAAATGCTCCTGAAGCGCAGGCTTATCCGATTGTAAGCTTCACTTACCTCTTAGTGTACAAGGAGCTTAACGTGGTGCCGGGGATGACTCAGGCGACGGCGACTGCAGAGGTTCAGTTTCTATGGTGGGTGGCGCATGACGGTCAGCAGCTTGCATCAGGCTTAGATTACGTTTCGCTTCCATCAAATGTTGTTCAGATCGATGAGGAAACGATACAGTCAATCACGTTTAACGGGCAACACTTGGCAACAACCTAAGGCTAACTGCACGCAGGATCAGCTCAAGACTGGCTAATGCGCTGCTTTGGGCTTTCCTGCTTTTTTGTTTAAAAGAATTTTTTTTGCAACAGATTTGAGCTCAACCATAAAAAAGCAGCTTAACAAAAAATTTAACGCGCACAACTGCCGTTGCATGATAACGTGCTTGTTTCTGAAGAGATAAGGCGCTCAAAAATAGAAGAATGGCAAACCGTAACGCGCATTTTGCAACTGTACTCTTCGTCTTAGACAAGAAAAATGAGGGTCCAGGTGAATTAGTCAACTATTCGGTAAAAAGTTCGCGGGCTTGAGAAGGAAATCTCGCTATAACCATCTTTCGCTGTTTTAGCTCTCTTTGGAGAGGTTCTTGTCTCGGAGGCTGTGTGAATTTGCGGGGGCAGATTGCACATCTTCGTCTTCACCTTTATATTATGAAAGTATTGACGTTTTTAGCGTTTCTCAGCATATTCTATATAACCATGCTTTAGGTTTAGGGCACTATTTTTCCTATAGAGTTTTTTGCTGGTTGTGAAACCAAACTGAGCCTATTCCAAAGCCACTTTTGCAAGAGAAAATCGGAAGAGTTATTACTTTTGGACTGAACATCGTAGTTCGGAGATTTGGAAGATGCCTGTCGCGTTTATTATTGGAACTGCCGGCTCGGGCAAATCCCTCTTCACGGCGGCTTTTAGTGATTGGCTGAAAATGTCGAAGCAGGACGTTGCAGTCGTGAACTTGGACCCTGGCGTGTTGAAGCTTCCTTACTCGCCTGATGTCGACGTGCGCAACTACGTCGATGTCGGCGACTTGATGGAAAAATACGGTTTAGGACCAAACGGCGCCTTGATTATGGCCGCTGATTTGATCGCTGACGAAATTGAAAACGTAACTCGCGACATCGAAGAAGCGCATGCTGACTTCGTGTTAGTCGATACGCCTGGCCAGATGGAGCTGTTCGCGTTCCGGGCAAGCGGACCTTTCATCGTTGATGAGTTAACGAGGGAGCCTAAAGCGTTGATCTACCTCTTTGACGCCGTCTTCTCCATCAATCCGCTGAATTACGTTTCAAACATGTTTCTCTCCGCCGCGGTTTACAACAGGTTTTTACAGCCGCAACTGCACGTTCTCTCGAAGACCGATCTGATTCCAAAGAAAGATGTTCAGGCAATTGCCAGCTGGTCAGCAAACCCACAAGCGCTTGAGGATGCTATTGAAGCGAAACTTGAGGGGACAAAGCGTCTTTTCAGCCGTAACATGATGCAAGCCATAAACAGGCTTGGCTTGAAATTCCTTCTGATGCCAGTTTCCGCGAAAACAAACGAGGGCATGACCAACATTAACACTTTACTCGAGAGAATACTTAATGAAGGGGAAAAATACACTACCTGAAATCAAGCGCCCAACAGTGACCAGCTTGCGGCAAACGCTCCCCGCTTAGCCCTCAAAGCCGTATCAGCCCCCGCGATTATTATGACATCATTGTCTTCGGGCGCCAATTCTTTAAGGATTTGCGCTGCTGCCTTCGGGTAAAGCTTTTCTATGCAATCGCTCACCGATTCAATTCGTAAGTGGCTGTCCTTGAAGACGGCAATTATGGCTTTCTTTGCACCAGCGATTATGGCGGCGTCCCTCTGGTCTATACCCGGTTTTACTTTGTTTCCGCTGTTTTTGACTAAAAAAGCAAAATTAAACTCCGACCGGCTTAATTCGGACGCTGGGATTTCAATACGTTTAGGAAAAACCTGCTCAAACTGGTGCCAGGTTTCTAAGCCTTTTTTTGTTAAACTGCAGCCTTCTTTGGAGGCTTCGATTAGCTTAGCGCTTCTGAGTCTACTTATTATCGTGCGTACCGCTCCGTCTCCAACATTAAGTTTTTTGGCTAGCGTGTTTCTGCCAAGGGGCTTCTGCGACAAAAGTTCCAGCGCGTAGAAAATATGAAAAACAGTGAAGCTTGTAGATGGACCTGGAGCTTTCTTTCCGGCGATTTCCTGTATAAATTTTTTCAGCGACGCGGACATATTTTGCCCTGCTCTTACATAGCGTCGATTAGGTTTTTATAATTTGTCAAAGCTGTGGCACGGCTTAGTCCCTATATGCAACAACAGAAACCTCGACAAGCGCACCTGTTTTCAGTTCGCAACCGATGGTGGCACGGGCTGGAAATTCTTCGTCAAAGAACTTTGCGTACTCACGGTTAAACGTGTCAAATAATGTCATTGAAGAAAGATATGCGGTGGTTGAGACAACGTCTTTCAAAGTGTAACCTGCAGCTTCCAAGATTGCTTTTATGTTCGCCATGACCTGTCTTGTCTGAGATGCGACGTCCACGGCAACTATTTTGCCTTGTTCTGGATTGATTGGCAGCTGCCCTGAGACAAAGAGAAATTTGCCCGCTTTCACGGCTTGGCTGTAGGGTCCTAAGGGTTTTGGAGCTTTCGTACTTGATACTGTTTGTTTCATGTTATCCCTCTTCATGTTTTCTTTTTTGAGGTTATAATTGTTTTTCCACGCTAAGCTTTCCGTAAGCATCGTTTATTATCGCTTGGGTACTAGAAAGACTTTTAAGAAAAACGGCAAGTATCTTATGCTCCTATAACAAGTTGGATGGAAAAAATTCCCATGAGAATAAACGGAAAATACTTGTTCACTTCTGAGTCGGTTGGAGAAGGCCACCCAGACAAAGTTGCGGACCAAATATCTGACAGTGTTTTAGACGCAATATTCAAAGATGACCCTCAAGCAAGAGTTGACTGCGAAACCCTCGTTATGCAGGGAACCGTGGTGGTCACGGGTCAAATAACTACTTGCACCTACGTTGACATCCCAAAGATTGTTCGCCAGACATTGAAGGAGATCGGGTTCGATAATGCTAAGGACGGCTTAGACTGGGAAACGTGCGGCATTTTAGTTTCGTTGACGGCGCAGTCTCCGGACATTGCCAGGGGAGTAAACGAATCAAAAGGTCATGAGCAAGGAGCTGGGGATCAAGGTATGGTTTTCGGCTACGCAAGCACCGAGACAAAAGAGCTTATGCCGTTGCCGATCATGTTGGCGCATAGACTTGTTAAACGTTTAGCCGAGTGCAGAAAAACAAAACTTATGCCGTACCTGCGCCCCGACTGCAAGTCTCAGGTAACGGTGGAATATGTTAATGGCAAGCCGAAATGTGTAAAGACGGTTGTTATCGCGGCGCAAAACAATGGAACCGTTGATGATGCAACCTTAAAAAAGGAAATCATTGAAAAAGTTATCAAGAATGTTATCCCCGCTAACATGCTATCCGAAGACGTAAACTACGTTATTAACGGCACAGGCAGGTTCGTAGTAGGTGGAACTCTTGCTGACTCAGGATTAACGGGGAGAAAAATTATTGTCGACACTTACGGCGGAGTCGGAAGCCACGGCGGCGGATGCTTCAGCGGTAAAGATCCTTCAAAAGTTGACCGTTCAGGCTGCTACATGGCAAGATACATCGCCAAGAACATCGTTGCCGCTGGGTTGGCTGAACAATGCGAAATCCAAATTTCCTACGCCATCGGTGTCGCTCAACCAATCTCCGTGTTCGTAAATACTTATGAAACTGGAAAATTGCCAGATTCTCAGATTTTGGAGATCGTAAAGAAGCACTTCGACATGAGACCTAGAGCAATCATTGACCAACTGGACCTTCTAAGGCCTATTTACAAGAAAACAGCGGTGTACGGGCACTTCGGAAGAGAAGAACCGGAATTTACATGGGAAAGAACGGATAGGGCGGAAGAGCTTAGAAAGGAATTGGAAGCAGCCAAAAAAGCTTAAACATTTTATTTTCCTTTTAGCAACCGTTCTCTTCTCTAGGGCCATGATTTCTGCTCTTTTCCGCATGGTTAATCATGATGAGCACGTCTGCTTTTCCCAACAGACTCATAAATCAACGGTTATTGCCAAATTCCACTTACGGCTCAACGATGGCTACTCCGCCGTTCTGCTCAACCAGAACCGCAAGCTGTTTCATAGCTTTCATTATCGTTTCCATGGGCTTTTCCTCTTCCTTGGCTGACGCGGTTATGTGAATTTCGATATGAGGCTTATTTTCTGCACCCATAGGATGAGACTTTATGTAAACACCCTCGTTAGCGGTCATCACTTTGTCAATCAGCGGCGCCAGAGATGATTCTATCATGTAATCGACAAACATGCTCTTTTCACGAAAAACCCTGTCTCCGACAACCTGTTTAAGCAAAGGCGCTACGGTTTCTGAAAAAATAGCTTCCATCTCTGAAGGCACCCCTGGGAGAGCAAACAAAACCGTTCCTTTCAAGTTGACACGAACTCCGGGAGCGGTCCCGACCGGGTTGTTGATTGGCTCGGCGTTTTCGGGAAGCGTGGCCATTTTTGCTCTCGGCGGCGTCATTTTTGTTTCAGATAGGCGCCTTGTTTTGGCGTATTCAGCGTATCTTGCTTATACCATCGCCAGCGCTTTCTCGTTGATTTCCAATTTGCAGTTCAACGCCTTCGCGATACCCTCTAATGTTTTGTCGTCGAAAGTCGGGCCTAACCCGCCGGTTGCAACAATAAACTGTGGTTTTCGCTGTATGGCTTCGCGGACGACGTCAGCTATTTCTTCAACAACGTCCTGTACCGTGGTTATTCGCTTAACGTCTACTCCGAGATTTGTTGCCTGTTTACCCATCCATTGAGCATTTGTGTTTACCGTTTTGCCTATTAGTAACTCGTTGCCCACGCAGATTATTTCCATGACTACAGTCATCAAACTTCAATCCTTTATTCATGATTGGAATCATTTTCTTTTATACCGTTTGCTGACTGTTTATCTGTACATGATTAGGTTGCTTTCTATGTTTGCCAGTTTTTTCTTCCATGCGTCCTAAAGCGGGCTGTCGTTCGCTCAGAAGAACACGGTCGGAATGGGGTTGGGAAATGCCGTGTTGAAATTAATGTCTGTGAAAACATAGTCGTAGCTAAGAAAAGGTCAGTTTTCTTTTTTAGATGAGTTTATTTCTTGCTGAGCCACCATTTGAGGTATTCTTTTCTGCGGTTTTCTTTTTGCTCTTCTTCTGTTTCTGCGCTTGGTTTGTTCTTATCCCGCAAATCCATGAGTTCCTGCTGTGTTACCGATAGACCGCAGCTCTTGCATACGTAGTGCTTGGTGGCTATGAGGTACTGCATTTCGCCGCCGCATTCAGGACAGTAAATCATTTTGTGTTCCTCTTTGGAAATTTTATAGGTTAATCGCAGTCGCGGAGATATTAGTCTTTTCTTGGATTTACTGGCTTTCTCTCGCTTCCTTTTGAAGAAAAGCACTCTATGGGTCTTTCGTATTCAAGTTTTGAGCCTGCGTCTTTTACGTTGCAACCTTTTTATCGAGTTCAAGCGAGCTTTCGGACGCTGAGTTGGGCTGAAACCTGTTGAACCGTTTAGGCTTCCGCACAGTTTAACAGTTTTTTGGGAAAAACCTCGTCCAAAAAGTAGACTGTTTCAGGTTGACTTTGAATGTGGCGACGTTAAGAAAAAAGGTTTAGTGTAGTCTTACTCGAACATTGCTCGTTGACACGCAACTTACAGGTAAGTTGTGGCGTGCGGTTTTCTTTCCACCACGTGAACGAAGACTTTAAAGAAGTCTGGCTTTCAGAAATCCAAATGAATCTGATAAAAAAACGCGTTGGCAATTTATCAAACATGCTTAAAATATCCTAAATTATTTTTTATTTTTCAATATAGCGAAAGGAAAAGCTTATATTCTCTCGGATAACCGTTTCCATTCAAGCTTGAGGTTGCGTGAAATGTCGGAATCCAGCTTGCCTTTCGACGAGAAATATTATCCAACCAACGCCAAAATTTCTTCAGGAGAAAAACGGAAACGAGATTGGGAAAAATCATTAAAGAATCCGCAAGAATACTGGTCAGAAAAAGCCAAAGCCATCTACTGGTTCAAGCCATTCAGTAAAGTCCTTGACGATTCTAACCCGCCTTTTTACAAGTGGTTCCCTGATGGAGAATTGAACATTTCCTATAACGCGCTGGATAGGCACATAATTGACGACCGAAAAAACAAGCTTGCCTACATTTGGGAAGGCGAAATGGGCGAAATAAAGACTTACACTTACTATCAACTCTACCGCGAAGTAAACAAGCTTGCAAAAACGCTCAAAGACCTCGGCGTCAAGAAGGGCGACCGCGTCGCAGTCTTTCTTCCAGTTATCCCCGAGTTGCCGATAACTCTGCTGGCGACAGCAAGAATCGGAGGAATTCACGCGGTGGTCTTTTCAGGGTTCAGCGCAGAAGCGTTGGCTGGTCGAGTAAACGATTGCGGGGCAAAAGTCCTAGTTACCGCCGACGGTTCCTTCCGAAGAGGAAAAGTGGTCGGGATCAAAGACACCGCAGATAGGGCATTACTAGATATGCCTAACGTTGAAAAGGTTATCGTTGTTAAACGCACCGGGCAACCTGTTCAGATGACGGAATGTAGAGACGTTTGGTACCATGATGCTCTTGCAAGTGCGGGGGCAAATGTTTACGTGGAGCCTGAAAGCTTGAAATCCACCGATCCACTGTTCATCCTTTACACTTCAGGAACGACAGGTAAGCCCAAGGGGGTTCAACACGGCACGGGCGGATACATAGTCTGGGCTTATTGGACGCTCAAGTGGGCTTTCAACCCGACAGACGAAGACATCTTCTGGTGCGTCGCGGACATCGGCTGGATCACCGGGCACACATACAATGTTTATGCACCGTTAAGCTTAGGCGTCACCGCTTTTCTCTTTGAAGGCACACCCGATTATCCAGCGCAAGACCGATGGTGGGACATGATTGAAAGACACCGCATAACGATACTCTACGCAACGCCGACAGCCGTGAGAATGTGTATGAAATTGGGCGAGCAGTGGGTCTTAAAGCATGATCTCAGCAGTCTGCGCATTTTAGGTTCAGTCGGTGAACCCATAAATCCTGAAGCATGGAAGTGGTACTACCGCGTCGTAGGCAAAGAAAGACTTCCCATAATTGACACTTGGTGGCAAACAGAAACCGGCGGCTCCATGATCTCCCCAGCTTCGGGAATTGAACTCACACCGCTTAAGCCCGGTTCAGCCACGTTCCCAATGCCGTCTGTCAACACTGACATATACGATGAGAAAGGACAACCAGTGCAGACAGGAACGAAAGGATTTCTCGTAATTAAATCACCGTGGCCTGGAATGCTGCAGACACTATGGAAAGACCCAGACCGGTTCAAACAAACCTACTTCGGCCGGTGGCCAGGAATATATTACACCGGCGACTTTGCAATCCGCGACTCTGAGGGTTACTTCTGGCTTCTCGGCAGAGCAGACGAGGTCCTAAAAGTTGCTGGACACCGAATAGGCACCGTGGAACTTGAAAGCGCACTGGTCGCGCACCCAGCGGTCTCAGAAGCAGCCGTGATGGGCAAGGAGGATCCTGTTAAAGGCGAAGTTCCAGTCGCGTTCGTGACGTTGCGAAGCGGTTTCGTCCCGTCGGACGAGCTGCTCTCGGAGCTGGTCAAGCACATCAGAACTGCGATCGGTCCAATCGCAGCGCCTGACGCGATCATTTTTGTAAATAAGCTTCCGAAGACACGAAGCGGCAAAATAATGCGTAGACTCCTTAAAGCAGTTCTGGTTGGAGCGCCACTCGGTGATACATCGACGCTTGAAGACGAAGCATCGATTGAGGACATAAAAGCATCATACAGTGAACTGCGAAAGCAGCTTACTAAATAATTTTTTTCATCTTTTAAGTTAGAATTCTGGCAGAAAGTCAGAAAGCAACTGCCATCCTATGTTTGGGGATCGAGGGAAATTTTGTGTTTCAATTTTCTTTGAAATTTAGGGTTGCGGATGGCATCGGCTATTCAAATCCTCATCCTTGAGGTTTAAGGTGCCCCTATCTGTTCCGTCGCCTAAGTATTCAAAGTTGAACCCTATTTTCTTCAGAAGGCTTAAGGCTCGCGTGTTATCAGGCAACACGATTGCATAGACGTTTTCAACACCTTTTTCCTTGGCTATGTCAAGCACGTAATCCACCATTTTGGTGCCTAAGCCTAAACCTTGCCAACGGTCAGTAACGATGAAAGCAATTTCACCGCTCTTCCCATCGGGTTCTATGCTAATGCGGGCGACCCCTAGTATTTTTCTTTGGCCACTCTTCACCACTTCAGCGACGATGGCTATTTCCCGATCATAATCGATGTTGCAGTAGCGCACTCGAACTTCATGCGGCGTATCCTTAAGCACCTGGAAGAATCGGTACCGTATAGACTCCTCGGAGAAACCTTGGAACATCTCAAGCCACAGGGGTTCGTCTTCGGGTTTTATCGGTCTTAGCAGCACTTCTTGGCCATTCTTAAGAGACCACATTATCTCATACTTCTTCGGGTAGGGGCTTATCACCATATGCTCGTGCGGTTCAAATTTCTTGCAAACCTCATCCTTGTTGATGGCTATACGTGCATCAATGATGCAGGCTTCGCTCTCACTTACAAGCAGCGGGTTAATTTCGATTTCTTTTATCTGCGGAAAATCAATAAGCAACCTAGAAAAGAGCAGTATAATCTCGCCAACTTTTTTAATATCAACCGGGGGCGTGTTGTAGTATCCTTTCAAAAGCTGGTAGACCTTGGTTTCCTCCATCATGCGTCGTATAAGCGTGTTGTTTAGCGGCGGAAGCCCGATGGCGTAATCCTTGAAGAGGTCCAAGCCTGCTCCGGCCATGCCGAACAAGATTATCGGCCCAAACACCGGGTCGGTTTTTCCTCCTAGCATTATTTCATACCCTTTCTGCTCAATCATGTGTTGAACCGTAACGCCGATTATTTTTGCATTAGAATTGTATGAATTTGCCCTTTGAATCAGAATTTGGTAGGCTTCGCGGACCTCACCCGGCGAATTTACGTTCAAGACGACTCCGCCCGCGGCTCTTTTGTTGACAATCTGAGGCGAAAGAATTTTTAAAACTACGGGAAAACCCAATTCCTGCGCTGACGCAACCGCTTCTTCAACGTTGCTAGCAACCACACTTTTTAAGATTGGAAAATTGTAGTACTTTAGTACGTTTTTCGCTTCTTCATCCGTTAATATTTCACGGTTTTCGGAAGCAGCGTTTCTGATCATAGCCATGATTGGACGCTTGGGCGGTGATTCATCAACAGGCAACTCTTCAGGAGTCTCGTACAAAAGTTCAAGGTTGCGCTGATAATTGTACATGTACATGTAAGTTTTGGTCGCCTGTTCAGGCGTCGAATAAGTCGGGATGTTGTTGGCGCTGAATATCTTGTTTGCATGTAGCACTCCTTCAAAGCCCATGAAAGAGGTCAGCATTGTCTTGTTTTTGTAAGTTTTGCTGTTAACAAGGTCAACTATGCTTTTTGCTATCTCAACCGGCTCTGAGCCTGCTTGCTGCGTGAAGATAATCAGTATTCCATCAACTGTGTCATCGTTAAGGCAGACTTCAACCGCAGCCTTGTAATAGTTAGCTTCAGCGTCGCCCACAACGTCAATCGGATTGCATTTGCTCCAGAAAGGAGGTAACACGTTGTTGAGGGCATCTATGGTCTTATCGCTCAGCTCAGCCAGCCTTCCACCTCGAGCGATCAAAGCGTCAGTCGCCATCACTCCAGCCCCGCCAGCGTTGGTTATTATCGCGAGTCTTGACCCCTTCGGCAAGGGTTGAGTCTCTAGGACCTCCGCTGCGTTGAATAAGTCATTTATTTCTTCAACTCTGACTATGCCGGCGCGCTTAAAAGCAGCATCATAAATCTCATCATCACCTGAAACCGAGCCAGTGTGACATGCAGCCGCCCTTGCGCCTTCAGCATATTTGCCTGCCTTTACAACGATTATGGGTTTAGTTCTTGAAAAGTGTCTTGCAGCGCTCATGAACTTTCGAGCGTCCGTTATTCCTTCCACGTACATTATTATGCTCTTAGTTTTCGGGTCGGAGCCGAAATAATCGATCAAGTCGCCGAAGTCAACGTCAACCATTGAACCGACGGAAACAAAATTGCTTAAGCCGATGTTTTCGTGGATCGCCCAGTCAAGAATAGCCGATCCTAAAGCTCCGCTTTGAGATAAGAACGCGATGTTACCCGGTTTAGGCATCTTATCCAAAAAAGAGGCGTTCAGATTTATCCTCGGTCGGATTACACCGATGCAGTTAGGACCGATGACTCGGATGTCGTATTTCTTCGCGATTTCAAAAACCGTTTTTTCCAAAGCTTTTCCTTCAGGACCTGTCTCCTTGAAGCCGGAAGAAACGATGATAACGCCTTTAACGTGTGCTCTTCCACACTGCTCCATAACTTCTTGAACAGTCCTAGCTGGTGTAGCAATTATGGCTAAATCGATGGGCTCAGAAATTTGGTCGACGGACTTATAAGTTTTCACGCCCAAAATCTCTGGTTTGCGAATATTCACAAAATAAGATTTGCCAGCGTACCCCATCCGGGTAAAATTTTTAGCTATTAAGTAACCTACTGAGCCTTCAACGTCGCTTGCTCCTATGATGGCCACACTTCGCGGGTTGAAAATCCTGTCCAGGTTCCTAGTGACCATTGCTGATTTAGCCTCAACCTAACCGTGGCTAACACGTAAGCTAAAATAGTATTCGCTATATTTGATTTTTATGAATTTTACGTTTTAAAAAAATAAAGAAAAATTTAGATTGGGTAAGCTCCGCAAATTTTGCAGAACTGAATCTTCGTTTTAACCCAACTGTGGCATTTTGGGCATTCGATGGCGCCTTCAACTTTGGGGAAGACGTCTTTTGGTTTGCCGAACTTCTTTCTGAAGACCTCGTAGTAAAGCAGTGTTTCCTTGTCTGGAATTATCACGTCGTCTTTTTCTTTTATTGCTTTCACTTTCTCTGCAAATTCTTTGTCAGTAATCGTGTCGTTGAAGTACGTTCTGAGCGCTTCCGTTCCTGTTCCTTGTTCAAGCGGGGCTTTAGCTCTCCAGATGATGTCTTTGGGTATTACATCCTCGTAGGCCATACGCATTATCCACTTGCTATACTTCACGCCGTCATGAATGTTTATCTTGTACTTGATAGGCAGTTTCATTGCCCAATCCATGAATTCTGGGTCACGGTAAGGTGCCTTTATCTCCATCCCAAGAGATTCCGCCATTGGGAACGAGGAGAAACCCATCTCAGCCCACATCTCTTTCTGCTTCGTTTCAAATTCCTTCTCAGATAGATGGAATTGCCATGGGTAACCGAAAAGCTCGTCAAGTGCGTCGCCTGTGAACACTGTTTTGATTCCTTCTGGCTTCAGCAGGGTCAAGCCGATGTAGACGGGTAAGCTGTTTCTGATTTCCATCGGGTCGAACTTCTTGAGTGCCTCCACGACTTTGGGATAATATTCCATCACGTCTTCTTTGCCAAACTTGTACGTCTCTTGATTCAGATGGAGCAGCTCCACCATCCGTTTGACGTACTCGGTGTCTTTTGGATTTCCATGCTTGAAGGCTAAGGTTAGACAAGGAATGTCCGGCTTGTATTTTACTGCCTCATAGGCAATTATCTGCGTGTCGGTTCCAGCTGAAAACAGGAAGCCGTCAGCCATGTTTCTCTTGACACATCTGTTTACCAAATCTTTGACTTTTGGCAATAACTTTGTGTATTCTTTGGGATCTAGTGTCATTTTTTTCCCTCGATTACATTGCTTGTCATTTAACAAGTATTTAAATTTACCGTATGCATATTAAAGCCATAAAAATATAAACATCTGTGTTGAAAATGACCAAAATACTGAACAGACGAGATTCAGCAAATAACAAGAAAATGCTCAGCGCAAAACATCACATTTAAAAGTTAAAAACTGTCAGTCAATACCAAACCAACCACCGCCAGCCGTGATTAACTTGAAAGTAAGCCTTCTCCACATGGAAATACGCAGTTCACTTGAAGGTAACATAGAAGCAGCTAGAATAGCTGTCGAAAAGGCCGCAAGGCAGAAGCCATCCCTCATCGCTCTCCCTGAATACTTCACCGTTCCTAACTGCATGGCCGATTTCACCGACGCCCAGAAAATCTCGAGAGAAACCTGCAAAGAAACCCTGCGCTTTCTGCAGGAAGAATCAAAACAGATCGGCGAAATCTATCTTGTAGGCGGTTCAATTCTCGAAGAAGACGACGGACAATATTTTAACACGAGCACGTTGTGGAAGAACGGTTCTCTCTTAGCCCGATACAAGAAAATAAACCCCGTTCAAGCTGAAATCAAGGCTGGCGTTGCTAGGGGCGCCCAACCAGTCGTCATAAACACGGAAATCGGCAAAATCGGGTTGCTGGTTTGCGCCGACACGTTTGACCCTGACCTTGTGAAACGAGTAGCGGACATGGGCGCGGAAATTATTTCTCTTCCAGTGGCAGCAATGGGCAGTCACCCGATAGTGCACGGTCACCCGTTAACTCAGCAGATCGCGCATGATTACGGATTGTTTTTGCTTAAGGTGGGAAACGTGTGTTCGAGTATGAGAGGCGGAAGAAGCGCGGTTATCGCCCCGTGGGGTATACTTGGGGAAGTAACTGATGCGCCGAAAGACTCGATATTGACCCGGGAGCTTGACATGAAACGGTTAAGAGAATACCGGAGTAAGCTTAGTAAAGTTTAGCCCAAGCGTCGACGATTCGAATCATTTCCTTAAAATCGTATTTTTCCAGCCAGTCTCTTAAGTCACTGTTTTGAACAGCAAACTTGCAAACCTGCCGAGCGTTCTCCGAATCGCGCACCAGCAGGAGCACTCCATCTACTTTGTGCCTTGAAACGTAAGCCGCAGTTTTTAGTAGTGCATCAAGTTTTTCGTCTGTTGGCATTTCAGCGCTTAATTCTAAAACAACGGGCTTCTTCAGCGACGCAGCAAAATCTCTTGCCAGCATGTCGACCCAATAGTTAGTCAGGTAATCCCTTGATGAAAGCGGCACGTGAAAATAGTCAACTAGATCCGCTATGGCGTTCAGGTCTAAGCCGTATCGTTCTTTAGCAAGCACTGGGTCAGGGTAAATCTCAATCGCAAAAATTCCCTTCACGCGCGCTTTGGCTTCCTGCAGAAACCCAGTTACGGTTTGGGCCCTCCACTCCGTCCAGTTTAAGCTGCTTTGTTTCCATAGTTCTACGCAGCGTGGACAGACGCAGTATTCTTGGTCGGCAAAGTGGTAGAGGTTCAAGGTCACGCCCACAATGTTTTCGCTGCCTAGGCTCTCAATATAGTCTAAGACTTTTGCTCTGTACAGGGGCTGCGTCGGGCAAACAAAATCAAAAGCCAAGTTAGACCGCCTGTTCTTCCTCAGCGCTGGACCAGTGTTTGAAACTGCAACAATGCTCGGGTTTTCCCTGATGGCTTTAGCGTCGCAGAACACTGTAACATCGTTCTGCATGCCCTTTGCCGCTGGAAAAACTTGGCCATCAGCCCATTTTGAGTAGTAAACGTGAAGGTCGTAGCCCTCGACTTTTTCGGGTTTGTACGTGACTAAACCTATCTGCATGTTTTCTTACCAGATGCGCGCAAACAATATATTCTTGGCGCTTGTTTAGTTGTTGACTCGCATGGGCAAGCAGCAGAAGTCCTCCATTTACATTGATACCTCCAAATGCAAACCGTGCGCAGGGCTCATCTGCGTCGGCGTTTGTCCCCAAGGTACCATTGAGGAAGGCAAGGATGGCAAGCCGCAAATTATTGACTTAGCCCAGTGTAGCCGATGTGGTGTTTGCGTAAACTTGTGCCCGGCAAAAGCCATTATTATCAGCAAGCTATAAGAATCAGGTTAAGGCGGCAAGCGATAATGAAACAGTTCAACCTGGCTGACGGCACCAAACTTGTCGTAAAAGAAAACGTACTAGCCGTAATTTGTGATAATCCTTTAAATGTTGTAAGCTCAGCAATCTTTAATGGCGGGTGCAAGCCAGCCACCGCTGTCCTCAACGTAGGGGTGCCGGAAGGTTATAACGACCGTTCCCTGCACCTTGACCCGCTTGAACTCATAACTTCTTCCGCAGCAAAGCTTGGGTTGACCGATGATTACGTTGCCATGCTTACAGCCGCCAAAATCAAAAACTACAGCCTGGTCCAGAAAAAAGCCGCTGATTTCTCAGTTAGCGTCGCCGCAACAGCTGGCTGCTCACACGGGGAGTCCTCAGGCGAAGAAATGAACGTTCAAGAAATCGGCGGAGGCACCATAAACGTACTCATCCTAATCGACGCCAACCCAACGCAGAGTTGCATGGTGGCATCAGTCATCACGGCTACCGAGGCGAAGTCGGCTGTTCTCAGAGATTTCGACATCCGCAGCCTCTACACGGGCGATTCGGCAACTGGCTCGATTACCGATAGCGTTACGGTGGCGTCGACTGGAAAAGGCAAAACAATGGGTTATGGTGGTCCAGCCTCAAAACTTGGCAAAGTCGTAGGGTACTGCACCAGAAGAGCCGTCACGGAAGCCCTCATCAAGCAGGAGCCCGCCTGGGCTTGCCGAACAGTGTTGGACCGGCTCAGAGAAAGGCATTTTCCGCTGGAGAAGCTGGCGACAGAAGTATCAAAAGTCGAAGGCTTAACTGTTACTGCTGAGCATTTGGCTGAAATCCTTAAAGGCAACACGCCAGCTCTTGCACTGTTGTTGGAGGCAGCGAAGATGGATGACGACGTCAAAAAGAACCTTTTGCCCGCTGAAATCGGTGACCCAACCGAGTTGACAAAGCGCTTTGGAGGCGCAGCTGGAGCAAACTATTACAAGCTGTCAGGTTACGACCTGGCTGATCTTCCTCCATTCCTCAAACACTCATTGGTACGCATTCTCAAAGAACACCAAGGACGCCAAGCCTCCTTAAACAAGCTCTAATCCAGAGAGGGATTCTTATGCACGAATGCCCAAACTCGGAAATGCTTAAATAACCTGCATTTTTATTCGTTGGGTAAAAAAGTTATGATGGTGCTTAAACGTGAAATTTGGCGTATTTCTCTATCAACCCGAGCCTGTTGAAGGCGTCGACTACAACTTTTACCGATTGAAATCAGAGTCAGGAATAGTTGGGAAAGCCAACCCTGAAATGTTCACTAACATCGCCGTTTTCGGCGACAACTACATGGCTGCAAAACGGCCCGACTGGGTTTCTATAAGCGCGCACGGTCCAGCACTCCGCACAAACAAGTACAACAGCCTGCGTTGGGACATAGTGTGCATGACCAACCCGGAAGCAAGGGAGTACAACCTCAAAATCATCGCCGACGCCGCGAAGCTCACGCCGGGAATCAGCATAAGCAGCCAACACTTTGCTGAACGCGACTTCTGCGTCTGTCCGCGCTGTGTCGAATTGTGGCGCCAGAGCGGTTTGAGTTGGATTGAATGGCGCGCCAAAACCGTCACCGAATTCCTCAGTGAAGTTCGTGAAATCGTCAAGGACAAGCCATTGTTCGTAAACTGCCTGCCTGACCCGCTTTTGGGCAAGATGCGGTTCGGCTACGATTTTGAAGCCATGGCGCAGTACGCCGACTACTTCGTTATACCCTTGTTTAGCAAGGCTTACCCGACGCCGTGGTACTGGGAAACCATAGCACGCGGCTACAAAAGCTTCCTAAAAAAACCCATGTTCGTGAACTTTTACGTCCGCGGACCGAACGAAACGTGGGAAACCGTCGCGCCTCACAGGCAAATCATGACGGTTGCGGTACGCGCGGCAAGAACAGGCGTCGACGGCATAATCTTTCTCGCCGAGAAAGCCGACTACATCCGCGAATTCCAGCGAAAAGTTGTCGCGGACAAGGAATGGCGAAAGGAGCTCGAAGGTTACGGCGGAGACGAAGTCCTGGAGCTGTTCAACCGTTGGGAAAAACTTGTCTAATTTTCCCGATTCCTTCGTGTTTTTCTAATTTTTAGACTCTTGGCGGAAATCTTCTCGCTTAAAGAAGAACAACAACAGTGGCAAATCACTTGTTGTACTTCTTTTGACAGCTTGATTACTGGCATGTTTTCTTTGAAGGTAGATTCAGGAAGAAGAAGAAAAGTTGTTGCGCTTAACTTCTTCTTCTTTAATGAATCTGTGGCATGAAATAAAATCAAGTTCCAAAAACTCCTTCGGAAGGCTTTTTTGTGTTTGCATGCTTTGTTTAGAAAACTATATAATTTGTCTCAACGTGTAAGCAGTCACTTAAAGGGCGTATTCACCAGTGAAGGTTACTCTCGTCAATCCTCCTTACCCGCCGCATGTTCATTCGCATCCACCATTCATCCCGCTGGGCTTGGCCTACCTTGGCGCGGTGGCTGAAAGGGAGGGACACGAAGTGAACATTATCGACTGCCAAGCAGAAAGGCTAACGTACGACGCTTTCCGACACAGAATCAGCCAGGGAAACCCTGACGTCATCGGCGTCACCGCTACGACGCTGCTCTACAAGTCAGCTATGCAGCTTATCAACACGGCGAGGGAGGTGCATCCGCAGGCGGTCACGATGCTGGGCGGCAGCCACGGAACATTCTGGGATGAGAACGCACTCAACGAATACCCGAGCCTCGACATAGTTGTCAGACGCGAAGGAGAAGTTACCTTCATCGAACTTCTTAGCAAACTGCAGTCGGGCGGCAGTCTAAAAGACGTGTTGGGTGTAACCTTCCGTCAGAAGGACGGCACAATCGTACGCACAGAAGACCGCCCATTCATGCAGGACCTTGACGCCCTGCCATTTCCAGCTCACCATCTTCTGCCTCTTGAAAACCTGAAAAGAATGGGCAAAGTCCTGTTCCCGCTTATCACAAGCCGAGGCTGCGTCTACTGGTGTGACTTCTGTAGCACGGTTCGCATGTTCGGCAGAGGCTACCGCTGGCGAAGCGCCAAGAACGTCGTCGACGAGATGCAGCTAGTTCACGACGAGTACGGCGTCAACCAGGTGACTTTCTACGACGACGCATTCACGGTTAACCGAGACCGCGTCTTCAAAATCTGCGAGGAACTTCATTCTCGAAAGCTGGACTTGACTTGGGATTGTGGAACGCGCGTGGACATGGTTGACCGCGAAATGCTCAAAACTATGTACGACGCGGGATGCATAGCTGTTTGGCTCGGCGTGGAATCAGGCTCAGAAGCTATTTTGGGCAAGATGAACAAGAAAATAAAGCTTGATCAGAGCCGTTTAGCCTACAAAACAGCGCAGGATTTAGGGTTGATGACGATTGCCAATGTGGTCTTGGGCTTTCCAGGCGAGACAGAACAAACCGCTTGGGAAACCATCCGTTTCGTAAAAGAACTAAACCCTGACGACGTCGGCTTCTACGTCGCCACTCCATACCCTGGAACACCCATGTACGAGCAAGTTAAGAAAAACGGTTGGCTACGGGTCACCGACTTCGACAAGTACGATACGGCGGGACCAACATTTGAAACCCCGTGGCTTACCATGGAGAAACTGGCGGAAATCCGCTACAAAGCCTACCAGCAATTCTACCTGCGCCCGGGATACGTATTTCATATGATGCGCAGGGGCGGAACCTACGGGATTTCAGCGGTGAAAACTTCAGGCGCTTACCTGCTCAGGGCTTTGCACGTTAGGCTCTCTTAATCTTCTTACTAACGCGACAGCCGCAAAAACCAGCACAACCCCGCTGAGCGAAACCATTATCGAGGTGAAGTTGATACCTATGGGTGACAGACCCAGAAACAATCCTATTAGCCCGTCTAAACCGAAACTCAGCGCGACAGATAGCACCACCGCTTCCACAGAATCGATCTTGTTTTTCCCCCTGAAGAGTATATTTACCAAGCAGTAACCTGGCAGAAAAGCGACGAAAACAAAACCGACAGCATACCGCAAAACCGCGAAAAACGAATTGCTGGGAATAAGGTAGACTAAGGCTAACGTTAAAACCGTGAAGGCAACGATGATTTCAAACCATCTGAGAGGTTTCAGTTTTTAGCACTTCAAAACTTTAACAATAAAAAATAAAGGAAGGGGTTTTCTACATGAACATCTTGTAGATCGGGTGGGTATCGTCTACTGGTCTAGTTCCAAGGTCGCCTGCGGCTGATGCAATGTACGTGTCGGTCACTGCGACGGCTGGGAACACCCACTCTGCCTGTTCTGCGGGTCCAATCATTAGCCAGTTTGCGCCTGCTGTCTGCATTATCGCGTTAGTTGCAGTTCTACATCCAAAACGGAATTCTTTGGCGATGTTTGCTTTTACCCATCCCATGGTTGTGACAACGTTTCCGGTGCCTAACCCGACTGGGTGACCATACTTCTCCTTCATGATGGGTATGGTTCTTAAAGAAGTGCCCATGTCTGGAGCGAACGCTGGAATGGCCGTGTCAATCAGCGGCTTTGTGATTCCACCTTTCTCCGCCAACGCTAAGGCTTCCTCAATAACACTCATTTTTCCTTCAAGACTATTGTCTCTTGGATTGTCAGCAAGTACGATAGACATTTTGACTCCGCTGTCTTTCAAATTTGCCATTTCGGCGTCGGTTACTCCTTTGTAAATTGAGTTGTAAAGGCACCTGTCTGCAAGACCCATTTTCTTAGCTATGGTTGCAGCTGTCATACGCGTCTTTGGGCTCATAGCGTCGAGCATCAGTGGCGCGTCACTGTGCTTTGCAACGAAGTCAATGTACTTCTCAAAGGCAATATCGGTTGTTCCAACAATGTCAAAAGCAAACTGTACACCAGTAATGTCACTTTGAGTTTGCATCGTGTTGATTATGTCTTCCGCTGCTTTAGCATCAAAAATACCCTTGTTTGCGTCTTGAACCATTTTCTGACCTAACCAAAAAATGGAACCAATTAGAAAAGTCGGTAGTTCCCCTGGTTGGCCGCCTACTTTAGCTCTTCCAATAGTGTATATTTTTTGTTCTTTGTTGAATTTAAAGGACATTTTTCCTCATCTGATGGATTCATTTTTTAACCATT
>DATHCJ010000056.1:0-4397 GCA_035319575.1 Candidatus Limnocylindrales bacterium
AGTAAAGGTTATTGTTGTTTGCCACGTTGATGAAGAACTGGCTGCTGGCTGAGTTTGGCTGACCCGTGTTAGCCATTGCTATCGTCATGTTACTGTTCACGTTGTCATTGCCTATCTCGTCCTGAATAGTAGGAACGGTGGTTTTGCCCTCTCCGCCCTGAATCATGAAGCCAGCGATGACCCGCATAAATGTGGTGTCGTTGTAGTATCCCTCTTTAACCAAGTTTACAAAGTTACTTGTGGTTATAGGTTTGTCGCTTCTCATCTGGATAACTATGTCGCCCATAGATGTTACAAAAAGAACCTTCGTGCCGCTGGCGCTGTATTCGCCAGCTGGCGAAGTTAACGGAGCTACCGAGGGAAAGGGACTGGAGGAAGAGGAACTCGGAGACGGCGACGGGGTACTGGTCGCGATAAGACTTGCCTTATGCGAACCATTTTGAGCAATCACCACGTAAGCTGCAATTGCAATGGCGATGACCGCTACAAGAGCTACTGCGGTCAGCTTTCGGTTTCTGCTTCGTGTTTTAACGTTGTAAGTTTTAACTTTGGGCTTTCGTTTGGAGCTCATGCCAAAAATTATTCAGTCCTTTTTATTTAAACCTTTCAAGATTTAAATTGCAAAGACACTTCAGCAAGTCAACTGCAGAATTCTAGGCGCCTTTTTCGTTTCAACGGTAACCAATAATTCAAAATGCAGATTGCGGGATTTTGGCTTTTTCAAAAAGATAAATAAGCCAGTAGATTTCCTAAAACCTTGGACAATGAGGAAATCGAGGTACGATGAAGCTGAAGGCGGGGAAAATTAAGCTGGAGGCTATTGAAGTCTTTTTCCGCTACTGAGTCCAATTTAGCCTAAACAATCTTTATTTCCTCGATGGAGCAACATTATCGAGGAACAGTTTACTCCCTTTTATTCTGAATTTTTTGAGCATTAAAGAGCACATATCTTTTGGTCTTCTAGAGCATAATTACGTGGGGGAAAAGCCAACATAATTCTTAATTAGCGTTCAAAATCCAGCGATAATTATGACCACCTTTTGGAATCTTCGCTAGCAAAAGGCACCAACGATTGGCAGAACTGAGAATCGAAGTTCCTATGAGTCCTGCTAGCCGAATCAAGTATAGACCTCGCGTGGCGCAAACAACAACAGCTAAAATAGAGCCTGAGCAACACTCAGCGTGCACTAATAAATAATTCCTTCAAGCCATGTTAGAGGCCCAGTGTAGGGTTGAGTTCCAACATCAACAATCGTGCTGAGACACGTTGAAGGCAGCCCAAGCACGTATAGTCCATCTGACCCTCCTGAAATGACAGTGTAGTTAACAACCACTTGATAATAGCTCACCCATGTAACACTTGATTCAGTAACACTCAATCCTTGCCCCACCTGATGTTCGCTGGGATCCCCTGAGTCAGTTCCAAGCATTCCAAGCGTGCCATTCGACAAAACATTCAACACGGAAACTGGATTCATCAAAGAGGAAAATATCGTCAAGTTGTTGGAGTCTATTCCCGTATACGAGACAGTAAATTCGCCGACGCTGGTCGGTAACAGAACAAATTCAATCGTTCCCGAAGTAGGATGGACAGTCGTCACGAAACCAGTCGCGTTCGAAAAACACAATGTCGCAAAGATGCAAGGACCCCCACCGACGTTAAGACCCCCAGCTGAACCAACAGTTTCCTGAGAAGACGTCCCACCTTGGCCCCCAGCCGAACCAACCTGCTCCCGGGAAGACGTTCCAGTTTGCTTCTGAGGCAAGTAACCAAATTGATAGCAAAGCGAAACCAACACTACAGCGACTAGAACTGCCACTGCTACGTAAAGCCATGCGTGTCTCCTAATCCCTTTTTGCATCTAAACACTAACCAAAGATGGATGGACAGTTATTATTAATTCTACACTTTAGAACATATTGCTATTACGATTTTGATGCTTCTCGCGGCGTCTAAGCGCCCTGGTCTGTCCCGAAATTACATATTGATATCTCTGTAAGAACTCTCTGCGAAGCGAATGAGCAAAAATGCGTCACTTTTTGCAGATAAGACCTACTCAAACAGTGGGAATTCGTTGCAGAACACCTCGTGTTTCAAGGAAAAAGACGCCAAAAATTGACCCAAAAACGATGAATTCCCATATAAAATCGACGCTGAAACAACATTGCCAGAGTCCAAGAAGAAGCAACTGAACGCCACTAAGCTCATGCCTGAATTTTTGAAATAAATAAGTTGAAAAGCAAGAAATGCAGGTGAACACCTTTTTAGCCGGTGCAGCTGCTGACGTGGTTTATGTTTTTAGGAGCCGAAGTAATTCTCTATGCACCTGCAGGAAATCCACGCCTTTCTTGGTGATGACGTAAACTTCCTTGCAGTCACCTTCAGTTCTGTTAATCTGTGTTATTAAGCGGTTGTTCAGCAAGAAGTCTACGTAGTCGTTTAGCTGTGTGAAGCTGAGGTTTGCTTTGTACATTATCTGCGTTTTCAGACAGCCTTCTTTAGTCGTCTGCAGTATACTCGCAATAATGTCCAGTTCATTCCTTCTATGCTTGGCGTTCGTGATTGTTCGTCACATCTACCTTGCTCCATTGTTTTATCTTGCTTTTAAGTTTTGACAAACAACATGCTGCGTCTCGCAAACTGGTCTAGAAGCAAATTCCAGTTCGAAAACGCCATTACTGCGAGCACAAAATCTTTATTGCTTCGAACGAGAAAAACACAATGTGAAAAATTATGCTCATAGGCGCAATCTCAGACACCCATGATAATCTGCCTCAAATCGAGAAAGCGGTAAAGTACCTCAACGACCAGAAAGTAGACTTGGCGCTTCACGCCGGCGACTACGTTGCAGGCTTCGTTCTTCCCAAACTAAAACAGTTAAACTGCAAGCTGATCGGCGTCTTCGGCAACAACGACGGCGACCACGAACTCCTAAAGAAACGGTTCAGCGAAACCACAAACTGCACTATCCACGAACGCTTCACGATGGTTGAGATTGAAGGATACAGAATCGCCCTGCTGCACGGCCATGAGACTGAACTGCTAGACGCCATAATCAACAGCGGATACTTCGACGTCGTCGTCCACGGGCACTCGCACAACAGCAGTATCGAGAAGAAAGGAAAAACCCTTTCCGTCAACCCAGGGGAAGTCTGCGGCTACCTCACGGGAAAATCTACCCTCGCTTTGCTGGATACTGCCATGCATAAAGCGAAAATAGTTGAGTTTTAGTCTAAAAACGCACCCTTGATCACGCGCTCTTATTGTAAGGCTCCCTTAGCGTATTGGCTTGGCTGAACAATTGTTTTAGCTGCTGGTCGTCTGCACCTTGACGGATTAGCGTCAAGATGTCAGTTAAGTTATCGTTTCTCATAAGGCACGGTTTCAGTTTGCCGTCGCTTGTGACTCGCATCCGTGTGCAGTGCATGCAAAAGTCCGTGTTCTCTATCGGATGCACAACCTCAACGGCCACGTTTGGCAAATGGTAGATTAAACGGTTATGCATCAGAGGCCGTTTCTCAATCGTGACAGCGTTGGCTCGAAGCATTTCTTCCAGCTCATCCAAGCTTCCGTGATGCGCTGAATAATATGCGCCGCTGACGTTTACGGGGTCAAGTTCAATGAGCTGAAGCACGGTCCCAGTTTGCGCGGCGAACTCCATCATTTCTGGAACATCCTGCACGTTTACGTTTTTGAGGATAACCATGTTAATCTTAACGGGACAAAAACCAGCTCCGACAGCAGCTTCAACTCCCGTCAACGCATCTTGAAGTTCGCCACCGGTTAACGCACGGTACGTTTCCTCATTCAGTGAGGGCAAACTGATGTTGAGGCGCCTTAAACCGCGGTCATGTAGCTTTTTGGCCATGCTACCACCAAGCAGGAGCCCATTAGTGGTTATCGACAAATCTTTCAAGCCAGGCAGCGCAGCGACGCCGGAGACTATTTCTGGCAAGTCTTGGCGCATGAGAGGTTCTCCCCCTGTTAATTTTATCCGCGCGATGCCCAGACTAACGGCGATTTTTGCTATACGCACAATTTCTTCAACTGTCATCCTCTCAGCTGAAACGTTCGCCCTTTTTACCTCGCCTTCCCGATGGCAATATACGCAGTGAATGTTGCACCGCTGGGTAACCGAAATTCGAAGGTTAAGAAGCGGTCTGCCGCAGTTATCGGTTAAACTCATTCGTTATTCCCGCGCGTGCTCAACGATGTGAGGCGACTCGGGCAAAATAAGCATTTCTACAGCAATCCTCACCGCGTGAGGGGAACCTGGAATACAAAACAACGCTTTTCCCTTAGCTACGCCGGCAGCGGCCCGGGATAAAACTGCGGCGGAGCCCACCTTTTCGAAGCTTATGCTCCTAAAAAACTCTCCGAACCCTGGCAGGTTTTT
>DATHCJ010000057.1:0-18883 GCA_035319575.1 Candidatus Limnocylindrales bacterium
CAAAAGTGGAGGGATGCGGAGCTTTCTCCCCTAACCTCTACGATGACAATTCTCATGGAAATACCTTAATACCGCATCCATTTACTCTTCCTTGTTCGTCTTTATCAAACTTGTTACGTAAAAGTTGGTAGTAGTTCTCCCAATTTATGTCATGGAATGAAGGCGTAGGTGGATTGCGAAAGTGCTTTCTTACGGCGTAAGCGATACAATCTGTAAGTTGAGATAGATTACGCCATTTCGAGTCTGTAAAAAGAGGGTCTTCTATCAGATATGCGAGTTTTGAATAATAAGTTCCTCGTTTTAGCATTTCAGTAATTTTCTTTCTCAACTTTATGTCCTGTCTAATCCCGCAAGAATCTATAATCATAATTCCATATTGAGGTGCCATACCTGCCAAAACTGCCTTATTGTTGTTTTTTTCCAATAGCTTATTAATTCTCTCTACGAGAAGTCTGTAAGCCCATGTTTCTATATCTTTCCCATCATACATTTTTTGTTTCATTATTACCGTGGAGATTATACAAATATCAGTTTTTTCTTCTCGCAAAAATTCAAAGATACTTGTAAAGATTGCGTAAATCTCATCCCAAGCTAGTCTTTTGAATACACCTTCCCTATTCAACATGTCTTTAGCATGAAATTCAATATCTTCTACTGGCAAGTTTGGGAAATGAATTAATTTGATTTCATTGACCTTGTTATCAATGTATTGCCACTGAGATTCGTGAGCGATTACACATGCCAATACAAAACTCTCTTTTGGTTCCAAGTCCTTTTCAGGTCTTCCTGAACCATCAATGTAGGCAATGTACATAGCTGTCAAGATATCGTTGAATCGTATATAGATTGTTCTCCTTTTCTGCCCTTTCAACCTAAAGATTTAGGAATCGACAACAGACCATTAATTTAAGAATGTTCTTCCATTTGTAGCGCTTTTGTAAAGCAAGTTAGCAGACGAAAGGTAACATGGAGAACCAGCTGACGGAGAAGTAACAGAACCTGGTAGCGTAGCAGATATAAAGGAGCCCTGCATTTAAGTCGGCAAGAGATGTAGATTATGACGGAAAGAGCGACAACACTGTCCTTGGTTACTTGCACAAGCTGCGGCAAACCAATCCCGCCAGGCGAGGACTCGACAAAATTCCTCTGCCCTAACTGCGGAGAAATCCAAATTAAACGTGACGGAAAATGCCGCAAGTTCGGACGCTTGTACAAATGCCCAAAATGCGGTTTCACTGGACCGTAAAAGGCGAGTAGGTATGGGCAGCGTTATTGTGACATACAAGGTTTTTCCAGAAGACATAGTGAAAAACTTTGATGATCTGAAGAAGCAGATTGAGGGGGTTAAGCCCGAGTTCGCTTCCATTGAAGGGTGGGGTGAGGAACCCGTGGCTTTCGGGCTGGTGGCGCTTCTTGTTCAACTAAGGTTTCCAGAGGACAAGACGGGTATCGTTGATGAGTTTGAAGAAAAACTTGCGAAAATCCCAGGCGTGAGCCAGGCGCAAGCAATGTTTGTGCGGAGAAGCAGCAGGTGAACCACTTGGCACGGTCAAGCTGAAACCCAGTATTGCTTTCCTTAACAAGCACCTGAAAGTTTCAATAGTTACGCTTGAAAGTTTATATAGGTTTAAATGTTCTTTCAAACACATTACATTTGACTGCATTAGGGGTTATTTGGAGGATTCTGTTTGAGTGAAGTTCAACTACGCGTTGGAGATGCACGGCAAAGAGACGTGGGCAGAGGAATCGCGCGCATAGATCAGCGGACCATGCAGAAACTAGGCATAAGCGCTGGCGACGTGATAGAAATAATAAACAAACGCACAACTTCAGCCATAGCCTGGCCAGCTTACAGTGAAGACCAAAACCGTGACATCATCCGAATCGACGGTTTCACACGCAAGAACTGTGGCGTAGCCATAAACGAGTATGTTGTTGTGCGACCTGCAAAAGTTAAAACAGCTTTGAGCTTAACTCTAGCTCCGGTTGACATGCGGTTAAACGTTGATGAAGACTTCACCAACTTTGTGAAAAACCGTCTTATGGAACGCACCCTTGTTGAAGGCGACACGACGCTTGTGATGATGTTGGGGCACGCTATACCGTTCACAGTGTCTAAGACGCGGCCTCACGGCATAATAAAAGTAACAACCGAAACACGACTAACCATTCTAAACGAGCCGGCACCCGAAGGCAAAGGCTTGCCTAGAACTACATACGAAGACATCGGCGGCTTGCACGAGGAAATCCAGCGCGTTCGCGAAATGGTGGAGTTGCCCCTGAGGCACCCTGAACTTTTCCAACGGTTAGGTATAGAACCGCCAAAAGGCGTACTGCTTCACGGTCCACCGGGTTGCGGAAAAACGCTGCTCGCCCGCGCAGTCGCGAACGAGTCAGAGGCGAACTTCTATTCTATCAATGGTCCAGAAATCATGAGCAAATTCTACGGCGAATCTGAAGCGCGGTTGCGTGAGATTTTTCAGCAAGCCCAACAGAACGCTCCGAGCATAATATTCGTCGATGAGCTCGACGCGATAGCGCCTAAACGAGAAGAAGTCACCGGCGAAGTTGAAAGACGCGTTGTCGCGCAGCTTTTGGCTTTGATGGACGGGCTAAGCGGACGAGGAAACGTCATAGTCATCGGTGCGACAAACCGTCCGAGCGCGCTTGACCCTGCACTGCGAAGACCAGGCAGGTTTGACAGGGAAATAGAAATAGGTGTGCCCGACAAGAAAGGAAGGTACGAAGTGTTGCAGATTCACACGCGTGGCATGCCGCTCGCGGAAGACGTTGACCTTAAGAGGCTAGCCGACATGACACACGGCTACACAGGCGCTGACTTATCGGCGTTAAGCAGAGAAACAGCCATGAAAGCCCTTCGCAGGTACCTGCCCCAGATAAACCTAGAAGAAGAACGAATTCCCCCGGCTGTCTTGGAGAGAATGGAGGTTAAAATGGACGATTTCGTGGGGGCGTACAAAGAAGTTACACCCACAGCTATGCGTGAAGTCTACATTGAAGTTTCCACTGTCCACTGGGATGATATTGGTGGACTAGAAGAGGTAAAGCAGCATCTCAAGGAAGCCGTTGAGTGGCCAATGAAGAACCCGGAAATGTTTACGCGGCTTGGAATTAGACCGCCAAAAGGCATACTGCTGTACGGTCCGCCAGGATGCGGAAAAACGCTGCTTGCCCGAGCGGTTTCAACGGAAAGTGAAGCAAACTTCATCACGATTAAAGGTCCAGAAGTCTTCTCGAAATGGGTCGGTGAATCAGAAAAAGCCATACGTGAAGTGTTCCGTAAGGCTCGAATGGCTGCCCCCGCAGTGGTATTCCTCGACGAGATAGATTCTATCACGCCGAGACGTGGCATGGGTATGTCCGACAGCGGAGTTTCAGAACGGGTCATCAGCCAGCTTCTTACGGAGATGGACGGCATAGTAACCCTGCAGGACATCGTAGTAATCGCTGCAACAAACCGTCCGGACATGGTTGACACGGCAGTTCTGCGTCCGGGAAGGTTTGACAGGTTGATTTACGTGCCTGAACCCGACGATAAAAGCCGCTTGCAAATATTCAAAATCTACACGAAGGGCATGCCGATGTGTCCAGACGTTGACTTGAACCAGTTAGCGGCGATAACCAAGTATTATTCAGGCGCTGACATTGAATCGCTATGCCGAGAGGCCGCGATGCACGCGTTAAGACGGGACGTTAACTCCAGAGAGGTCACGATGAAAGATTTTCAGGATGCCATGAAAGAGATGGGTCCGTCGATAACGCCTGATATGGAGAAATGGTACAAGAGCTTCATGCAACAAGTGCGGCAAGTGACAAAGCCCGCGACGCCGGTTGCGTAGAAGGAAAGCTTATGCCTCAGTTAAAAACTTGGAAAACCCGACCCGACTACTTTGTGCTACTGGAAATCCTAAAGAAAAAAGGCGATATGGCTGACGATGACCTTTTCGCCCAGCTTAAAGAAGAGTTCGAGGATTTAGGTTTTAAAGACTTCAACGACTTACTGATGAAGCTGGAGGTAAGCGGCAAAATCCGCACCTCATCCCTAGCGCGTGGGAAACGCCGAATAGAACTGGTCCAGTAACGACGTGACGATGACACAGAACACCGAGCAACTAACAGGCACCACTCCAGACGTTGTAATCATCGGAGGCGGACCCGCAGGCTCATATACAGCTCTAAACTTGGCTAAAGCAGGCGTTAACGCCACAGTTTTTGAAGAGCACCCCCAAATCGGGTACCCATGCCACTGCGCGGGGCACCTAAGCATTCGAAGCCTAAGCAGCATGGGCTTGTATCCTCTTCCAGACGGAATTGTGGAAAACACTTTTCGCACAGCCAATTTCTACTCGTCTAAGGGTAGCAGGTTTTCAATTCATCTTGCTCGCCCAGTAACCGTTTCTTTGAATAGGGCACGCTTCGACCAGTACATAGCCGTGCAAGCGCAAGCGGCAGGCGCACGTTTCATCCTAGACACCCGTGTCCAATCGCTCATCGTGAATGATGGGTTTGTCAAGGGCGTAAACGTTCAACAAAACGGTGGAAAGCAAATGCAAGTTGCTTCCAAGATAACAGTAGATGCTGAAGGGGTCTCTTCTAGGCTTTTGAGGCAGGCTGGTTTAAGGGCGCTCAAGCCGCGAGGGCTGGTTTACGCTGTTGAGGCGGAAGTTGAAAATGTACGTGACGTTGAATGCGACGCCGTTGAGGTTTATTTGGGGCGAGCTTACGCGTCCGGCTTTTACGGGTGGCTGATTCCGAGGTTAGATGGAACGGCAAAGGTGGGGTTGGGAACTAACAGAGGAAACCCGCGTGATTGTTTACGGGCGCTCATGACTAAGCATCCTGTAGCTTCTCGGCAGCTTGGTGAAGCAAAAATAACGCAAACCAGCTACCACAGTATTACATTGGGTGGACCAATAAACCGGACTTACACGGATGGGTTTCTCGCCGTCGGTGACTGTGCTTCACAGGTTAAACCCACAACCGGCGGCGGCGTAATTTTCGGTTTAACGTCCGCAAAGATAGCGGCCGAAACCGCGAGCGAAGCTGTAAATCAAGGGGGCGTCTCCTCCAACGCATTACGGGGTTATCAGAGACGCTGTTCTGAACTGTTGGGTTTTGACTTCAACGTCATGCTTCGGCTCAGAAGGTTCCTCAACTCTTTGCCCGATGACAAAATTGACGAGATGCTGCGGGTCTGCAGCAGGCTAGGCCTCGACAAAGCCTTGAGCGGTGAAGATGAAATCGATTTTCAGGGAAAAACGATGCTGAAAGCACTCGGCAAGCCTTCAATGCTGGCAGCCTTAGGCTATTTCGCCACGCTTTATTTGTCTGCAAATGCTTAAAATCTCGGGTGCCAACATAGAAGCGGGAAGTGTAATGGGCGAATTTGAGTACAAGCAGGTCCTCGTTTTCCGCAAGGACTTAAAGATGGGTAAAGGAAAGATTGCGGCGCAGGCTGGTCACGCGGCGGTCTCGGCGGCTCAAGCCGCTTTTGAGAGGCATAGGAACTGGTGGGAAGCTTGGCTTTTTGAGGGTCAAAGGAAAATCGCGGTTAAGGTGCCGACGGAGAAGGAGCTTCACGAGTTGGAGGAGGCTGCGGAAAAGTTGGGTTTGCCGCACGCGTTGATTGTTGATAGGGGTTTAACTCAGATTCCTGAGGGCACCGTGACGTGTTTGGGGATTGGTCCTGCTCCTGAAAAACTGGTTGATAAGCTAACTGGCAAGCTTCCGCTGTTTTAAGGCGAATTATTTTGCGTGTGCCACTTCTCGACAAACAGTTAGGCATCGAAGTTTACCTGACCAAGAGTTTAGGCATCGGCGGCGTCATCCGTGAAGAAGTTGAGGACTTTCTGGTTGAAGAAATGCTTGTCGACGGGTCAAAGGCGCGGGTTAACGGGACTGCTCCGAGCAGAGTCTTAGGTTCCACTCTTCAACGTCAACGCTATTTGCTTTGCGTTTTGGTTAAACGAAACTGGGACACGTTCATAGCCATCAAAAACATCGCAAAACAGCTCGGGATAGACCAAGGTCGAATTCAGATTGCGGGAATTAAAGACGCGAAAGCCGTGACGGCTCAGCACTTGACAGTCGACGGCGGCCTATTAGAGGATGCCGCAAGAGTGCACGTTAAAGACCTTCAAGTAATCCCAGTGGGCTACGTTCATGAAGCGCTTTCAACATACTACTTGCTCGGCAACTACTTCACCATAAGAATCAAAACCATAAGGCATAAGCAATCAACCGTTGAAACACGGTTAGCACAGTCAATCAAGGAAACGGAAGCCTCAGGCGGCATCCCCAACTTTTTTGGTCACCAACGCTTCGGAACCACCCGTCCAATAACGCATTTGGTCGGAAAATCTCTTGTTCAAGGCGATTTTGAGGAGGCAGCAATGCTGCTCTTGGCTAAACCGAGCGTTTATGAGCATCCGGCCTCAAGAAAAGCGCGCCAGCAACTGCAAGAAACAGGAAACTTCAGGCAGGCGCTCGATAATTTCCCCAAGCAGCTTCGTTTCGAAAGGTTAATGCTGAGTCACTTAGCTGAAAACCCCGATGATTTTGTCGGCGCTTTCCAACGTTTACCCCTGAAGCTTCAAGAGCTTTTTGTTCAGGCGCATCAATCTTACCTGTTTAACCGGTTCTTAAGCGGGCGCTTGCTAGCGGGTTACGCTTTGAACAGCCCTTTGGCTGGGGACTACGTGGTTGGCGTTGACCGTTCAGGGCTGCCAATAACGAAAATTTCAAAGATCGTGAAGGCTGAAACGGAGACGGCGTTAAACAATCAGGTCAAGGCTGGAAAAATGCAAGTTGCCCTGCCTATTGTGGGTACGCGTCAGAAGCTTTCTGGAGGATTGATGGGTGAGATTGAACAGCGGATTCTTGAGGCGGAAAGGGTGAAGCTGGAGGAATTGCATGTTAATCCGTTGTCAAGGGCGGGGGGAAAAGGAGGATTGCGAACGACGATTGCTCCCATGAGGGGCTTGAAGGTTCATGTTAGCGCAGGTGGGGGTGGGCGAAGCAGCGAGCTCCTCTTGAGTTTCATGCTTCAGAGAGGCTGCTATGCAACGGTGCTCCTGAGAGAATTAATGAAGCCGGATGACCCTTTAGCCGCTGGGTTTTGAGCCATCACTTTCGTTCAACAAAAACGGTTGAGGCTTCGTTCTTCAGCAGTTTTTGGGCGAAGCCTTCTGCCTGTTTGAGGTCTTCGTCGTTTGGCCTGCCTTTGTTGGCGCCACCGACGAGTTTGAAGGGCCCAAAAGTGTCAAAGCCTGGGCAACTGAACTCGCCGGCGATCGTGAATCCTTTGGCTTGAAGTTTTTCTTTTAATCCCTTATGAAACTTGGATGCGTTTCCTCCTTTACCGCTAGTGGAGAAGATAAAGGCTTTCTTGCCATCAACTTTAGGTATTTTGTCGGCGAATTCAAGAATGGGTTTACTTAGTTTTCTATAGTAAACGCCTGAGCCGAAGCCTACGAGATCAAAACCTGCAACGCTGCTTGGGTCTGTTTGCGCGGGGTTTTTTATTTCTGCCCCGATAACTTTTGCGATGACTTGTGCGATTTTCTCCGTGTTCTTGTGGTGGTAAGAAAACAGGATTATGACAGATTTCACTCGGACACGCGACTCCTTTCAGTTATAGTTATGCCACCCGTATTTTAGCGATTCGTAGACAAGTAAACATTGATAAGCAAGCCGCTGGTTCACTTTCACCAATTAACAGGACGTCTTATACTTATGGCAGATGAGCAGCAGCCGCGCCAATGCGTAATACCCATTCACAAACCCAGCGAAAGAGAGTTAACGTTCTTTTTCATAACTGGCATAGTCGTAAGCGTGCCCATGGCTGTGTTCTTTGAAAACTTGATCCCGCTCGTTCCGGCCATCATATCAGTTGCAGTTTTGGCGCCGTTCATCGAGGAACTAGCCAAAGTTTTCCCATTGTTTTACAGGCACGGAGAAACAGAAAGATCTATAGTGACGTTAGGCGTATTGATGGGGTTAGGTTTTGGCGTTTCTGAACTAGTAGAGTACGTTGTACTCTTGCACGTGCCCTTGATCATTAGAATCCCAGCGGTTGTTTTTCATGCTTCAAGCGCAGCGATAACCGCTTTCGGCATAGCCAAAAAGAACCCGTTGCCTTACTATTTGATATCGGTGACTCTTCACGGCTTAAACAATTTTTTTGCCGTCACAGGCCTCTCTCTCGGGGTATTTGGCGAGTTGCTTGTTCTGATCAGCGCTTACTATCTTGCCTATCACTTTTACAGGCAAGCTTCAAGCGAAAAAATAGTCGTGTGAAATTATACTAAAACTACACCCTGTCTGTTCTCGCCAGGTCCCTTAGCCTGTTAACTCCGTCGATCTCGTTGATGAAGTCAGCGACGCTTTTTGGAACAAGCTCCTTCCAAAGGTCATCTCCCTGAAGCATTTTTTCTCTAATTACCGTTGACACGTACTGTTTTCTGTCAAAAAAGGGTACGCCTCGCACTTGGTATCCTGCTTCCACAAAAAGTCTTTGTGTTAAAGGCTCGTTTGAATAACAAACATTAAACTTCGGAGTGTAACCTTCAACCGCACTCACCCACAGCATGTGCAGATGAACATCTGGAACCGGGACAATCCAAAGCTTAGAAAAGTTTAGCCTGGCTTCTTGCAGGGCACGGCGAATCATAACTAGCCTCTCGCCGGCTGTAAACGGGTTGTTGATGTTATGACTGTACTGGGCGCTGCCTATGACTACGACTAGCTCATCAACTTCTTTGAGCGCAGCCTTCACCGCGCCAAGATGGCCCAAATGGAAAGGCTGAAACCTGCCGACGTAAACGCCCCGATTAATCAAGTTCTTCACCGCCATTTGAGGTTAAGCCCGCATGCTTTTATGATTTGCGTTCACCAAAAAAAAGCTCAAACCAGGTTTTTAAGAGCATATTCAACCGGGAAAACCCTAAGGCTCCCGCCGTTTACTTTTATGTCTTTTGACAGCAAAAATCCTCTTTTCTCCCGATTTAAAAGCTCAACTTTAACCTTCAAGCCTCCCCCGTACCCGCCCAGCGTAAAGTCGGATTTGACAACTCTGTGGCAGGGAACAATCGGCGCGAAAGGGTTTGAAGCCATGACGTTTCCAACAGCTCTTGGACCACCGCCCACCGCTTGTGCGATTAATCCGTAAGATGTAACGTAGCCTAGCGGAACCTGCAAAGTTGCCTTTAGCACCTTCTGCGTGTAAGCTGGCAAATGACCGTAGGCTAATGGAAAGCTCACGTTTACGTTTTCTCCATCATAGATTTTTTTCAAGGAAACAAATGTGTCTTTTGCGAAGGCTAAGGGTTCGTGGAAAACTTGGAAAGGCATGTTGTAGGGTATTATCGTTAGTAAGTTGCCCAACGTCGATTGTTGGCTCGCGCTAAAGGATGACGCAAGGATTTCTTGTTCGGCGCAGGCAACCCCGAACCACACACCGTTAAGTTCTTGGCTGTAAACTTCAATCATCACTTTCACATCCGACATGTTTGTAGTTAAGGTTTATGAAGATAAAGGTGGTCATGAAGAGTTTTTTCGGTCACATCTGTCCATTCATAGCCGCAACTCTTGCATTTGTAGGTAATCCTAAAATTTTCAACACGCTCAAACGTAGGGCTACCTCTATAATCTCGTCCCTGAACCTCGTAAGGGTTCCCAAGCTGCTCTTTCCCTACTTCTTTCGCCCGGAACAAGCGTTTGCATGACGGGCATCTGCGAAACATGCTTCTTCCTCGCTTGATATTGCAGGCATCTTTCTTAAGTTTTTGGCATCGTCACGCATGCAACGGATAATACGCGCCTGTGCTGATCCCCGTAAAATGGATATAAGCAACCTTAATAGATTGTCTTGTATATAACAACGGGAAAAGGCGAAAAATTATGGAAGGTTACGGACCTCAATTACCGCAGATTCCGCAAATCCCACAGTACCCACCGATGCAGCAGGATCAGCAGCAGGCTCAGCAAGGCGGCTTAGCCTGGGTTCCTGGAGCCACCACGGTTGGCGTTGTGTTTAGCGGCGGAGTGCTCTTAGCCGCAGAGAAAAGGGTAACTTACGGTTATTTCATCATGAGTAAAGGCGGAAAAAAGGTTTTCAAAGTAACGGACCGGATAGGCGTCGCCTGCGCAGGCCTCGTCGGCGACATGCAGATTCTGGCTAAAGAAATGGAGGCGCAGGCCAACCTGTTCAGCATGGACACGGGTAGGCCGATTAGCGTGCGTTCAGCGGCTAAACTTATGGCTAACGTACTGTTTAACCGACGGTATGCACCGTTGATTACTCAAACAATCGTGGGCGGCCTAGACGAGGAAGGACCATCACTCTTCGTGCTTGACGTTTTAGGGTCACTCATACCCGACAAGTACACGGTTGTAGGTTCAGGAACAGAAATCGCCATCGGCGTCATCGAAGAAGGCTACAAGGAAACTATGAGCGCAGGAGAAGCAAAAGAACTCGTGACGCGAGCGATAAAATCGGCGATAAGCAGGGACGCAATGAGCGGCGACGGCGTAGACTTCCTCACCATAACTAAGGAAGGCATAACAGAAGACTCCATAAAGTTCTGAGTAGGCTCCGTCTCCCAAGTTTGTTTTGCCATCGATTTAGCGGTGGTCACGCCATCGCATATGACTAAGGAACGGGAAGCGTATGTCGTTTGAACTAAGCTTAGATGAAGGAAAATTCCTAATCAACCTTGCGAGAAGCACCGTTAAAGAATACCTCGAAAACGGCAAAGCCGTTAAACCCCCACAGAACACGCCGAAGAAGCTGTTTGAGCGCTGCGGCGTCTTCGTCACCATAAACAGCGTCACAGACGGAGAAAAGGAACTCCGCGGCTGCATCGGCTACCCTTACCCGACAAGTCCTCTTGCGGAGGCAGTGATTGATTCAGCGATTAACGCTGCAACTCAAGATCCAAGGTTCTACCCGTTATCAACAGATGAGTTAGGCAGGGTTGTTTTTGAAGTAAGCGTGCTTACGCCTCCGCAGCCCGTGGAAGTTGAGAACCCCAAAGAATACATTAGCAAAATCAAGGTCGGGGAAGACGGCTTAATAATTGAAAAAGGCTTCTACAGAGGTTTGCTTCTGCCCCAGGTGCCTGTCGAATGGGGATGGTGCGAAGAAGAGTTTCTTTGCCAATGCTGCGTCAAAGCGGGGCTTCCGCCTGACAGTTGGCTAACAAAAGGCGTCAAAATATACAAGTTTAGAGCAATCATTTTCGAGGAAGAAACGCCGCTGGGCGAAGTAAAACGGTTAAGCCTGAGCAAACAATAATTGCTTAGTCCTGCAGGGCTTCAACGATCTGGGTTGACCTGTCTAAACCTTTGAACTTGTTAGAGAACTCGTTAAGCGCCAGCACGTTTTTGTCGAATGATTCATGCTCATTTTCCATTCTTTCAATAGCTTTCTCCAACTGCCTCTTGTTTTTAACCGTTATCGAGCAGTTCAAGTCTTGCAGTTTCGCTGCGTTGCCCAGCTGTTCCGCCTGCGTTGGCATGCAAATACTCGGCTTTGCATACTTGACGGTTTCAAAGCAGGTTGCGTGTCCACCGCTGAAGATCACAAACTTGGCGTTTCTCATACACTCCCCTCGTTCTTTAGCAGACAACCAAGTGTGAATTTCGCAGTTCCCAACTTTGCCCGTGACTTTCTTGCCGGGCGTACCTAAACTGATGATGCACTTGGTTTTTATTTTTTCAAGGACGGGAAGCAGCATCTTGAGCATTTTGGCTCTTGTGCCTGGTGGTCCGCTGATGGGGGCGAAAATATGCTGCTTTGAGCCTTCAACGAGTTTTGTGTCAACGAAGCTTCCTACGAACTCGACCTTTCCGTTTAAACCCACGCCATCAACGTTTCCGAGGCTGTATTCTGAAACAGTGTAGGGTGGAGGGTTGTCCGGAATGATTATTCTTGAGCATCGCTTAACGTAGCGCTCAACCAGCCGTTCGCCCGGGTTAAGGAAAGCAGAGAAACCGTAGCTTGGCCTGATCATGTTAGCTATGTAAACTGACGGGAAACGCCACCGTTGAGCAAGCCTAAGCGCGTTTATGTCCCCGTCTGAAATAATCAGGTCGGGAGCAATATTACGAATGTTTGCTCTAAGATCATAGTAACGATGAATACTTTCCCAAGTGCTGGAGTTTTTTATTTCAAGCCTGTTCTTTTCCAAGCTGAATAACGGAAGAGGAAAGAACACGTTAACGAGTGAAGCCGAAGTGATTATGCCGTTAGCGTTCTCATACCAAGAAATCGGCGTGCACTTGTAAACATTCTTGAACTCCTTCTGCAGCATGTCGTATGCTTTGCCGCCTGAGAAAAAGAACATTTCATGACCATGCTTCTCCAGACGCTTGCCTAAGGGGATTATACGGGAAACATGGCCTAAGCCGAGCTCTGAACAGCTTAACAGCAATCGCATGTGCAACAGATTAGCGAAAGAATTATTTTAACTATTTCCGTGATTCCTCAAAAAAAGTAAGTAGTTTTAAGCTAGTTGTCAACAAGTAGAGTTACATGTTTGTCCCCCGAAAAATCCGCGAAGAGAAACTCAGAAACTTGCTTGCTGAGGACATAGGGCAGGGCGATGTGACAGCAGACGCCATTGTCCCGGCAAATTTAAACATAAACGCGGTCGTTTTGGCTAAAGCAGAAGGCATAGCGGCTGGAATAGAAGAAGCAGCAATCTTGGCGGAGAGTTTAGGGTTGAAGGTCAAGGCGGAAGTTGCTGACGGAGACAAAATCAAAAAAAATCAATTGTTGATGGAAGTTTCAGGAGACGCTCAAACGATTCTTTCAGTAGAGCGGACGCTACTTAATCTTCTTTCCCGAATGAGCGGCATCGCTACGACAACGCGAACCCTAATAGAGAAGCTTGAAAAATCCGGGGCTAAAGCCAAGATCGCTGCAACACGCAAATCACCGCCGGGAATGCTTTATTTCGACAAAAGAGCCGTCGTCATAGGTGGGGGCGACCCGCATCGTCTCCATTTAGACGACATGATCTTGATAAAAGATAACCATTTGTCAATAGTCGGGAACGTTGAAGTCGCGGTTAAGAAGGCAAAAGCACGTTCTTCCTTCACCAAGAAAATTGAGGTAGAAGTGACCACGACTGAAGAAGCTATGAAAGCTGCTCAAGCAGGGGCTGACATTATCATGCTTGACAATTTTTCGCCAAAAAAAGTTAGAGACGCACGCGAAGTTCTGCAGAAAGCCGGGTTTAGCAGTGTGCTGTTGGAAGCAAGCGGCGGAATTACGGGCAAGACGTTTTTGGAGTATGCAGCAGCAAGAGTTGACGTTATAAGCATGGGCGAATTAACTAATAGCGTCAAAGCTTTGGACATCAGCTTAGAGATCAGTAAGCCTAAAAAAGAAAAGATTTAGTCAGGAAAGCTAAATGCCCAGACTTACAAGCCAGGTTTCTATAAACGCGCTAACAAGCAGTATGGCTGCGCAGACAGCTATCAGTATTGCAGTGTTTTTAAGCTCCATCCAACGTCGTTGAAAGAGTCGACGTGTAAGCCAAATGCTCTCCATTACCGCAATTGAATAGGCAGTGAATTCTAACCAGAAGACCGGTGTCAGCAATTCGATCACCCAGGCAAACCATGGTGGGTACCCTTGCACTTTAGATATTGCACCGATAAGGTAGCCAGTGTATCCAAAAGAAAGGAAGGCCGAAATAGGTCCCAAGATAGGAATGAAAAATTCCAGGCAGCCTTCAAAGTTGTTCAGGAATATGTACTCTGGAAGTGTTCCGTTGGACCTGTGCATGTTCATTGTACTGTTGTAACTGTTGCTGAGCGAGCTTGCAGTGGATTGGCTGATGGGTATGTAGCTTGCGACGAAAGTGACTATGACAGCGAGTACAAATATGAAGATTACAGTATAGATTCTTCTACGTTTTGAGGAAGCATTCTTCCAAAATGGCAAGTCAAGTATCATTATTCAATTCCCTTTCATTGATTCAGCTTAATTCTTAAGGCTCTAAATCCTCTTGCACAAGGATTTAGCGTTTCCACCAATTTAACCTTTGTTAAAACGTTCTCAACATCTATTGCGTGACCGCGGACGTCATGTTCAGCCGATATAAGCGAATTGAGATAGACACGGTTGTCTTGAATTCTCGGCGAGCACTTCATCGGTAAACCCAGCAAAACAGGTTCCCCTTCATTCACAACTTTTTTGCAGGCAAAAAGAATCGCTTCTGAGCCAGCTGTTAACTCGGCAATCCTAACTGGGACGCTTTCTTTACCTATAGCCAACACGTCAACGCCGTAAACCCGTTTTATTTCGCAGGCAATCTTCCTAAGCCTGGGCAAAATCTTGAGAATGTTTTGCCGCCCAGTCTTGGATGTATGCAAGGTCACAAGCTCAACCGGCGATAACTCTTCAACTGATATGCCACTAAGCGACATGTCAAGGTGCACAACGTCGGCTTTCATCTTGTCGAGCAAGCTTCTGCAAAGCTCAGCCTCATGAACGATAACTTCGAAGCCGCTGTCGACTTCCTTGAAAATCGGTTCAGCCAAACTGTAAGATGGCTCCCTGTACGGTGGGTTAACAAGAACCGAAACGGAAGCGACGATGCGACGGGGGTTAAATTCCTCATCGAGTATCGCTGCGGCGGAATCCGCCGAAATAACCTTCAAATCTTCACCGACAAAACCATTAAGTGCTGGGGTGAAAAATAGGTTACTCTTCAGAGATGTCTGCTTGTTTTAAGCCTAAACCTAAAAGGTACATTTCTGAGCTTTTAGCACGGCTTGCTTGAGGCTTAACGATCTTAACCGTGGTGAAACTGGTTTTAACGTCTTGAACAAAATCATCAAGCAATTCTCCCTGGAAAACTTTCACAAAGATGTTCCCAAACGGCTGCAGTATGCATTTGGCGATTTTCAAAGCTGTTGCAGCTAAGTCGATTTGCCTTGCGTGGTCGACATCCCATATGCCTGTAATATTCGGTGCAGCATCGGAGATTACGACGTTTGCTTTGCGCGGCAGGAAAGAGAGAATTTGCTGAGCCATATCCGGGTCAGTTATGTCCGCGACTATTGTTCGAATGTACTCTTGAGTGAAAGGTTCGATTGGTTTGAGGTCTACGCCTAAAACGAAGCCGTGTTTCCCGGTCATTTTCCTTGCCGCTTGAATCCATCCGCCGGGGGCGGCGCCCAAATCTACTACTATGTCGTTTCTCTTTATGAACTGATATTTCTCGTTAGCTTGAACCAGCTTGTACGTGGCTCTCGAACGGTAGTTTTCTGCTTTGGCTTTTTTATAATAGTACTCCCGTTTTCTATCGTGGATCCAAGCCTTCGGCAACGGAATCATCAGCCTCTTTTGCGTTTTCCAGGCTTAGATCAGAAACGGGTATAGTGCCATTGTCTTCTTTTCCAAGAGAAAGTATCCAGTCGGTAAGTCTAGGGCAGCTTTTAGGAGAAATCGCCGTTGTCGGATCACATCTTGCGTTGTCTGGACAGAGCAGGCATGGACAGTCAACGATTGTTTCTATCGATGCAGGAAGCCTTTTTGGGTAAAGCCGGTAGGTCCATCTGCCCTCTTGAAGCTCTTTTTCGCGGCGAATTAACCCCTTTTCCTCAAGTTTAATGGATACTCGCGAGCCTTCTCGGCTGCTCGCGCCCAGTTCACGCCATAATTCTGATTGAAGCACGCCTTGGTAGCCGGTGTTAACTACGTAATGGAGTGCTTTCTGTTCAAGGTCGTTACGTTTAGGCATAGGGTCTCAGTTCCGAATAATGCAATTAGAATATAAGCGTTGATTCCAGATAAAAATATGTTTCCATAGTTCCAACTGCAGATATATCAACGAAATCGAGCAGAATTGAGCCAAAATTCATAAAGCCTTTAACTTTTCAGGGGGGATTAATTTTTGAGTGATTTCACGGAACAAAACGAGAAGTGGATACTGAAATTCGAGTCGGGACGCAATTGGATTCCTAAACTGCCAAGTCAACATACAAAGCGGATTTTCATAAGAGCCTTGCAAAAATATTGCGAAGCTGTCAAACAAAACCCAGACGAGCTAATCAACCTTAAAATCGAAGGCTTGAAAGCTGTAGCAACAGAAACAGAATTCCAAGCGGAAAGACAGCTTGAAACCTACCTTAGAAACTCAGCTATGACCGCAAGCGTTAAAGCTGAATCCAAAAACGCCATTATCAGCTTTTTTAAGCACAATTGGAGAAACCTTAACCCCAACGTTGCAAGCGACATAGAAGCACCTGAAGCTAAGAAGAGAACCCCAACAATTGAAGATATTCAAGCCCTCGATGCTAACATGACTACTTCACGGGATAAAGCGTTAGTTTGGTTTTTCCCCTCCACAGCCGTAAGAATCGAAACCTTAACGAAACTGTTCAAACATGACCTAAAGCCAACAGGTGACGGCGAAGTTCCGTATTACATAGAGATAGAAGCGGAACGATTGAAAGGTCACGGCAAAGGCAAATACAAAGGATTAAAGCAAATAACCTTCGTTCATAAATTGGCATGGCAGAGATTAGAAGATTATTTTGCAGAAGCTAAGCGCAAAGGCTACAATTTAACCGATGATTCGCCTCTATTTATTGCCTATAAAGGTCATTTCAGCAAAGAAGAAAAACGGTTAGCTGTGAAACCCAAAAAAATCCGTGTCATGACTCAGGGAGCAATCAATCAGGTTTACGATAATGCTTCACTCAGCGCATGGAAAGACTTGGAAATTAAACGCTTTTCGCCCCATGATTTCAGAGACTTCATACAGTCACAGCTTGAAAACGCCGACATAAACGCTAACGTCATAGCCCCCATTATGGCACACAAAACCCGAAACGCCGTTGACAGCCACTATTCAAGCCATATGTGGCAAGAACTGTTGCCGAAATACAAACAAGCGTTGCCCTATCTGTTACCTGTCAGCGTTGAAAAACTCAAAACCGAAACCGACCAATTAAAGGCTGAAAATGACAAACTGAAAACGGAATACGGCGAGTTAGAAGATAAATTTGTTGAAAAGTTAGCCGAGAAACAGAAAGAAACAATGCAAGCAGTTTACGCTATGCTCAAGGCTCAAGGCTTAAAAGTCTCATGGGAAGAGGAAAGCGCAAAACCCGATTAAAGGACGGTGAGAAAATGAACAAAAAAGAAAAAGAAAAAGTGGATAAAGAACTTAGAGAAATATATGAAGCGAACGAGCCAGAAGTATTAAGAGAATTGGTAACAGACTTAGACAAAGAAGACCTTTCGGACGCGCTTAGAACTTGCAAAACAGAAACGCTAATCGACTTGTTCATTAACACTATGTCGTATGAAGAAAGAAAAAAATGTGTTGAAACTTGGAATAAGGACATAGAAGCATCCGAAAAATCAGAATAAATTAGCTAAATTTTTTCCCCTTTTTCCCTTAACATTTTTTGTTTAATCAGTTTATCGCCAAGTTTTCACGTTTCAAATTCTGTTAATTCTTAAACCATTTCTGTTTTTGCCCAATGTACCACAACATAGCCGTTTAACCAATTAACCCCTCACCAACACCGACAGCTTAACAATATGTGAAAAGCAACTAACCGAACCAATCAAGTTAAGTAAATAGACCTAAAATAGCCCAAAAAAAGCCACGCAATCGTTTAGTTTAACTGTGATTGTTTGATTGTTTGAATTGGTTAATAGTTTTATGTGGCTTAGCTCGTTGGGCTATAACATTGTTATTGCCATGTTAAAGAAGAGATAATATTAATTATCTATAGTTACAGAAGCAGATAAGCAAAAACCGTTCATAACGCTGTCAAACAAGTACGGGGCTATCTGTACCCATAGCGAAGAGCGAAGCCATATTGTCCGTATCTGAGGGGAATAAGTTAGTATGTTTGATTTTTTTAAGGGCTTTTTTAATCAGTTGTTTAATTAGCTGGAAAAATCAAGCCAAAAAAAGAAAAAAGAAGTTGTTATCGTCTTTTCGTTTGACTTTTCAGTTATGCCTCAACAGCTTTCTTTATGCCACTTAGTTCTTTTTCCGTGCTTTTCTCCATGGCTTTGCTGACCCTGAGCTTGTCGACTATTTTGCCAAGGATGGAGTATGGTAATTCATAATCAGAATTTACTGTCAGTTTTGTTCCCGTGGCTGTGGGTTCAAGGGTCCATGTGCCCGTCATCTTTAATTTGTTTGCTCCTATAGTGCGATTACTTAGCCTCTTTTCTTTTACAAATTCGGTTATTTCCATGTCAAATTCTGTTTGTTGCCCGCCACTCTTCCCAACATAATGAATAGTTGTACCGACCCCGACAGGTCCCTTAGAGGTAATTTCACCTTCTAAATACCCCTTTGTGATTTCATTCATCTTTTCCGCATCGAGCATCAAGGCGAAGATTTTCTCAGGAGATGCCTCGATTTCAATGCTCTTCGTTATCTTTGTCAACCAATCACCTCCTCCCAAATTAAACCGCAAAAATGCTATTTCTTGTTCTTCGCTTATACGGTTTATCATTGACCTTTTGGCTGTTGCAAAAACAAAGAATAAAAAAGGATGTTTTCCTTCCTTCATTTGGTTCTTCACCTGATATTGCAAGTGAAGGATTTTCTTAGGTTTTCTTGGGCTTTCGAAGCATTGAACCTACGTAGAGTCCGATGAAGCCTGTCACTAACGCGAAGGCTACAAACTCTAACGAAATCATATCTGTCAACATTAATTGCCAGAACACCAACTGTTGCTGTGACAACGTAGCCCCATACTGACCAGCATAATACTGCGGTGCGTATGCGCCAGCTTCTGAATACGCCTGAGCAATAGCCACCAGTATGTACGTAAGGAGTCCCCACACAATCGTTATTTTGGCAATTGCCTC
>DATHCJ010000058.1:0-24841 GCA_035319575.1 Candidatus Limnocylindrales bacterium
CGTTAGCTTCCGGCAGCATGATGGAGATATACATCACTAATCCCACTGGCGTCAGCATCCAAGACGTAGGCACAACCATCGGCCTAACAGTATTCACCGCGCAAGCGCTGTATTACCAAGAGACAAACGTTCAGACAACTACAGACACTTTACCGATACCAGCAGTATAAGATACCTAATGTAGGGTATTCATCCCCACATCCTTTTTTATTGTTTTTTCTAATAATCTTCTCACAGAATTTTGGAAAATTGGAAGCCGACGTTTTTAATATCAGGTGTTCTGTTATGGATCGCATTTCGCCACTCGCAAGTTTTGGTCGTCGGGAACTTGTTTACTATTTCTTAATGAATTTGCAGGTTCATTTCCAAATTTCCTTTTTTGATTGGTAATAAGGCTTTGATCTGTTTATGGTGCGCTGTCATATTTGAGATAATTTCAGTCTTAGATAGTTTAGGCTTTAAATAAGATGTTAAAATTGCGGTTCGGGCTAAGCCAAAAACGGCTTTCTGACCACGCATTTCTCATCGGTTTCTCATTATGTTCTTTTTGCTACGCACAAACAACTTAATGCTTTTTCCATGAAACTATTAGCAAACGGGGTAGGCTGAAAAGCAAGTTGCCGATGATCTTACAGAAAGCTAAATGCTTCAAGTTTCTTAAATCTAAGAGAGCGCTAGCCATCCCCATAACTTACCTGATCCTGTTCGTTTCCACCATGCTTCTGATTTCAGTGACTTACTTTTTCGCGGTTCAAGAAGTCAACAGCCAGAAGCAATCGTTCGATATTGTGACGGCAAAACAGGACATGACTTCACTTGACAACGACGTGCTGTCTGTGATTTCTCAGCCAGGATCAGCAGCCGCGCTTGATTTTCGCGACTCCGGCGGCCAGCTTAACGTTCAACCATCCTCGAACAATCTGACTATCAGCGTCGCGGATGGCGGGATTAAAGCGACAATCTTTAACGCGGCAACTGGGCAAGTCGTGTATGAGCTTCCATCAGCCACGTCTCCAGACCTGGGCTTTTACCTCGAGGGCGACAGCTCCACGATAACGAATCAAAGCGGCTCTTCACTCAGCCAACTTTACATCTCAAGCGGTTTTCAAGGACCTCAAATTCAGCTGGGTTACAGGCCTGCGGTAACTTATGCGGCTGCGGGAACGGACAACGGTCAAGCCGTGACTGACGTTCGCATTTACATCGTGAACTTGAACTCTTCAGAACCTCTTGCGTTGCAGGGAGAGCTTCCGCTGAAAATTTCCTGCTTAACCACAGAGTCCACAACTGAAACTTACCATGTTTCAGGTGGGTCCGGAAACTTAGCCGTGACTTCGCAGTTGAACGGCTTCACCGGAAAGGTTTCCATTCCGATTCCTAGCTCGCCGGCGGGTTCAATAATCAACGTGGAAATCGTCGTTTCGAACGTGGCAATCGAGAGAGGAGAAGTGTAAAAAATGGTTTCCATAATTCCAGGGTGGGTCTACTCATTGTTTGCCGCTCTCGTAGTTGGCACGATCATAGTTTCAGCCTGCAGCCTTGTTACGGTAAACGTGAAAAATGAAGCGGTCAACCAGCAATTAACCAACATCGACGAGTACGTCGCCACGCAAAGCCTAATCCTTCTAGCGCATACAACCCAAGACAACCAGAGCGCAACTCAATTTCTTAATCTTCCTCCGTCAGTCGGCAACCGAATGTACTGGGTGTGCGTAGCAAACGACTCTTCCGGCGCATGGATTTCCTCCGGCTTCGGCTCAACCGCCAGCTCTAGTCAGCCAAGAATATACATACCGGCTGAAGTTTATGCCTCGGGAGTTTACGTCAGCAGCTACGGAAACGGCTTCCTGCAATGTTGCTGCGTGAACCAGACTTTAAGGTTAACGTTATCGAGTGATTATTAATGAAACTGGGAAAAAAGAACCAAGATGAATCAGAAGTTAAAGTTGAGACGTCAGACGAGGAACTGATAGCCTACTTGGGCATTCAGGGTTATCAGGTGCCTGAGGGTTACGTTCAAGTTGAAAATTACCCTCTGAATCCGCCGTTCTCTTACGCTTGGATATTCCAAGATGACTCTGAAGGAGGCTACTTTTACGCTGTTGATGAACTTGCCTTGACGATAGAAGAACGGGAATCCTACAAGCAACTAAAAAACATCCTGGAATACGAGCTAAGAGCCCCCAACGTGGATGAAACCTTAGTTGATTCTTTTCACAGACAACTTCCAGCCATCATAAAAGAACATCAAAAAGCCTTCGAAGGCGCATCCCAAGTTGGCATACGAAAAATCGTCTATTACCTTGAAAAAGACTTGATCGGCTACGGAAAAATCGACGGTTTAATGAGCGACCCGATGATTGAAGACATCAGTTGCTTAGGCGTAAACAAGCCGATTTATATCTACCATAGAAAATACGCGAACGCGCGAACCAACATCACTTACCCGGATGAGGAAGAGCTTGACGACTTCATAACGCGAGTCGTGCACAGACAAGGGAAAAACGTCAGCATAGCGCACCCAATAGTCGACTTAACTCTTCCTGGGAAGCACAGACTCGCAATTTCATTCGGAAAAGAAACAACCCCTGCTGGAACTAGTTTTACAATCAGAAAGTTCAGAGAAGACCCGTTAACCATAGTGGACCTGATAATAAACGAAACAATCGACGAGTCTATTGGCGCTTACCTATGGATGCTGATGGAAAACAAGATGTCAGTTATGATTGTTGGCCCAACAGGCGCAGGAAAAACAACCGCCCTAAACGCTATCGCATGCTTGGTGCGACCAGACTACAAGATGATTTCAGTTGAAGAAGTTCAAGAAATCAACCTGCCTCAAGAAAACTGGGTTTCAACGATCGCGCGAACAGGATTCGGAGGAGACGGCCAAGGGGAAGTCACACTCTACGACCTGATTAAATCAGCCGTTAGGCATAGACCCGCCTTGATTCTTGTAGGCGAAATCAGAGGCGAAGAAGCTTACGTGCTTTTCCAAGCCTTAGCCACAGGCCACGGTGGATTATGCACAATGCACGCTGACGACGTGGAAACGGCCATAAAACGTTTAACCCAGCCGCCCATGAACATTCCACAGAACATACTGTCACTGATGAACTCCGTTATAGTTGTCAAGCAAGTCAGAACGTCTAGCCTGAACCCGCAGGAACGAAAAGTTTCGTCCAGAAGGTTTGTGAAAATCTCCGAGGTCGACAACAACGGCGTCCCGATCGAAGTGTTCAATTGGAACGCGTCTTCTGACACTTTCCAGCAGACATTGAATAACAGCTACCTGTTCGCTAGAATCGCAAAGAACCTCGATGTGCCATTAAGCGTGGTTGAACAAGAGTTTGAACGAAGAAAACAAATCTTGTTAAAAATGGTTGAGAAAAACCTCCGTGACTTCAGAAGCGTGCACAAGGCGTTAAACAGCTCACTCAACCTTGCAGAATCAGCCAAAGAGTCATCAAAGGAGATGCAATGAGATGGCGACTTCTAATGGTTTCGCAGGCAAAATCTTCGGATCCTTGAAGAAGGCGGGCAGCGAAGAGAAAGACAAAACTGAAGGGGAACTCCCGTTTGCACTAATAGTTTTCACGCTTTTAGCCGCAAGCGGCGTGTCTCCGTATGAAAGCTGGAAAAAAATGCGAAAGCTTTCTTTCCTTCCAATATTCAAGAAAGAAGCTGATGAAGTTGTGCGCCAGGTTGAGGTTTTAGGCAAAGACCCCTTAACTGTCATGCTGCGCCGAGCTGAAACCACGCCGTCCAAATTGTACAGGAATTTTCTCGGAGGCTTCGTGTCATCGATTAGAAGCGGCGGAAAACTGGTTGATTACATGAAAAGCGAGTTGAAATCAATCTTTGAACTGAGAACTAACGGTCTTAACCGGTCAATCGAGAGAATCGTAACGTTGGTTGAAGCATACTCGGTTATGTTAATCGTCGTGCTATGCACTTACATCCTCTTCGTCGTTTTGTCCGCATCAAGCATCGGGCAGCTAATGTCAAGCGCGGCGGCCTTCATTTCGCCCATGATGTCTTACGTGATCGCATTTGTCTTCATGCCTTTCTTGTCTGTCATCTTCATAATGCTCGCGCATAACCTGCAGAAAAGCGCTTTTCCAGACTTAAAAGACCTTTACAAAAAAGCCATAATGTTCGTCGCCCCAGCATTCGCTGTGATAGCTGTCTTCGGAATGATTCCCTCGTTATCAAGGGGGTTAGGTCCGATAGGGCTGCCTGAGATTACAACTATATGCTTGGTTGCTTTTTCAGTTCCAACCGCGTTGGAGTATCATCGTATTTCCAAGATTAACTACAATGCTGAAGACTCAATTCCCAGCTTCATCCGCGACATAACTGAGTCACAGAAAACGGGTCTTTCACCCGAAAAAAGCATTGTGCAAGCGACCAAAAGAAAAGATTACGGGCCCTTCTCAAAATTTCTGGATTTAATGCGAAGCCAAATCGAGTGGGGTATTCCATTAAGAAAAACGTTTGATAATTTACGCCAGAAAATTCGAAGTTGGTTTGTCATAGTTAACTTCGCCATGGTTGTTGAAACCATTGAAATCGGCGGCAACTCTATCCAATCATTAGAAATACTTTCAGAATACAGCGAAAAAGAGCGGGAACTGCAGATTAATCGCCGTGAACTCCTGAAACCCTACGTACTTCTCGCTGTCATGTGGAGCGTACTAATCGCGGTCACCACAACCATAGTAGCGCTAACCAGCAACATGATTTCCGGCGTCGTAAGCAGCAGCGTTTTGCCCATGGCCACAACAAGCATGCAAGGCCAACTCAGAGTTTTCTCCGTAGGCATAATCATTCAATGCTGGATTTCAGGATTCTTCATTGGAAAAATCAGCGAAGGCAACTTTGGCGCGGGATTTAAACACGCAGCTATGTTGGCAGCGATAGCTTACATATCCCTGTTTCTGTCACAGATACTTCTGGCACGCGCTTTTCAACCCATCCAATTCGGGTTAAACCCAAACGCTGGACCAGGATGAAAGGAGAAACCACTGTTTGCCCACGAGCTCTTTTGACACTTTCTTCGCATGTACAATCATATTGGCTGCAGCTTTGATAGCAACCGGTTTTGTAACCTCAACGATGCAGGTCAGGATTGAAAACACAAAAAACATAAATGAGCAAAGTTACCTGCAAGCCATCGCCGACCACATGGTTACAAGCCCTGGAACCCCGAGCAACTGGGGAATAGGCAACAGCGTTCCTGCCGACTTCGGGTTAGCAGCCGCGTCTTCCACGATTCCGTATGAATTAGACGTTGATAAGGTCACCCGGCTGAACAGCTTAAACAATTATTGCTTATCCTATTTTGACATGGAAACCTCCAGCAAGCTGAACGGCGTAGCTTTAGGAATAGCAGTTTCTCAAATTTTGGACGTAAGTATCGAAAAATCGAGCAGCAGCTTAACAGGCAACGATGCATCTTTTACTCTTTCAATCTCAACTAGTATCGATTCTGAACCCGTAAGCGCCAGTCTAAAGTGCTACGTTGTAGCAAACAACTACCTGAACAACATAACAAGCAACACTTCAAACGTTGGATTAGGATACCTAAACGTCCAAATTCCAAGCCAAGCAGTGGGCAACGCAATGGTCATCGTTTTTGCAAGAGCTTCTTTTGATGACAGGATAACCTCTTACGCGGTCTATGACCCTGCCAATTCAACGCAGGAAACAGTTTCAAGCAGCAACTTTTTGACTTTAAGCCCGCTCAACTACAAACTCAGCTTAAGCACAAACTCGTCAGAGTTAACAATCCAAGGCGGGTACGTCTTCTCCTACGCGTATGAGCAAAGCCTCGCACTCACGCCGGGCGCCACGCAGTGCCCAATCACGGAAATAGTTGACAAAAGTCCTTTAATCATCGTCGTCAACGGCGTCGATAACGGCGCGTATTTTCAAGAGTGGGTTTCTTACCCTCAAGTTCCATTTAGCGCAGGATCAGACTTTTCTGCTCCACCACAAAACGTCTTCAGCTACACTGTCACAATAAATGGCGCGCTCTACAAGCTTGAAATAAGTTTCGGAGGCGTTGCTTCCTGAAGCTGTTGAAAGACAAGAGAGGGGTGGTGCGCGTGATAGAGGCATTTTTAGCTTCAATGCTGCTCATGTCCTGCCTCGCCATGATTCCGTCCCAACCGAACTTGCAAGATTCAACGGGAAACCTCTCTTCTACAGGTCAAAATGTCTTGTTAAGTTTAGACAGCAACGGTCATCTGGCAACGTTGGTTGACAACCGCGACTGGACAGACCTTAAAAGCTCCATTGAATCTGCGCTTCCGCTAACCGTGTGGTTTAACTTAACTGTGTATGACGAAAACATGAATGTGCTAAACAGCTTTCCAATCTGCGACGGCGGCGCGGTAAGCAACAGCATCGTCTCAGTGGATTATATCTGCGCCAGCCAAAACAGCCTCTACACCCTCTACATACTTCAGCTACAACTGTCACAGGTAGGATCCACGTGAAAAACCGCAGGTTGAAACGTAGCAGTTCAGGCCAAGTTATAGTTATCACGGCGTTGATGGTGGCGCTGGTTTTGCTTTCTACAGCCATTTTCGTTGTTGAAACGGAAAAAGATGTTCCCACGGGCGGCGCTGACGCAAACGATGTTTACTCGGCGTATCAGCAGGCTGCGAGAAGCACGCTAATTAGTGCGTTAGCAAACGTGACAAACGGCGGGAATCCCGCGGTCTTAACAGCCGACTTCAACGAATTAGACTCGTTAATCACTTCTCACTCTTACCAGTCTATACTGCTCATGAATTTCACCCCGCTAAACGAAGCTCCATACGTCAATGGCGTTTGGATTTCTTGGGGGACGAATGGTCAAGGAATCTCAAGCGCTTACGTCACCTTGGACTTTAACTCCACGGGGACTTCGACAACCTCCAGCTTGGAGTGCCCCGTGGACATTACCTCACAAGCCAATCTAAGCGGAAGCTGCCTGCAACTCAACGCCACTTTATATCAAGTGAATTTGACAGTTAACATGCTCAACGAAGGAAAGCCTGCCCTGGCTCAAAACTTCGCTTTCTACTACGAGGACGCAGCTTTGTCGGCTGGAAACTGGACGCAAGTGACTTCTCCAATCATAACGGATTTTGGGAATGGAACGTACGCGGTCTCGTTTGATGCACAAGTGCAGCAGCCGGGAGACCCCCTAGCGGTTTCGATGCGTTGTGAAGACCAACGTGGAATACTAGTTTGCGCGAACGTTACCTGCGCTAACTCTGGGTAGCAGGAAAAAGACGTTCGGAAAGGGGTGGGACTTGGTTGAAAGCGTTTGCGGTTTATGTTTCGGCCATTTTAGAGAATAGTGTGCGTAGGATCTTCACAAAGGCACTGTAGTTTGTCCATATGGCTGCTGTTTTGTACTTCTTTTTAGCGTCTTCGTCCTCAGCTTCTTTCTCGTGGAACGCAATAAGAACTTCCTTATTGTCTGAGATTATAAAGCAGGGCAAGCCTTGGTCATCCACGATTCTGCTGAAGTCGCTTAGCCATTGGAGTTGCCCGGTGAAGTAGGCGCTTTTCAATGAGCTGTCTGTTATCAGGGTAACGTTTACTTTGTTTGCTTGTTCTTTTAGTTTGTCGGAAAAGTCGCTGTAGTACAGTTGGCTTAGATAGTCAGCTGGAGCGAACACTTGGAATTCTTTTTCGGTTCTATCAAGCAGTTCGTTGGCTTTCATGAGTACTTGCTGTTCCCCTTCAAGCATTTGAAACAGTTCTTTTTTTGCGTCCGTAACTTTGGGTTGAGGCAAAGAAGACCAAAGTTCCACGACGCTTGCCTTCTCTTGCTCAAGAAGTTTAATCTTTATTTTTTGTGCATCCACGAGCAGGTCTATCGCTTTATCCAACGGGACAGCTGTAAACTTTAGAGGCTTCTCAAATATGGAAAAGACGATTCCTTTCTTCTCCAAATCCCTCAGGATCCTGTAGGTTTCGGTGCGATGAAGCGAAATTGCTTCCGCTATTTCTCCAGCCTTCTTTTCACCTGCTCTTGCAAGATGCAGGTAAACTTTAATCTCGTTTTTGAGTAGGCCGAACCTTGAAAGTGTGTCTTCAATGGTTGAAATCTGCTTGGTGTAAGCTTGGTCCTTCTTAACTAGTTTCCAAGCGTCGGTTTGCTTGTTGTACACTTTCGTCAGTTCAGAGTTTTCCATTACAAGAGTCATTTTCGGGAGGTTCCACCTTTTTCATATTTTAGGTCTTGCTACTCAATTCTGACAATTTGTATATAATATGATTACGACTTACAAATCTGAATTCAAAATCCACATTTGATGATCAAGCGTTTCAAGAAGAACTCCGCGCAAACTTCCCACGTTTCATCTTCAGCTTGGACACGGATTTTGTCCTTTCGATTTAGTAGGGTTTGCCGGCGCTTGATCAATACTTTAATTTATCCGCCTTCGATCTGTAGAACCTTGAACTTGAAAGTATATAGTGTTGTGCATAAACTTTTAAGACATACAAGCGCTTTTGTGCCGAGAAGTTTCTACTACCATTCGATGAACCTTGAGCCAGCAAGCACCCGTGGTTAAAGAAGAGCCTCAGGAACTCTTTAGCTCGCAGGAGCCGAAACAGCGAGAAAAGAAAAAGCAAGTGCCAATTCAAGAACTTGTTGAATCCCTGAAAAGCACTGCAGACGATGTAGGACAAATAAGCGAGTTAAGCTCGGAAGAAAAAATATTGGTGACGCAATTTTTCTCTTCTCTCCTTAAGTTGATGCAACCTCTGTCTCCTTCAATAGCCGTTGACCAATTAGTACTTCCATCCGAGCTCGGCGACGTAGTCCAAGCAAACATCGACCCGACAGGGCGTCTGATACTGCAATTCCAAGACGGCCACGTGGAACTCAGAGATTTAAGTGAAGAAAAAAACCGCGACCTCATGACGATAGTCATCGAAGATGTGGTGCCAAAATTCAAGGGCTTAGTTAACGCGCAAAAACGCAAACTTGAAAACCGAATAAAACTGCTTTCAAGCCTGACAAAGGAAATGCAAAACAGTTCTGAGGCTCTTTTCGCTGCGCTTTCGGCAGACAAATAACCATTTTCCATCATTCCAGAATATAATTAACAGTAAAGCTTGTTCCATTGGCTGCAAGAGTTGAAACTGAAGCTAACTCGACGTTTTGGCTGTTCGCCATTTCCATCCTCGAGAAATAAAATTTGCTTATCGAACCTGAAATATTGTTTGCGTTTAAATGGCAGTCTTTGAACGTTACGCTTCCAAAATCCGCCAGAGTAGTAAGCTTGCTACTTAGCATTGGCCTCTCGATTATCCACTCGCCTGAAGTGCGTGACGAGTTGTAAGTTACTGTTGTACTGAAGTCTTGCCCAGTTGTTATGTCGCTTATCTTTATGCTCCACCGGTTTGTGGTTGAATCCGACAGGCTTATAGATGCAGCCATTACGTCACCTGGAGAAACCGTCATTGCAGTTAATCTTACAGCGAAGCTGGGCAGTAATTCATACCATGCATAATACATGTATTGCCCATCACTCACGTCTTGCTCGGTTCCCACCTGGATCAACGTTTTTTCCAGTTGGCCGCCGACTCCAATCCACATAGAAGAGTAGCTGCTGCCTGCGGAAGCTGTGATTGTGGGAACAGCCCAAGAAGCGCTTATTGAAGCAACTTCAACCTTGGCAGAAGTGACCTTTGAAACGATGTAGCCAGCCCAACTGGAGCTTGAAATGCTTTCGCCTTGCGGGTTTTTAGCGAATTGCGACGCCAGAATCGACAGGAAAGAGAGGCAAAGCGCCAGCAGTAGAACCCAAATGACGACAAGCAAAATCATTCGAGTCCTAGATCTTCTTTTTTCTTCCAAAACATTCACCGGTTTAAATCGACTAGCCACAGCGAAATCGCTGCGTTGCTGGTCGGAAGCGTGTTAACTTAATTATGCTGATTCTGTAAATAAAGCATTTGTTAACGTGAAGAAACTTGCATGCGTTACACTTTTGCCTCTTACTTCATGCATGATTGACTTTGTGATAACGTTACGAAACTGCTTGGCAAACAAGAAGTAAAATCCAAGCCAACGCGTTCGCGCAAAGAAGAACAACAACAAATGATTTCCCACTGTTGTACTTCTACCGTCTGTAGCGTTGATAGGGTCATAATATGTGCAGCCGAGGCCTATCTTTTCCGCTAAGCGAGTTTCCCGGATTCTTCAGAGACCCAGTTTTCCTTTTTAATGCTTAATTCTGAGAAGTTGCAGTTTATATTTTCATGTTTAAAGTGAAACTAATGCGCAAAGGCGATTTTCAGTTTGCGACAAAACTAGCCAACACCATGAACTGGAACATGGCAACCGAAGACTTCAAGTTCATAACTAATCTTGAACCCGATGGCTGCTTTGTGGTGTTTAACGGCGGAGAACGAGTTGGCATATCAACAAGCATTAGTTTCGGCAGGGTAGGCTGGTTTGGCAACTTGATAGTTGAGGAAAAATGGCGAAACATGGGCGTGGGAAGCCTTCTTGTAAACCACTCAGTAAACTACTTGAAAAACAGAGGCGCCCAAACCATCGGGCTTTACGCTTATCCCAACCTCGTTAACTTCTACAGCCACCTAGACTTCAAGCTCGACGAGGATTTTTGGGTTTTGCATGCGGAAAACTTGTGTTCTTTAGCCGCTGAAGCGTTGCCCCCCGTGGGAAAGCGGCAGGTTAAGGCGGTAGAGAAGTTTGATTGCCGATGCTTCGGAGGCGACAGGAAAAAACTGCTTGAATCCATAATTTTTGAAGAAGGCAATTTAAGCTGTTTTAAGTCTGTGGGTAACTTGGTTTTAGGCTACGTTGCGGCTACGGTTTACGAGAAGACAGCTTGGGTCGGACCATTAATGTGCCGAGAAAGCGAAGGTGACATTGCAGTTTCGCTCCTAAAAGCTGTTCTTGCCAATTTAGCCGGTAAAAGCGTTTACACAGTTCTTCCCAAAAAAGAGGTCGCTCTCGCAGATTTGCTTTTTAGCGCTGGCTTTAAGGAAGAATTTTTCGCGTCAAGAATGTTTTTAGGCAAAGCTGTCGCAAAAAATTGTATATATGTGGCTGAATCTTTAGAGCGGGGTTAAACTTTGAGTGAAGATTACAGTAAAATTTTGCTTACCGATTTTCTTAAAAGTTCCATGTCAACCGTGAAAATCTTAGTCAATAGGTTAAGCACTTTTAAAGAGGAACCTCATCGCGGTCAGGTAAAACTATTTCGTTTCGTCAACGGCGAAAGGATCGACACGCAGTTTGAGGGCAACCGGTTCTTTTTAAGAGGCTCAGTTGAATACACGAATCCCCAGTTGACAGTTGAGGAAGTCCAAGGAGTTATCGGCACTCGCCTGCTTGAGGCATCCGCAAACTACTTTGACAAAGTCGGGCTACATGAACCCGACGGCGACGATGTTGCTCAGCTTTGTGAACTCTTAAAGAAGCCGCCTGAAGGCTGCATTGTCCCCTTTTTGCTGAACACTGACGACGTCGAGCCTGACAGATACTCCATTAACCCGCTCAAGCAATCTATATTAGCGAGTGAGCAAAGCGCCTACCCAGCCGCTTATGTGTTGACTGACGAGTTAAAAATTGATGAAGCCTACGCGAAAAAATATGATGGATCCTTAATCTCAAAAGGCGAAACAGAATTAATAACCAACTGCCTCAAAGCGACAAACGGTTCTTACTTGGACTTGGTTGATTTAGTAAAGTACAAGCAGCTTGAGCAGTTATCAAACCTTTTCGGCATTAACCTGTCGCTGTACTCGTTGCGCATGCCTATTTCAATGTTGAAGGCGGAAGGAAAGGATGGCTTGCTGCATTACATTATCAGTGAAAGTCACCGTGACTACGAAGCCGTCAACGAAGCCTACTCGTGCATGGGAAGGAGCATTACAAAACGCACTACACTGCTCACGGTGCCGCATTCAAAGAAAGGCTACGGCTCTAAACGGGCAGCCCGGGGGAAAATACATTTTGAAGACGACAGTCTGCTGGATGTTGCCGTTAAGTACCAATCAACCAAGCTTTATCCCAACGGAATGGATCCGAACGATGTAGCCGTCGCGCAATGTGACGACAGCTTCACGGTTTCAGGCGAAAAACTTTCGAACTACAGCTTTGAGGAAACACCTTCTTCACCACAGTTCTTCCTGTACTCGCTGGGTTCACCCGAGGATGCGGCGGTTTGGCATGGAGTCGGTGTCTTTGCTGCTCCAAAACTGTTGCAGAGTTACTCTTCTGCTCGACAAGCCTGCAGAGAAGGAAGGTTGATCAAAAATTTGAACACAAAGTACAACATTAACGCTGATCTACCACTGCAGTTTAACCTTGCACCAGAAGGCATGTGGAGTCACCCAGTTCACCGTAATATTGACGCCAGCATCGGGAGCGTTGAAGACCTTGCAGATTTGGCGCATCGTGGGATGAAGCTGGAGTACCTTTCATCTTTCAAGTAGGAGCAGCTGCAAACTTTGTCCTCTGTGGAGTATACGGTTTTCAGAATCTTGCGTTTGCTTAGAAAACTCCCTGTTAACCCCCTCAGCATTGCAAGTCAGAAAGTTGTTTTCGCTGAATACTTCAAGGGTTTTGAAAAAATCGACGCTGTAAAAGGGATTTTCGGCGATAAAACAGACGAAGTTCTCAGTCACCTCACGGTGGAGCTTAGCTTGTTAATGGGGTACATGTACGTGGACGGCAATGACGGTCACCTGGTAATAAGCAGAAACTACCTGAACAACGGCAACCGAATCGACATTTACTTAGACCTAATCCACGAACTTTGCCATGTCAAGCAGTTTATGGACAGCAGAGAACTCTTCGACCCAAGGTACAGCTACGTTGATCGACCAACAGAGATTGAAGCTTACCGTTACACTGTTCAAGAAGCCAGGCGCCTAGGACTCAGCGAAGAGAGAATTTCCCACTACCTGCGGACGGAGTGGATGAGTGACGAGGACTTTTTACGGTTAGCCAAATCAGTTAACCTTGACGTGCCAATGCTTCATGATAAACCTGCAGCATCCTTCGAGCACAAAGGTCCCAGGTGAAGTTCTCAGAAACAAACGCTCGAGCGTTAGCTCCCATTTCTTCACTCAAACCCTTGTCGGAAAGAAGCTTCATCACAGCATCCGCCAATTCATCCGTGTCGCCACGGTTCACCAGCAAACCGGTTTCTCCGTCGCGTACGGCTTCGTTGACTCCGCCCACATTGAAAGCGACAACGGGTTTAGCTGAGGCTTCAGCTTCAAGCAGCACTATGCCTTGCCCTTCCTGGATCGACGGCAAAACAAGCAGGTCAGCGCAATTGTACGCCGCGACGAGAGTGCCTTCTTTAACGTTGCCTAAAAACTTGAAGTTACCATAAAGGTGTGCAGCCTCAAGAGTCCCGAGCAACCAGTTCTTTAAGGGTCCCTCCCCAACAATCATAAACTTGGTTTCCGCATGCTTTTTGACGATTTTCTCGGCTGCTTCAACTAGAAAGGACAGCCCTTTACGCGGAATCAGACTGCCGACAAAGAGCACACACGGTTCATCGTCTAACCCGAATTGCCGTTTAGCCACCGCCGAGTTTGGGAATGGCTTAAATTTCTCCGGGTCAACACCGTTTGGGACAACCCGAATATTCAACTCTTCAACGCCGTAGAGCTGCCTTATTTTCTCGAGGGAATAATTGCTTATCGTCACCACGAGAGTCGCGTTTTTGGCTGCTTCCTCCTCCAACTTGGCAAGCCGATGCATGGAAAAGTTGGCAACGCGTTCCCGAAAAGATTTGTAGCCGCTCTGGCGTGCCTGCTCATACTCGTCCTCAAGAACCCCATGAATAGTTTGAATAAATGGCTTCTTGATGCCCTGCTTTTTCAACGCTTCGGAAAGGCCGTACCCGCTTACCGTATGAGCCTCAAAAACGTCTGCTTCGAAAGAGCTGGCTTTTTTGGATATGCTTCTGTTGAAGACCCAGTTGTCTAAGGGGAACAGCCGGTCAGTTGAATGGCACGGGACAAAGTTTACCCCGTTAATGATGCTGGGCTTTTTGAAGCCTGCCTTTGTGCCGCTGTAAACCGTGATGTCAGCTTGGTCTGTCAGCCGCTTGGTGGTTTCGATTATTCGCGTCTCGACGCCTCCGAAATAAAGTTGAGGTGGCTGAGTGTTGAAGATGGCTAACCGAAACTTTCCCATGGGCAAACACGCTTTGGCCATTTTTTGTTTAATGTTAGTGTGGTTTTACATATAAGTTAAACTTTGCAAGACGAAATTAACCCTGGTTGCCTTTGTTGCACGTGTTTTCTATCATGGAAATGCATTAACTTACGTCCCGTGAGTACGTAGAACCTATCCGCGTAGACATAAAAGCAAAATTTACTTCGACGCTGACTCTTCATCGCTCAACGTTTAATACTTTTATAGTCTTTCAGCGTATTCTGCGGTGTGACCAAAAATGGCTTCCACGGATGAAGAAGAGTCAAACCAAGCTCTGCCAGCAAATTATTCGCCGCTTCAGTTGGAGAAGGAAATCAGGGAATTCTGGGTTAAAAACCGAATCCGAGAGAAACTTGAGCTCACTGAAAAGGGCGCGAAAGGCATCTTGGGCTACGTGGAAGGTCCTCCTACGCTTAACGGTATCCCTCATGTTGGGCATGCCCGGGGACGAGTGATGAAGGATGTTCGTTACCGATGGAAAACCATGGAGGGTTATTACATGCCTTTTTGGGCCGGATGGGATTGCCAGGGCTTACCCGTAGAGTTGGAGGTTGAGAAGCTTCTGGGAATCAAAAACAAGCGTGAGTCGATCGAGAGGTTTGGGCAGGAGAGGTTCATTGAGGAATGTAAGAAAACCATCATGCGCTACCACGCTATGTGGCTTCAAGCAGACTTAAACCTCGGCGTATTCATAAACCAAGATAAAGCTTACTGGACCTACAAGGATAGCTATATCGAGCGGGAATGGCAGATCCTGAAGTGCGCTTGGGATCAGAAACTGCTTGAAGAAGGGCGTTACGTCGTCGCTTATTGTCCAGGCTGCCAAACCAGTCTCAGCAGTGCTGAAGTCGGCTACGAAGGCAGCTACCAAGAAGTTGAAGACCCGTCTTTGTACTTCAAGTTCAAGGTTGCAGGCAGCAAGGACGAGTTTTTCCTCGTTTGGACAACCATGCCCTTCACGATAATAACGGACACGATGCTTGCGGTTCATCCTGCCGCGGAATACGTCAAAGTCCGCGTGGGCGAAGAAACGTGGATAATGGTCAAGCAGCGGGTTGAGCCCGTCATGGCGGAACTTGAAATAACAAAATACAAAATCGCCGAGTCCATGCTGGGAAAAAGCCTGGAGGGAACCGCTTACGAGTACCCGCTCAAAGACATCATCCCTAAACAGGCTGAACTCGAAACTCAAAACCCGTTAGTCCACAAGGTCATATGCGAAGACTTCGTTGACGTGAACACAGCCACGGGCGTCGTGCATCTTTCACCAGGCAACGGCGAGGACGATTTTTGGGCAGCTCAACGCAGAGGCGTACCCATCTTCGCTCCCTTCGACGACGAGGTCAAATTCACGGAAGACGCTGGACTATTCGACGGGGTTTTTGCCCGCGACGCTGACTTCCCAGTTGTTGAGGAACTTCGCAGCCGCAACGCCTTCGTCAAAGTCTCGATTGTGAAGCATGAGTACCCGACTTGCTGGCGTTCCCATCATAAGCTGGTTTGGCTGGCTAGAAAAGAGTATTTTTTACGAACGGACAAGATAAACAGTAAAGTGTTGGAGGCCGCGGAGAAAGTTGAGTACTTCTTTGACGAACCCAAAAACCGTTTCTTAAGCTTCCTAAAAGAAGGAAAGCCCTGGTGCATCAGCCGCGAACGCCTCTGGGGAACGCCACTGCCGATTTGGACGTGCGAAAAATGCGGCTACAAGCTTGCAGTCGGAAGCAAAAAGGAACTCTTGGAAAACGCTCAGGAAGCCATTCCTGAAAACTTTGAGCTGCATAAACCGTGGGTGGATCGCATCACGTTTAAATGCGAAAAATGCGGCGGAACCATGCGTCGGGAAGACTTCGTCTTGGATACTTGGCACAACAGCGGAGCTTCACCGTACGCGCGGTTTACGGATGAGGAAGTTGCGAAGTTTGTACCCACTGATTTCCTAACTGAAGGCATCGATCAAACCCGAGGCTGGGCAAACTCCCTGCTGCTTGAATACGTTATCTTAACGGGGAAGCCACGTTCGCCTTACAAGTCGTTCCTGTTTCAGGGGCTCACGCAGGATGCGAAGGGCAGGAAAATGAGCAAAAGCCTGGGAAACATCGTTGAAACAAACAAGCTGTTGGAGAAGAACTCTGCTGACCTCTGCCGTTACTACATGATGCGCAAGTGCTCGCCGATTGACTTCATGAATTTCGACATGCAAGAACTCAACCGCCGCTCATACCAGGTGCTGTCAACCCTGTACCACCTTAGCAGGTTCTTCCTGCAGAACGCGACCTTCGACGAGTTCACCCCCAGCAAGTACACTTTGGACTGGGCGTCTGAGGCAAAAAAGCTTCAAGCCGTCGACCTGTGGCTTCTCTCTAAGCTGCAGGAGAAAATTGAGGATTACACGGTTAAGCTTGAACGATGCGAATTCAACGCCGCAGTCGCGGTCCTCGATGACTTCGTGATTGAAACGCTCAGCAGGCTTTACGTGCCCATGATTCGCAAAGAACTCTGGTCTGACGAGCCTGACACGTTTGATAGGCGCCAAACTATCTACGCGCTGCTGTACCACGCGTTGAAGACAGCGACGTTGCTGTTCAACCCAGTCACGCCTTACCTAAGCGAGGCTCTGTATCAGAAAGTTTACAGGCAGCTTGAGCCAGACCTTCCCGAATCAGTTAACTTGGCAGCTTGGCCCGTGCCTAACGGGAAATTCCGGAACAAAACCCTCGAGCAAAAATTCGAAACCCTGCTTAACGCGGTTTCAATAGCTTACGCTGCGAGGCAACAGGGCAAGCTGAAGCGTCGATGGCCTCTAAGCAAGGCAATCGTGGTTGCGCCGGAAAAGACGTTGGAGTCGCTGAGGCACTTGGAGTCTTTGTTCTTGGAGCTTACAAACGTGAAAGTCGTCGAGTGCGCGACGCAGGTTCCCGAGTGGGTTGGAGGCGAAAACTGGGTTTCAGCGCAAGAAGGCGACGTCACCGTGTTCGTAAGCGGCCAGCGGGATGACACGCTGCTGGGTGAGGGCATAATGCGGGACTTAGCGCGCCGCGTCCAAGCACTACGCAAAGAGCTGGGTTTTGTGCCAACCGAGGTTTTGGAGTCAGTTCACATCGCAGAGTTAGACTCGGAAAGCATGGGTCTGCTTGAGCCTTACCTTGAGGAGATGGCTGGGCTGGTGAGGGCTAGGAAAGTGTACCTGCATGGCAGCCGCGAGGAAGAAGTTGGCGCGGACTGGCGCGAATCAGAGTTAGACGGCAAGAAGATATACCTGAATATTCACTAGCTCGCGCTTAAAGGAATGCCAAGCTTCAAACGTGCAACTTCTAAAAGTTCGTCAGATATTCAATTCCATAGCATTTGGAGTCAACAGACCTTTAAACAGGCTAAATTGAAAACTGGCGAAAAGTGAACGGCGCCGCAATCATCTGAAGTTTCTGTCTGGCTCTGAAGCAAGTGAAACTTCCTGTGTAGAAGTGCCGAACAGCCGGTAGATGAATTTTCAGAGTTGCGCGTGCTTGAAATCTCTAATTATATGTAGGTTTCGGAAATATCGTTTATATATTGTCTAAACGTCGCATCTAACATTGTCTATAGATGGCTATACGTTTTAGCCGTTGCCTTTGGTTAAGGCGAGAGGAGACAGGAGAATGCTTGAGGGAAAAAGGCGGTCGGTTTGACGCCAAAGCGTCGGAACAATTTCAACATTACCGCAGACATTCTGAAAGTTTGCTTGTACGGTGCAAACAAGACTCGCATTGTTTACGCTGCTAATTTGAATTATAAGCGTGTTGAGGGGTACCTGGAACTTTGTATACGCTTGAGGCTGCTGAACAAGCAGCTTGATGGAGTTTACCGAACAACCACTGAGGGGGCGCGTTTCCTGAAAAGCTACTTCGGCGCACTCTCAGGAACAGAACGGGGCGCAAATTAGGCCATCCGACAAACTTGTTTCTCGATGTCTATGCCTTCAACAGTTGCAAAGTAGTGATTTTCCCGATCAAAACTACTTAGCTCGATGCCTTTTGTTCTGAAGATAAGGTAAAATGTTATTTTTTCAGGTACGATTTGTTGCGGTTTACAGACCTTGTGGTACGTACCTACTGGTTCTATAATTTTATAAGCGAAAACCGGAGAGAAGGGATTTCGCCGTTATCGTGCTTTAGCGGTTGCTATCACGCGATGGCGAAGAGAGAGGGGGCAACTGAAAGGAGTATGTCCTTGTTTGAGGACCAACGTGATACCGCAAGGTCAACTGATTGGCGTAAACGGCGCCGCCGTCCACTATCATCGCCGCGAATTACTGTAAACGCGGGCATTGTTGACTCAAGTTAATCAATCTGTCACTGGAGAAGCAATATGAAGGATTGGAGGAGAAACAACAAAGCCGTTATGACGCTTGTCTTAATACTAATCATATTGCTTCTTCTGGGTCTATCGTTCTTCACTTCACATTGGATGCCTCACAAGGCACCCAAACCGCCTTGCAAACACAAGGTGACGTCGAAAATGGTAACTGCGGCCTTTAATGACGGGACAAGTTCTGTCAACACCGTAACCATTGATGGTGTTACAGCGTCCCTAGTAAGCGGTTACCAAACTGGCTATTCTACTTGGGAAGCTATTATCCCCGTCAGTGACGTAAGCGGCGGGTACTCGGTAAGCTATTACTATTCTGCCTATAACGGTGCCCCAGCTAATACATACGGAGTCGCTAACGGTCTAACTGGAACGTACAACGAAATAACTGTCAGTTACCTCGATGAAGTCATGAAGTGAGGAAATAGAACGAATACGAATGAAGGCAATGTGACTATTGAAGACATCTGAAATCAAGGAACGACGGCAACCTGCCTTACCGAAACCCCCAATCCCTTTTCCTCCTTTCCCTCCATTAAGATGAGTTTTTATCCAGAGGATGAACCAATAAAGATTCTGGCTTAGGGCCTTTTACCGTTGCAAAGTTGATGTTTTCTCGAGCTAAAACTCCTTTGCGCTGATGCTTTTATTTTTGAAAACAGGTGAGATTGATATTTTTCGAGTTGGAATTTGCTTCGTTTTACAGACCCTTTGGTAGATGTTTGTTATTCTGAAGTTTTAAATATGAAATGTAGTGTAAGGAAGCCACAAAGGGGAAAACAGGCGTCAGTCTGCCTGGGAAAGGAGGCGGTTGATTTGGGGTTAAAGCGTCGAAGCGGATTTGACATCACCAGAGATATCCTTCAAGCCTGCGTGAATAGCGCAACCAAGACCAGCATTGTCTTTTCTGCTAATTTAAATAATAAACGCACCAGCCGGTATCTTGATTATTTGCTGTCGATGAAACTGCTGGTTAAAGAGGACAACGGAAGGAACGTTGTCTACCATACTACCCCTTTTGGTGAAGATTTTTTGGAGACTAATTTAAAAGCGGCCTAATCCGCGCCAAGAGGAAGGCTCCCAACAATTTTTTTCTTACCTTTCCCCCGTACCTAATGGTTCTTACCGTCTTAAATGCAAAAGCGAAGCAGATACTGAATTCGCGAAGAGGAGAGCGGTAAATGCAGAGGAAATATAAAATAATAGTAGCTATTATAGCAGCCTGCCTCATGTCAATAGCCATGGTCGCAGCCGTCAGTCCATACTTTTCATCGTACACCCGAAACTTCACGTGGACGCAGTACACGATACCGTTCGAACTTGACGTGAACGGAACACAGCAAACAAGCCAAGTAGTTAACGTGTTTCCATACTTTGTCAACCCAACGGACCAATACTGCGAAGTTTACACGTTAATCAATGATGGCAACTCGCCGATAATAATCACAGCCAGCGTATCTGGAACTGGAGCAACACCCAACTGGATGAGCAATAACGTAGCCTATCTCGCCCCAGGACAGACAACTGCAATGGCGATTTACTTCACAAGTTTCACCAACGCAGGGACGAATACAGTGACGTTTAACAGTGCAGTGGCGTTCCCAGGAGCGACTCTAGTGACTAGTTACAACGTGCAAGAAACTGGTGACGCGGATTCAGGTCAGGGCCCGCTAAACGGCGGCTACTGGTCACTTGACAGCTTCACTCAGAACATTCAAATCTACCACATGAGCGGAGATGTCGGAAACAATTATGTGGCATTTGTCGACTACGTAGGATCATGGAACACGTTTGAAGGCGTATCAAGTCCATCAGCAAGCGTCGACAACCCCTCAAGAGCAACAGAAGGTGCAAGCGCAAGTGGACCAATGCTATTCAGCTACGCAGCAACATTCAACTACGCAGGCAGCACGTTCCCAACAAATGGCGCAACACTAGTTGAAAGCGGCGGCGGAACGGCCACAGGCCCAGCGCCCTACACCATTACACCAGGCGTTACGCCATATCACTGGTATGCTGACACAGCTTTCGGAGGAAACGGAAATACTGGAGGACTGACTGTAACCGAGATAGACACAGGCGGCGCAGGCGAACAAGCACTGTACGTATACAGTCCCAGTTCAACTTCTCTTGACCCAGCTTTACAGTCAAATAATGCACAAATCTGGACAGGCTTCGGCAGCGGACACGGCGACATCGTGGTGCCGTAACAATCTGAGGTTACAAACTCAAAATCTCCCTTTTTTCTTTCACTCATAGCGTTCCGGCTTCAAGATGACGAGATAATGACCAAAAGGGCGCCTATGCCCGTTTCAGAAAACGCAGCGCCATGCCGAATCAAAAGTCACTTACGCAGTAAACTGGCAAAAGCCAGCGCGCAATCACGCAAGTTGCGATGTGGAAAGCGAGTCAATTTTTTGTAGATTACTAATCGCTATCTTTGTTCTGTATAGTTTATATATTGACTTAAGACATAGGGGTTACGTGGAAAAATGTTCAGAACAAGCCTGGAAGACAAGAACGCCGGGCTAATCAAGAAAATCATATTACCGGCAATCGCCGCATCTTTTTTGATTGCCTTCTTAGCAAGCACAAACCTTGTTCCTTCCAGTTCCGTTTTCGCATGCCTCAACAACAATTCATCAAAACAGCCAGCGTTTAGTCTATCGGTAAACGGAACCCTGCAAACTGGCCAAGTTGTCACCTTAAACTTGGGAGCAACTAGCAGCGTAACTCTATACTGCGAAGTATACACGCTAAAAAATGTGGGAACCGAACCCATCGTCATCACAGCAACCACGTCCATCTCGCCTTCGAATGCGGCAACCTTAAAGTTGCAGGGTGGACCAACCGTCACCCTATGCCCAGGCCAAAGCAAACAAATGACTCTTACACTCACGGACTTCACAGCTGCTGGAACTGGACAAATAAAATTCTCAAGCTCAAGCCTTCCAAGCCCCATACCCACTCCGACTCCTAAACCAACCCCACGCCCAACTCCGACGCCAACACCTAAACCGACACCTACCCCTACAACCACGCCTAAACCAACGCCAACGCCATGCCCAACGCCTAAACCAACTCCAAAACCGACCCCTACAGCAACACCTAAGCCGACGCCACGCCCAACTCCGACGCCGAAGCCGACGCCACATCCAAAATAGTCCGCGCTCGTTCAGCGAGCCGACTGGGGTTAGGATAATACCTTAGTGCAGTAATATGCCTGACGAATCTACTTACACGCTGATCGGGCGCTTTTTTGGTCGCTTAACCTGAAGGCTCGGCTCATCGGTCGGGATTTCTGCCGGCGGGTTTATTTTGCCGTTTATCGGCAAATTCTTGCAAATAAGGATTAACGATTCCTCGGTGAAGTCGAGAAATTTTTTCCCTTCGCCCGTTAACCTGTAAACCTTTTTTGGGCGCCGGACATTTTTTTTCCATTCACTGTCGACGTACCCATTTTCCTCCAGCAGTGCAAGAAGGGGATAAACTGAACTGGGTCCAATGCAGATGCCGAAGGTACTGCGAATCTGCGTGATTATCATGTAGCCATGCATCGGCTTTTGATCCAGAAGCTGAAGGATTATCATGTCAAGTAGGCTTTTCGCTATTTTTGTCCGAACTCGTTTTTGGATGTTGCTCGTTTTTCCTCACTTTCTTCTTTTCCGTTAATTTTTGGCAGCCGACCGAGAGAGCTAATCAACGCCTTCCGTGCTGAAGTCTGATTTCGACCGTTAACCTATTAGAATCTTTCTATAAAGCCAGCGGACGAAAAACCCATGGTAAAACGCTTGTTTATTTAAGTAGATTATCCGGGCTAGTTTTTTGACTGCCAGAGTTGCACTTAGATTTTTCTTTATTTGCATTTCGCTTTTCATGGCGTAACACTCAACTCAAATCTGACGTATCGACCATCATTTAATCGATTGAGTGCGTTTGTAAGAACATGGTTTTTCTGTATTTGTTTCTTACAGTTTATGTGTTAACCTCCAACACGCATCGCCCCCTGGATCTTCTAGGGAACAGGCTTGTTTCATACTCCTTTAATTCTCAAAAAAGATTTGCAAAAGACTCCCGAGCAACACATGTATGCGGCAGCTTAAGGATTTCAATCGCCCGTAAGCCTAAAATATAGAACATCGCCAAGCCAAATATAGAACAATTTAATTTTTTTCCATAAGGCTCAATAACCAAATTCAAATCCCAACATTATCCTTCGAAAGAAGAAGAAAAAGCCTAAAATGAACAGGAGCCCGGTTTTTTTCCGAAACTAAAACACCGAAACCTCTAAATTCGCTTGCAGTGCTATTTTTTCCGAAAGCCCCAAGTTGGGCCGGTAGATCAGCTCGGTATGATCGCCGCGTTCGCAACGCGGAAGCCGCGGGTTCAAATCCCGCCCGGTCCACCACTCATTTTTAAAATCAACGTTATTCTGAGCTATTTCGTTCTGAGGCACCTTACAGTTTTTAGTAAGGTTTCTTACGGAATTATGTAAGGTCAAGAGCCCAGCGCGGTCTAAAAGAGCTATCTCTTCCTCCATCACTTGAACTTTGGCTTTAATTCTATTCTTGATGACATATCGATAATCGGCGCTCATGTTTTCTGGATGCTGTAAGAAATTTAATTCTGCTTTGCTTAACATTTCAAAATCTCCATGAACCTATTCTGGGTTTTCTTCAAAGTATTTTAAGAGCGCTTGCTCGATGACGAAGGATATTTTTCCATAAATTTCTGTTGGGTACTTCTTGGCGACGTATTTTCTCAGGTCATTTTCAGTTTTTTCTGAAAGCACTATTGTTAATTTACCCATATTTTGTCACTAAAAGATATTGTGTAAATACATATTTAAGCCTTTACGTCTTTACATGATTACGTAAAGCTTTATTTAGCCTAAATTCTAACAGCCAAAAAACGCCTAAGGAATTGCTCTATACAACTAAAGACTTATGTCGAACTCATTTCAGCTTTTGACCAAGTCCACTGCAAGTTTCCCAATTCCAAAAGCGACTCCTGCCAGAATCGCATAAATGCCCAGTTGGAGACCTATATCCGCAAATACGCCATACTGGTACGAGTCATAAATTGTGATTGCGTGAATCGTTCCAGTTGCAAGAAGGACGCCGCTCAAAATCACATAGAAGAACAAAATTATCGCTATCCCCAATAGTACGTACCCCAGAATTTTTCTGGGCGTGACTTCAATGACATTAACGTTTTTGCTCAAGTTGACTCACCGCATTTTCTTCTTTGTTTAGGTGCGAATAAAACACTTTCTGTTTCAGCATGAGGTTCTTCAGTTTTGTTCCAGACGACACGTATTTTGTTCCTTTTGAACCAAGCTGTAATAGCAGCCACCAAAACGACTATAACCGCGACCACTACAATAACCCAAAGCCAGTTTCCAAAGTTCAAAGATATTGCTGAAACTGTTGATTTTGAGGCTAAATAGATGGTTATTTGATGAGTGCTAAGTCCGAAGTTGAATTGCAGTACCCACGCGTCAGCGGTTGATGTTAAGGTATAGCTTATCGAGTTTCCATCTTTGTAAGCCGTGATTGCTGAGGCGTCACTGACAAGGGTTCTGCTAATATAGACGTTAGCATAACCTGTTGAACCACTTGGTCCACTCACGATGAAGCTCAGTTCATTGCTTGTAGAGTTGAAAGCAAGTGCTGAAACGGTTGCGTTTGATTCTACTGAGAAAGCGAGGTTAGCGTTCCGTGAAATAAAAGGCATTACTGCAAGGTTAACCACGGTGCTCACACTTGAATAAGTCGCGCTACCCGAATAAGTGGCATTTAGCAGGTAATCTCCCGATGCAGATGGACCCAACCACTGCGCAAGAAAGCCCCCGTTTGTATCTGTGTTAACTGTGGTGAGGCTCTGCCAAGAGGCTCCGTTATCAGCACTGTATGAAAGCAGGATTGGAACTCCTGAGATGCCAGTGCCGTTAAAGGCTAAGTTGCCGTTTATTTGAACATTGAAGCTATTGTAAGATGTGCTGCTTACACAATTAACAGTAAGTGTTGGTGTTGGTAGAGGTGAAGGAGTTGGGCTTGGCGAAGGTGTAGGTGTTGAACTGGACGAAGCGAGCTTTACAAGTAAAAAGTCATAATTGCCCGCGCCAAAGGAGTTTGTGTATCCTGCTACTGCGTATCCTTCATCGTTTGTCTGAATGACAGATGTTGCCTCACTATAGTTTGCTGTACCGAAGGTTTCATTCCATTCTTGGTTTCCAGAAGAGTCTGTTTTAACAACCCAAACGTCAGCCGT
>DATHCJ010000059.1:0-19491 GCA_035319575.1 Candidatus Limnocylindrales bacterium
ACTTGGTAAACTGCGATCTGACATGCAAATTGCATCAAAAGGTGATACCGTTCGAAGCCTCAAAGGAAAAATGCTGCGGCGACTTTGTCAGACACGATCCGAACGTTTCAATCGAAGACAAACTTGCGGATGTTCACAGGAACAAAGCTGCTTCAATCTGGAGAACTATATCCTTAATCAGCCTCGTAGTCCTCATCGTTTCTATCATCGCTTTGCTTATGGCTCTACACTTTTTGTAAATTTTGTTTGCTCCCGAAGTTTGCAACTGTCTGCAAGACCCAAAAGAATTGATCTTAGCCGTCCCTAAAAGATTGACGCGAAAGCATCCTACAAAAGTTAAAAAAATTCTCGGGCAAAGGACCGGGAAGACCAAGCTGCTTTAAGCCTAATCAGAAACTAAAGAGTTTACGTTGCAGAACACAGTTAACACTTTAAACGGGGGAGCTTACCGATTGAAAACTACGCGTCGAAAAAGATAAACGAAATACGCAATGGCAAAACCAGTCAAAAATAGTTCAAGACCTAAAATGGCTGGGTTTCCCTCAACTCCGTTAAAGTAGCCGTGCAGAAGTATGTCGCCGAAAACTAGAATCTGCAGGGCTAAGGCCGTGCTCAACGCGCCAAGGCCTAAACTGTGAAAAAGCACTTTTCGCCTACTAGCTTTATCCTGAACTTGTGGCGAACACGCGGTAATTGGCGTGCTATAATTAACTTGTTTTTTCCTCAAGAAAGTTAACGCTTCTTCAACCAACCAACCGAACCTGAGTGTTTAAGCATTTGTGACTGTCAAATAGCAACCACTTAAATATAAGCACCAAACGCTCCGTCGCCAATTTCAGAAACAACTGAGTCTTCCACTTCATTTTAAATTAAGTTTGCCCATTGCTCGTTACTGGCTTGGCAGTATGAAGCGCAAAAATAAGTAAGCCAAGTAGCCTATTCCGAAGCACGTTAGGCTGAGCTCCGATGTCAAGATGAAATGGTTTTGCTCTACCCCGCTGAAGGAACCGAACTGTAGGATGCTCGTGAAAACGGTGGTTTCTAAGAATAGTGCGCTGCCCAAACTGCTTAAGCCCAGTAAGTGAAGCAGCATACTCAATTTTTTGCTGAGTTTGGGTAGAGTAGCCATTTTCACGTCATCTTAAGTATTAAGTCACACGACTGCTACCTCTAAGAAAAGCCTCAGACGGTAATAAAGCTTCTGAAGCTAACGTATGAAGCAAGCAATATGTATTGCGCCTAAATTTTCAGTCGGTTTTGCAGAGGCCTTTTTCCACATAAATCAGCTCGATTCTAACAGCGCGTGCGCTCAAGGCTTGTCTTCGTCCATATTAACGCGAACATCAGAAGGCATAATAAGTATAGAACATTAATCGCAGTCAAACGCTGTTAAATTTATAATCCGTGTCCACTTTAGTAACCAGCGTCCCAGAAGGAATCAACAGGTGAAGCCGCCCGTGATCATCCCAGTCGACCAACTCATCCAAAAACCATACGCTTCCGTAGTTTGCTTCCCAAACCCAAGCGAGACTGAACTGCAAATCCGCCTCGAGGAACTTCGCAGCCTCGGTGTGTCGGCTCTCGAGTTTTCAGGGACAGCCTCTCTCTTCGGCGTTAAGGTTCCGGTTTTGGGCAAGGGCTTCGTCGGCGTCGTAGTGGTCGGGCACTTGAACGGGCAGAGAGTAGCTGTCAAAATCCGTAGAGTAGACGCGGACAGAGCTGACCTGCTCCATGAAGCGCGCATGATGTCCGTTGCAAACTCTATTAACGTGGCTCCAAGATTGACAGGTGCAAGCAAAAATTTTCTTATTACCCAGTTGATCGACGGGGAGTTACTTCCCAACTGGCTGAAAACGAATAAAGATGCAGCGGCAGTGAAGCGGGTTCTAGGGGAAGTCTTAGAACAGTGCTTTAGCCTGGACCAAGCGGGCTTGGACCATGGTGAACTCAGCGAAGCACCGAAACACTTGCTCGTAGATAAAGCTCAAAAGCCTTTTATTGTGGATTTTGAAACAGCCAGCGTTGAGCGGAAAGCAGCGAATGTCACTGCGGTTTGCCAGTACCTTTTTGCTGGAAACAGTTCAGCGGCGAAGACTTTGGCAGAAATCCTCGGCGAAAGGAATAAGCTAAAGCTGATTGATGCGTTGAAGGCTTACAAGAAAAACAAAACCCGAAGAAGCCTGGAAGGCTTACTTGAGGTGTGCCTTTCGTAGTCAGCAAATACTGTTAAGTTGTTTGACTCATGGCAAAAAAGCCCCATTTTGCAGGGACAACAAACGCGTCATTAGGCAACCTAGAACTTTTTGCCTTCACTTTTTTGGCATATCTTAAATCTACAATAAAAGAAGTCATTTAGCGGAAAAATTTTATGGTGAAACGTGAACTTCTGTCGGTTTGTATTTGTCACATTGACAGTTAACTAACGCCTTGCCTTTTGTGCAGCTCAAAGCGCTCATGTCATGGTAGTTTTTGGGGTGCCCGCAGGTGCACATTTGCGAATCTGTAAAACTAAGGCCGGAAGCGTCGAATACAGTGCCGCAAATAAAACAGATGTCGTATTTTTCTTCATTTTCAGGGTCTTCAATATCAGTGATGATGGACCAGTGCCCGCAAACTGGGCAGTAGCCGTCTGATGACTTTTCAAGCTTTATCGCAAGGGATTGGTCATGACGTTCAGGGATTTCGTCTCTGACTGCGTCGATCATCCCTTCAATCTTCCCTTCTTCGGACATTTTTGTCACAACGAAGAATTTATTATTTAATCAAGTCCATATAAGCTTAATCTGCTCCGTTTTGCATTCGCTGCGGGAAATGGAAGGATGCATTAACGGACGTTTGAGGTTGATTTTCTGAGGCCTATTTAGGTGACGGAAAAATTATAATTCACTACAGCAAAGGGAAAAAAATAGCTGCCGTCGAAATTACGGACAAAACAGAAGTCTAATCTTTTCATAAAAAGTTTCTTGGCGGAAAGTTTTAAGCTAAAATGTCCTGCAGCCTTTTCCGTTCTTTGGCTTCTTTTATTTCCTTGGCGATGCGTCTGCCCATGTACATGTTCTCGCCGTACTTCAGGTAAGCGTAGGGTGAAGTGCCGATGCCAACATTGGTTCCGGCGACGATGCGTGCTGAGATTTCGAAGGTGAAAATTTTCAGGTCATCTGTTATTACGGTTTCAAGGCTGAACGGGCCGATGACTCCTGGCGGCGCGAGCTCACGGGCTTTTTTGTGAACATTTTCTCCCATGCGTAGGATTTCAGGGAGCAGGGATTCGCGGAGCACAATCGGGAAGTTGCCCACCACCGTGTAGGTGGGGTTGACGTCGATTTCCATTTGTTCGTTCGCGGGGATTCTGCCGATGGAGTCCACTGCTGATTCGTAGCGCCTATCCATCGCTAGCAATTCAACATCGTCGTTCAGGATTGAGTTGAAGTAGCTCGGGTAGACATTGACGCCTAAAACATACTCCTGCAGGTGAATCTGGGCTAAATCCTCTTCTTTAAGTAAGCCGCGTTTAACCAGTTCGTCGAATTTCTTACGGAAAGTTTTAGGTGAATTAGCCAAGAAGTATCCTTTTCCACCCTTGGCGCCTGGCAATTTGGCGATGACTAAACGGTCGATTTCCTCCGGCGTTTCGAACGTGGCTGGCAAACGCAGCCCCGCCTGTCTTAGCCATTCTTCCTGCAGCTTGCGGTTTGCTTCCCAATGGAGCAGCCGGCGGTTGCCAAACATGGGCACATAGAGGCTTTCGGTTAATTCTTCAGTGCTGAGATAAGCGGTAAAGGAGCCGTGCGGAATCAAAACGACGTTTAGCCTCCGAAGCTTTTCCTGCGTTTCCCCGTTTAAGAGTTCAGTGAATTCCTTCACTATGATTAGGTCGTCAACGAGAGGGTACTTTTTGTACATTATAGCGTCTTTTTCTTTGCAGACACAAACAGTTCGGAAACCTTCTTCTCTGGCGCCCCGGAAGATGTTGAGTGAGCTGTGGGAACCCACGGTGCCGATGGCTATCTTCTCAGTATCGTATTTTTCAAGGATTTTAGCGATATCCATCTTTGTTATCACGTTACCACTTCCTTAAGCCTTCCTTCCTTCAGTGCGCGTTTAACTTCCATTGCTACACGTCTACCCGGACCAACTTCCATGCCATACTTGTATTTCATGTAAGGTGACGTTGGCTCGACACACGGGCAGCCTGGAACGCGGGGACTAACGTCGAAAACGTAGAACGCCAAGTCTTTGGTTACGGCGCCCTGTAACGCGAATAAGCCGATCATGCCTGGCGGGTATTCTTTTTTACAGGTGTTCACGAATTTTTCTGCGGTTTCAAACACTTTTTCTATCTGACTTTCCCTCATCGTCGCGCCAATGTGTCCGATTTCAATGTTCTGAGTTGGAATGTTCAGTTCCAGCTGCTCCTGTGCTGGCAAGTCCAAGACCCCGTCGAGGTCCGTTTGGATTCGCCTGTCGAAGCCCAACAGGTCGATTTCGTCGGTTAAGGGTGACCAGAACATGTTTGCGTTGAATTTTGCGCCGATAACGTATTCTTCTATTACCGAGTTTTTTAGCGCTTCCCGGCTTATTATTCCTTGTTTTATGCGTTTCTGAGCTGTTCTCTCGTATTCTTCTGGGGATGAAGCATAGAAAAAGGCTCTTTCGATTGCCCGCTGTTTTTCCGGCACCTTCACAATTACTAGGCGGTCGATTTCACCGGGCGACTTAAATGTTTTCGGCGTCGCTATCCCAGCCTTCTGAAGTAGGTACAACTGGTTTCGAGGCGCGTTACGCTCTTCCGTGCGCAGCATCCAACGGTTCCCCATCAAGGGCACAGCAAATTGTGTTTCTATTGCATCATAGCCTGCATAGACTGAGAAAGAACGGTTGGGGACAAAAACCGTGTTCAAATCTATGAGCTTTTTCACTGTTGCCTCGCTCGTTATTTCCGAAAACTTTTCGAGTATGAGCAAGTGATCAAAGATGTTTCGGTAATATTTCGTGTAGGTTTTGTCTCTGCCTTTCTGGCAAACGACTACGGTTTCAAAACCTTCTTGTTTTGCGCCTGAAGCAATCTCAAGCGCTGAGTGAGACCCTAAAACGCCAATCCGAACCTCTTCAGGCTTAAATTTTTTTATCACTTCCTTGATTTCGTCGCTTATCATGTGTGCTCCTCCATGTACAGCTTATACTTCGCAATTACCCTTGAAAGCTTCGGCGCATCAAACAGGTCACAGCCCGTGATCCCGTTTTCAGCCGCCGTGTACATTTCGCTGATGATCGCCTTGAGTTGCGGATCGAGTTTTGGGGGCTGCGACTTGCAGAGTGCCTTCCAGTCCTGTAGGCCTTTGGCTTCAGCCTCTTTTTTAGCTTCCTCTACATCCCCATACCAGGCGGTTTTCTTGTAGAATTGCCTAGCAACTTCCTTGCTCACGTGTACGCCGTCGTATGTGAACCTGCACTCATCCAAAGTACCGATCACGTCAACAATCATAAGTTTTCTTTTTCCGTCGAAGGCTAACTCGATTTTTCCATCCTCATTCTTCAACCCAGCTTTGGAGGCGACTTCGGTTACGATTTCATCAGCCTTAAGCAAGACAGATTTAACGTCGCCTAATTCTCCGTCGGTTAAACCAGCGATTTTCTGAGCTTCCTCCCAAGTCAAGTACCTGTCTGTTTCTTCCAGTTTTGTGCTAACATCAAAAATTGGCCTTTCTAGCTGCTCGCCTGGCTTAGGGTAGTGGTCCAAGCCGAGGTCTTTGAGGGTTATTTTTCCTTGTTCTAGCCGTTTGAATATCGACGAGCCCTCGGGCAGACCGTTACGGTAGATTATTTCCAGCGGAATCAAGCAGTTCTTCAGTTGAGGCGTATACATGCTGTAATCATGCACAAGTTTGCCGCCTACGACGCTTGTTTTCGGCTTGTAGACATTAACCAAATTAACTTCCATGACGCTTGAGGGTTGCTTTAACTCGCTGAACTTGATTACCTTGCCGTCTGAATTGACTAAACCCCTGTAGTGAGTTTCTACCCCCTCCCGCTCTAACTCTTCAAAGCAGTAAGCACCCATGAGGCAGAGGGCTGCTCCTTTGCCAGCGATGTGGTCTGGCATTTCTCCCCAGTCAAAAACGCTGTAGCGGTCGGAGAAGTGGAATCTGCCGACGCCCATCTTGTCGGAGGTTGGTTTTTTGATTACTTCAAGGTCTTTTACGCTGCCCATTGCTGTAACCAACGTTTTTCTCAGTTCTAGCAGAGTACGGTATTTTGGCTTATATCGCTATCTAATGATTGGCATGGATACGTGATTGCTTCGGAATGCTTTTATACTCGGAACTTGACCCTTTTACGGTGATTTTTTTGGATAAAGTCGAACATTTTGAAATCCCTGCAGATGATTTTTCGCGTGCCACAAATTTTTATACGAAAGTCTTCGGATGGGAACTGAACCCAGTTCCCGGTGTTGAATATACAAGACTCCTGACAATTAGAGTCGATGAAAAGATAAAGCCGCATAGGCCTTTCGAAGTAAATGGTGCAATCATAAAAAGAACTAAGCAAATAGCCACGCCAGTGGTGACAATAACCGTAAACAACATGGATGACGCTCTGAAAAGAATAGAAAAAGAAGGCGGCGTAATAATCATTGGTAAAAAAGAGTTTGGCAACAGAGGTTACACTGCATACTTCAAAGACACGGAAGGAAATGTTATGGGGCTCTGGCAGGTCAGGGCTAGAGTTTTGTGAGCGCGCATGTATATTTCTAAATTCGCGATTGGGTGAGTTACTTATGGATGACGAAATGCTTTTTGAAGTGCCTGAAAATGATGCACATAGACTCAGAAAGGAAGCTGCGGTTAAGTTTCTCAGCTTAATCGCGGCTGGCAAACCGAAAGACGGCTTAGTCTTCTTCTCAGCTGACTGCGTAACGCATAATCCTTACGTCGCCGGCGGCATGGATGCGTTAACTGACGCGATGATCGCGGTGCAGAAGCGGGGCAGCACGGGAATAGTGAAGGGTGCATCAACTGACTTTAAACTGTCTATACGGCAAGTGCTTGCCGAAGGAGACTTTGTGGCAGCGCACACGACACTGTCCGGTTCCAACCCAGCAGCAGGAGGTTTGCGGCAGATTCATCTTTTCCGCTTCAAGGGCGACAAAATTGTCGAGTATTGGGACATCACACAATTCATTCCTGAAGCCGCACCGAACGCGGAAGCGGCATTTACCTGAGTTTAACCAGCGCGGCGGCCTACTTTAGTTTCTTTACTGATTCGTTGGCTTTTTCAATCTCTTTCTTCTTTGAAGCCTGATAATTCTTAACGCTTTCAGCTATGGCGCTGTCTTCTAAGGCGAAAATTTTAGCCACAGCAATCGCTGCGCCTTCCGGCTCGATGGTTACAACCGAGCCTATGCCGCTTGGTACCCTTAGCGAAGAGAAAACGTCTACTCCGCCGTAGGCTTCAGAGTACGGTGGACAGGCAATAACAGGCTTAGATGAGTTGCCGTCAATAAAAGCGCTCAGCGCGTTCGAACGACCCGCAACAGTGACATAAACCGCTTTTTCAGCCTCGAATTCTTTGATCAATTCAAGCACTTTCTCAGGGGTCTTGTGTGCTGAAGCAACCCGAAACTCGTAGGCGACCCCTAGGATCTTGAGGTACTTGGCTATTCCACGGGAAAAATCCAAATCGCGCTCGGAACCCATGACGATAACTGCTTTTCCTGCCATAACGATTTCCCGGGTAACAGGTTACTGACAACGAGCTAATTAACCAATCTATGTCTCATGATGAACTTTGCAAAGTTAGATTTTATTTTCGACCAAGTTTTCAAAAGGAAAAAAGTTAAGTAAGCAAGCGAATCAAAATTTTCGTTAGCCGTTCGGTCGTAGATTGCACTTGAGGGGTTAACCCTTCACCGAACTCGACACTCCCAGGCTCAATCAAGAGCACAGCAATTTTCGCGCCAGCTGCCTTCTTGACGTACTCGCAGAAAACCCGCAGAGGTAACAGATGCGTCGTGACCGCTGAGGAATCCGCAATTTTTTCAGCATCCACGAGGCTCGCGTCGCCTGGCGTTAAGCCTGAAAAGGCAGCGTCAATCAGCAGTACATGCGACGGGCGAAACTCCTCGATGTCTAAAAGGTAGCTTTCGGGAACCGTCTCAGCTTCCAATAAAAGAACGGTTGCTGGCAACTTTCCTTTTAGATTTTCAACGATTTTTAGACCAACGTAATCGTCAGTTCGGATAGGGTTACCGATCCCAGCTATAACAACCTTCTCCGCATCAGCCAGCCAGTTCTTAAGTTTTTTCGCAATTTCGTCAGCCATTAAAGCACCAATCAAAAGGAGTGAACTCAAACCTTGAAAAAGATTATCCTGTAGAAAAAGTCAAGTTTTTTTGGAGCTTGCGAAACCAAGAAAGAAACAGCTGAGCTTCGGTTCTCTGAGATAAGCGAAAAATTTTTGACGAGGCTAGTTTGCTTTCTTTGCAAGTTTTGGCGGTTTTCGGTGTGAATCCCAAGCGTGGTGCAGCGCCAAGGTCGGGTGGTACAAAAGCATTCGTGGACCCGAGTAGCGCATGACCCGTTTGACTTTTTCTTTCATGTCTGGCCTGTAGCAGTGGATTAGGCATTTGCCGCACGTGCTTTTCTTGTCTTGAAACGGGCATTTGTCAAGGCGCATGAGCGCGTACTCTCTGAATTCTTTGCATTGGGGACAGAGTTCGCCGCGCGTTTTGTGGTGGTCTCTGCAGTAGATTTCAACCATGTAGCCGATGGTTTTCTTTTCACGTTTCATTCTTTTGTGTTCTGGGTTAGGAGGTTGCGGTTGCATGGCAAATCAGTTAAGAAGATGAGCGGCGTGATTACAATTAAGGCTTTACCAAAATGGGGTGTTTCGCAAGTTTACGGAAATCTGTGCGTGAGTTATTGTGATGCTGTGGTGAGTGTTTTGCACCATTCAGTGATCTGTTTTTCGGTTTCCTCTTTATTCTTTAAAGCGCTAACTATCGAGATCTCCCCAAGATAAGTAGAATCGGGTATCAAAGCTTTAATTTGCTCTATGCCTTGAGTCCTTTTGCCCCCTTGAACAAAGAAAACAGCAACTTTCTTTCCTGAAAGACTGTTGTTCCTGAGGTAGGTTGTTATTGCCGGGGTTGGTCGCCCAGCCCAGATTGGGGTGCCAACGATTATGAGTTCATAGTCTGCAGGTGATTTTTGGGTTGGCGCTATCTCGGTTCCTTTGCCTCGCTGAGCGTCCCTTCCTCCGCGCACAAAGCCGAGTATTCCGCTTCGTTTTTTCAAGTCTATAACTTCTTCAATGTCGGCGCCGATTTCTGCTGCCACGGTTTGGGCGACAAAGCGGGCGTTGCCATTTCGGGTGTAGAAAACGACAAGACTCTTCAATGTATATCAGCCAATAGAGCATTATTTCAGAAGCGAGCGCTTATAAGACTTACCGTGAAGGAATTGAAAAAAGACAAAAAAGAAAAAAGGTTTGCCACCAAAAAAGTGACTATTTTAGCGGCTAACGGTGTGGATTAATTGTTTTTGAGCGTTGTAGACTTTGACTGTCAACGGCATCTGGCCTATTGCAACATGTGTAGCGCATCCGAAGCACGGGTCATAAGCTCTGAAGGCCATTTCAACCCTGTTCAGTATCCCTTGGTCAACTTTACAGTTGTGGATTAAGCCTTTGGCAGCATCCCGGATGCTCATGCAGATTGCCGGGTAGTTATTGGTTGTGGCGACAATGAGGTTCACGTCTTTGACAAGCGCGTCTTGGTCTAATACGTAGTGATGGATTAGCGTGCCGCGTGCAGCTTCAGTTATGCCGACGCCTTCGGTTGGTTCGCCTGGCTTGTTGCGGACGTTTGTGCTGGTGATTTCCGGGTCTTTCGCCAGCTCCATCGTGTGTTCAGTGGCGTAGAGTAGTTCGATTAAGCGTGCCCAGTGGAAAGCTAACGTGTCATGGATCGGTTTGCCGCCCAGCGTCTTGTACATGACTAAATACTCTGCCTGTGCTAACGGGGTTGTCATGCCGTCTGAGGCATTAAGACGCGCGAGTGGGCCAACACGGTAGATGCCGCTGTCTTTGCCTGCTACTTCTCCTTTCCAGCCGACTTCTTTAAGGTACGGGAACTTGCTGTACGTCCATTCTTCAACGTGTTCACCGATGTGTTTTAGGTAATCTTTCGGTTCAAACTTGACGAATTCTTGACCTGTCGGGTCGACCACGCGGATTTTGCCGTCGTAAAAATTGACCTTGTTGTTCTCGTCAACCGTGCCCATGTAATATGTTGGCATAGTGTAAGCTTGACTTTTGATCATGTCAACGTATTCGGTGTTGCCTAGAACCACATCGTGGAAAAGGTTTAGTGTGAACTGCGCGAAGTTTACGCATGAAGCTGCCATTTTCTCTATTTCTTGCCTGTTCTCTTCGCTTAGTGGCTTGGAGATTCCGCCTGGTAATCCGCAGACTGGATGTGTTGCTTTTCCGCCGATGATTTCGGTGATTTTCTGTCCATAAGCCCTGTGTTTTATCACTTCTTTTGCGACTGGCATTCCAACTTTTTCGATTACGCCGAGGATATTGCGTTTCTCCGGCGGCGCGTCTGGCCCAACCACGAAGTCAGGTCCTCCGAGGTAGTAGAAGTGTAGCGTATGGTCGTAGATGTAGTAGGCGCTGTACATTAGTTCTCGAAGTTTCTTCGCGGCTGAGGGTGGTTCAACGTTGAATGCTACGTCTAAAGCTTTAGTCGCTGCAAAATGATGGGCGACTGGGCAGACACCGCAGATTCTCGTGGTCAACTGAGGCATAAGTTCGGCTTTTCTACCGATGCAGAATTTCTCGAAGCCTCTAAGTTCCGGAATTTTGAGGTACGCGTTCTCCACTTCGCCGTTGTCGTCGAGGAATATGGATACGTTTCCGTGTCCTTCAAGTCGCGTTATGGGATCAATCACTATTTCATTCATTTTTTATCACCTTTCTTTTGAGGATTGATGCTGGCAAACTATACATGTAAAACGTGCCAACGGTATCTTTCACCTGGCCAAGCAGTTTTTCAACATCTTTTTCCGTGTACTGGGTTTTTCCCGGTTCACCATCATAGCCAAGAATCGAAGCCAAGGCAGACATCATTGCCGCGCCTTGCTCCGGCACGTTCGGACATGCTCCACCGCAACCCGTGCAGGGCATGTCAACTTTTAGGCATTGGGCGCCGCATCCGCTTCTGGTTGCGATTCCCATGCAGAGGATGCCTTGTTCAAGCAGGCATTTCTCTGGTTCTGGAGTTTTCTCGTAGACGCGGTAAATTTTGTCGATTTTCTTGTTTTCGCGTTTTCGTGGGCATTCGTCGCATACTGCTTTAAGGGGTGCGAGTACGGAGCCCTTAGGTGGCAGAGTGCCGCTTGCAATCGCGTCTATCGCGCCAGCGATCAGTTTAACAGGGGGCGGGCAGCCCGGCAGGAAATAGTCTACATCCACTGTTTGCCCCAAGGTTCTGACTGTATCGTAGAACACTGGGATTTCAAGCGTGCCCTCTTCGACTTTGCTGTGAGTCTGGGGGATGACGCCTTGAGGGTTAACGTTTGACTTATCGTTTATGTAAACTTGCTTGAAAATCTCTTTCCTGTCGTTCAAGTTCGCTAATCCAGGTACGCATCCTTCATGAGCGCATGAACCGAATGCGACAAGGGTCTTGCTTTTTTGTCTGAGCAGCTTCGCCATGTGTTCCTGTTCGCTGTTGCGTATTGAACCGTTGAAGAATGTTATGTCAATGTACTTGTCAGCCATCGCCTCGACGTCTTTGTATTTGACATCGAGCGCTACTGGCCAGAAAACGATGTCAGCTATCTGTACTACCTCAAGGATTTTCTCGTTTATATCTAAGACTGCAATTTCGCAGCCGCCACAACTTGCAGCCCAGTAAAAGGCTATTTTTAACTTGTTGTTACTCATTGCTTGATTGCATCCTCAGTTACTTGCTTGATTATTTTTGACGGGTTTACCCGAAGCTCGCTGAAGGCTAATTCTTCCGGCGTTAAGCCCATTGCTAGCCCGAGGAGCTGCGGGTAATGGAGTATGGGAATGCCATAGCATTCATTAAATGTTTTCTCTATTCGAAGCTCGTTTGTGTCATACATTATGTGGCAGAACGGGCAAATCGTGACTAAAGCTTGCGCGTCAACCATCTTAACGTGGTTCAGCTTGTCTCTCGCGAGTTGTAACGCAATTTTGTCGCTGACTCCGACGCTTGGCGCTCCGCAGCATTCGGTTTCATCGAGGTAGTCGAGGCACGTGGCTCCCGTTGCTTCGATGAGTGTTTTCAGAGTCTGGGGATCTTCCGGGTCGTCGAATCCTATGTACTCTTTAGGCCTTAAGATGTGGCACCCGTTGTGTTCAGCAACTTTAAGGTTGGTAAGTGGTTTTGTGACGGAGGATTGGATTTTCTCAACGCCGACATCTTCTTTTAGGAATTGCAGAAGATGCTTTGCCTCAACCGTTCCTTTGAATTCTAAACCCACTTCTTTAAGGTGACTGTTAATCTCGTCTTTAAGAGCTTTGTCTTCCTTGAGGGTTTTGTTAACCTTCTTGAGTGAACCAGCGCAGCCCGGACAAAGCGTGAGAATATTCAAGCCTTCCTGTTCCGCCAGCGCCAAGTTCTTCGCGGCTAAAATAAGCATGGTTTCGTGACTTACCGGGTCGAAAGGTAAGCCACAACAGTTAAACTCGGGCATTTCAACCAGTTCAACGCCGAGTTTGCCTAAAACTTTACGCGCGGAAATCTCGTAGGATGAAACACGGTAAGGAATTGCGCAGCCGAGAAAAATGAGGTACTTATTGCTGGACACTGGCCGGTTGTTCTCCTACTGGTTTTTGCATGGATTCGATAAATTTCACGCCTTTAAGCGCTTTCTTCATGCTCTCCCCACTGCCCTTCGGTAAAGACGGAAGCCCTTGGGATTCACGTTTTTTAATTCTTAAATCGGGAATTCTGTAAGCGTAACCTGACTCAAGCAGGCTTGCGGTTTGCTCCTTAAAAACTTGAGGTACACAGCCTTTTTCTACCGCCAAGTTACGGAAAACTCGGATTACGCTCGCCACTTCTACGTCTTGCGGGCATCTGTCTGTGCACGTGAAGCATGCCGCGCATAACCATAACGTGTCGCTCTTGAGTACGCGGTCACGAAGGCCAAGCTGAGCCATGTGAATTAGGGTTCTCGGGCGGTAACTGTCGCTGTATCTCGCGACTGGGCAGTCTGAGGTGCATGTGCCGCACTGGAAGCATCTGAGTATTTTTTCGCATCCCGGCATTTTGAGCAGTTCATACTTAAAAGTGGGGTCAAGTTCGGAAGCTTTTATTGGCTCTCTGTCCGATGGAGTTGTAGCTATCTCAGTCATGTCATTCACTTTGACTGGGCTGATAGTACCCTGTGTGCTTATTTCATTCAGAATATCTAAGTCAAATACATAAATGTTCAGTAAAAGCTAAGCAGATTCTTCCATGCTTGATGATTATCGTCCTTGCTTTTTTGGTGCCTTATTCAATTATTGAAACCGAGTTGTTAGCTTGGTTAGTGCGCCGCGTAAACGGGTCTGTGAATTTTATAAGCTGACATCAACAATCCGAAATTATTTACGGAGCTATCTTTCCTCGCAACCAAGCCAGGATAACTATCAAAATGCCGACCCCGATAATCCACCAAATGTGATACCAAGCTCCACCCCAAGAGACGAACAGACCAACAAAACGGACTGCCTCCATGGTTCGAGTCATGTACTTGGCAACGTATCTTCCAAGACGCGAGGCCGCGTACCTTTCGAAATTAGCGTACCTGATTACAATTACGGAAGCGATTATGGCTGGGATGAATCCTACCAAGACGCCAAGGATCAACTGGTGTATCCAAATAACGTACGCCGAAAGTACAAACGAGGCTATGTCGGTTGCCAATTTAGCTGGATGAATCTGCTGGTAGAGCTCTTTCTCCCGTGAAGAAAGGACTTGTTTGGGGTTTTCCAACTGAACCTCACTCAACGCTTTTTTCAAATGAGTTTTTGTTTAATTCCTATGTATCCGACTAGATTTAATTTTTTCCCATTAATTCGGGACAAGCCTGCGCGCTCTTGAGCTTAAAAGAAACAGCATCCAACTTACGCCCGAATGGCATCAGAGCAGTGTAAACGAAAGGTACTCGCATCTACTGTAAAAGGAAAAGAAATTGGTTTATCTTACTTTGCGGTCAAGCAGCTTACCGTCGACGTCGACCAGCTTTATGTCTAGTGGCATTTGGCCGATTGCGTGTGTCGCACAGCTTAAGCATGGGTCGAAAGCCCGTATTACTGCTTCGACGCGGTTAAGCATGCCTTCTTGGAGTTGTCTCGCTTTTACGTACTTCTTGGCTACTTGGGTTATTGCCTTGTTGTAAGCGATGTTGTTGTGCTCAGTTGCGATCACCATGTTGTTCCATGTAATCATGCCCTGCTCGTCAACTTTGTAGTGGTGGATTAAAGTGCCTCTCGGCGCTTCAGCCACGCCGACGCCTTCGTAATTGTTCACCATCGCCTTGGAGGTCACGTGTTCGGAGAGGATTTCTGGGTCATCGAGCAGGTTCTTGGCTGTTTCAACGCAGAACAGCAGTTCTACCAGTCGCGCGTAGTGGTAGTGGAAGGTGCTTTGAACAACTCCCTTCTTGCCCAGCTTCTTGAATTCTTTCAGTTCTTGGTCTGCAAGCGGCGTACCGCAGTGGGATGCAACGTTAAGTCTCGCAAGTGGTCCAACCCTGTAAAAGCCTTCTGGATAGCCGACCGCTTTGAAGTATGGAAACTTCATGAATGACCAAGGTTCAACTGCTTCACCTATGAAATCGCTATACTTTGTCGGGTCAACGCATCGCGCAACTATTTTGCCGTCCTTATCCATAATGGTTAATGTGCCGTCATAATGTTCAAGTCCGCCGTCAGGAGTCACCAAACCCATGTAGTAGCTCGGGAAGTTTCCGAAGTTTTCCACTTCCTCGTCAAAGTTTTCCAGCCACTTCTTGTACATGTCTAATGTTTTCTGCGTGCTGTCTAACGCTTCAGGCAGGTTGGCTTTTAGGTAGTCTGCTTTTTCCGCGCTGAGCGGCCATTTGGCTCCGCCTGGAAGAATCCATTCGCTTGAGTGTATTTTTTTGCCGGCGACTTTCTCGATTATTTCTTGACCGAACTTTCGAAGCTTGATGCCCTGCAACGCCAGCTGGGGGTCTTTCTGGATTAGCCCGAAGATATTTCTCGTCGCCGGGTCTGAGTCCATGCCTAGGAGTAAGTCTGGAGCTGAGAGGTGATAAAAGTTCAGTGCGTGCGACTGTATCATTTGGCCCATGTGCATTAGGCGGCGCAGCTTGATGGCTGTTGGCGGCGGGTTAACTCCGACGATCGCGTCGCATGCCTTGGCTGACGCTAGCAAGTGGCTTACCGGGCAGATTCCGCAGCTTCTCGATGTTATGCTGGGCATCTCGTAGAAGGGTCGTCCTTCAGTGAATTTTTCAAAGCCTCTGAAATCGGTCACTTGGAACCTGGCTTCTTTTACAGAATCATCGTTGTTTAGGAAGATGGATACTTGAGCGTGCCCTTCTATCCTTGTGACGGGACTGATTAGGATTTCTTTTCCTTTTTCTTCGGTTTCAACCATATTTTGTTTTACCCTCCATTTTAGGCGTTCGACCCGCCAATAACTCGGTTAACACGTAGTTAATCAGGTCTGCCGATGGTGGACAACCTGGGATGAAGAAGTCAACTTTAACAGCTTCGTGAAGCGGACGAGCGTTAATCAAGAGCTTAGGCACATCTGTTGGGATTGCAGCGTTCAAACCAGACTTTTCCTTGTATGCACGTTCCAGTACTGCCCGGTCACTGTGACGCCACGAATTCCTTAGTGCGGTCACGTTTCCCGTTACCGCGCAGTCACCTAAAGATATCAAGATTTGTGTTCGAGCTCTGACCTTCTGGAGCAAACTAAGTTGCTCGTCGTTCGCAATTGCGCCTTCGATTAGTGTAACTTGGACGTTTTCCGGAAATTCCTTTACATCAGCGATTGGGCTGTAAACCAGCTGTATCTTCTGGGCCAAATCAACGAGACGTTCGTCTTGGTCTAAGAATGACATGTGGCAGCCTGAGCAGCCGCTAAGCCAAACCGTGGCGACTCTTGTTTTTGCTGTTGCCGTCATTTGTGTTGCCTCCTCCCGAGGATGAACTCGGCAACGTCTTTATGCTTGGTGTGTTCAATCGGTTCTCCCTGAATGTATATGGCGCCTACCGGGCAAACTTTCGCGCATTTCCGGCAGGAAGTGCATGAGCAGGAATTTTGCCAGTACTCGTCAAGATCCATGATTACCTGAGCGTCTTTTCCTCTTAATTTGAGGTCAAGAGTGTGAACCCCCTCGATTTGGTCGCAGACGCGGATACATCTGGTGCATAAAACGCATCGGTTTCGGTCGATAACTAGGAAGTCATGAGTTGCGTCAACGTCGTTGCATGTCCAGTTTCGCTCGAACATTACATGGTCAACTCCGAGTTCTTTTGCCATGGATTGAAGTTCGCAGTGATCGTTGGCTACGCAGACCGCGCATATGTGAGTTCTTTCGGCGAGAAGCATTTGCACGACCGTCTTGCGGTAATCTTTAAGCCGATCTGAATTCGTTACGATCTCCATGTTTGGACTCACTGGCGTTATGCAGGCGGGGAAAAGTTTCGGTGAACCGCTAACTTCGACGAGGCAAAGGCGGCAGCCGCCGTATGGGGTTAAACCTTCTAGAGAGCATAATGTTGGAATTATTATGCCGTTAGCTTTAGCAGCTTTCAGGATTGTGGTTCCTTCAGGAACTGAAACTTCGACGCCGTCGATTTTGAGTTTAGCGATGTTTGCTGTACTCATTCCGATTGTTCCTCCTCCTCTTTCTTTTTGAAGCACTTACCTGCTTCGCACTTCTTCTCGACGATGTGTTTAACGTACTCGTCTTTGAAGTACCGAATCGTGGTCAAGACCGGATTAGGAGCCGTTTGCCCAAGACCGCAGAGGCTTGCATCCCGAATGAAAACTCCGGATTTCTCAAGAGTAGCGATGTCTTCCATTTTTCCGCTCCCTGTGGTAATTTGGTCGTATATCTCTTTGACTCGTGCTAAGCCAGCCCTGCAGGGTGTGCATTTGCCGCATGATTCATCTACACAGAATTCAGTGAAGAACCGTGCAGTGTCAACCATGCATGATTCGTTGTCGAGCACCACAATGCCTCCGGAACCCATGATTGCCCCAACTTTCGTTAACGATTCGTAGTCTATTGGAAGCTCTAGCAGTGTTTCGGGCAAGCAACCGCCTGATGGACCGCCAACGAGGACGGCTTTGAAATTTTTCCCATCGGGAACGCCGCCGCCAATGTCAAACACGACTTCCCTCAGCGTGATTCCCATTGGAACTTCGATTAAACCCGGATTGTTGATTTTGCCGGTTAATGAGAAGCATTTGGTTCCAGAGCATTTTGGCGTGCCAATCTTTGAGAACCATAAGCCACCGTACTGTATGATTAGCGGCACGTTGGCTAAAGTTTCAACGTTTTGTATAAGCGTCGGCTTCTGCCACAAACCGGAATTCGCCGGATAAGGAGGACGCGGACGCGGCATTGCTCTTTGACCTTCGACTGAGGCAAGGATAGCTGTTTCTTCACCGGCTACGAATGCACCTGCACCGAATCGCAGTTCGAGGTCAAACTTGAACGACCCCGTTTCAAGGATGTTGTCACCGAGCAACGACATTGATTTTGCCTGTGCGATTGCCTTCTGCAAAGTTTGTATAGCAAGCGGGTACTCGGATCTAATGTAGATGTAACCTTTTTCGGCGCCAACAGCGTAGGCTGCGATGAGCATGCCCTCGAGAATAGCATGCGGATCAGCTTCAGCTAGGGTCCTGTTTGCGAAGACTCCTGGGTCTCCTTCATCCAAATTGGCAACTATGTATTTGGGGGTGTTGTGTGCCCTCGCGACTAGCGTCCATTTTTGTCCAGTTGGAAAACCTGCTCCTCCGCGACCTCTGAGGCCACTGGTTCTAACCTCGTAGATCACGCCTTGCGGAGTCATGGTTGCGAGGCATTTAGCTATGGCTGAGTAGCCGCCTGCGGAAATGTAGTCCTGAATTCTTGATGGGTCAATTTTTCCCGCGTTCCGCAAAACTAGGCGTTGCTGCTTCGTGAAGTAAGATTCGTTTTTGTACAGGTAGTCTTTCACGGGCAAGCTTAGGACTATGTGGTCACGGACGATTTCTCTTGCTTTTTCAGGGGTAACGCTTTGATAAAGGTAGTCACCTGGCTCAACTAACACCGCTGGACCAACGGAGCATGTGCCTATGCACCCGGTTCGTGCAACCTTACATTCTTTTTCTACACCGAATTCTTTCACGGCGTCTTCAAATGCTTTCAGCACTTTGAAAGCGCCAAAGGGGACACAGCCGCTGGAGCAGCAGACATTAATGCGGTATTTGTAAGCTCTTTGGAAATCGAGTTCTTGCTCAGCTATTTTTTGAAGATCATCGAGCTTCAGTTTTGACCCCTCCGATTACGTTCTTGATTTTTTCTATAACTACTTCTTTGGTAGCTTTACCTATCACTTCATCGTCAACAACGACGTTTGGTGCCATAGCGCACGCGCCGATGCATCGTGTAACAACCAGAGAAAGCTTCCCATCAGCGGTGGATCCCCCGCGCTTAACGTGGAATTCCTTTTCAATTGCCTCCATGATTTGCTCAACTTCTTTCACGTAGCAGGCTGTTCCAAGGCAACTGGTTACGATGTGTTCGCCTGGCTTTCTAAGCTTGAAGAAACTGTAGAAAGTTGCGACGCCGTAAACGTGGCTGGGCGGAATGTTTAACGAACCCGCAATGTCCATCAGTAAATCCTTATCTAGGTAACCGTAGATTTCTTGAGCGCGATGCAGTATTTCTAGAAGGGCGCTTTCTTGATAATTATGTTCTTTCAGAACCTTTTCAAGCAGCAAACGTCTGTTATCCCTATCAAACAAGCATTTAATCCTCCTTTAAGTTTGGCAGAACCATTATTATCGGAGCCATTAACGAAAAATTACTAGTATAAAAGGCTAAGGGCGACGACTCAGATAAATTTGTTGGAAACATGCCCGCAAAAGGGCTTTAGAGCCGACATGATTTTAGGTTGTCAAGCGTTTAGAAACGAGTAGAAGCTTGTCGTATGCATTGTATATGCGTTTACATATGGTATTTGTCGATGCTTTTTCGCCTTTCTTTCAGAAAAGCATAAATCCACCACTGCCAATTCTTAGGCAAAAAAGCAAAAAAATTGCTTACACTAGGTACGTGAGGAAAAGCTTAAAATGCGCATAATATCAAAGGAAAATTTTACTCAGTTTGTCAATTCCCTAATAAAAGATGGCTCCTTGAACGTTATAGGCGTCAAAGCAAAAGGCGATAAATTCGCTTTTGGACCCTTAGAAAA
>DATHCJ010000060.1:0-84327 GCA_035319575.1 Candidatus Limnocylindrales bacterium
CCGCTGGAAGCGGCTTCTCGAGGTATAAAACTCGGAAAGAACGATGCAGCTTACAGGTGCAACTTGATAACTGAGAAGGATGAGGCTATTCTTGACTACTCTGCAGGCCACATAACCACTGAGGAAGCTTCTAAACTGATCGAAGCCGTAAAGGAAGCCCTCGGAAAACCGGGGATTGAGTTCTATTCAGGTTTAGATTACAGGCACTTTTTGATATTGCGCGATTTTCCACATCCGGAGCTTATCGAGTGCACTCCACCGCATGATGCTACTGGAGTTAAAGTTTCAGCAGTCTTGCCGAAAGCTAAAGCGGCAGACGCAGAGAACTGGGTCGGTCTGCTTGTGGATTTGATTAATAGTTCAAGGGATATTCTTCGCAGTCATCCCATTAACATTGCTCGGGAGAAAGCGGGGAAGAGACCAGGGAATCTGATTTGGCCTTGGGGCGGCGGCAGGAAGCCGTCGATGCCGACGTTTAAGGAAAAGTTCGGTTTAAAAGGCGCAGTTATATCGGCGGTTGACTTGGTCAAGGGAATCGGCACTTACGCCGGCATGGAAGTTATCGAGGTTCCTGGCGCAACTGGGATGTACGACACTAATTATGAAGGCAAAGCAGACGCTGCTTTAAGAGCGCTCGAGGATGTCGATTTGGTTTTTGTTCATGTTGAAGCGCCAGACGAGGCAGGACACGTCAGGGATTACGCGTTAAAAGTGAAGACCATTGAAGATCTAGACAAAAGGCTTCTCGGCAGGATTCTTAACGGTTTAACAGAACCACACGCGATTTCAATATTGCCGGATCATCCGACCCCCATAAGCATTGGCACTCACTCACGAGACCCCGTGCCCTTCGCCATCAAGTCCGCCGGTTTGAGGCCCGACGGCGTCAAAAAGTTTGACGAATTTTCAGCAAGAAACGGCGCGTTCGGCTTAGTGAAGCATGATTATCTCATTTCTCTTCTTGTTCATTCAGCAAACCGTTGAAGGTAAAGATGCCTGAGAACTAAGGGTTTGCTTTTTGATTTTAAGCTATGGAAATGAGAACCAGCCCAACCAAGATTGCAATTATCCCAAGTTTCTGGTTGCTGACCAATCTTTCCTTCAAGAAAACATAAGCAAGAGCGATAGTTATTGCAGGGGAAGTCGCTACTATTGCTGAACTCACTGAGACAAATTGCGTGCTCAAGCTCACGTTAAACGCTAAAAACGCGAAAAAATCCAGCAACCCAGCCGCGGCAATGAAGAGAAAAATCATCTTCGTGGGAAGAGAAATCTTTCTCACACTAGCGCCCATCCACGAAAACAGGGCTGCCATTGTAAGGATCTTGATATAGAGAAGCGCCATGATGGGCCCGACTGCCGAAGTGATTGGCTTAAGCAGGACATAGCTGATTCCCCATGCAACCATCGCTATTAACCCGTCAACGGCTCCGGCTGACCTGCCTTGCTTAAAACTTCTTTTGAGTTCCGCAAAGTTTGTGGAGGCGAAAAAGATTCCGGTGAAAACGGCGACTATGCCTACGATTTGGAGTAAAGTAAGCGTTTCCGCGAAAAAAAAGCATGCGAGCAAGACTGTTATAACCGACCAGCTGGACGTAATCGGGGTCACAACAGAAACGTTACCTTTGCCGAACCCTCTGTACAAGAAAACGTAGCCGATGACCCCTGAGGCCCCGGCCAAGACGGTTATGCCTATCAGTCCCGGCGAAAAAGAGGGCGCTTTAAAGAACAGGGCAGCGATGAGCAGGACGGGAACAAACGCGACGACTTGGTTTAGAAGTATAGAGGTTCTGTAACCAATTTGGTCTATTACTTTTTTAGCTAAGAAATCAGCTACGCCCCAACCCAACATTGCAGTGATAGCTAGGAGAATTCCCGAGTTTAAAGCCATCCGCCCTCTAACCTGTTAGCCTAAACATTTGCTTACCCGGAATTTAAGCTTAAAAGAAAACCTTCGGTTAACTAATCAAGTAAGACGGTTTGAACGGGTTTTTCAGCAACTGTTTCAGGCTTGTTTCTGGTCGATGTCTTTTATTCTTTTGCTAATAACCCTTTGAATTTGCGGATCTTCCTCTCTACTTCTTGCTTCACTCAAAAGGTTCTTTGCAACGTAGAGGCTTTTTTCACCGAAAATTGAGGCGAAGTTACTAGTTCGTTTTTCAAGTAAACGGAAGTACCTAGGCAGGACGCAGACGAAGTTCAACGGATAACGTTTTCCCTTGTCTAAGTCCACCACGACCAGCTGAACGTCGCTGCTGAGTTTTTGATTCACCGTCTTGATTGCATAAAGTCTTAGGTTCAGGTTACCCCTCCTGTAGGCTAACTTGTCAAGGTTATGATAGCCCAGTTTAACTCTCGTCATGGTAGCTTGAGATTCACTCAATATTAACCTTCTTGAGAAGCCAAATCATGCTTTTTGTCAATTCCACTTCCTCACTCGCCACCTGAAGATTAAGAAATAAACCGAGTTAAGCTTATACAAATAGCCAAATCAGCGGACGATTAAAGCTTGGTGAAGGATTAATTAAACGATAAATTAAATCTCGATTCCATGCAAGGCTCGGCGTCGTGCACAAAACTTTATTATTGCAGCCTTCTAGCTCAATCTGGTTGGTTAAATGTCTGGACTAAACGCTTTAGGTTTCTTGAAAGGCGTAACCGTGGAAACCATAGTTTCCACTTATAACGGAGATGAGGAACCGAACGCCGCTCCGATGGGCGCCACCATGATGGATGCGCAGCATCTCGTGATTAACCTTTTCAACTCGTCAGGAACCTGCGCCAACATAAGAACAAAAAAATGTGCGGTCGTAAACTTAACGAGTGACGTGGAAGTTTTCTACAAAACAGCTTTCAAGGAAGTAAACCCGAACGGCGTGTTGCCACAAGAATGGTTTGAAAAAGCCAAAACAGTTAACGCACCTAAACTGCGCTTGGCAGCGGCAACAATCGATGTTTCCGTCGCCAGCTTGGCGATAAGCACAAAAAAGACGAAAGCGATATTTGTCGTAGAGTTGGTGCAGGCAGCACGGAAATACCCCAAAGTCTACTGCCGAGCGTTTGGAGCAACTATCGAAGCGATCATACATGCGACCCGTGTGAAAGCTTTGGCAAACGAGAAAAAGGAACAGAAACGCGTCAGCGAACTTTCAAAAAAAATTGCGTACTGTAACGACGTTGTGGGTCGAGTGGCTCCGAACTCCCGTTACTCGTTGGTCATGGCTGATCTGATGAAAAGAATTAACTCATGGGAACAAAAATGAAAGTACTCCTAATCACTAGCAAACCGGCTGAAGGCGCTGTTGAACGCTATGCCAAAGCGAGCAAAGTGGAAACCAAAGTGTTAGCGTTGAATGTTGCCGTCGCCGCTTTCTTGACGCCTCACACAATTAGCGAAGCATTAAGAAAATCCAGAGACAAAAATTGCGATTTAATCCTCACACCCGGCTTAATCAAAGGCGACACTTCAGCCATCTCTAAAGCTGTCAACGTCCCAGCGTTCAAGGGTCCACGATACGCCGCCGACTTGCCGATGGTGCTGGATTCGCTCGGGAAAGTTAAGCTTTCGACCGTTGTGCCCGCCTGCGACTTGCTACGCGAGAAGCTTCAGGAAAAAGCGTTGCAGGAAATAGAGAAGGCAGAGCAGAACCGTGATGAACTACTCAATAAACCCGGCAGTATGCTGATTGGGAACTTGGCCGTTGGCAAAGATTTTCCGATGAGGGTGCTGGCTGAAATCGTCGACGCACCATTAATGGATGAGGAAACAGTCGAGAGATTAGCAAAACGTTTCGTGAAAGCGGGCGCCAGCATCGTTGATGTTGGAATGGTTGCAGGCGAATCCCGACCTTCAGATGCTAAACGGTTAGTTGAGCTTGTTAAACGGTTTGTAAATGTACCCGTGAGCATTGATTCGCTTAATCCAAAGGAGATCCGAGAGGCCGTTCTTGCAGGCGCAGACCTGGTGTTAAGCGGGGATACAGGCAACATTGAGGCAATTGCACCTTTCGTCTCGAAAGTCGCCGTTGTCTTGATTCCTACAAACCAGCGGCAAGGGTATTTCCCCAAAAAAGCAGCGGAACGAGTGAAGTTTCTTGAAAAAACAATTGGGAAAGCAAAGAAGTTAGGCGTTGAAAAATGCCTGGCTGACCTTATTCTCGAGCCAACGAACGTTTTGGAATCGTTTACTGCGTTTCGCCAATTCGCCGACAGAAATCCTGATGTGCCGCTGTTTGTCGGCGTCGCCAACGTTACCGAACTGATGGATGCAGACTCCGTTGGGGTTAATGCTTTACTGGCACGCTTAAGCTCAGAGGTCGACGCAAGCATACTTTTGGCAACTGAGAAAAGCAACAAGGTGAAAGGCAGCGTCATGGAGCAAGTTGCGGCGGCCAGAATGATGTTTTTAGCGAAAAGAAGGGATTCTGTTCCTAAAGACCTCGGTGTGGATCTGCTGCTGTTTAAGGACAAAAGAAACCGAGAGGAACCATACGACAAAATAATCGAGCAAAACGTGCCCGTGATCTTCGCCGAAAAACGCGATTCAGTAGCATCGGATGCTAAAGGCTCATTCAGAATCATCATTGACCGCCTTAGCGAAAACATCGTGGCAGCGCATTACGACGGTCAAAAAATGGATAAACCGGATAAAATCGTCAAAGGCAAAACCGCGAACGCCATTTACTCGGAAATTGTGGAGTTGGGCCTAGCGTCGCAGCCTAATCATTTAGCGTATCTGGGAAGCGAGCTGGCGAAGGCTGAGATTGCTCTGAGAACGGGAAAAGAGTACATTCAAGACGCGACACTGTTTGCTTTGTAACTTTTGAACCCTTCATTTTGCTCGCAATGGACGGAAACTAACATAATAATGAAGTTGAATCAGCAACTTGCTGCTAAGCTCTTTAGAGAAAATAGACCTCGTAGAAACAACAATCTTATTTAGGTGAAACAGCCGTGAATGTTATGAGGCGTTTTCTTGAGCAGTGGTGATTTATCGAAAATAGCTTGGCTCGCTCTCGTCGTTGTCGTCTCAGCCGCTGTTGTGCTCGGGTTAATAATCGGCTACGATTTGAGACCTGCGTCAACCGCGTTCTCGAGAACACCAAAAACCGCAGACATAACTTTGGTGGTTCAGGGCGACGTTAAGCTCGGACCGGACGGTAAACTTCATGACGCCTTCACCCCATGCAACTTCACCGTCTACGCAGGTCAAGAAGTCGATCTGACCATTGTGAACTATGATAATGGAGAGCACACCTTTACTAGCCCGAGTCTGGGCGTGAACTTTACAGTGCCGCCCAGCAATGTAACGGGAGTTCCAACCGTTTCAAACTTCCAGTTCAACGAAACAACAGTCGGAGTTTACCGATGGTACTGCACCTATCCATGCGACACCGATGCAGGAGGATGGGCAATGACAACTGGCAGCGATGGTCAACCAGACCAAATAGGGTACATGGGCGGATTCGTAACGGTTTTAGCAGGGTAGACTACTGTCAACGGTTTTGGCTTTAGACGAAGCTTTATCTTTTTAAAAGTGCAGACTAGCTTGGAGCAGGTGGAAAAAATTTGGAGAGCAACCCGTTGAGAACAAGCCTCGCGGGCTTGGAGCTGCAGAACCCAACGATTCTTGCCTCTGGCATATTGGGGTTCTCAGCCGAGTCTTTGAACCGAGTAGCGAAAGGCGGCGCAGGGGCTGTTGTGTCAAAATCAATCGGCGTAGAGCCCAGGGCCGGATACCCGAATCCTACGATAGTTCAGGCTGAGGCAGGATTAATAAACGCCATGGGTCTGCCCAATCCGGGCATAGACGTGTACATTGACGAAATAGAATACGCAAAGACTATTCTTCGCATTCCGCTTATAGTCAGCGTGTTCGGTTACTCAGCAGACGAGTACGCGTCCGTCGCCAAGAAAGCGGTTGAGGCAGGCGCTGACGCAGTGGAACTAAACGTTTCCTGCCCGCACGTTCAATTTACGGGTGCAGAGATCGGCCAAAACCCGCGGGTTCTCGCTGAAGTGGTTGAAAAAGTCAAGGCGGCAGTCAGCAAACCAATCATCGTCAAGCTCACACCGAACGTTGCAGACATCGCTGCGCAGGCGAAGGCTGCGGTTGAAGCCGGAGCTGACGCATTAACGGCTATAAACACGCTTAAGGCGATGGCGATCGACCCAGAAACGATGCGCCCAATTTTAAGCAACATAAAAGGCGGGTTGTCAGGTGCAGCCGTAAAGCCAGTGGCACTGCGATGCGTCTACGACATCAGGGAAGAACTCCCCGACGTACCCATAATCGGCTGTGGAGGAGTAAGTGACTGGCGTGACGCCGTCGAATTTTTTCTAGCAGGCGCATCAGCCGTACAGGTCGGCACCGCAGTGGCCTTGGAGGACACGGAAGTCTTCCAAGCTATAACCAAGGGAATAGAAACTTACTTGAGAAGGAAACATTTTGGGAGTGTGAAAGAAATTGTCAACTTCGCTCATCGCAGCTAATACTATTAGAACAACAGAAATTGTGCAAATCCGAACCGAAAGTCCAACCGTAAAAACTTTCATAATACCAGACAGGTTGTGCTCAAAAGCCAATCCTGGGCAATTCCTGATGCTTTGGATTCCAGGCATAGATGAAATCCCAATGAGCATCATGGACGCGGCTGATGGGCTAGTTTCGATTTCGGTGAAGCAACTCGGAGATGCAACTACGCATTTGCACAACATGGAAGCGGGAGAAACAGTCGGCGTGCGCGGACCCTTCGGGAACAGCTTCACTGAAAGCCGAGGAAGAGTACTGCTGGTAGGCGGCGGCACAGGAATAGCACCTCTACTGTTTTTGGCGAAGCGGCTTTCAGCTAAGACTGAACGGTTATACTTCGTTGAGGGCGCAAAAAACAAGGATGAACTGCTTTTCATTCGGGAACTCAGCGGTTTCTGTAACGAGAAAACCTTGATCACAACAACTGAAGACGGCACCTACGGTTTGCAGTGCATGGTAACTGAACCCCTGGCGAACCTGTTGGATAGAGAAAAATTCGACATGATATACACTTGTGGCCCAGAGGGTATGGTGAAAAAAATTTTTGACTTGACAGAACAACGCAAACTACCCATAGAAGCAAGCCTTGAACGTCTGATGCGCTGCGGTATAGGCTTGTGCGGAAGCTGCGTGATCGGCAAGTACCGAGTTTGCAGGGACGGGCCAGTGTTCACTGCTGCACAGCTGAGGGAAGTAAAAGACGAGCTGGGAATTTCAAAGTTAGGCTTCGACGGCGCCAGAATACCCGTCTAACCGGCGTTTAACCAACGGCACCGATTCAGCAGGAGGTTTGGAACGTTTACCAAACCCAGTGCTCCTCACAGCAGGGTTCAGGATCCCCGAAATAATGGCTAAACTTGTGTCAGTAATGCATAAAAGAAAAAAAGGTAGTTTAAGGTTCTTCTTGAGGCAGCCCAATCTTTCGCAGGTAATCTCGGGCGTATCTGGGATTGTAAGCCAGTAGCTCTTTACTTCTTAACAGTCTTCTGTCAAGCCGGTCTAGTCCTACCCTAAAGGTTGGTTCGATGCCCCAGCCTTCGCTGGCGCTGAAAAATGTTCCTCTCGTGGTTCTGAATTGAAGGCGGCAGTGGATCAGTGGTATTCCTCTCAAGTTTGTGTTGCCGTGGCTTTTCATGTACACGAAAAGTGTCCCGAGCTGGAAGGCGTCCTGATACCTGCGTGAAAAGGAGTCGAATTCTTCCATCATGAAGGCTTGCTGCTGAGGGGTTACATCTAAATCTTTAAGGCTGAACTGCACTGTTAATTTGCGTTCAGCTACCTCTAGCTGGGAAATAGGTTCAAGAAAATCACGCTTAGTTACAACTCCGACGAGGTGTTCCTTTGAGGTGACCGCTAAACAGGAAACATCATCGTCATGCATTACTTTCTCGGCGTTTCGTAAGCTTGTCTCTGGTTCAACGGTGATCACTGGCCTGCGTACTACGCCTCTAGCTGGAACACTTAAAGTTTCTATCTTTTCTCCAACTATCTCGCCTGTTGTCTGCCGCCTTTGCGGCCAATAGATGGTCTCCAAAATATCCTGAATGCCAACCATGCCCACGAGTTTTCCCCTTTCCATTATTGGAACATGCGAAATACCGTATTCCCGCATTAAACTAAGAACTGCTCCTGTAGAACGATCTGCTTCTAGAGTGTGCGGCGCTTTGGTCATAATCGTCTCTATTTTATCGTTACCCCACTCTCGCATTACAGCCGCATGAATAATGTTTTCGTCAGTGATGAAGCCCAAGAGCTTGTTTTTCTCAAAAACCGGAAGCTCCCTTACCCCGCTCTCAATCATCAACTTTGCCACTTTGCTGAGCGAAAGGTCGACGCTTACTGGGGGCGCAGCTTTCATGATTGTTCTAACCTTCGTTGTACCAGGTTCAAGTCTTGACCTGATAATTGACCTTCGGGTAATCACGCCTTGATACTTGCCTTTGTCGTTCAAAACAGCTAAGACAGGAGGCATTCCCTTTTCAAAGACTTCTAGGCATCTGGAAAGTGTGTCGCTTTCCTGAACACTGTTAAAGCCTTTTGAATAAACATCTCCAGCAAAAACTAAGCTTGCCATAACAGTCCTCTCTCATACAGTCAAAGAATATTGCAGCCGAGAAAACAACGGCTTTTCATAGTCTTGTTTGAATTTTTTCCCATTTAGAATCCACGCCAAAAAGTTATGCTTCCTGAAATATAAAAGTGTATTTCCACGCCTACGACTGCAGGTCCAACAGCAGTACAGCATTGATAAAGCAGTCAAGGTTTTCAAGCGCCGTTTGATTTTAATTGATTTTTTTACGAATAAGCAAGGAAACGAATTTGCGAAATTAAAACGGGCTCAGGAATTTACCGACAGCGTACTTCGCCGTCAGGCTAAACCTACTGAAAAGCGTCCGCTGACGTTTACTCACTTTTCTTAAATACAACGTGGCCGGAGAAAAACAGTCCAGCAAAAATCAACCCGCTTCCAGCGATGAACGCGGGCGTTATTACTTCACCAAACATGAATGAACTCGCAACGATCGTCACGATTGGAGTCAGCACATTCGAGAAAGAAGCATAAGAAACTGACCTTTGCTGAATAACAAAAACATTTATGGAGTACCCAACTACGGAGACTGCTACCAAACAGCCTATGGCGAGCCAAGTAAGTTCCTGCGCCGGCAGAGCAATGGTTTCACCCGTCAACAAGGACATGGAAAAAAGCATCGAGGCCCCCAGCGCAAAGCCAACGCAGTTCATCACGATCGGATCAACTGCCTGAGCCTTCTTCGCCGCAATCATCCCTACTGAACTAAAGAATGCGCCGCCTACGATGGCCAACAACGAAACAACGCTGGCTCCGTAACCCACCGCAACCCCAAATATCACGACAACACCGAACAACCCTAGTAGCGCCCCCGCGAGTAAACGTACCCGAAACGCCTCAAGACCAAAGCAAACCGCCAAGAGCACCGCAGCTAAGGGAACAGCGGCATACACTATTGACGCGGTGTCAGAGTTAACTTGGAGAAGACCCCAGTACAGCAAACCAATATTCAAACCGATTGAAAAGAAACCGTAAATAAGCGAAAAGAGCAGTCCCCGCATGTTGGGGAAAGCCGGTCTTCGGACAAAGGCGACGAAAAGAAGAATCAACGAAGCCAGCACAAGACGCAGGGCACCGCCCCAAAACGGGTCCAAGCCGCTGTTGCTGACGGGAATGGCGATAAACCTAACGCCGAACAACACAACCATGGCTGCAAAAGCGAAAACAACTAGCCAGCCAGGCAGCTTACTACTCTTCCCAACCTGTTCGCTTACAGTTTTCACGCTGTTGCTTTCTTTCACGAGCATTCATTCCTTCGGCGGTCATTTTCAGGCTGGGTCCGAATTCCCACCCGAGAAATGCTTCATGTTAAATTCATCACTCCATGGATAGCAGAAACAAGCTAAAGTTGGAAAGACTCGGAGACGATTACCGTACGATTCTTCCAAACCCTGTTGTAAAATGAACTTTTAAGTCGTGGTGTAGCGAAAACCCTCCCGAATGAGGAATTTGGGTAGGTAGACGTTCTTTTACCTCTTTTTCTTTGCCCAGTGCTGAATTATGAAAAAAAGAATCGTGAATATTAATAAACATTATTGATTCTCTTTCTCAACCTGTATCTGTTCAGCGCATGTACGTTTGAAAAACATCAAATAACCCCAAATTTCTGGTCAAGAAACCGGTTATCACAAGTTTTTCACCTGTGTGCAGTACCATGAGTGAAGTTTTTCTATCAATAGCTTGGATTCGTTCTGTGGCAAACCATAACGTAATCAGCTACAAAATGAAAACAAATACTGAAGAAATCCTTTATTTTAGCTAAGAATATAAGCCTTTTTTGTACCATTTAAGGTTGATGTGACAATGACCAACCGAGAAAAAGCACAATACATTTCGAGATGCTTTCAGTTGGGGATACTGCTTGAAGTCAGCGCGGAAAAACCCGGCAACGTCAACTTCACAACAGGTTTCGAAGATACAACATGCCAACACTTTTTGGCTTCAGCAATCGCCGCAGGGGCATCCTTCCAAGAAGCTGCTAACCGCGGGACACTGGTCGCGGAAAACAAACTTGCCATTTCTAAGATTGGCTTGGGGCAGCTTATAAAAACCTGCGTCAGCGACGTAAATGATTGGCAGAAGGGCGGCAACACGATTCTCGGCACTATAATGCTGCTTATGCCCATGGCTGTCGCTGCGGGGATGACGCCAGCTGTCGAAGATTACAAACTGGATTTTTCTCTTTTACGCAGGAACATTGACTTGGCAGTTAAATCAACCACGGCCAAGGACTCGGTGCACCTCTACGAGGCAGTGGACATTGCCAACCCAAGCGGCTTGAACAGTGCTCCAGATCTTGACGTTACGGATTCGCACTCAAAAGAGCGGTTGATAAAGGAGGATGTCACGTTGTTCGAGGTTTTCCGTTTAGCTTCAGCATACGACGACATCTGCGCTGAATGGGTCAACAATTACCCTGTAACCTTCGACTTAGCCTACTCCTACTTGATAAGGCAGCTTAAAACCAGACCCTTGAACACCGCAGTTGTTCACACTTTCTTAAAAATTCTATCTGAGCGGCCTGACACGTTCATAACGCGAAAACTGGGCAAAGAAAAGGCGCTGGAAGTGTCAGCGGAAGCTAAGGCTGTTTTGAAGCTAGGCGGGTTAGAAACAGCAAAGGGCAAGGCAAGCCTTGAACGGTTCGACAGGAAGCTACGATCAAACCAGAACAAGTGCAATCCCGGAACCACCGCAGACTTAACAGCGGCAGCCTTGGCGCTCTGCACTCTTAGCGTATACAGACCCTGAACCCTCCAGTCTAATTTGCCCCAAACCGCTTTTTGAGAAGGCTTTTTAAAACATGCTTGTAAGTTAAAACCTATGCATTTGAGATCTTTCACAACGCTGTTAAAAAGCAGGAGGTTGTGGGTTTGGGAAATCTGCGGCGCAATCATTTACGCGGTTCCTGTTACGATTCGACTTGTCACCGGCAGCGTCGTCCTCCCCGTTTTGAGTTTAGTCGCGACTCCCTGGATCGGATACTACATTCCGCCTAACATAGTCGAGAAGATTATTGTTAACGCCTTCTTCCCGGGAGGCGCGGGCGCCGTTGCAGGTGAAATTTTCTTTTCAAACGCAAAATCTAAGGTTCTTGTGGTACGGGAAAAATACGTTGCCCGACTTTACGGTGCTTGGTCGGAAACGGCTGTTTGGTCACTGATTCAGCTTTCGGGTGGTCTGCTGTACATTGCTGGACCATGGGGCGGCAACCTTTTCGAGTACCCGACGGTTTACCCGCTTAACTTCCTTTTAGCATCGCTTTCAATTTTTACCCCTACTGTCATTGCCTTCCTAAAAAACAACGTAGCGAACGCGAATCAGAGACAAAAGCGTCAGCAACTCAGCAAGCCTTCTATGCTATAATCGTTGAGGAATTCTCTTTTGCCTATTGTTTCGAGGTGCTGATGGGATTAAGTTTAAATATCTCATACGATATCTCATGCGATATTGGAATCGATATGTTTGATGAACATAGTAATCACCACAACCATCAGGCAAAGCATTTGCATAATTGGCTTCGCCGCATCGATATGGTACCAAAGGGTTTTCTGCGTTACCATGTCTTAGAGGCATTAAGTGAAAAGCCAATGTCAGGTTCAGAACTCATGGAGCAAATCCAAGAACACAGTGGCGGTAGGTGGAAACCCAGTCCCGGCTCAATCTATCCGCTGCTCGCCTTTCTTGAAGACAGCGCATACATCAAGGAACTGCCTAAAGAAAACGGCGTAAAACGCTACGAAATGACCGAAAATGGACGATTATTGCTTGAAAAAAACCGGCAGAAACTCAGAGAAGACATGGGCAGAGTCAGGGAACACATGAGTATCTTTCAAACATCAGTAGAAAACCTGCGTGCAGGAATGCCTCATCAGAAAAACGAGGTTATACAAGCTATGATTAGGCTTCAACATGAAGTTGTACGGCTATCCGGTGGACTCCACCAAAATTACTCTCAACAAGTCGAAAGCGAAGGCTTAACAATTTTAAATGAGGCAATAACAAAACTTGAAAATTTAAACAAAAAATTGCAAGAGTCTAAAGGCCAAGATAATGAAGCGACTTTCTGAAAACTCACGGCTAATTAACCAAGAAAACCTTAAAGAAAACAAGTTGGATACCGGCTTCTCGATTATTCATGTGTCAAAGTTAGTGAAGAAGTACCGTAAGACCGAAAAAGCAGCAGTAGACAACATTAGTTTCGATGTCTATGCCGGAGAATTATTCGCGTTTCTCGGACCCAACGGAGCGGGAAAAACAACCACCATTTCCATTTTGACAACGACTCTCGCAAAATCTAGCGGAAAGGTGATAATAGCAGGGAACGATTTAGACAGCCAAGCTAAAGAAATTCGGCAAGACATCGGCATTATTTTTCAAAATCCAAGCTTGGATCTAAATCTCACGGCTGAAGAGAATATTCGACTTCACGTTAGTCTCTACGGCATCTATGCCTATAAACCACTTTATCGGCTCATGCCAAAGGAATACAAAGATCAAATCATCGGATTAGCCGATTTTTTAGGTATACGTGAAGACTTGTTCAAACCGCTTAAAACATTCTCAGGTGGAATGAGACGCAAGCTAGAAATCATTCGCAGTTTGATGCATAAACCCAAAATACTATTCTTGGACGAGCCTACTCAAGGATTAGACGCGGTTTCCCGTAAGTCATTATGGGATTATCTCCGAAGGGTCGGCAGAGAACAAGAGACTACAATCTTTCTAACGACACATTACATCGAAGAAGCAGAGTACGCTGACAGGGTGTGCATAATCAATCACGGAAAAATTGTCTTTCTAGGAACTCCGAGCGAGATGAAAAATCGTCTGATCGACAAGTACCTTGTGTTGGATGCTGAGAATCGCAGTGCCCTCGGCTCAGAGCTTGAGCCTTTCCAGCCGGAAGCCAAGGGTGATGGAAAAATCAAGGTTCATTTTAAACAGCAAACGCCTCAGCAAATTTTGTGCCGAATAAGGACTCCCTTAACCTTTATGGAGGTTCACACACCGACTCTTGAAGAAGCATACGTGGATTTGGTGGAAGAAAAAGATGAAAAGAAAGTGCTAGCATGAAGTCGTTTCAAAGAGAAGTTAATGCAGTGACAGTTATTGCAGCTCGAGAGGTAGTGCGCTTCTTTAGAGATTGGAGAGAATCGCTTGTGTTCAGCTTTTTATTTCCTGTTCTTTTCCTTGGTGTTCTCGGGGGCAACATAGCACAGAATCTTACTGGTAGCCTGAGCTACAATTATTTGCAGTTTGCCCTTTTAGGAATGATCGCCAACACGCTTGCTATGACGACGATGATGAGTGTAGCGTCGCTTGTGGAAGACCGTCAAAACGACTTTACCCAGGAATTCTTTGTGGCTCCAATTTCGAGATATTCAATTATCACAGGCAAGATTATCGGTGGCAGCATTACAAGCGGGTTGCAATTATTTGCTTTTGTTATCGTAGCCATCGCGATGAAAATATCGCTTACACCATTAGCTATATTGTGTATTATATTGTTGGCGCCAGTTATTTGCTTGTCAGGCGGAGCATTAGGCGTTTTGATAACCAGTGTATTTAGCAGCACTCCCAAGGCAGCCGATCAAGGGGTAATATTGGTTGCTTTCTCTCAGATGTTTCTCTCAGGCGCAATTATACCAATTAATAATTCGAGTGGTGTTTTAGGCATTTTAGCGCGTATCATGCCCATGACTTATCTAGTGGATTTGCTGAGAGGTCTTGTCTATCAGGGTACACCCTTTTACAGCAAGATTGTTCTATATAACCCGCTTATCCATTTGGCAGCTGTCACTGCTTTCTCCGTTGCTTTCTTTGTGGTTGGAACTTTCTTGTTCGTCAGAGGCGAAAGAAACCGATGAGTTACATATTAATTATTCTTAACCGGGCGTCTGCTACATTAAGCGGTGAAAACCGAGAAAAAAACAAGGCAAAACTTCTCAAACGGCTCAAGCCGTCCTCAGCGCCCTAATCTATTTTTCATTCGTTTTTGTTTTTCTTTTTCTGATTGTTCCTTTGAAGTTCTGTACTGTTTCTTCGCAGACACCTGGTTTCCATTTACATATGCCTTCAATTATTTCTTTAAGATAGTATTCCAGTTCCTCATTTGTCAAGTTCTTGCAGCGGTCAACTTTGTAAACAATTTCATCTTTTTCCCGGCTTACAGTAACAGACAATAAGACACAATCATCCACGATTTTCAGCCTCTGTCTCTATTTCACGAGTTTAGATTTAAGCTTTCTATCAATTGACTCGGGAAATGTAATGTTTGTTTCAAAAGAAAACTTTTTTTTTCAAGGACCAGATCTAAAAATCTTCAGGGAGGAGAGAAACACATCGTCCGACTTTATTGCGCTTTGCTTAAGACGACAGTTTGGTACCTCTTTTTTCCGCTTGGCTTCCTGTAGTTTCGCTTTCAATTTTTATCGCTAGCGTCGTGGCTTTCTTAAAGCGGAATCGTGAACGCTTCATAGGCTAATTCGTTGTGTGCAGCAGTTCTTGTTTAGGAGCTTTTATCCCGGCAAGTGCTCAATAATTTAAGGAAAAAAGTTATAATAAGAAAATTATTCAATAAAGGTAGTGAGCAGTTTAAGGAGGTGAAAAAGTGGCGAAAAAGGTTTGCCCAGCATGTGGTGCTGAGATGAATGAGAGAAAGGTTAAAATAACGTACGAAAACGGAAAAGTGAAGGAAGATAAGGTCTATGTGTGCAATATAAAAAGTTGCAATGGAGTCTTTGTCCCACAAAGCATTTTTGGCGTACAACCATGATAGTGAAAGCGGTTTTCTACGAGCTAAGGCTGCGTGCTTCATTTGGGTTGAGCAATTGGCTGTTTCTGATGGGTTTTCTTTTGCATATGCACAACGTCTTTTTCTCGAAGATCTCACAAAAATACTAGCAACAACAGAGAAAAACCGTTTGCTTGCAGTCGTAAATTGTTGCATGCAACAGCTATGGAAGTCAAAGTCCGAGGAGCTGCGGCAGCGATTCATGTCCTATAAACCGAGTTTAACCCTAAAAATTCTTCAAATAAACTGCAGAAAAACGTTTTATTTGCACGACACGCTATTATTCAGTTATGCAATCGCGATAACGCGTAGGTTTTGTGCTCATGGATTTTACTAAAGATGAAAAAGAATACAAATGGTTTGAAGCAGCAAAATCCTATGAGCAAGTATTGCACTCCCGATCCTTACCTTCTCCTTACGCCGCGGATTACTTGCAGAGAATAGGCTACTGTTATGACTTAGCTTCTAGGCAAACAGGGAATATGGAGGAGTTTAGAAAACTGAGACAGTTGGCAGTCGAGGCATACGAAAAGGCTGCTGAACTTTTCGGTGAAGATTCGACCTCAGAAAATGAGGGAAAAAGCTCACAATGTCTCGCCCTCGCTGAGTATGTACGCTCCTGGCTGGCATCTAGCTCTTCCGAGAAAGAAAAAACATTGAATAAATGTCATGACCTGGCAAAATCAGCCATGGAGGTTTTCAAGAACTCTGGGAACCTAATAGAATACGGTAGCACCACGAACATCCTAAATCAATGCCTGTTTGACCATTTGTACATTGCAGGCACCGCAGAAGAGGTTAAAGCGGTCTGTAAAGAGGGAATCGACGTTGCGGACGTTGCCATAGCTGCCCTATCCAAGCTTGAAAACAAGGGTGGGCTTCTTCTTGCGTTCTCTTGGGCTAGTCTTCAAACTTGGTATGCTGCAAATGTTTCTGAGCAAGAAAACCAGGCAAAGACACTTGCAACCAGATGCATAACTTACTCGGAGAACGCGTTAAAACTTTCCAAAGAAGTTGAAAACCCATATTGTAGGGTGATGGCGCTGTGGGCTGAAACTCTGTCAACTCTCTTTTTTACAGACAACATCGAGTCTTCTAGAGATTATGCAAAAGAAATGCTTGAACAATCTTCAGCGATAAGAGACAACTACTTCAAGGGCATCGCAGGTTATCTTCTTGCATTTGTCTTAAATTGGATGACTACAGCAGAAGCTAACCCCGACGAAAACAAAAAGAGACATGAAGAGATCCTAAAGAATGCGGAAGAAGCCATCCAACATCTTGAATTGGTAAACCAGGACACGGCAATCGCAGAAACCTACCTGTTTTATGTCGAAAGCTATTCATGTTTAGCACGAGAATTTGCCACCAACACTCCAGAAAAGCTCTCCTTTTCAAGAAAAGCAATAGAAACTGGCGAAAAAGGACTTGAGCACGCACTTCGCTCCGGCTCACTTGATGCGTTGGGATCCACCTTACACGCATTGAGCAAAGCATATCGTTATTACTCAAAACTTGAACCCAGAAAAGAAGAAAAACAACAACAACTAAGAAATGCTCTGGGTTTCAGAAAAGAATACTTAAACACGGTACAAAAAGCGTTTCCCGCAAACACTTGGATACTCGGTGTGGGCCTTATATGCGAAGCTCAGATAGAAGCAGACCTTGCCGCACTGGAAAAAGAAGGAAGTAAAATCTCCCTTCTTCAAGACGCTATTTCCGATATGAACGATGGAGTTACACATTGCAAGAACTGGATAGAAAGCCGTGCCGTTCCATCACTAATAGCAATGGTCGCTGGAATGGAAGATGCATTTGGTGAAATGTTGGACGAAGGCTATCGGCTGACCTCAGATAAAGAAAAACTGAAAAAAGCCGACGAAGTCTATGAAAGCGCCGCGGAAGGGTTCAAAAAAGTTGACTTACCAAGCCGCGTCGCAGAGTCATACTGGAAAATCGCGAGAAACCTCGATCTCCTCGGCGAACACAATCAAGCCGCTGGAAACTTTGAAAAAGGCTTCGCTGGATACAAAGCAGCCGCTCAAAAAATCAACCAGTTCAGCGACTTCTACCTCGACTACGCATCTTACATGAAGGCATGGAGCGAAATTGAAGCGGCAAAACTTGAACACAACAGCGAAAAATACACGGATGCGACGAATCATTACGAAAAAGCCTCAAGTCTTCTAAAACAATCAAAATCATGGAGCTACCTCTCTTCAAACTTTTATGCATGGTCACTTCTGGAACAAGCAGAAGACCTAAGCAGAAAAGACAGTTGCAGAGAGTCAGTAGTGGCCTTCGAGAAAGCCATCAAATTCCTGCGAGACTCTGAGCGGATGCTTCTTGCCGAATTGGGCAGAATCGACAAGACAGACGAACAAAACTTGATCAAAGAACTGATCCAAGCTTCAAGAGTTAGGGTTGAGTACAGTAATGGAAGAATTTCTATAGAAGAAGCAAAAATTCTTGACAGACAAGGCGATCATGGAGCCAGTTCTCAAAAGTACGAGGCCGCAGCAGAAATTTTCAAAAAAATATTGGAGATTGATGTAGGGCAGACTGGAAAAGAAGTCAGACCCCTCGTTTACCTCTGCCAAGCATGGCAAAAAATGACTTTAGCGGAAGCACGAAGTTCTCCAATTATGTATGAGGAAGCTTCTGATCTCTTTACCCTTGCAAATGAACACGCCATCAAAGAATCAGCGGGTTTGCTTGCGTTGGGCCATAGCAGTTTCTGTAAAGCGTTGGAAGCGGGGATAGAATTTGAGATTACGAGAAACACAACTATGTACGAGGAAACGGCAAAACACATGAATTCGGCCGCAAATTACTATCTTCGAGCTGGTTTCGAGTCAGCTTCTGATTATGCAAGAGCCACGCAACGCCTTTTTGACGCTTACGTCTACATGGACAGCGCTAAACGAGAAAAAGATCCCGCAAAAGAGGCAAAGTTTTATTTAATGGCGGAAAAGGTGCTGCAAATCTCGGCCGAATGCTTTATAAAAGCAGGGCACTTCGAGAAAAACGAGCAAGTCCGGCGCCTCCTTAGAAAAGTCAGTGATGACAAAGAGCTAGCACTATCTCTGAGCGAAGTCTTCCATGCACCAGCAATCACATCATCCACGGCGAGTTTCTCAACGATTGAACCAAACGAGGAAAAAGCAGTAGGTCTAGAAAGGTTCGAACATGCAGAGATTAAAGCTAAACTCATCACACGAGAAAATGAAACCAAAGTGGGAGAAAACGTAAACCTCGAAATCCAAATCGTAAACGTAGGCAAAGAACCAGTCCTGATGACCAAAATCGCAAACATCCTTCCAGCCGGCTTTCAAATCGTCACCAAGCCGAACTACTGCTCTGTTGAGGGCACCACTCTCTCTGTGAAGGGAAAAAAGCTAGAACCTCTCAAGACTGACGAGATCAAAATTACCTTGAAATCATTCATAAAAGGCTCTGTTGAAATCAGTCCGAGAATCATCTGTGTAGACGAAACAGGACAGCAAATGACCTACAATCCCGAACCCATAACTTTCAATTTTCTGGAGGCAGTATTGCCAGGGCGCATCAGCACAGGATACAGCAGTCTCGACAACCTTCTGTTGGGCGGAATACCTGAAAACTACGCGATTATACTGACCAGCCCATTCTGCGACGAGAGAGAAGAACTAATCAGGAGATTCCTTAAGGTAGGTCTGATTAGCGGGCAAGTAACATTTTACATCACAACAGAACTGGGAAATGTAGCCACTTTAGCGGAGGAATTTCAGTCAACTCTATATCTGTTTATTTGCAATCCTCGCGCCGACATCATTGCCAAGGATTTGCCCAGTGTTTCCAAAATGAAAGGCGTAGAAAACCTGACAGACATCGACATCGCATTAACCAAATCATTTCGCACGCTCGACGCTTCACGAAGCGGGCCAAGAAGAGCATGCATAGAAATCATATCAGACGTTTTGCTACAACACCATGCCGTAATAACTAGGAAATGGTTGAGCGGGCTTCTCATAGACTTAAGGGCAAAAGGCTTTACAACTTTAGCAGTCATTAATCCTCAGATGCACCCACAAGAAGAAGTGCAAGCCATCTTAGGCTTATTCGAAGGAGAGATAAGGATAACCGAAAGAGAAACTGAAAAAGGACCAGAAAAAATCCTCAGAATTCGAAAACTGTACAACCAAAGATACGTTGATAGCGAATTTATTCTGACCAAGGAAAAACTTGAGATGTAGACGCCAAAATAAGCGCAAGCGTCGCTTCTGTCTGAAAATAGGAAAAGAAATGCTCTATTTTCACACACGCAGAAATATCGAAAGATTTTTGCACAAACGGTGCTGCCTTTTCCTGGAAATGTAATATTTTAACTCTGAAGCAAAGAATCATTTGAAAAGTTATATTCAAAGAGCAACGTATTATATTGGGATGTGAATGCAGAAAGAGACATGGCTGCTTTCTTTGCCATTTCTTGGGCTGATCGTGTTAGTTATTGTTTTGTACATTCCTCAGTTGACAGGTTATTACGGGGTTCTAGCCCTTTCAAATCTTACCTTCATGGATAAAACCACAATACTTTTAACTTTTGCGCTAGCCGTTTTTGCGGCTATCGAAGGCTTTTCAACGTTTAAACGTGCCTCCACTGAAGATAAAAGACATTTAGTCGAAGACGCGAGGAACGAACTTGAAAAAGCCTATGGTCCGTTATACATGCTTTTGAATAAGCCTTCTAAGGATGACACAGCCTTTTTATGGTTAGACTTTGATGAGAGAAAGAAAATTGACGAGATAATAGCAACCTATCCATTTATGTTTCCGTCGCAAATCACCGAGATGTGGCAGCAAAAGATCAGATACCTTGCGTTAGTGTTGGAAACTTCTGATATAAAGTCGCCGAAATATGAATTAAATCTGGATGTTTACAAAGAGCTGAGGAACATGATAAACGAAGAATACACCGGCAGAGTCAAGAATTATCGAAAACTTTTGGAGAGTTAACCGATAACACGCTTTAATCTTAACTGTTTGCCACAAGGGTGTTTTAGAACAATTCTGTAATTTTTTTGTTCATAGCGAGCGTGGCTTTTCCTGCACCGTTCGAAATGTCAAGTGTGCAGCAACCGTCTCAGCATTTTGGTCTTAACCCAAGCGTAGCTGAGCTTCAACAAAAATGATCGCTTAGAATTCCTAAACGATTATGATTTTCAAATTTCAAAAAAAAGAAAAAGAGGGTTGTTTGGAAATTCAAGCTGCTAATGAACGCCGAATATTGAGAAGTGATCAGTAACGCCGACAACATAATAATATCCGTTGATTTCGGTCCATCCGACTGTGATGTCGATCCACGGAAGCCTACCGCCCTGCGTTGGAAGGCCGAAGAGCAAATATTGTAGCACTATCTGCAAATCAGCAAAGTTAACGACGCCATCATGATTCAAGTCAAACTCCTCTAATCCAGCGTAAGTCAACGTGCCGCTTCGAAACATCTTTATCGCTTGTAACATAAGAGCTACGTCAACCAAGTTTACTACGCCATTGCCGGTGAAGTCTACCGGGTCACCAATGCAAAGATGCGGTTTATAGCCAGCGGGATAATCAGACGGATAATACGGGACGTAAACTGTTGCAAGTCCGCTAAAGGAGCCATAAATCTGTACGAGATAATAACCTTCTGTGTTTGCGGGCAGTGAAGGAAGCGTAACTATGCCTGGAGTTGATTCAGCAGGTTGAGCTGACGGCGGATCGGATTCAGAGAAAGGAGGCGTGGGAGTATACACAGAAGATTGGTAATAGTAACTGGTAGGCGTTGTTTCGTAAGCCGAATACGCATATGTAGTGGTAGGAGTTCCGGATGGAAAAGTAACAAGTACATCTCCTGTTGATTGGTACTGGGCTTTCACCGTCGTTATTGAAGGCGCAATCGCAAGCAGCATCGCCGCTATCAGTATCGCTGGAAAAACCTTCTTTAACATGCTGTTCATTCTCTTTCTTTCTCCCTACGATGATAGAGATTTCTATATCGCGCGTTGAATGTTCAACGGTCCGCAATTAACCCGCATATGAAGCATTGATGATTTTAAAACTTGCGGAAACATGTTTCAGACGATTCTATATAATGAATATTATATATGTAAATGAAAATAAAATAGACATAAGTCATATGACATCAAATCCGGTTCAAAAGCGGAGACTTATGATACCGATTTGTAAACTCCTAAACCTTGCGGGTCCAGTTTTGGTTTTTTGTCCATTTGCTTGTTTTTTTGGCGGTTTCTAATTCTTTTACTTTGTCTCTCTCCTCTGTCTCTCTCTTCGCTTTGAAAGAGAATTAAGATTTAATCAACAGACGCGCGAGTTATTGATCTTTATTTGCTTTTTTTGTTTGTGCTGTGGGAAAAGACTTATCCGTGGCAACATGTTTGCTTAATCCAGTACTTTCGGAAGCAGAAAACAATGCCAAAGATTAGTTTAAACAAATCAGCTTTGAACTTAGTGAATAAACTTTGCAATGAATCAGACAAGTATCAGGTTAATGTTGAAAAATCGGATTCTGGAGCAACCCTGATTGACGCGGGAATCGAAGCTGAGGGCGGTTTTTTGGCAGGTGAGATGGTAACTGAGATTTGTTTGGCAGGATACGGAACTGCAAATGCTATGCCTATTCAATACGGCAATGTTATCTTGCCCTCGGTATTCATAAAGACAGATTATCCAGCGCTCTCCACCTTGGCATCTCAATTTGCTGGCTGGCAAGTAAAGGGCGACGGTTTTTCAGCCATTGCCTCTGGTCCCGCAAGGGCGTTGGCTCTTAAACCGAAAGATCTGTATGAAAAGCTTCAGTTTAAAGAAGAATCTGACTCAGCAGTGCTCGTTTTGGAAACTCAAAAAAAGCCTAGTGAAGCAATTATCCAACTGATTGCCGATAAATGTAGGGTTTCCACTAAGAGCTTGTATCTAGTTATGTTTTCCACAACGAGCCTGGCTGGAGCAACCCAAGTTTCTGGAAGAATCGTTGAAACAGGACTGCACAAGCTTGAAAGGTTAGGTTTAGACCCGTTGGTTGTTAAGCATGCGTGGGGCTATGCACCCATTGTTCCCATTCATCCTGACTCGGGCGAAGCTATGGGACGGACCAATGACGCCATCCTTTACGGTGGAGTGACAAGCTACACAGTCAGCTACGAAGATGAACAGAAATTACAAAACATAGTGAAACAAGCGCCGTCATCAGCTTCAGCAATGATGCAAGAAGCCAGAAGGCTTGCAAACAAAAACCCAAGGTTCCTTGACATTTTTAAGGAAGCAGGGTTCGATTTCTACAAAATCGACACAAACCTCTTCGCTCCCGCTGTAGTGTCCATTAACAATACAAAAACTGGCAAAACGTTTACCGCGGGCAACATAGACCCTGACGTGATCAAAGGCTCGCTAGGCTTGACATAAAGTGCCTGACTAGAACTCCTTAAGGCCCGGTAGCGGGCTTATTCGACGAGGAAAAACCATCTTCGAGAAAGGCTCAGAACTCGGGGAATTGGGAAGCTGTAAAGCATGAAGTAACTATATATGCCGATTTAGTTCAAGTTACTGAGGTCATTTTTCTTCAAACAGTGACATGTTCGGGTAGATTTCAATTCCTGTTTTATCTATTATGTAAGGCACAAGGTTGGTATTTACGTTTACACCGCGCATTTTCTCCACTTGTAGTCCTCTTGTCGTTGTGCCTCCTGAGAACAGAGTTTGCATCATAATGACACCGTGCACTAAGAACTCCTCATCCAGTATCTTTCTTTGCAAACCAAGTTCCGAAAGCTCGGTAGTAACCAGGACAGTTGCGCCTAAATCTGAAAGCGACTCAATCAGGTCTACACTTGCGGTTCTTCGTTCTATTGGGTCAAGGAACCTGTAAAACAATGACGCCAAAGTGTCTATGCTGACGCGTTTTGCTTTAACCTGCTTGATTTTCTCCTGTAACTCTTCGATCAACTTGTCAACCTGAAGTTCCTTGCCGCGAAGGCTGCTGGTTTCTTCCTTAAGCATTTTCTCCTTCAAAATCGCCACCCGCGAAAGCCTCGTAGCATCCAGGAAAGCAAATTTTCCCTCTTGCTCCGCCTGTTTAAAATCCCAACCAAACTTGGCCATTTCAGCGAAGAAATGCTCTCTGTTCTCGTCCAGGCTAACTAAAACGGCGTTTTCGTTAAAATCTGTGATTCCTTTGTACAGGAATTGAGCTGCAAGAATGGTTTTTCCAGCTCCAGGCCCCCCCACCACCAAGACTACTCGACCCTTCGGAAAGCCGCCGCTAATTAGCTCATCTAAACCTTGGACTCCTGTCGGAATTGTCGTCAATTTCTCGGACATGGTAAATTCACCTATTGAAACCAGAACGCTTGCTAACTATATTTAACTTGTGCAGTCAGCTATTTCTCAGTGTTTAGGGAGAGTATCAACTCTTGCTACTCAGTGAATTAATATTTAAACCAGTAAATTTCCATGTTTTTAGATAGCTGTCTTATGCAGGGTTCCCTTAAGCAGGCGCGGGTCTCTAGAAAATCGACCAAAGCTTGTTCGAACCGGCAGTTCTAGTGATAAACGACGTTAAAACAGGAAACACCTTCAAGGCAGGACAAATTAACTCAAAGGTTCTTTCGGAGTCTTTAGGCTTCTAATTTTGCTTTTTTCTTATTGTATTTTGAATGCAGAAATGATGGCGATTGAAGTTATGAGCGACACGGGTATCGTTAAGAGGGCTTGCGTTGCATTAAACAGTGCGCTGAATGGTAGAAAAGCAATTGTTGCGTCATGTGAAAAACCGAATCCAATTGGCGGTGTTTGTGCTATCAGATAGTAGTTGGATATTGTGGTAATTATGACTCGAGTTGTGATTCCGAGTGTCGTCATTGAAACACCGAGTCCCAATTCGTGTTTCTTTAAGAAAGGGACTAATTTTTCTTTAGGGCAGTTATAAACAGCAACTTTGTAAGCTGCAAAAACTCCAATCAACATGGATAGCACTGCGACAAGATTGTAAAACGGTCCTGATATGAGAGCTCCGGGAAATATTACAACCAGAATAAAAGCGTTTAACACGGCAACGGGTATCGCAGTTTTTAGCCCGTATAACATAAAAATAACAACTATTGGAATTTCCCACAAATTATAATACAAATAAGAGTACAGGGGAATAGGGAAGGGGATTTTAGGCACAAAAGCGTCGATTGCTGCTGCCAAAGCAACGAACATGATTATAATTGCAAGTGTTTTTGTTTCCATTTTTTTCTCTCGTTTGTTGTTCAATGCGGCCGTTAGCTATTTAAGAGTAATTACCCAAAAAAGAGTAATCACGTTTCGGGGCAAGTTTAGGCTAAAATTGATAAATAAGCCAATATAACATATCCTTATAGTGAAACGTGTTGACCGAAACAATCCAGTTCTCCTCACCTAACGAAGTTAAACCTTGGCTTGAAGACAAAACAAGCTCCATTCTTTCGCCGGTTCACGCTCAAGCCAGAAAGTTAAGGGACGACATGAACGTGGCGATCCAAGGGCTCGCTGAAATGAGCAAGATGCTCTTGGATAACAGTACAAGAGAGATTGACAGAAGAAACATGAAAGTTTACAATCGAGCCCGAGCACTTAACAAGATTGCCCATTTATTTGTTGACAGACTCAAAAAACTTGACACGCCGGAAGAAATCTCGTACGATACGTTAAGCAGCTATGTTCAGGAAACCCAAAAAATCTTCATCGTTTTCGACATAGACATTAAGAGTTGGTTCCCGAGAATTTCACCCTTCTTCATCATGGACAGAAGAAGATTCCTAACGGTATACGAGAAAGCCAGACAAACCTACAACCTCCTCAACGACTTTGTCACAAAAGAATACGTCAAGACTAAAACGCTGGAAGAAGCTTTCAGTCTGCTAAATGAACTTCAAAGCGTGCAGAAGCAGCAGGGAACGATAGGCGAGGAAAAAGAGCAAATAAAGAACGAACGTTTGCCAGTGGAGAAGGAAATCGCTGATCTGAATAAGAAAATTAATGAATTGAAAACTAAGGGACCCATTGATGCTCTTAACGTGGCAAGCGGTGAAATATGCAATTTAACCAACGAATTGAAGTATTCACTTAGGTACCTGCAGAAACCCTTCATCAAGATGCAGGCTTTGGCAACCAGCGGCGGCGGGGGAGGAATAACTCCCGATGAGCTAACAAGGGTCAACCTGTACTTAGAGAAGCCTTTTGACGCTTTGATAACGGAGTCAAGCGGCTACCCAGAACTCAAGGAAATCCTAGAGAAGCTTGAGCGATTGCTGTCTGAGGACAAGCTAAAACTAAAAGAAGACAAAGCTCGGAAAGCGGAGCAGTCAATAAATGATATTCTCAAGAACAACTCGCTTTCGCAGCTTCAAGTCAGGTGCGTGGAAATGGCAAACAAAAGAGACCAATTGCTGGCTTCTTCTGAAATGGATGAAACAAGGCGCAATCTTGCTGTCTACGAGCAGCAGCTTGACCAGCTTAAAGCACGGAAAACAAGCATCGAAACGCATGAGGCAGTGAAGGAAAACGCTTACAACGAGACACTAGACAAAATCAGCGGTCTTAAGAGGACGATTGAGAAGAACATTTACAGTTCAATAGACATAAAAGTTCAAATTCCATAGTACCGCGTGTTCAATTTGGATTTGTCTTTACTCGTTAAAGAAGCCCTAAACCTTCAAAGCGGGTGTTTCGCTGAAACGCTGGATAAAGCCACACGCCTGTTGCAGAAGGAAAATGACCGAGTTGGCAATTTAAGAGTCACCAACCATTTAGTTACGGTTGACCCGCTGGGAGAGGCGCTAGTAATCGGCGACTTGCATGGAGATTTCGAAAGCCTCTTAACGATACTTCAAAAAAGCCAATTCTTGCAGAAAATGGAAAAAACTAAAGACGCAACCTTGATTTTTTTAGGCGACTACGGTGACCGAGGAGATAAACCAGCCGAAGTCTACTACACGATTCTAGAGCTCAAGTTTGCTTTCCCAAAACAAATTATTCTTCTTCGGGGAAACCATGAAGGACCGAAGGACTTGGTGGCTTCTCCGCATGATTTGCCCTTCCGACTTCAAGATAGGTTCGGGGAGGACTGGAGGTCAGTCTACGAAAAAACGCGTACCCTGTGGACTAACCTGTACAACGCAGTGTTTGTTGAAGGCCGGTTTTTGATGATTCACGGCGGTGTCTCCCCAGAAATCAATAGTCTTCGAGACATTGCTCAAGCCGGCGACGACCACGATGAGGCTTTGCTGGAAGACCTACTCTGGAATGACCCAGCCGAAGGCATGCAGGGCGTTTCTTTATCCCCGAGGGGCGCAGGAAAACTGTTCGGTAAAAACGTCACAGAACAGGTTCTTGGAAGGGTGAACGCTAAAATTTTGATAAGGGGTCACGAAGCAAGCGGCAAAGGCTTCAAGATTAACCATGAAGGCAGAGTCTTAACTCTGTTTTCAAGAAAAGGAGCACCGTACTTCAACAGGTACGGAGCATACTTGCAGTTGCCGCTCTCGGAAAAATTCATGAACGCCGAGCAGCTGATTCCGTGGATACACAAATTTTGATCCGCCTTTTGACGAAGAGCCACCATGTCGAAAGCGTAATTGTTTCAGCGACCAAAATTGCTCGTTTCTTAGTGCAACATTCATTAGTTTCTCATTAACATGAGTTACATCGAGATGCTTGATTAGTGCCAAGTGAAAACGCCATCGAAACGATTAACTTAACAAAACGCTTCACGTCGAAAAACGCAAACGAAGGCGCCTTTTTCAGGCGCAAGACCGTCACAGTCAACGCAATCGACAGCATTGACCTCACCATTAAGAAGGGTGAACTCTTCGGCCTTCTTGGACCCAACGGCGCAGGAAAAACAACGCTGGTTAAGGTGTTGTGTACTCTTCTGCCGCCTGACAGCGGAACCGCGTTGATTAACGGTTACGACATTGTCAAGCAGCAAATGCAGGTTAAAAGTTCTCTTGGCACGCTCTTCAGCGTTGGAGAGCGCGGCTTCTTTTGGCGGCTCAACGGATACAGAAACCTCGAGTTTTACGCATCGACCTACAATGTGCCAAGGCGCAAACGGCAAGAACGCATCATGGAAGTCCTCAAACTGGTCGGTTTAGAGAACAGTGCCTTCGAGTTGTTCCAAAAGTATTCGGGCGGAATGAAGAGAAAGCTGGCGTTGGCAAGAACCCTTCTGCCTGACCCACCCGTGATACTCCTCGACGAGCCCACGACGGGCTTGGACGTCATTTCCGCGCGCAACGTAAGGGACTTCGTTAAACGCACCGTTTCAGAAACGGGCAAAACCGTGCTTTACACGACCCACTACATCGAAGAGGCCGCGCAGATATGCACTAGAATCGGCATCCTGAAACAGGGGAAGATAATCGCTCTCGGCACAGCCGATGCGTTGAAGGAAAAGATCAAGAATGAAGAGCTGATTCACCTGACTGTTGAGCAGATGACGCAGGCTCAAATCGATGAGATGCGCGCTTTAGAAGGAGTCATCGAATTATCCGAGGTGACAGACCCAACCTTGATGCCAGAGGAGCATGCCTTGGGTATAAAGTTAAAAAGCGTTGATATGCTACCGCAGGTTTTCGATTACATTTTTGAACGGAGAATCAAGCTGGTCAACTTCAAACGTGACGAACCCACGTTGGAGGACGCGTTCATAGAGTTGACTAAGAGGGCGTGAAAGCTATGGGTGCGGTTGACGAGCTTGAGAAAATCTGGTACTTCATGAAGCGTGACATGATAAGCTTCTCAACTTACAAGACAAACATTGCGATCCTGGTTTTCAGCGCGGTTTTCGGCGCGCTATCCTATGCGTATCTAGGACAAAGTTCGGTTAACCAACTTGTGATTGAGAAATTCCACACGAACTTCACAACATACCTGATCATAGGGTTGGCGTTCAACACTTACCTTGGACAAGCCCTTACGTTGGTGCAGAAAACCATCAATCCCTGGGCGCTCGAAGAAGTCCTGGTTTCGCCCACCAGCCTGACAACCTTCATCATCGGCAGTTCAATCTGGGGTTTCGTCTGGAGCACTGCCGTTGTCGCCGTTTACCTCCTTATCGGGGTCTACGTCTTCGGAATAACCTTAGCAGTAAATGTTCTGGGGACATTGATCGTTTTGGTCCTGGGAATCGGCACGTTCATCGGGTTCAGCATGATTGGGTCAGGCGTACTTATCTTGACCAAGCAGGGTGACCCTGTGGCGGCGCTGATACCTCTCGCGACAAGCCTGTTTGGAAATGTACTTTTTCCACCGCAGGTTTTGCCGTCTTTCCTGCAGCTTGTCGCTTACGTGACGCCGCCCTACTACTTCTTCACGTCGATAAAATTGATCTTGACTGGCGCGACGCTCGCTTCGATCATGCCCGACGTAGAGATTTTGGCTGTGATGTGCGCGATAATTGTCCCGCTGGGCTACGCTGCTTACGCTTGGTGCCTCAAAACCTCACGGAAAAACGGAACGCTCTCATGGTTCTAAAGCTTCCGCCTATTTTTCGACAGGCGCACCCTGCCTTTCGGTCAGGATTTTTTGCAGGTTTATCTCAAACGCAGCGACTGGGTTTTCAAGTTTCCAAGCCTCAAGCACGGCTGGGTTGATTTCACCGACGATGCCGACGTCGACGCCGTTGATGACTATTCTGCCCGCTCTGCCCTCTATGAAGCTCGGATGGGCGGTTTCTTTTATTTGCCATTCAACCCCAAAATTGTTCGTGAAAGCGTCTAAGGCTGATTTTATTTCGGTGAAGTTGGCGTTCGCGTGTGTGGTTGCGGCTGATAGCCAATCTTCATCCCGCGTCTTAGTCTCGTTCGCCTCGTCAGGTTGCGTCACCTTTCCAACCTCGAATATTTTCTGCGGGAACTCTACGGATTGGTTATTGCTTAGGAACTCCATAAGGCTTGGCAAGAGCCAGTTGCGTAGGCAAGTCATATTTGCAACTTTTGGGTTGGCAACTTCGACGTTCTCGGTTTCTTTGGTGTTCATTTTACTAAACAGGTTTTCCTTGTTAGTTAACATGTAGGTTAAGACTTCTTGGTAGCCTAAGCCAACCATAAGTTCGCGTGCAATGTCGATTTTGCGCTGGTCAGGTTTCGCTCGGCCGGTAGTTGGCATTTCACGCCAAAGACACTCGATGTTGTTGTAGCCGTAAGCAATGGCGATGTCCTCAATTAGGTCGACTTGGTGCATGACGTCAACACGGTAGCTTGGAACAATCACGTCTACGTTTTCAGCCTGCACTCCACTGACGCCTAAACCTGCAGTCAACAGTAGCTCGCCGACACGTTTAGCCGAAAGCTTGAGCCCTAAAAGCTTGTTTGTGTACTCTACCCCAAGCGGCACGGTTCGGCTGCTGAAATCCGGTGTTATCGCTTTCACCTGTTGATATTCTGAGCCTTCTGGGTATAGAATTGTCGCTGAGTAAGCTTTTCCGCCGCGGTCAATCAGTGCGGCAGTCACCAAGTTTAGCGTGTTGAGAACCGTTTTGTGCGAGGTGCCGGTAACTTCAACAAGCAAACTGCGTGATTCCTCCGTAATCTTGCCTAAGTCATTCGAGTTGATGATTGGCGGAAAAGACAATATTTTTCCTTCGGAATCAAACAGCATCGGGTACAGTGGATTCTTTTTAACGATGTGACCGTACTCGACCCCTTTCGGGTGCCGCTCAAGAATCTCGTTTAGCCCCATTTTCTCGTCAAATCCTAAGGGGACAAAACTGACGTCTGCTGGCTTAACTGCGGCATACTCGATTGGCGGCTTAATTAAGTGGAAATTGTAAATGCCAATGGAGGCTTTCCGGCGGTTTCTTCCACAAGTTTGGTCCAGCTTGTCTTGAAGATGCATGAGCCCGCGGATCACAGGGTCTGTCAAATGTATATCTTTTAGCACTGAGCAGGCGATGAAGGGGCGTATGTTGGCGAGTTTGGCGTCCACGTTTACTTCTACGGCTGGTTCGCCTGCGGAGTATTTTCTGAAACCCCTTTCCAAGCCAAGGTAGCACCTTAGACCCCTTGCTAAGCCTTCCGCGCTCCAGAGGTCCGCTCTGTTGGTATCTTTCATTTCAACGCTGATGATAGCCTCGTTCTTGTTGTACTCTTTAACTTCGGCCTTAACCAAGGATATCACCTCGTCAAGCTTTTCTACGTCCAAATTTTCTGGATTTCCAAACTTTGCGCGACATGTTTTTAAGTCGATTAATTTTTCCAGCTCGCGATACTCTACGTCTACTGTAGGCATTCACGTTACCTCTTTCTTTCTTAGCCAATCAAGGTCTTGGCTGAAGATCATGCGAATATCATCAATGCCTGCCCGCATCATGAACAGCCTGTCCACACCCAGCCCCCAAGCGATGACAGGTTCCTTAACGCCAAGGGGCAACGTGACTTCCGGACGGAAGATTCCTGAACCGCCAAATTCCAACCAGCCGTAGCCTTCCCTGTAAGCGCTCAGTTCAACGCTGGGTTCGGTGAAGGGAAAATAGTCAGGTTTGAACCGCACCTTGTCCGCTCCCGCGATTTCAACAGCAAACTTGCCCAGAACCCCTAAGAGGTCTTTTAGGGTGAGGTTTTCGTCTATGATTATGCCTTCCACTTGGTTGAATTCGGAAAGGTGAGTCTTGTCTGTTATCTCGGGGCGGAAAACCCGCGCGATAGAGAAATGTTTGCTCGGAACCTGGAACTTCTTCTTCTCCAAAGTTCGGGCGCTGAGGCATGTCCCGTGCCCACGCAGAATAAGCCGTTGGGCAGCTAAAAGGGAATACGTGTATCCCCACCCCGTTGAGCCTGTAATCCAGCCGTTCTCATGCGTCTCCTTCACATGCTCCACGGCTTCGGCGTGCTGGCTTATGTCGCCGAATGCTGGCTCCTTAATATAGAAAATGTCGCTTTCTTCCCTCGCGGGATGATCCTGCGGCACGTAAAGAGCGTCAAAGTTGAAGAATGCTGTTTCGACAGCCGTGCCCGTCATTTCTCGGAAGCCTAACTGGACCAGTTTAGCGCGGACTTCGTCGAGGAATTGCATGTACGGGTGTTTTTTGCCAGGCCAAGTTTTAGCCACGGGTGCTTCAATATTGTATTTTTGAAGCTTTGCAGTGTGCCATTTCCCTGTGATTATGAGTTCCGGCGTGAGCTGGGTTACTTCTTGAGTGGCGGCTTCTGCTTGAGCGGCTGCTTTTTTGCCTTCCGCTGTAATCTGGATAGTGCGGCTTGTTTTGGGTTCGATTAAGAGAATTTTGCGTTTTTTAAGCTGTTCAGCAGCTTCCTTCAGCTCATCCCGTTTGAGTTCTTCAAGGGTCACCTGCTTTCTCTGGTTTACGATTGCCAGAAGCTTCTCATCTGCCCCTTCTGGAATCAACGCCTGATGAACAAGATTCTCAGCGACCCGTAATGTGTTGTCGCTTGAGGTGAAGAGCGCCCATTTTTTCCTTATAGCCCAGCCGAGCGCAATCTGGATGAACTGCGGATCGATGCCCGCTTGCTTAACCGCCTTTTTAAGGTTTGCTGAACCGCCGAGTTCTTCCACCGCGTGCATTAGCCTGCGTTCAGGCAACCCGTTTTTAGCGTAAACCTCTCCTTCGGCTGTCAGTTTGATTATGTTTTGGTGTTTCGCGTGGATGGTGAGGAGGCTTCTTTCTTGCAGCGTCAACGAGATGCGCATGACTGCCGCGTCCTGCAAACCGGCTTTTTCCATCAGCTCCTCCACCGTGGCGTTTCCACCCTGTGCTTGCAGGGCGCATAAGAGCTGCTTTTCCTGTGTTCTTAGTTCAACCATTTTGGAATGTGCCTTCTAAGCTGATGTTTTCAGGTTTTTGTTAATGGATAGTTCTTACGCGTCAAATAAAAGCATGTTGATAATTTGGATAGGCCGTTTGGTTCACGTGGCAAACTGGGGATTTTAACGCGTGCTAGCGCCTGAATTGGTTATTCTGCATATGATTCTCTTCATAGATTAGGCCTCGTTAGTAAAATTGACTCGTCTTAATTTTTAGGTGTACCGATCAAGCCAGTTGGCAAGTAAAATTAAGTTAAGGGTTGTCTGGAACCTTCAGGAAGAGAGAAGGGGGTGAACCAGAAGACAACCCTTAACCAGTGTGGTAATCAATCGAGTTAGCATATAAAACTTTGTGTTGCCTCGTGTCCGCTGCTCGAGACTTAATTCAGGCTAAACCGGCGGTTGCTGGGACAATCAGCTTAGGAGAACGTTGTTTCCTAATGATTCGCGTGCAACGCGCAAGCTATGAAGTAGTCTGCAACGCTTTTTTAGGGTCAAGCCTATGTTATGCTGTCGCTATTTTGCGTAGCTCAATCCTTTCTAAGTCTTGGCACTCGTCGCAGAGGTCAGAGGATGGTCTGCTTAAGCGTTTCCGAACGACGGCGCGAGGGTACTGCTTGCAATCTTTCATCCAATGCCACCTGTCAGGCTCAGGACCCTTAACGTACTCAACGTTTTCCGCCAAACCAGAAACCTCCCACAAAGGCCGCAATAGTAACTAATACTATGCGGCAACTGTTATTTTTAATTTGCCAAACTTAAACGAAACAAATGAGACAGCAAAATGCAGCAGAGCTTGGTTTTGCCAGCAAGTTTTCTTCGCTCATTCTCCGACACAGTATCCGCACTTAGGACCTCTCAGGACAAACGTCGTGTGGGCCGTTCGCAGACCGAATTTCTTCTTCAGATTCGCGACGCAGGCTAACTGAAAACCCAAACCTGGGTCAAACTGCTTTTGCGAATCGCGCCAAAAGAGTCGGCTGTAAGTTGATTCTATTAAGAGGCACAGTTAGATTTTTTCTTCCGTTTGTTGGATTCGTTTTTTGGGCTTAACCAAGATAAGGTAAACTGCCACGCCAACTATTATGGCTACAGCCGAGAAACCAAGAATTTCGAGGGTTATTACGAAATTTAAGGGTCCCACGGTGGGGCTGCTGACCGTTGCGTTGTTGGGGTAGCCGCGGCTTTCCCAGTAGCCTAGGTAGCCTGAGTTGTTGGACACGTCGATTTCCGTTAGCCATTTTATCCATTTGTACCCGTACTGGTTTTGTGCTACAAGAATGAATGGGAACCCAGCCTCAGTTGGCAGTGTTACGTTGTTCATTTTGTAGGCTATAATAATGTTGTTCTGTTCGACGTAGCTAAGAGGAAGCGAGGTTGAGTAGCCGTCTGCGGCGTAGAAGATGAGCGTATTGGCTTTCGGGCTGACGCCTGTGTTTTGAAGAAGATCGCTCACTGAGACGCCTTGCCACAAAACGGTTGCGCTCCATCCTTCCACGCAGATAATCCGAACTACTTCTTCGTGAGCTTGGAAGTTTTTGACCACATCAGCGTACGTGTAACTCACTGTCTGGTTGACGAGGCCCGTGATGGTTAAACGGTAAGTCGACTGATTGATGCTTGGCGTGCCGTTGATGGAGGTTGCGACGAATTCGCCTATGAAATCGCTGATCGGAGTAAGGCTTTGGTTTTGATATCGAGTAACTTCTTCTGGATACAGCGAAAGGGTGGAGGCGGCGCCCGACGGCGTTTGAATCGGCGTAGACGCTGATAAAATTTCGGTTGGAAGAGGGGAAGATATGAGAGAAAGCATGCGCATCGTTGAACGCTCAGAAACACATTGAACAGCGAGAGACGACGCAAGCAGTATAATGATTAACCACCCAACAACCAAAAATGGTCTTTTGTACCTTTTGAAGACTTGCATTTCAATGTTCCTGAAAGCTGATATATCTATCTATGCCGTGAGTCTATTCCACGGAAAACGCCAGCCTCGAATTCAAAGACTCATAAATCGAAAGCTGACAGATAACCTCTAACTGGATACTGCCTATATGTTTTTTGGTTCTCACCCAATTGTTAGGTTCCCTAGTTTTTTTGAGCGCGTACGTCACTACAAACTTTCTTTAATGTGGGCTAAGTGTTGTTTAAGATTATGTTTGCGGATGACGCCTCGCTCCTAACCAGGTTTACGGCGTTCTCGCAGTCTGACCTGTTGTGGTATCCCATTGAGCTTTCGGCAATAATAGCGTTGTTGCTTGCTCTCAGTCGCCACCTGAACAGTCGTGCGTTATCCTTGTACACTTCAAACTGGGCCATAAGAAACCCTGCCTGCCCTGTATTTGTTGCAAGTCGCTTATAGTTTTAGCGGAGAAAGTGCTCAAGTAAAATATTGAGGCGGGAAGGTGGGAAGTTTTAAAAGGCTGATTGTCCCACTTAATCTTGTGGGAAATATGGAGCAAGTCACGGTTAAGGTTGATGCGAAAGGCAGAATTTGCATTCCAGCAGAAATACGCGAGGAAATAGGAGACACAGCCACACTAAAAAAAACCCCACAAGGCTACCTCATAGTTCCTGGAAGGCAGAGGGATCCCCATGAAAGGCTGATCCACGTCATAAATTCTAAGCATCATAGAACGGGAAAGCCTGAAAACTGGTCTCCGGAAAAAATGAAGTCAATTTGGAACGAGACAAAATGACCAAGCAAGCCAACCCTTTTAGCCCGGAAGAATTCGCGAAGTTAATAGGTTCTGAGCCGAAACGCAAAGGCAAACCTAAGCTTGCAACGCCCGAAGAGACGAAGTCAGTCCGGAGAACAGCCAAATGATAGCTGGCTTAGATACCAATGTCCTGTGCTACGCATTAGATGACACATACGCTGAGCATGAGAAAGTGAAGGGATTACTGATAAAATCATCTCCCGACAATAAAATCGCTTTAAACCCTGCAACGATTCACGAAACTTATCATACTTTAGTTTTCGGTCAGAAATGGAAACCGACTGAAGCTGCGGATGCTTTAAGAACTCTTTTGACAGACCCCTACTCAGAATTCTTCAATCAAACAAGAAAAACCAGCATCCTAGCCCTAAACTTGTCAGTGCGGTATAAGCTGGGGGGAAGAGATGCACTTATAGTCGCCAACTTTCTAGCCAACAAAATATCCGTCATGTACACGCATGATAAAGAACTCGTGAAACTGCAAAAAATAATCTGGAAAAACGCTAGCTTAACCTTCAAAGACCCCCTAACCGAAGGCTGACAAATAAACGTCTCCAACACACCTTGACTTTCTTTTCCAATAAGCAAGTCGTCATATTTTGATTTAAATGTGTTAAATAATTAATGGATCGCTTGCCAGAACCAACAAAAATAGTAGAAAGCAATGACTAGGTGTAAGTATTGCGGAAGTACATGAAATACTGAGTAAGACCATTTAATTGCTAAAATAAAAGGCAGCGTAATGCTTGTCGTGCATGCAATTACGTGGAGGCAACTCTAAAAGTTAAAATTGTTTTTCCTCTTTTCAAACATTTCTTCGTTTTGTTTATATATTGGTTGTGTGACTATGCTTGTGCTAAAAAGTGAGGAATATCTAAAGTATGGGTTCTAAGTCACCGCGAGGCGAGTTCGCCGCAAGGCAGTTGGCGAGGAAACGTAAGAATCTCCGTTGGAGTAACCGTTATTTTAACCGTCGCATGCTCATGCTTGACGAAAAAGTTGACCCACTTCAGGGTGCACCACAAGCCAGGGGTATCGTTCTAGAGAAAGTTGGTGTTGAATCAAAGCAGCCGAACAGCGCCATACGCAAGTGCGTCCGCACACAGCTCATCAAGAACGGCAGGACGATCAGCGCTTTCTTACCCGGAGATGGCGCACTCAACGTTGTTGACGAGCACGATGAAGTGGTTGTTGAAGGCATCGGCGGAACAAGAGGCGGCGCAATGGGTGACATCCCAGGGGTCCGCTGGAAAGTCGTCATGGTTAACGGTGTCAGCCTCAACGAGCTTGTTTACGGGCGAAAACAGAAACCGGCAAGGTAAAAGCTTATGGCGCAAACTGTAGTTCAGCCTCAAGAAATCAAGCTTTTCCAGAAGTGGAGCTTTAAAGACATTAAAGTCGAAGACATTGGGTTGCAGCGGTACTTGAACTTGACGCCAATGGTTGTCCCTCACAGCATGGGACGCCACGAGCACCAAAGATTCCGCAAAGCAAAAGTCAACATTGTCGAACGCTTAATCAACAACCTTATGCGGCCCGGCAAAAACGCCGGTAAGAAAGCCAGAGTAACAAACATTGTTAAGGAATCCTTCGAAATCATCAACACGCGCACGGGTAAAAACCCAATTGAAGTCCTCGTGAAAGCCGTTGAAAACGCGTCACCTGCTGAAGACACCACCCGCATCAGCTATGGAGGAGTCGTCTACCACTTATCCGTCGACGTGGCACCGCAAAGACGTATAGACTTAGCGCTACGCCACATAACCGAAGGCGCACGCGCAGCCAGCATAAACAACCCGCGCAGCATCCAAGAAACACTCGCAGACGAACTAATCCTCGCAGCAAACAAAGACATCAAAAGCGCCGGCATAGCGAAACGAAACGAAATCGAACGCGTCGCACAATCCAGCAGATAAAAAAGTTTTGTCTTTTGTGCTTTCTTAACACTTCTTCGTTACGGCAGTTCCGAAAGTCACGTTTTGATTTGCTTGAAAAAGCAGTCAGGTTGTAAGCTCAAATGTCTTCTGTTTTGATGCTGACAACGCTGCATATGCTTTCCGTACGTGCTTTCTGTACAGATAATCAACCCCTACAGGTCCTTAATGCGCGCACGCAAAATTATTTTGGACGCACACTTTAGAACTGCGTGCAGAACCCCTTTATTGTATTGGCAAGTTACTTTGCTCTTTAGGCGTCTCAAGCGGCTGTTTGGCAACTGGCATCTTCGCTGCTTTCCTCCTTTCGCTAAGCACTTTCCAACCGATGACTGGTGCCCAACCGCTGATAATCATTACTGTCCCTGGGAAACCGCCGATGTTTCTGCCAACTATCGGGTCAAGCCAAGCCAGTATATTCAACAGGTACGCTTCCCAAATGCCGAAAGCTAAAGCCATCGCTACGGCAGCAATAAAAGCAGTTTTTCTTCCGAACTTGTTAAGGGTTTGAACACATAATATTCCCGCGAAGAAAAAGTCCCCTAAACCGAGACCTCTAAACAAAATTTGACCGGTCGACGAAAAAATGAGAGGAATGTTTGGCAGCCAAACGAGCACTGGAAGCCCAAGTGAAGTAAAAGAGGATGCGGCAGTAACCATTGCCGGTGTACCTATTACCAGAATTATATCCATTGCGGTTAGAAGAACCGCAAACAGCCCTACAGTCTTCCAGGTGAACAGCGAACTGAGATAAAGAATTATGAGTACGGCGAATGTTAACCCGTAAACATCCATAAGATACGGAGCCCACACTGCTTCAGTGCCAGAGTTGCGAATGATGTTAAAGAAGACAAACAGAAGGACAAACAATGCCGCGGGCTGAACAGCCACATACCACCGCGCTTTAATCGCCGTTTTTTTCCGTGCGTAAATTGTGGAGCCAAAGCAGAAAACCGCTAAACTGAAAAACGCGGCTACTCTGTATATTGTGAAGATATCTCTAAACGGCGTTAAGAGACAAACAAAGCCGGCTGCCGCGCTTGTAATGCCTGAGCCGACCGAAAACAACTGCACCTTGATTCTCGGCCCGTCAGAGAACACGTACGAAATCGTGAACAGCAAGGTCGTGTATGCTGACAGGAAGAAGACGAGAAGAACATTCTCAAAAGCCGCGCCAGGGTTGACCATCGCAGCGAAGGCTATGGCTGAAATCACAATAACCATGAAGACGATAAGAAGTATAACATCTCTTGTCTGCAGCTGCCTTTCTTCAATCGTTGACTGCAGCCTCCCCGAAACACGCTTATTCAGAGCCATTGCAGTAACAACCACGGCAAACAACGCAAATGGCATTGCAATGTCGAGAGATGGCATAGAGAGTGCAATAATCGTCGACGCATTTATTCCTTTAGCCTAAAACCAAAAAAACATTTTGAAACTTTCGAAGCCGCTGAAAAGAGAAATAGCCAGTTTTGACTTCAGCCCCTAAAAACCTTAGGCATTCGAGCATTTTGAGCGGTCAATAACACCATGTAAGAAATTTTTGTTGTTTTCTAGTAAAAAAAGACCAGCTTAGCAGATGAATTGTGCGTTCAAAACGGCCAATGAAGCTAACAGCGCCTCTTCAATCCTAACCGTCGCTGTGCCTTGCTGCGGAATCGTGTTCACGACAAAATCAACAATCGCCTCAAGCTTTAAGCCCTCCTCTTCAGCAATCTCGTGCAAACCGCGAGTTGGGGCGCCGAACGCCACAAAAACATGATGTGCGCTGCTCCATTTCGCACCTATCTCAGCCGCGACTTCCTTGAAGCCAACACCTAACCTTGAGGTTGCAATCGTCAAGTCGAACTTCCCTGCAGTAACAAGCTGCCCGAACGGTCTGTTTTCCACGTGAACCTTGAAACCCCAGTAAACCTCAATGTCGTCGCGATTTACTGTTTGAACCTCAACGCGTTCGCCAACGTTAACAACCTGCAGCGTTAAGCGGTCACTGACGCCGTACTGGGTTTCCCTCAGAATCGCTGGTTGCTCCACGCCTATGTCCACAAGCAAACCCTCTTTACTTTTGGACGAGACCAAGCCTTCACGGTAGTCGCCGGCCTTCAAATCGCGGGTCTTTCCGCTTACAGGATGATGAGGTGTACGCAAAGGCGGCAGAATCCCAGCGAACTGCATGCGAGGATCAATTTTGAAGATGGCTTTACGCAGGTACTGCGGCGTGTCCAGATAGTTTAGCAAAAGGGCCATAAAATCCAAGTCCCGTGACTGGTTCTCTTTGGGGCTGTCTGGGTAAACTATTATTTCATTCACTCTGAAAATCGCCGCTGCCCGGCCAATCAAGCCCACCTTCGCTGTTTTCTCCCTAAGATGCGGCGTGTCTGAAACCGTTGATGCTGGAATGCCGATGACAAGTTTCTTTTTATCCACGAATTTTTTTGCTTCCTTTCCCGGCTGGTTAATTTGCTTCTGCGCTGAGCTTAAAAGGCGGAGTTTAGATATAAGATTGCGGGTTAATCGTGGAGGAAACATGAATGAGCAAACCCATTTTGGACGATGTTAAAAACATTAAAACCGTTGACAAGAGTAACATCATTAATTTCTGCGTTAACTCCGCTAAGCTTTACCGCGAAGCTGCTGAGTTAGCCCATAAAATCAAACTGGACTACCCTGAACCAGACAACATCATTGTCGCAGGGATGGGCGGTTCTGGAATCGGCGGCGACCTTCTGAAGGATTGGGCGAGAAACCAATTGGGGATGCCCATTGAAGTTAATCGGGAATACGAGCTTCCAGGCTACGCAAGCAAGAATACGCTCGTTTTGTTGACAAGCTACTCAGGCGACACTGAAGAAACTCTGAGCTCATTTCTTGACGCTTTGAAGCGAAAGTGCATGATTTACTGCGTGAGCAGCGGCGGCGCCCTCCTTGAAAACGCTGAAAGGCTCAGCGTCCCCTACATACGTGTTCCAGCAGGCATTCCTCCTCGAGCAGCCTTGCCCTACCTATTCGTTCCCCTGCTGATTTGCATGGAGAAGATGGGTTTTGTTTCAAACGCTTCAGAAGAGCTTTCCGAGTGTTTTCGAATTCTTAAGAAGATCAGCATTGACAACGCGCCTGAAAAGCAAACAATAGAAAACTTTTCCAAAGCCTTAGCTTTAAACATTGGGCAAACGTCACCCATCGTCTACGGGTTCGGCTTCTATAGAAGTGTAGCCATGCGTTTCAAGCAGCAATTCAACGAGAACAGCAAGGTTCCTTCGAAATGGGAAGTTTTCAGCGAGCTTAACCATAATGAGATTGTGGGTTGGGAGCGCGCTGGCGAACTCGGAAAATGCTTCTCTGCAATCTTCCTGAGAGACAGCGAGGAGCCAACTTCAATTCAAAGCCGAATAGAAATCACTCGAGAACTCATGGAACAAGCCGGCGTGGGACTTCTGGAGGTTCAAGCTCAAGGCGAGAGCCGCTTGGCACGGATGCTCTCAACAATCTGCTTAGGCGACTTTACAAGCGTTTATTTGGCAGTGCTACACGGGGTTGATCCGACTCCTGTTAAAACTGTGAATTACCTGAAGGAAATGCTTATGCAGAACGGGGTTAGAGAAAAAATACTAGCCGACCTAAGAGAGCTATGCTGAGTTTAAGCAACGAATTTTGCAAATTCTCTGTCCGCGACTTCAAGCGATACAATCTGAGGCGGACGCTTAAACGCGTAAGCACAAACAGGCTCTACCGCACCCTTGAGCTTCCTACCTAAAGCAAGCTTCATTGCCCGGACAACATCAAAGAGGACGCTGCCTGCGTTCGGCGCGTCAACGGTTTGGAATTTGAGGTCAATCTTCATCGGCGCATTGCAGAAATAAACACCGCTTATCCAGAAGTAACTGTCACGGTTGTTCTGCAGAAAATCAACGTAGTCCGTGCTACCCGCTACAACCTCCGCTTTGTAAGGCAACGATGCCGCAACCGTTTCAGTTTTGATTTGACGCTTCGCGTCACGTGAACGATCCATCGTGTCAACTGATTCTGTGCCGCCGCCTACGTCCAACTGGTAAGTCTCGTTGATTTTTACGCCGTTTTCAGTGAGCAGCTTAAGCAGAGTCTTATGAAGGGTTGTTGAGCCAACTTGATCTACTAAGTCATCGCCGACTAAAGGAAGCTTTGCCTCAGCAAACCGTTTAGCCCACGTTGCATCGCTTGCAATGAATGTTGGAGTCGCATTAACGAACGCGCATTCCGCGGCCAAAGCCTGCTCAGCATAATATTGCGACGCCTTTGATGCTCCGCTCGGCAGCAGGTTAACCACGACTTCCACGCCTGCATCTCGCAAAACCTTCGCGACATCCGAATCCGCCGCAGAGCTTACTTCAATAAGTGCTTGTGTGGATTCACCGACGCCGTCAAGTAATGGACCCTTGCTAACCTTAATGTCCAACACGGGCACTCCTGCCACTTTTGGAGCATTGTTCGGAGTGGCAAAGATGGCCTGCGAAAGGTCACTTCCAACTTTTCTCTCGTCAACGTCGAAGGCGGCGACAACCGCGATGTCCTTCGGGCCGAGCCCAGCCAAAACGGGGTTCCGCAAGCCAACGCAGTCTTCAGGTTTCGAGAATTTCTTGTAGTATTGGATGCCTTGTATGAAGGCCGAGGCGCAGTTTCCAACGCCGACTAATGCGACTTTAACCTTGGGCATGTCTGGCACCTTGCTTGGCTTTTCATATTCGGACGCCCCTTAAAAAGCTACGCCGAGAGAAGGGGCTTCATTGGTGCGCGTATCTTCCGCCGAAAATAATGTAGAACACGCTAACAGAAGCATACAATAATAGACTAATGTAAGCAGATACAAAAGCAAAGATTACAGCCAACGAGTAAACCGTGGGGCCAACCAGAAGAATTCTATTTCTGTAAATTGTCACTGCAGCCTCAGGTTCCTCATGAGTTAGATGCTGCTGCCTCGGATAAAACCAGAGAACATTGTAGAGGGTTGTGACAGCTATTCCATTGATGCCGTACGCAACGTCGGCAATGGGCTGCAGTGGATATCTTCCCACCAAAGCCGTTGTAAACGGAATCAACCCTATGCCCATCAGCAATATAATGTTTAGCCAAAGAATTCTGAGGTCAAACTGTACGATGTGGCTCAATGAGCTCTGGTGCCCAATCCACAGGACACCCAGAAAGATGAAAGTTATGGCGTACGCGAACAAGTCAGGCAGGAGCTTTGCGAGGTCGGATTCCAAGGTGACTACACTATTCATTCCCGTTATGGTGGGAACAACCAAGCTGAGCACCAGAATCGTCATAACCGTGGCGAATATTCCGTCGGCTAAGGCTTCTGTGCGTTCTTTTCTAAAACCAGAAGAGACCTTCGCAGTCAACTGACGGGAACGCCTCAAACAAAAAGAAGATTCAACAGCCTAATAAACAATTCAAAAAATGATCTTTACCTTGAAAATTGAGATGGGCGGGGAAGCGTTCTCCACCTTCTTGCCGCACGAATGGACTGGGCGGGATTTGAACCCGCGGCCTCCACGATGCCAACGTGGCGATCATACCAGACTGATCTACCAGCCCTCAGCGTACACAGTAGCACAAACAAAAACAATTTAAGCATTATGCCACGCGCCCAGTACGGTCTTAATATGATAAGCACAAAGTCGATTATGCTTGACTCCTTCATTTCTTTCCTGAAAGAAACGTTTTGCATTTAACTCGGAAAAAAATCTGTCAGCGAACACCAAATTGGTTTAAGCATGTTTTTTGACAGATTCTTTGGGTCAAGCCATCAATCCGTAATCGAAATTCAATTCTGGCCTTGTTCCTATTTTTCTATTGTGGGGCGAGATGCGCAGTATGTGACGCTCAAGACCTAAACATCGAATATTTTTGAATTTTCCCATGCAGCCAGGGAAGAGTCTTGATCGATAAGAGTTCTGTGATTGCGCGCGATTCGACATGCACCATGGGTTCCAGCCCAGATTGAACTTACAGTAACAAGAAGCCTTATGAATCAGCCATGCCAGAAACATTGATGAGGGGTTGACGAGTGTCAGGACCTGAAAGGGTTTTGGGTATCGTTCCGGATGTTCTTTTGCCTGTTGATGTTCGTAATCGTTACGATGTTTATTTTAGTGATAGGCGTGTTGCGATTGTTTGCTTGGGTAGGGCAGAGCGTTTTGAGTCTGAGGCCGATGGGCCGCTTTCTTTAATGCCCGCAGTGTTCGGAGTGCCGCCGCCCGTTGAGCCCTACGCGGGAAAGGAGCAGTCTAAAGCGCCGATCGACGACGAAATCAAAGGCGTGTCTCTGGATAACCTTCTGAGGCTGAGCAAGAAGAGTTGCTTCTACACGCTTGAGGAAATCGAGCGGGTGGAGTTGGTTTGGGCGAACAAGCCGAAATTCATTATCTTGAGCAAGGACTGCGAATCGAAGTTTGCCCCCAGCGAAGAGCAGCTTGAGCAGCTAATCAAAATGATCCCGAGGGTGCCAGGCTTGGAGGATAAGCTTTGGATAGCAGGCAAATGGAACATTTTTTGCGAGCTTATTTTGAATTGGTCCAGCCCCAAAAAAGGGTAATTCTTCAATTAGGCACGTCGCAAGTTTGCTATAAAATGAGGTACTAACAACACTAAGCGGGCTGAGCGTAAACTGCTCGAGGAATGCACCACAAAGAATTCGATGAGCATCAATGTGTTTCTTCGTCAGGCAGTGAAGGACTCAGCAGAGGGCAACCTTAACCTAAACGACCCGAATTTCAAGTGTGGCCGATGACCAAGAAATGGGGAAAGAAGGATTTCGGCTCCGCTTCTCTAACCCATTTCGGTCCTTTGGAACTGAGGGAACATAATTGGGGGTTAATTTTGAAAAAGTTTTAATAACTCTTGAAGGAACATCATGGTTCCAAAGGGAATCGTTCGTTCGAGTGAGGATATTTGAAGAAAACAGTAACAGCCGTCTTCGTAGTAATTTTAGTTTTAAGCACGTTCTCTGCCTTGTCACTGCCACACGTGAAAGCGCAAACTTCAGAAGCCGTCATTAAGAGCTACACTTGGTACGCTGCTCCTGCGAACACCGTGCTGGCCTTGGATGAAGGCGGATACGCCGGTGATTTGGTCGTGGTCGGCGAGGTTGAAAACACCGGAACAACTACGCTGGGTCAAATCGACATTGCAGGCGCCGCCTACAATTCCACATCCAGTCAAACTCCGGTTTGTACCTCCGAAGATCCAGTACTAGCGCTTCCTCTGCTTCCCGGTCAGAAAGCTCCATTCTACATGGACTTTAACCCTATGGAGAGCGTCACTCGAGATGATAGTTGGGTTTCTGGGGTAGTCGCGTCTGGCAACGTTACGCTCAGAGTGGGCATCGCTGACGCCACAAACGAAACTGTATACACAGGGTTGATAACGACAGGTCTGAACGGTTTTGACGATAATGGCGTGTACACCGTAACAGGAACGGTTGAAAACACCGGTAGCCAAACGCCTCAGAACGTTTGGGTTGCAACGACGTTTTACAACTCTGCAGGCAAGGTTATAGGACTAAACTACACGGCATATCTTTCCCCGCCGCCTTCACCTGGCAATTCAGCAGAGTTTGTTGCTACACCCGCAGATAACTCGGCGACGTTGTCAAATGACGTGGGAAACTACTCTGTACTAGTCCTGTCTTCACCTCCATCAAGCTCCAGCGTTAACCCGACGCCTACGCCCACAGTCTCATCCACGCCGCCGCCCACTACTCCAACTTCTTCACCCAAACAAACTCCGCCTCCATCAAACTCGCTGGTGACATACGGCATAATAGGCGCAGTGGTCGTAATCGCAGCTGCTCTTGCCGCTTTAACACTGTTTAGGAATCGCCGCAAGACCACTCAGCCTGAACCGGCTCCCCCGCCGCCTCCGCCTCCACCGCCGCCGCCTCCATCTTAAACCTTTTTTTAAAAAGGTCTTTCAAGCTTAACCTTGAATAAGTAACTTGTTGGAAGTTTGCAGGTTAATCTAAATCTTTGTGTGAATTTCCACTATGTCCCCGTCTTCCAACCGGAAACCTAAGCCGACTTTTTTGGGGCTAAACGGCAAACGTCTAGCCCACACCATAGCAAACAAGAAGTTCTGAACAAACTCCTTATGAATATTCTTCGCTAAATCATTAACCGTGGCGCCGCGCTTAAGCACGAAGGGTCGACCAGTCGATTGATGCGACCCAGGCTCCTTGGTGTAAACGCGGATAACGGTTAAGCTTTCAAAAAGCGCTCGACCAAGCTCGTCAAGACCGGTTTTGCGTTCGCATGAAATGGCGACGACAGGAAGTCTGCCGTTAACGAACTTTCTAAGCGTCCGCAGACTCGACTCTGCACCGGGCAAATCCAACTTGTTGCCGACAATCAGCGCAGGCTTATACGTTGTAGTTTCAAAAATTGCGTCTTCGACATCATCCAACGTCACGTCACCTGTAATCTTGACGATGGCGTCGCTGATGCGGTAGCTGCGCAGCAAATTCTCAACATCACGCATGCTGCAATCGATAAGCCTGCCGACGAGAATGATTCGAAGCGCGGTTCCAGCATGACGCCGATCAATAACAACGCGTCCACTGGGTCTGCTCACCAGCACCCGGCTCTTCTCAATCTCAGCTAAGAGAAGTTTTAACTGTCCCACTGGGTCACGTGACAAATCCACCATCAAAATCACGCCGTCAGCGTTCCTTGCAACTCCCAAAGTCACTGGACCCCATGCGCGGCCGTCTCCGCTTCCCTCCATGACTGCTGGCGTCTCGACAACTTGGAACTGGACGTCAGCGTAATCCATGATTCCGGGCGTCGGCTCCCGCGTGGTGTATGGAGTCGCGGAAACAGTTACGTTCGCCTTGGTAACCGCTTGCATCAGGCAGCTTTTGCCCACGTTTGTCACGCCCAAAAGCGCTATCTGAGCTGCGCCTTCCTTCTCAACGAAAAGCTTCGGTCCGCCGCTGCTTCTACCTGTACCCTTCCTTTTTTTCTCCTCCAGGTCCCTTCGGATAACCGCCATTTTCTTCTTGATCTCGCCTCTGAGCTTTAGAGTGCCTTTGTGCTGAGGAACGGTGCTGAGAAACTCCTTCATCTTCTGCAGCTTCTCTTCCGGGCGCTTAGCCGCTTCAACCTCGGCCCACTTATCCTTCGCTTCAGGAGGTAAATTAGTCGGCATGATAGCTTCGTAGATACAATCGGCGAATCAACTTAAGAAAATTTCTGAGCCTAAAAGAAAATGGTTAATGCTGTTTATGTAATCAGTGGTTCTGCAGGCGGGTTTCGATTTGATCTCAGCCGAATCTGTGCGTGCGCACTAAGGGTCTTAGGGGTCGATTGTATACACAGAAAGCACGTACGGAAAGCATATACAACCTCAGTTCTTCAAACAGGAAAAACTCTGAGCGTACACACTGGTTACTTTTCAAATCAAACGTAACTTACGGCGCTTAGCATAAGAAATTTCGCGGGCTTTCAGGTTTTTGACTTTCAGCGTTTTAAATTGCAAATAATTTTTCGGGGAAAAATTGGTTAAAAATGAGGTTGAGTTTTTTACCCGAATAGGGCGCCTAATCCTTCAAGCGCTGCTTCTTCCTTAGCTTTCTCTTCTTCGGCTTTCTTCTTCTTGTCCTCTGGAGCTGCGGCTGCGGGCTTCTGCTCTGCCGTGGCGCCTGCTGGGGCTGCAACTGGAGCGGCTGCCATCATGGTCGGTGCGGCTTTGATTGCCTCGTCAATGTTTACTTCGCTAAGTGAAGCTACGAGTGCTTTGACTTGTACTTCGTCGACTGTGATTCCTGCTGCTTTGAGGACGTTTGTCACTGAATCTTCGTTTATTTCTTTTCCTGCCTTGTGAAGGAGCATTGCTGCGTAAATATTTTCCATACCTTTTCACCTCTTCAACGGACTATTTTAACCTTTTCAGTTGGTTTGACCTGCCTTTCTTGGTTATAGGCTGGTCGTTACCTTGAATTGCAGTTGGCTTATGCCATCCTGTTGCCGTTAGGAAAAAGACCTATTACCTAATGAACCTTTCGTCCCTCTTCAATTCGGCTGACGTTTCCATCCTGAAACCGTAAAGCTTTCAGGTTCTGCTAACTTTTCGTGCGACACCTCTCCGTGTTAACTATCGTGAGATAACGGTTTTGTGCAGAACTGTTAAGTAAGTGACCTGACTGCGAAAGCTATAGTCAAATATCACCAAAAGTTTAACTTCTAAAAAGCCAAAATACGATTATGTTTTGCGAAGACATAACTAAGCCTTATGGAGATAAAATAGGTGATTCCGAACCTGCAAGATGCCAAAAATGCGGAAAACCCATAGGGTATATTACAATTCTCGGAAAAGGATTATTGGGTATTCAACAGCCAATTCAAAATGTCAAAATAGTCGCCATCTGTATGGATTGCGCTCAAAAGAAAAAGTAATTTCTTAATGATTTGGCTTGGGAATATCGAGGGTTCGAACCCACGATTTTACGGTGGATAATAGTTGATTGGTTCACTCTGATGAAGAAAGAAGAACCGTCCGACATACCCCCCCTGGACTAATTTTTGTTAGCATTCCACGATAGTTAACAGAAAACCCTAAAAAGTCAAATCCCGCGAAGAGGTAACAGAACCAATAATAAGAAGATAAATATAGTCGATTCAATTGAATTTCTGTAAGGCAAGCGCTTGAATTTTTGGTACGACGCGCTTGACTAAGCAAAGCATTGAATAGGTTTTTTATGGGTAATAAAATGCACTTTTTTTCCTTTAAGCATGGCGTCGAAATTGGACGCAAAGATTTGACGCTTTTCTCTTTTGTCTTGATAGCCTCTGGTTTCTTTTTGGTTGCCTTCGGTGGCGTTCTATCTTACACTTTAACGTTGTTTATGATCGCTAACCTGCCTGTTACATCAAGTTCGCTAAACGTACTTGTTTCGAGCATCCCGATGACAACACTTGTCTTACGCTTTGTCGTTGGGATTGGCTTACTTGCTTATGTATTTTTAACGCGGCGGTTCAGATTAAATGCTCCACTAATTAAGCGGCAATTCTTGACAATGTCAATATTCGTCGCTATCATTTGCTTAGCCATCGTAGCATCTATAACATTCGGAGGGGCACTCGCTCAAGGCTCAACAGGAAATCCGTGCCTTTCAACACCGCCGGCAAATTTCGCATGGTACATTGGGAAATTTTCTGACGGAACGTATTATGCATTTAACAGTTCAAGCTGGAATAAGCGGGTTAACACTTATCCCTGGCAGCCGAGTCAGCCTTGGGTAAACTACTCTGAAAACTACACAGCTCTTGAACAACAGTGTCTATGTTTAACAAGCTATGGCACAGTTTATCTTGAAAACGTTCAATTTAACTTTTCGTTGTCGATCCCCCTAAACGTTAAACTGCAAACTAACATAAACGGCGAAACAGAAACGTACGTTAACTTGGCAAACAAACAAGGCGACATTTACAAGTTATCCGTTGGCAGCGGAAAAAATTACGGCTACTACTTCTGTCAAGACTCACAAAATAATTACCTCAACTGTTTCACCGTAACAAACCCCACTCAATTAATAAACAGCGCAATACGCAACAGTTCATCGGGCGACACCATCGATTTCCTACCCGGAACCTACCTCTTAGACAGCTCAGTTTCCGATTCAAGTAACCCCAACATTTCTCTTCAGGGTTCACCTAACGCAGTCTTCACGGTTCCAACTAACTTCGACTCCAAAATTTTTGATATTTCAGCCCAAAACGTAACTATCGCAGGTTTAACAATAAACGCTCGTGGTCAACAAAGTAATGCTTCAATCGCCGCTATCTACCTTGAACCTTCTGCTTCCGGATGCACAGTCAAGAACAACTACATCACTGAAGCAACGACGGGCGTAATGATCAGCGATAACGACAGCTCCATTATCGGAAACTCCGTGTTTAACTCCATACACGATGGAATTACAATAGAAGGCGGCAAATGGTCTGATCCAGGCGGACAGTTATATGGGGGCAACAGAATTAGCATACTGGGCAATCTTGTCAACGGCAGCCAAATATACAACGGTATTTCTTTAGTCGCCGCAACCAACTGCATAATCAAAGGAAACACAGTACTCAATACTGCATCAAACGGCTTTGCCTTTGAAAACTTTGGTTGGGGAATCTGCAAAAATGATGCTGTAGAAAGTAACACAATCAACAACATTCGAAACGGCTTCGGCCTATTGGCTTACGACCCGTATAACGGTCTGCTTAGTTCGACCGGCTGCGAATTCAGCTATAACCACATATCAAACGTTGCTGCAGGCGTTTATGTAGGCAGTGGACAAAACGACAGCTTCACTGGAGACCAAGTTCTCGACGCAAATTGCGGTACAGAAATAGCTCAAGCAGCCAGTAACCTGCAATTCAACAATCTGTTAGTAAGCCACTTGAGCGGTGACGGAATACAATTGTTAAACGGGACAAATCTTCAGTTTGTTAACACTCAAATAAGCGACGCCGATGGGAACGGCATTTACATTGTCAATTCTACAAGCATTAACTTTAACGGCTACAGCCTAAACGATGTAGGCTTAGACGGCATACTCGTGGATAACCCCTCAGCATACATAACCTTCGCCAATGGAACAGTAGACAACATCCATTGAAGCTATGGAATATACGTCGGAGGAGCAAACGTTAATCACGTAGATTTTGAAGCAACCACTATTGAAAATGCAAATTGGACAAGCGTTGATTTTAACTCTGGAAGCTGCCTCTGTTTTAGAGATGGCAACATAATAAAACCGACAGTTGCAGTAGGTGTGAGAATAGCTGGAGCAACAACAGACTGGAAATTCGACGGAAACACCATGATCGATGCAGTTGGAACAGGCATCTACGTTACAACGAACGGTTCAATCGGAAGCATATCAAACAATGATTTCACGTCAGGCGTTTCTTCGATTAAAGCCATATGGCTTGCAGGTTCAGGAGGCAACATAACAATAACAAACAATGAGATCAACTACTCAGGATCGTCAAGCATCGGGATATATAATCAAGCGTTAAGCGCTTCGGCAAACTCAGATACAATAACAGGTAACGAGTTAAACGGCAAAAGTACAGACAGTACCCCTTAGACTGAAATTGTCAAGAATTCAAATCCCGCAGCAACCCGATCAAATCTAACCTTGAATGAACTCGCAAAAAAAATATGTAACGTAATAGTTATGACAGAATAAAAAAAGTTAAAAAAAGAAGCAAAAGATGAAGCCTAGGCAACCGAAATAAAATCAGCCGTTTGTCCCATAATGCTGCTACTTCGCGACTACTTGGAAGCAGCCGTGGAAAACAATGAAATAGTCAAAATGGAAAATGGCTGCGCAGTATGCGAGCCAAAATAGTGCACGGCTGCAATAGCGAAGAAACGCAGCCTAAAGCCGATGATCGTAGACTTATTATTGTTGCCGTTAGGAAAAAGAACCGATCACTTAAGAGCTTTTCGTACATCATCTAACCCCGCTGACATTTCCATGTTGAAACATGAAAAATCCTCGTAACGCTTATCTTTAGCCTTTTCATCAATGCGTCGGGTCTAGTGAAACTATGGGAAACGTTACAGTCGCGGTTCTTGGCGCATTAGATTACGGAGGTAATATAGGCAAGAAAGGGACATCTACAGACATAACGTTCTACAACCTCAAGAAGGGCGAGGATACAGTTTCCCTCATTGAGCCCACGCGGTATCCTGAACGGTTAGCGCCTCTTTTCTACGCAATTTCGCTGGCGAAGAAAGCCATCGTTGTTGTTGACCAGTTAGACGCGTCTTTCGGCGAATGCCTCGTCATGCTTCAATGCTCAGAAATAAAAACCGGCTACTTTGTCCTCAGAAACTACATCCCGAAAGAAAAAATTGAACCCCTCATAAGAGGAAGCAACCTCGAAAAATACGAGTTTATAAGCGATGACCCCAACTTCCTGCGGGAGCAGCTTTTAGCAGAAGCTTCCAAGCAGAAACCCGTTGAGGTTCAAGTTGGACAGCAATCGGTTGGAACCGTACCAATTGACCACTCTTTCAACGTTAAGGGCGTCGGAACCGTCGTCCTTGGCATAGTCGCTTACGGGACAGTGAAGAAGCATGAAACGCTAAACGTTCTTCCGAGCGGAAAAACAGCGCAGCTACGGTCGATACAGAAGCATGACGACGAGTTTGAAATGGCAGGTGAAGGCGACCGTGTGGGATTCGCGCTGAAAAATGTGGAAGTGGAGGATGTGGATCGGGGGGTCGTCTTGACAAATGACCCATCGATTAAAGTTGCTTCCAAAATAGAAACACACGCGTCTCTCGTGAAGTATTGGCAGACGCCGCTCAAGCCAGGCATGGTCATGCATATCGGCCACTGGACCCAATTCCTAACTGCAAAGGTTGAAAAAGTCGATGCCGCTGGTGAGCCTTCGGAGCCAACTTTAACGCTAATGCTGGATAAACCGCTGGTTTATCGCTCAAAAGGTAAAGCGATTTTGATGTATCTAGAAGGAGCGAAGCTTCGAGTTGCAGGAACAATTGAGCTACTTTAACACTTAAGATGAACTTTGCAGTCTTTGTCAACAGGTAGAAAAAGTAGCATTTTCAAGAAAAAAATATATTTCTAGAGGAGTTCTTCAACCAACAGTGACTCGATGTACAGAACTGGCATTGCAAGCCTTCCGCTTCACGGTGGAAAAGCGCCCTCATGGCTCACAGTCCGCATGCGTAAGTTAGCGAAGGAAATAGCCAACATCATGATTGAAGAGCAAGGCACAGCAACGTTTATCGAGCGCCTTTCTGACCCTTACTGGTTTCAGGCATTCGGATGCGTCTTAGCCTACGACTGGCACAGTTCAGGAGTAACCACGGTTGTCACAGGCATCCTCAAAACCGCTTTAACTCCTGAAGAGCACGGAATCGCTGTCTGCGGCGGCAAAGGTAAAACGTCAAAGAAAACGCCAAGCGATATTGCTTTAGCGGGCGAAAACTTTGGGTTTTCAGAAGAAACCATCAAGGCACTCACTTATAGCAGCAAAATGGCGGCGAAAGTTGACAACACAGCCATACAAGCAGGGTATCAACTGTACCACCACGCCTTCCTCATCACTAGGGATAAAAAATGGGCGGTGATTCAGCAAGGCATGAGCGCCCAGGACAGCACCGCAAGGAGGTACCATTGGCTGTCCGAAAAAGTAACTGATTTTGTGGTTGAACCCCAAAACGCCATAGTCGGCGACGTTAAACGCCAAGCAGCGCTGAACATGGTGGCGAAAGTCAGCGAAGGCGCCAGAAAGGCATCCGTCGATTTGGCAAAGGAACCCACCCGCAAACTCATGAACCTTATACAATCCGCTGCGAAACCGCTAAACCAAACTTCCTTGCAGGATTGGCTTCCCAAAACAAATGACCCATGGCAGCAAACCATAACCAGCCTCAACATGCCCCGCAGCATAAACTGGGATACGCTGAGCCGCGCCTACGAGTTCCAACCCAGAAACTACGAGGAACTGTTAAGCGTGAAAGGCGTTGGACCAGCGACGGTGCGTGGGCTTGCGTTGGTTGCTGAGCTGGTTTACGGCGAGAAACCAAGTTGGGAAGACCCTGTAAAGTTTAGCTTCGCGTTCGGGGGGAAAGACGGAGTTCCCTTTCCAGTAGACCGCAAAGCCATGGACGAGTCAATCCGAATCCTCAAACAGTCTGTGCAACAGGCAAAAATCGGCGACAAAGAAAAACTGCGTTCGCTCCAGCGGCTAAGGCGGTTTGTTCCTGAAGACCAGAGTTTCTTAACGACATCCCGCCAAATAAAATGAATAAACTTTTATTGCTCAAGATTTACTTATTTGCTTCGTGCCTGGGGGTGGGGTCGTAGTCCAGCCAGGCTAAGACGACGGGCTCCAGAAAGCAAACACACAGGGGTTTGCTGACTCCGCAAGGAGAATGACGAATTTCCGGAGCGGTCTAGAAGAAACCCGTAGAGAACGGCTTCGCGCTGTTCTTGGGTAAAGGTCGTCGGTTCAAATCCGGCCGGCCCCACCATATCAACAAATTTCAAGTAACATGTACGAGGATTTTGATATAGGTCGTCAGATTTGCGGAAGCGTTAGGCTCTTGAACCGTTCTTTTCGGCAATTACCAAACTGTATGCAATGCCATGCTCAATTTAGCTTGATACAGCAATGTAGCGCGCGCTTAGTTACTCCACCTTAATTGGGCGACCTCTTTTTCTGGGCAACACGACTTGCAATATTCCTCTCAGAAAGTGAGCCTCTGCAAGTGCTGCTTCGACAGGAACAGGGATAGGAACTCTGCATTGAAGAGAAGAGAACTCGCCCTTTCTATGAGTGACTCCTAAATCTCTAAAATTAACTTTGACTTTCATTACGGCGTCAATCTCTAATAATTTGCTTCCAACTTCACTGATTCTGATTTTTGCTGGATCAACGCAAGGAAGATCAACTGTAACGATAACTTCGTCAGATCTTACGTAAACATTGAATAAAGGCTCGAGCGAATGAGCCTCAACATCCCAGGAAGGCATCTCAAGATTTCCATCAAATATTCCTTCCGAGGCTTGTTCAAATTCATCTAAGTATTCACGCATGACATCAAAGATTGTGCGGGTTTTTTTCATTCTTCAACCCCCTTTCTTAAGCTATGTAAGGACGCGGCGTGTCGAATTCTTGTGACTTATTCATGTTAGTAAGTTCTGTTTGCGTTCTTTTCATCATATCTCTCATGCTTAAACGAACTTCTTCGCCCTGCTTCAAAAGTTGAGTAACGTCTATTTGGGTCCTAATTATCTGATTGATTTTCTTGATAACAACGGCTGCAGCCTCCGGGTCTGGATAGTTATAGAAAGCCTCAGCGAGAAGACCTATAGCTGGAATCTTGTTTTGGGCACAGAAATTTAAGATAAGAGCTTGAGGCCCAACTAGAAAACCTTGTTCCATGAGTTCAACATCATATTCGCTAAGCGTCTTAATGGATGCCTCATCGGAAGCGCATCCGAAAATTCTTGGCTCTTGGAGTTCCTGACGGTTTGGAACAGGTATTCCGCCTAAAATAATCGCTTCTTTTGTTCTTTTCTGTTTTATCCAATCCAATATGGTCGTCATAACTGACTGAAGCGAATTTGTTGGAATTGGAATCTCAGAACTTAGGGCCAAAAACTCATCATTTCCAAATACCCGAACAGGTGAGTGAGGCAATCCTTTTTCTAAAACAATGACCGGAGGCAAAAGGTTTAGATTCATGAAAGCAAGCTCGCTTAGCTTCAAATTGGAAGTAATATAAGAAATGGCGATACTTCCGACTAATCCCACGTCTGGAAGACCACAAAGAATCCTCAAACCTTCAGGAATGCTTTTCTTTTCGACAAAATCAGGTGAAACAGACATGCCTTTCACTTAGCATTTTCTATGGATTCGCTTGGAAAAAAAGTTTGCGCTAATATTGATAGCCTTGACAGCCTGCACTGCAATTTGAATAGGACAAAATTGTAAGAAAGGGTTAATTTTCCATAGCATATCAAATCATTAGTTTTGCCCGCAGCTGACTTTGTTTGAGCTCCGTCATCTATTTCTCATTTCTTAGCCGGTGGGAGCAGGGAAAAAGGTTAAAGGTGCGGCGGAAAAAAGTTAAAGATGTGAGGTCTATGCCAGTTCCTAAACCAAAAGTGAACGAGTCAGAACAGGATTACATTTCCAGATGCGAAAAGTTCATGCATGAAGAAAACGATCTCAAGCCAGAAGGCGAAAGACGTTCAAATGAACAAATAAGCGCCATTTGCTATTCAGAGTGGCGCAATAGAAAAAGTTAGGTCATCAGTCTGTTCCGTAGCAGCCATTTTTTCTGCATGAATCCTGCAGGGTAGCGAACAGTTTAACGGTTAAAAGATCCTTTCAAGGACCGGAGAATCAATGAGCGTACGCGTGCTATGATCGTGTTATTAACTGAGCTGCCACCGTTAAAATGACACAGATAAAATCTGATAAGAAGAAGCCCGAAGATGCTTTGAGAGATAAAATTGATTTCTATCGGAGAAGGTTCGAGTTTTGATTTTACGATTCCCAGTTCAACCCCGACCCCGCTAAATTAGCAAAAATAGCGGAGCAACTCAATAACATCCTCTCTACACGATGGCGGAGGCTTAAGTGGTAAGAGGCTGTGTGTCTCAAAGTTGCTTTATTGTCCGGCCGTGTAGGTGACATTGAATTGTGTGCCATTGTTTGAAAGAGCTGAAACGTTAACTAGTTGCACTGATACGTTGCCGATTATTTCGTCGGACATGCCCATGGAGCTGTCTGGAAAGTTGGTGATGCTTCCGGTTGCGTTGGCGATTGTTGCGTAGCAGTTTGTGAAGTTGAGTGAGCCGAAGTCTGCTAGGTTGGAAAGTTGGTTGTTGACTTCTGGTCTTTCCACGACCCATTCTGCGCTGAGTTGCTTCGAACTGTAATTGAAATCCTGGTGAAAGCTTTGGCCATTAGTTAAATCTGCCAGCGAAATGGACCAGAGATTGTTGGCGGGATTGATTAGACTGATTTGGACTTGAATACTGTCGCCAGGAGAGATCGTCATGTTTTCTATGGTTATGGAATAGTTTGGCAGCATTTCGTACCAAGCAGAATAGTAAGCCTGGCCGCCGACGAAGTCCTGCTCGGTTCCGGTTTGGATTAGAGAGTTATCGTTATCTAGTTGGCCACCGCCGCCAACTCCGACCCAGACCGCGGAGTAAGTATCTGTGACACTCGAACCGACTGCAGGTACAATCCAAGAGCTGTTAATTGCATCGATTGTGGGGCCAGGGTTCTGAAGGTTGCTGACCACGAAGTATCCTGCCCAGTTGCTTGTTTGAGGAGTGGAGGATGTTGATGTTGAACTATTGGTAAAATAGGGTAATAAAATAATACAGGCGAAGATTGTTACCAAGATTATGGAGATAATTAAGCGGTAGTCATAAGAATTTTGCTGCTGCAGAAAAACACCTCGAATATTTGGGTGTGTCGCCTGATTTAAGGGTGTCGCTGCATAAAAACAGCGAAGAAACCGAAATTGTACCCAACGTGCCGAGAATGAGGTTGAATGTTTCTAACAAATCAGACCTGAGCCTGAGAAAATCCTTAACTCGAATGACTTAAGAATTTCACTTAAGATGAAGCAGAAGCCAATAACTCTGAATTTGTCTTGTTTCCGTTATTTTTTCAAAATGCGTTGCTTTATAAGCTAGGATGATGTAAAGAAGGAAGGCTATTTTTGCCCGGGAGATGACGATGTGTCGAACAGTGATGTGCCTTCGATTGAAGCTGTTCAGCTTACAAAAAGATTCGGTTCATTTGAAGCGGTTTCGGATTTGAACCTCAAGATAGAAGGTGCAAAATGCGTCGGCTTTCTAGGCCCGAACGGTGCAGGAAAAACCACTACGCTCAAAATGTTCACGGACTTGATCCGTCCTTCTTCCGGACAAGCTCTGATAAACGGCGTAAACGTTCACACTCAAAAGAAGGCAGCGTTGGCATCCGTCGCGGCGATAATTGAGACACCTGAAATTTACCCTTCACTGACGCCCCGCGAAGCGTTGACGATGATTGCTGAATACAGGGGAGTCCCAGCAACAGAAATTAAAAAGAGAATAGAAGAATCCGTAGCTGAAGTCCATATGAGCGAATGGATCGATAAGAGAGTGGGTAAGTTCTCCAAAGGGATGAAACAGAGAATCTGCATTGCTTCAACTTTGATCAGTGATCCATGTATCCTTCTTTTAGATGAGCCCACTAATGGTCTTGATCCCAGAGGCATGAGTGAAGTCAGGGAGATTGTCAAATCGCTCAAGGGCAAGAAAAGATTGATTTTCATGAGTTCGCATCTGCTAAGCGAGGTTTCAGAGGTATGTGATGAGGTCGCCATGATTGACCACGGCAAGCTCCTCGTTTACGACACAATCTCAAATGTGACCTCCAAATTTTCAGGAGGAGCAAACATGGTTGAAGTTGAACTTCAGCGCCCGATTAATCCCCAGTTAGTAACACAGAGGATCGCAAAACTTTCCAATGTGACCTCAGTAGAACAGACAAATGACACAAACATGCGGATCAGGTTTAACGGTGGCTTGGATGCGCAAGGACAACTTCTGTCTGATTTGGTAAAAATGAACATCGGAGTTATAAGTTACAAACCAGCGTCCTCGGAACTTGAGGGAGTCTATCTTAATTTGATTAAGGAGACGGTGTGATAAGTATGGGCGAGACAGAATACGTCAGTGCCAATAAAGTTCCGAGCAGCATGGCGCAAGTCGGCATAACAATGAAGTACACGTTTCTTGAATACATTAGGTCGCGTCGCTTCCTTATCATGCTGATTATTGCTCTTTTAATAGCAGGGCTTCTCACCATCATAGTGGCGTGGCGGCGTCCCGAAACTTTCCTGGTTTCTAACCTTGGGTTCTATTCCAGCTGGTGGGGTCTCTCGGTTACCTTTGTAATCATACTGACGGGAATTTTCTTTGGGGGAGATGCCATTTCGGGTGAGTTTCAGAATAAAACAGGCTACTTCGGGGTCCCTAATCCTATTAGAAGGTCGTCAATATACATTGGAAAATGGATATCGGCTTTCCTGGCAGCAACTGCAATATTTTTCGTTTACACAGTGATCACACTCGCCAACGGATTTTACTATTCCAGTACAATAGCAAATTTTGGCTCGGCTCTCCCGTATCAATTCGTCTACTCTTTACTTTACGCATGGTTTTATCTCGCTGCAGTCATGGGAGTCGCGTTTTTTTTCAGTTCGCTGTTTAAGAGCAGCGTTTTTTCCATTCTCGTAACGGTCATCCTCTTACTGTTCGGTTTCAACCTGATTTCTACCCTTGTCTCAGACCTTGCTGGGATTGAACCGTGGTTTGTTCTGACTTACGGAGCAGGAATAATCGGCAACATATTGCAATCGCCCTATCCCCCCGCCAAAACCGTGACAACTACGCCGATTGGCCATGGCCACACGTTTACTTCAACCGTGTTTGCCGCATCTGTTCCTGAGGGACTCGCAATAATAGGGGTATACTTCATCGTCACGGCAATCTTGGGACTGGTAATTTTCGAAAGAAAAGAATTCACTTAGCGAAAATTCGCTGGAATCTCTTCGAATAAACCTTGGGAAGCGGCTTCTTAATGTTACTTCCGCCTAGTTTGCTGTAATGATTTCAGTTCTTCCAAGGATTGCTAGAGTTGCTTGAGAAGCCATGGTTGATAGTAAAATTTAACTACTAAAACGTACTAAGGCACGGACTAATGAGAAGATTTCCAGTAAAGTTAGTCGGTTCCGTATGCGCCAACCCTGCTCTCTTAATGAGTTTTAGCAGGGGAGCTTACAGAAGTATTCTTAAATCACGATTAGACTACGGAAACGTGGATGGAAGCACTTCTGCACTTTGGCTACTTAGCCTAAGAATTACGCATCGTTGCAATCACAGGTGTGCAATCTGCGCGCAGTGGGGACAAGCCGGATACAACGCGAGAGATGATACACCGAAGGTCACCGGGGAAGTCCCGCTTGAAGTTTACAAGAGAGTGATAGATGATGTCGCCCCGAAGAAAGTCCACGTTTACATTACAGGGGGAGAACCTTTTCTTTATCAGCCGCTGGTTGAGCTCGTTAACTACATCAAAGAGAAGGGGTTGACGGTTCAAATAGTGACCAACGGGGTCGGGCTAGAACGAAACGCCGAAACCATCGTTGAGAATGGATGGGACATGATATGCGTGTCCTTTGACGGCCCCAGAGAAATCCATGACAAATGCCGAGGGGTTCCCGGAGCGTTTGACGCTGCAATAAAAGGGTTATCGACGATTCAAAAACTGAAGAAGGAGAAGAATAAGAGAAAACCCGCGATCTTCACTCTGACCACAATCTCCAGCAACAATCAGTATGCGCTGCTTGACACTGTGAAAGAGGCAGAAGTTCTAAGACCCGGCGGCGTGGTGGTTTACTACTCATGGTTCACCAAGGAGTGGATTGGAGAAAAACACACGCAGATAGCTAGTGAAAAGTTGGGAATAACGCCCTTCGCGTGGAAAGGTTACGTTCGCGACACGGCAAGTCTAGACATAGACGCGATCACAAAACAAGTGAAGAAAATAAAAAATGAAAAAATTTACTCTAACACTCTTTTCGTTCCCGACCTTAAGCTAGAAGACATCCGAACTTACTATACCCAACCCGAAAATTTCTTCGGCTACAAAAAATGTGTGGCGCCTTGGTTTCAACTGGACGTGATGCCGAACGGAGACGTGGTCACATGCAGGGATTTCCCCGACTTCGTCACGGGAAACATAATGGAACGACCTATTCTCGAAATATACAACAGCGAGAAATACCGCAAGTTCAGACGTGCCCTAAGAAGCTGTGACAACGGGGTTTTTCCAATATGCTCCAGATGCTGCGGCTTAATGGGGTATTAAGAATGCTGTTCTCCTCATCGACGAAAAATGCCCGACGAAAACAGTCGGCCACTTTGACTAGGCCTAAGAAACGGTTTGGCTTCCGATGAAGACGATAGACGTTGCTATTCTCACGCTGAACAGTGCTGCAAAGTTGAGAGAGTGCATCGACTCCATCTACATGAATGTTCCCGTTAACAACCTGATCATCGTTGACGGATGCTCCACGGACGCTACCCAAGCCATAGTCGATGAGTTCAAACAACGTTACGGCAACGTTATCTTCGTTAGGCAAAGAGGCACAAGAGCCAGCGCTCGACAGAAAGCGATTCAACTTGTAAAAAGCGACTTGTTCATGTTTGTCGACAGCGACGTCGTACTGTCAAAAAACTGGTTCGCCGAAGCAGAAAAAATAGTAAAGGATGATGTGGGCGCAATCTGGGGAATCGAAATCTGGTCAGTTCTAAGGCGAAAAAGGATACTTCCCATGTTCGAGAGGGTTACGCTAAAGATTTTCACGAGAAGAGGCGGGACCCACGACATGCTGATCAGGCGCGAAACGGTTCAAGACATTAAGATACCCTTTCAACTTCACACTTACGAGGACGCGTACATCAAGTCTTGGATTGAAAAGAAAGGGTTTAGGGTGCTAGGCGTCTATGAACCCTACTGCATCCATTACCGGGCAGATTCAGTGTGGACGGCTCAGAAACACATAGAGCTTGTCGTCAGCGACCTCAAATTCGCTTCTAGGCGTCCTGCCATTCTGGTTCCCTACCTCTTTTACTCTGCAGTCGTTACGTACCAAATAATCTTAAACAAATTCAAGCGGACAAGCTGAAATCAAACGCGATTCCAAATTTACCCCCGGCAAATTTCTCGACGCCTTCTCGATCTGTAAGCCTTGGTCAATCAGAAATGAACAAGCATGCTTAAAGCCTTATATTGAAACTTCTGCTAAAGCATTGGAGAGGGGAATGTTTGCCTTGGACTACGCCATTGAAACCGCCGACCTCACAAAATGCTTCGGTCCCCTGACGGCAGTAAACAAGTTAAACCTCAAAGTGCAAACGAACACCATTCACGGTTTTCTCGGCCCGAATGGCGCTGGAAAAACAACAACTATCAAGATTTTGGTTGGTCTTCTGAGGCCTACTTCGGGTTCAGTTAAAGTGCTGGGACGCGAGGTCCACGTTGACGATGCCGATTCTCGATTAAACATCGGTTACATGCCTGAACTTCCCAAGTTTCCCAAACACCTCAAAGGCGTCGAACTTCTTGACGTTTACGGCCGAATGTACGGTATGACTCAACAGCAAAGAGCGGAACAAATTCCTAAACTGATTGAGCTAGTCGGCTTAAAAGGCAGAGAAAATGATCTTATCGCGAAGTACAGTAAGGGCATGCAGCAACGAATCGGCATCGCTCAAGCTTTGCTGGGCGATCCTGAACTAGTGATTTTGGATGAGCCGAGCATAGGGTTGGATCCCGTCGGCATGGTTGAAGTTCGAGAGCTGGTTCAAACCATTTCAAAAGAAGGCAGGACTGTTTTCCTCTCGTCACATTTGCTTTTTGAGGTGGAGCAGCTTTGCGACCACGTCACAATCGTCAACTTTGGTCAAATGTTGGTTTCCGACACGCCGCAAAACATCTCACGGTCGCTTGGACCAGCAATGATTCACGTTGAGTTGGTGGACCTTTCTGCTGAGGTCATCGCAGCCGTTAAGAAGCTGCCCTTCGTCTCTGGCACGTGGAGAACAGCCAATACCCTGATGGTTCAAGTAAACACTTATAATGATATTAGAGCTCAGGTTTCCCAAGCTGTAACAGGGGCAGGCGGAGTGATTGTGGGTATGAGCCAAAAAAACGCTAACCTAGAGGACATCTTTATCCAGCTTGTCACTAAAAATGGAGGAGAAAAAGCACGGTGACAGCGACGCCATCCCGGAAGCGGCGCCCAAGCTGGTTCAAGCGTTTCTGGGCCATAGTAAGATACGAAATGCTGTGGAACATTCGTAAGAAGAAATTTATCGGGATAATAGCCGCCGTGTTCGTGATCGCAACGTTGATTCTGGTTTTACCACCCGTGCTTAGCAGGTCATCTGGCGTCGCGATAAAAGCTAACCCGTACTACGCAATAACGTTCGGTGGCACAGGTTTCCTGTTTTTGCTTTTCGCGATAGGGACATCCGTAAACAGCATCTCAAGCGAGTTCGAAAGCGGAAGCATAGTGCCATTGATAACAAAGCCTGTTTCGCGAACGATGATTTTTTTGGGGAAACTTTTCGGCGCATTCGTTATTCTGTTAGTCTCATACATTGTGCTTTACGGTTACATTACGATTGCTTCAGTGGTGGTTTATGGTCCGCAGAAGGATCTTCAGTACATGCCGATAATCGTCGTTGGAAGCATGGTAAGCACTTTGATTTGGGTATCAATAATGTTCGCAGTGGGTTCCATATCAAAGAACACGATAATGACAGTTATCATGGCGATAATTCTGTTTCTAGCCTTCTTCTTTGCAGCACCGTTAATTGGCGAGTTTTACGGGCCTTCGCCGACGCTTAACTATTTTCCAGGAACGGGAGCCAGCGGAACAATCTTTGTTGCCAATGGTACTTCGGTGGGTTCAGGAACCGACAACATCGGCGTCAACATCGTTAATTACGCACTCTACTCTTCTGCAAACGTCACCTATTTCAAAACAAATGTTACAGCCTTAACATCAGGCAACGCATCAGCCATCACAACAAACATTGTTGCCTACACTGAGTCAACAGCTTTTGTCGCAATCAGATCGCTAGCTATAGCTGCCGGATACATTGCAAGCTTCCTAGCAGTAGCTTGGGTTGCACTCAAACGTTCACAAATACTTGAATGAAACAGGCTTTAGCCGCCGCTCATTATTTTTCCCAAGGTGGAAATCAACACGGCGATGCGTTCTCTTGTCCTACCATAGTCAGCCATAGCAGTTATTGTGGTTACAGGAGTTTCTGCTGAAATAGACATCTTCGTAGTCTTTTCGTTTATAGGTGCCAAATCAATCTCCATTTCGGAGCCGTACGACAGGAACGCACCCTTAGTTTTAATTTTAGCGTGATGCTTAGCCTGATCAACTTCCTGCACTTGCCACTCAAGTTTGGCAAGCGCCTTAGGTAATGCTTCCCACACGGCTTCAAGCGGGTAAGAGACCTCATAAGTTTCTTTTCCTTGTCGCGTGTAAGCCATTTTCATTACGCTCAATTTGACGTATACATCTCTGCAGAAAGCACATATTATTTGTTACTGTCAGTGTTTAGATTTGGGGGGGCAGATGCTCTTCTAAGTGAATTCTAAGAAAAAGCCGATTTTACTGGGAAGCATCTGATCTGTTTATTTTTTGATTAGTTCCATCAGCTTTGGCATTAACTCGTATCCATGGTTTATCATGCCCAAGCTGCCTTTTGCACACTCTCTTTCCGAGAACTTCACTGCTTTGCCGCCGTTCAACTGTTCGCCTGAAACTAAAACAGGAACTGGCGTGTCACTGTGCACTTTAAATGCGCAAGGGGTCGCATGGTCAGCTGTCACGCAGATAAGGTTTTCTTTTAGGGAAATCTGCTTTAGCAATGGACCGAAGAAATACTTGTCGATGGCTGAGATAACCTGCGTTTTCAAAATGCAGTTTCCGTCGTGCCCCGGCTCGTCTGGACCTTTAAGGTGAATGTAGAAGCAATCATGCTTGGGCAGCAGTTCCAGCAGCATTCTTACTCTTAATTCTAAGTCTTCCTGAAGGTTGCCTGAAGGCGGCGGCAGAAGCGTCGAATCCATCCCTGCTAACAGTGCTATACCCCGTTCAGCCTGCATGTCAGCTAAAGCAGCGAAGTTCACGTGGTACCGCTCATCGATGTTGAAGAATTTGGGAAGAGTGTCGCCTGCGTCTCGGGTTAAGACGACGTTTGCTTTAAGCTTGCCTTCAGCCGCGCGTTTTATGTTTATCGGATGATTTTCCCATAGCGCATGGGTTTTCCGGATGAACTCGTTAACTAGTCCTGCTGAAACCTTGGCTGCTTCAGTGTTATCGGTGGGTTCACAGGTTTTCAGTACCATGTCAACGTCTGCTTTGGCGACGCCGATGCCGTTAACCGTTATGTAGGCTGGGTCACTGTTTGTTATGTTGCTTGAAAGGGGTGCAGCCTTGCTTTTTATCAGGAGAACCGCCCTGTGACCCCGCGTGTTCTTGAACTCGAATGTGGCTGGGTAAGATTCAAGCTTAACCAGTTCGTTGGCGTCTTTGCTGAGCTCCGTGGCCTCTTTGGTGGTTAAACTTCTTGCGACTCGCCTGTCGATTATGGTTTTTCCATGGCCTAAAGTTGCAAAGTTGCATCTTAACGCTAAATCGCCGTCCTTCATTTTTAGGCCGGTACCAACGACTTCGATGACGCCTCTGCCTGGGCTGTACTTAAACGGGTCGTAACCCAAAAGAGAAATGACAGCCACATCACTCTCAGGCGCAATGCCCTTCTTTACCGTGTACATCAAGCCTGTTTCGCCGTGTGAGGCAAGCGCATCCATGTTCGGAGTCTCAGCCGCTTCCAACGGTGTCTTGTTGCCTAACTCTTTAATCGGCAAATCTCCCATGCCGTCTATTGCAACATAAATTAGCTTCAACCCAACTTTCCCTCCCAACTACTGCGCTAACGCGTTTTGTTGAGCCTTAATAGTTTTTTTGATATTTAACCTATCGTTTTACAGCAAAGAACGGTGCCCCATTGATTCCCGGATGCTTGGAAGATTCTTTGAAAGAAGAAGACGCTTGATTTTGCATTTTGGGAGCAAATTGCTTTGGACCGGTTTTTTGAGGCTGAGCTTAAATCGTTTGCAGGTTGCGTCAGTAAACGTCAACAAGCGTCAATAAACGTCAATAGGCGTCAATGAAGGTCGTTAAACTTTACTAAAATTATTAAAGGCATAACGGAATCAGCATGTTAACCGAAGAAGTGACAGAATCTTGTTTTTATTATCAATTGGCATTAACCGAGAACTTTACAGGACCCGAGGTAAAGAAAATGCGAGCGAGAAGAGGATTTTAACTTCTCCAAGTCGCAACGAATCCTTTTGTGACATCTTTAATCGATTGAATAAGCGGATGACGCATTTTCTCGGGCGTAAGCTTCTCGAGGCGGTCCACTCTGAAGTATATCGGCGGGTGAGGATCTAAGCCAAGCCATTCTTGAAAACGATACGAGGGCGTCCGCTCGTAAAGCAGCCGCTGAAAACCGATTTTTTCAAGCGACCCAGCTAAAACCAGAGGGGTTCCAATCATGAGGGCAGATACCAAATCAGCTCGCGCTTCAAAGAATTTCGCGACGAAAAATATCGCCACCATGACCGCCCAGAAGTAAACAAAGAAAAGCAGCGTTGTGAAGATTATGGGAAAGAACGCAAGTAGAACGTAGAAGCGAAACAAAAACTCGCCTGAAACCAGCCCGTAGAGGATGAGTGGGTCTCTGCCGCTTAAATGACCAAACTCGTGTCCTAAAACGCTTCGAATCTCCTCCTCGTCAAGCTGAACAAGCAAGCCTGTAGTTATCAAGACTAATCCACGGCTTGGGCTTGGTCCGCTGGCTGCGGCATTCGGCACCATGGTGTTTGAAACAATGATTTTAGGCGTCGGAAGTCTGAATCGGTCAGCAATTCCTTTTACCAAATCGTAAACGTTGACTTTCTTAGTCTTCAGATTTTCCAGTTCGCATGGGACACCGTGTTTGAGGAAGACTTGCTGAGCAGCCTCAGGATCCACTTCGCCTCTTTCCGATAGTATTTTGTCGTAAATTTCTTTTTTTATTGCCCAAAGCTGCTCTTGAGAATACTTCTTTTTGAAGTCAGCTTCTTCGCTTGCAGGAAGGTAGAATTCAAGAAAATGTATGATTGGGTTGTCCTTAGTGATTTTCCAGTCAGCCGTTCTCACGATGAACTTGCTGGAGTAAAAAACGAAGATGAACTGAACACCGATGAGGATTAATGGTGCAACCCAGAACCACGAGGGATAAAAGGCTATGACCCCGATAAAAATCGCCATCCCGAAAATTATGAAAACTACGAAGAAAAGCACTTGGGTTTCCAGGAAGAGACGGTGGAAAGATTTTTCAGGCTTTTTATAAGCTTCGGGAACGACCTGTTCGCCTTGCCTCCACGCGAAGTAAACTGTTGCTTTCCGGTAGTTTTCCCTGAAAATCTGCGTGGAGATTATGACGTCTTGTTTTGCTTCTTCAAGAACCTCAGAAGAAACCGATGGGTCAATGGGGATGACTTTAATCTCGATCGGCTCGCCGCTGGTTATTTCAACTTTGACGAGCCGCTTACCCTGCGAGTCAACAATTACGTATGAGAGAGAATCGCTTTCGCTTGACGTTTCCCGTGTAATATCGGTGAAACGTTGTTTTTGGGGAACCACGTATTGGTTGTACATGTAGTCGAATAGTTTTGGCATGTAGCTCTGCGGTACTTCCGCGTTGATCTTGTAAGAAAGAGGTTGGCTCATCTGTATGTTTCAAAACCTACAGCGTAATTCATGCATTAATCAGGTTTTTCCTTTTTTATAACCTTATTGTTAATCGGTAATGTTGAAGGATTTTGCATTTTTGTTTGTGTTTGGATTTTTTTGTGACTTGTAGAAGTCGGAAAGTTGCGGCTTTTTTGTTGTTTGTGTTTTGGGTTGCTTATTTGTGGCAGAGCTTGAAGCGTTTGCAGGTCGCGTCACTACGCGTCACTAGACGTCATTACCCGTCACTAGGCGTCCTCTTCCGTTTATCAGCGGCCAAATTCACTTTCTTAAAAAAATCTATGAGCCCGTTTGCATCGTAGATAGCCTCTTCCATTCTAGCTTCCTGCCTTCCTCATAATACTTGACGACCTTTTCTAAGGGAATCTTTGAAGTATCAATGCCTTTTCCTTTCATTTTATTTGCGACTTCTTTCATCGGCAGCATACCCTTTAATTATCCCCATCTATCTTAAAGTGTTCGTTTTAGAAAAGAAGAACAGAGGATTCATTCATTCTTCTAGATTCTTATCAGAACATTCTCTGTGTACTTACTGATTACCTCTGCAAACTCGCCGATTGTTTCTGGTGTGTAAGGCTTGAGAGCTTGGAATTTCTTGTCCAATGTGTCCTCTGGTATGAACTGTTGTAGCGCGTGGGTTTTTGAGCCTTTCACAAGCTCCCCGATGCCTGTTGCGTCTTGAACCGTGACTATTTGCGGTACCACTGTTGTCCTGAACTCGTACGGTACCTTGCCCGTTTTGAGGATTTCTATGGTTCGCGTGAGCCCAGACGTGTCTTTGGCGCCCAGAAGCGCGTATTTTTCTCTACATGTCTTCACGTCCATCGCCACGTAATCCACATTTGCCAAGCATTCCTCAAGCACGTCGGGGAAAAAGCCGTTGGTATCCAACTTCACCGAGAAGCCTCGATCCTTCAGTTTAGCGAGGAATTTCGGCAGTTCCTTATGCATACACGGTTCGCCGCCTGTCACCACGACGGCGTCAACGTATCTCTTGCGGCTTTCCAAGATTTCCAAGGCAGCGGCTTCCTGCAGAAACGGCGGCTGCGGGTCAACGGCTATGCGCCAGTTGTGGCAGAAGGGACAGCGAAGGTTGCAGCCGGGTGTGAACAGCACGCTGGCTACTTTATCTGGGTAATCAACTAAGCATGTTTTCTGTAACCCGCTAAACTTCATTTTTCACTTTTCCTCTCAAGCCGTTAACGGTGCTGCAGTCATGACCGTTGAGTGGTCAAAGGTTTTGCGCATGGCAAACTCTGCCTGTTTTCCATCGTTCCATTGGTCAACTGGTCTTAGGTACCCGACTACTCGAGAGTAGACTTCGCAGTTTGCACCACAGGTTGGGCAGCGCCCGTGTTCGCCGTTTACGTAGCCGTGAGTTGGGCAAATGCTGAAAGTCGGCGTCAGCGTGAAGTAGGGAAGCTTTGAATTCCACGATACCTTCTTGATTAATTCAGCAGCGGCTTTCCAAGAGTTAAGCCTCTCGCCGAGGAAAATGTGGAAAACCGTGCCCCCTGTGTAAAGTGTCTGCAGTGTTTCCTGATGCTCTAAGGCTTCAAAGAGGTCGCCCGCAAAGTCAACAGGCAACTGCGAAGAGTTGGTATAGAAGGGTTCTGCATGGTTTGTCTTTACTTGGTTGTGGTTAGCGAATATGATGTCTTTGTATCGGCGTTGGTCTAAGCGTGCAAGCCTGTAAGATGTACCTTCAGCGGGAGTTGCTTCAAGGTTGAAGATGCTGCCTGTTTCCGCCTGGAAGTCTACCAAACGATTCCTCATGAAGGTTAACATTTTAACGGCGAACGCCTGTCCATCACGCGTCGCAATGTTTTCCCCGAGCAAGTTTACGATTGCCTCATTTACTCCGACTATACCTATTGTTGAGAAATGATTCTTCCAGTACTTGTCATAGCCCATTTTAACCTGCTTTAAATAGCGTTTTGAATACGGGTATAAGCCGTTTTCTGTGAATGATTCAAGCACTTTGCGCTTGATCTCCAGACTTGTTTTGGCGATTTCCATCAGGTTTTCTAAACGCTCAAAGAATTCGTCTTCGTCCTTGGACAGGTAGCCTATTCTGGGAATGTTGAGTGTTACTACCCCGATGCTGCCTGTTAACGGGTTTGCGCCGAAGAATCCGCCGCCTCGCTTTCGCAGCTCGCGGTTGTCTATGCGTAGGCGACAGCACATACTGCGCACATCTTCGGGTTTCATGTCGCTGTTGACGAAGTTCGAGAAGTATGGCACACCATACTTGGCTGTAACTTCGAAAATCGCTTGCGCTACAGGCGAATCCCAGTTGAAGTCTTTCGTCACGTTGTAGGTTGGGATAGGAAAGGTGAAGACCCTGCCTTTCGAGTCGCCTTGGCGCATGACTTCAGCGAAGGCTAAGTTGAACATTTCCATCTGCTTGGTCATGTCACCATACGTGTCTCCAGTTACTTTGCCGTTGAAGAGCACGGCCTCGTTTTTCATGAAGTCTGGCACATCTAAATCCAAAGTTAAGTTAGTGAATGGTGTTTGGAACCCTACACGGGTTGGAACGTTCATGTTGAAGAAGAACTCTTGAAGGCATTGTTCAACGTCTTTCTGCTTTAAATCGTCGTATTTTATGAATGGAGCAAGGTACGTGTCAAAATTGCTGAATGCTTGAGCGCCCGCTGCTTCTCCCTGCAACGTGTAGAAGAAATTCACTACTTGACCTAAAGCGGTTCGGAAGTGTTTTGCGGGTTTGCTCTCAATCTTGCCTGGGACTCCTCCGAATCCTGTGAGCAGCAGTTCGCTTAGGTCCCAGCCCACGCAGTAGGCGCCTAAGACGCCTAAGTCATGAATGTGCATGTCGCCTGAAAAGTGCGCGTCAGCGATGTGTTGAGGGTAGATTCTGGAAATCCAGTACTTAGCTATCACGGTGGATGACAAGTAATTGTTCAACCCCTGCAGTGAATAGCTCATGTTACTGTTCTCTTTAACGCGCCAATCTTCAAGCTCAAGGTATTGGTCCACCATGTCTGAAGAACTTAAAAGCGCAGCTAGCTCCCGCATGTCACTGTGCTGCTTGCGGTAGAGGATGTAGGCCTTCGCTGTTTGCGCATGACCATTTTCGATTATGCGTTTTTCAACGATATCTTGAATTTCCTCAACCGTGGGCACGCCGTCGTCGCCGTAAATTTTTTGGAGTTCACCGACTACTTCGTCGCTTATGCGTTTCGCTTCTTCTTTGTTTTTTCCGCCACATGCCTTAGCGGCTTTCCAAATGGCGTTTGTTATACGTTCCTGATCGAAGGGCTCTAGTTTACTATCTCGTTTTAAGACAAACTTCATTTTTTCACCTCAAGGAGTAACCGCCTGAAGTCTTCAGGCTCCTCAAACTGCTTGTAAACGGACGCGAACCGAATGTACGCTATGCGGTCAACTTTTTTAAGGTGCTTCATGACTAAATCGCCGATTTCCCGCGATGCAACTTCTTCGGTATCTTTAAGCATCAGGTCTTGCCTTACCCGTTCGGCTAACTCGTTCATTTGGACCATGGTTACAGGCCTTTTCTCGCATGCTTTCTGTAAGCCGCGGATTATCTTGTTCACATCGAATCGTTCAAGCCTGCCGTCTTTTTTCCTAACCATCAGCTCCACGGTTTCAACGTACTCGTATGTTGTGAATCGTTTTTCACAGTTGGCGCATTCTCTTCGCCTGCGCGTGGTGTTTTCAGGAGAATCCCGAGTTTCCAAGGTTTTGATGTTTTCAGAGTTGCAGTAGGGACATCTCATACATCATACACGTTCATGGCTTTGTTATATATGTAGTGTAGGACAAGCATGAAAACACACTATACTTAGTGCGAATATATAAATTATTCTTACAGCAATCTTGCAATACGGCACACAAGACGAAAAGCAACACCATGAAAAATAAACAAAAAATTCCAAATAAAAAAATCTGAAAAAGCCCGTGTTTTGGGAAAAAAGCCGTTTTTTATCTAAATAATAGTTACGTTAAAGTTTGCGATAAAAATATATAAAAAAGCGAATATAGAGGGCTGCTCACTTTTTTATCTTGGCAGAAGCTGGAGAAATGTGAGGTTTAGGTTGTGAAACCCAAAATTGTGAAGGCTAACAGGTTAAAAGAGGCGCCCACAGCAGAACGCTGCCTTATAGCGGAAAACTACAGCGCCGAAGACATTTCAGTTGCACAGGCGAGGGTAAAGCCTGGAATTACGACCTTGGCGCATCACCTTGTCGGCGTCAATGAAGTATACTTGATAACCAGCGGGGAAGGCCAGGTTGACGTTGGCGACCTACAGCCAACCAAAGTCGCCAGGGGAGACCTGATTGTTATCCCAGCAGGCACCAGCCAAAGAATAAGCAACATAGGGAAAACCGACTTGGTATTCTACTGCATCTGCACGCCAAAATTCAAGGCTGAATGCTACCAAAGCGAAGAAGCAAAAACGTAGTCGCCTTAAGTCGCTGGCGACATATATCGGAGGCTGAAATACCTGTTTATAAGCCATCGTTGCGTTTCATTGCTGAAAGGAAGATTGAAGGGAGAAGGGACGAGGAGAAAGGAGAGAGGCTTCTAACAAGCCTCTCACAACATCGTGATAAGGCTTGCCGCTTTTGGAAACTCTTATTTCGCCTTTCGAGGTAAATTCTTTTGCTTTTTAAGCCATGAAAACCCAATTGGAAAACCGCACAATTTCTCTGTTAAAGCATTAAGATTGCGCGACGCGGTTTAGTTAGATTTCTGTCTCGCTTAACTGGAGAGCTAGCCATATGTAATTGGCGTATGGAACACCTACAAACATGGCATTCAAAGCAATATTCTTCAAGAAATATCTTACGGAATGCGTAATCGATTTTCTCCTAATAATCGATTTTCCCTTTAAGAAGCTTTTGCGGGGCTCTTAAAGGTTGCGGCGGCATTGTAATGTTTTGAAAGGAATTAAAATTCGGGGAAAAGGCCTCTCCGAACCGTTCTTCCATGTGCATTGTATGGTTCATCCGGCGTTTACAGTGCAAAAGATAGTCGCTTTCGCTCAGAGTGTACACTCAGTTTACTTTTAAAACCGGGTTTTTTCTCCAATTCCCAGGTCTATGAGAAAACAACATGAAAAATGTTTTGAGGCGCCGAGTCTCTTCAATACTAAAAAAGGCATTGTCAGCCTGTTTCCCTTCCAGTACTTTTAAAGCCTCAGATGCCCTCGCTGACAGTTTCGGCTGAACCAAATTTAACTTGTTTTTAAGTCATCGATAAAATCGCTTAGATCAACCGTGGAAACACCGTTTTCGTCTTTAAGCTGCTGTTTAGCAGGCGGATTCTGCATGTAGAACGGTATTCTCTTAGTCAAGCGGTCTTGATAAGTGGATTCTAATGGGTTTTGGTAGAAAACGCCGATTGGGATTCTGTCACCCCACTCGAACGCTTTTCCCATTCCCGCCACCTTCTTGTTAAAGTTCTCGCCCAAGTCGTGAACAACAGGGTCAAAGCCTTCATCTTCCAGCTTGTAAAGTCTTGACTGCGGCTTTCCAGCAGCGTCTTTCCTGTCTTCCCCCGCAAACCAATCTTTAGTCTCGATGTTGTTGTACGTTGGGCAAGGCTGCAAACAGTCAATCAACGCCAAGCCCTTATGCTGGATTCCCTGCTTTATCATGTTCTTCAAGTGAACAACGTCGAAACAGTACCCTCTCGCAACGAACGTGTAGCCTGAAATGATCGCCAGAGCAATCGGATTAAGAGCCTCGTTAATGTTGGGTCTTGGAAGCGCCTTCGTCTGGACACCGATTGGAAGCGTAGGTGAAGCCTGCCCCTTAGTTAACCCATAAACACCATTATTGAAAAAGAGGTAAGTCATGTCAACGTTTCTTCTTCCAGCGCTAACAAAATGCCCAGCTCCTATACCCAAGCCGTCGCCGTCTCCTCCAGCGCCTATTACCTCCAAATCTGGGTTAGCAATCTTGACGCCCATCGCGAACGGCAGTAACCTTCCGTGAAGCGTGTGAACACCGTTTACTTTTATGAAATGCGGGGTTTTAGCCGCGTTGCCTACGCCTGAAACTATCACGACTTTATGAGGTTCAAGGTTAAGCTCAGCTAAAGCTAATTGGATAGCGCTTGAAATGCCGAAGTCTCCGCAGCCTGGACACCAGTCCATGTACACGCTTGTTCTGTAGTCTGCTGGTTTATGCGCCAAGCATTAGCACCTCCCTTTCCGGAGCTTTGTCTGTTAAAATCGCCTTCAAGGCTTCGTAGACTTCGTTCGTCATCATCGGTCTGCCAGTGTACTTGAGCACGTAAAAGTTGGGTTTTATGGTTGTACGCTCCGTTATTATTCCGCCCAGCTGAGCAGTAAAATTGTCTTCCACATCGATAATGCGTTTCTTGCCTTGAAGCATCTGTTTCATGTAGGCAGAGGGAAGCGGATGGATCATTCGCACTTGAATGTAACCAAGGCTGAAGCCTTCGCCTCTTAACTGGTTGAGCGACTCAATTATGGCGCCCTTGGGGGATCCCCAACTAACCACGATGTTCTCCGAGTCTTTATCGCCGAAAAAGTTAACTTTCAACTCCAAAGGCACTTCCTTATCAATCAAATCCAGCTTCTTCATTCTTTTGTCCATCATTTGCCTTCGAATGAACACTTCCTCGTTTATGTTTCCGTTCTCATTATGCTCATCTCCGCTGTACCATTGCACGCCATTCTTTGTTCCCAAGAAAGCTCTGGGCGAAACTCCTGTCTCAGTGATTTGGAAGCGCTTGTACTCTTTGCCCTCAAGCTCATTCTCTCCAACGATTAGACCCCGGTCAACCTTGACGTTACTGTACTCGAAAACCGGGTACGTTTGCGAGCAGTTAGCCATGGCTTTGTCGAGCAAATGAATCACGGGAACCTGATATTTTTCCGCTAAATTGAACACTTCAGCAGCATCATAGAAGCATTCCCTAATGTCTCCTGACGCAAGAATTATTCTCGCGAATTCCCCGTGAGCAGCATGCATGGCGAAGCGTAAGTCTTGTTGACTGTGCCGCGTTGGCTGTCCAGTGGAGGGACCACCTCGTTGATAATACGTGATTACCACTGGCACCTCATTCTCTCCTGCCCACCCTAAACCTTCAGCCATAAGGGAGAATCCCGGGCCTGAAGTGCTGGTCGCTGCTCTTGCCCCTGTCAAGCATGCGCCTGAAGCAGAATTTACAGCTGCAATTTCATCTTCGGTTTGAATTACAACTATTGCTTCTTGGCCTTTTCGCGTTTTGAGTATTTCGTGTGCTTCTAAATACTCGCTTTCATCAGCCGCTGGCGTGATCGGATAATACGTTTGCACTCTGCAGCCGCCCAGCACTTTACCCATCGCGACGGCTTGGTTTCCCGTCAGGAAAATTCGCGGCTCGTTGACGCCTGTCTTTTCCAGTTTGTACTTGAAACCGTTTATGTTCAAGTTTTTTTCAGCGTAGTCGTAAGCGTAATCTACGGCTGCGACGTTCAGGTCGACGAGTTTTTCGTGGAAGGTGGCTTTTATTGCGTCTTCTACAAGTTTTTTGTCGTACTTGAACAGGGCAAATGATACTCCTATCGTGAGAACGTTTATCATTTTTGAAAGCGTGCTGATTTTTTCCATTTTCGTGGCTTGGCCGATTTGCGTGAGCAAGTCCATGTATGGAACAGGGGAGACCTGAATGTTTTTCTTTTTGGCGTAGTTTAAGAAGTCGTTTATTGTTTCGCCAATACTGTTTTCTTGGATGAAAGCGCGAACTTGATTCTTATATTCCTCCGAGAACGTCGGTATTCCCGTTAAGACATTAACGCCGACGTCGCGTGAATCAACTATTATGCCGCCTTCACTCACGACTTCACCGACGTGCCTCACGATGGTTTCAGCGTCAAAAGCCGCAAGCAGATTCACATCGCTGATGTTGGCTAAAGTCGGCTCTTTGGACACGCGCTGGAGGAAATAACTATGCATGGTTTTAATATTTGAGTGGTATTCTCTCCTGCCGAAAACCCAAAGACCGCCGTAGCCGCAGGCTCTGCCGAATATGACGGAAGCCGTGTCGACGCCGCTTCCTTGCGGTCCGCCTGCCATCCAGTTTACACTTTCAGTTACCATTTTGTTTCACCTTAAGTTTGAACAAATTTTATTAGTGTGGGGCGATTAGCCTCCGCCTGACGCTTTCTCGATGCCGATACAGCACCTGCACTTTGCAGTTTCTCCGCAGTAGGGACAAACGCATTTGCAATCATCGATAAAATTTCCGCAGTTTACGCAACGAGGCAGATTTTTTTCTTTCAAGAACTTCGCCTCTGCCATGTCTATTGTTGCAGAGCCTTCGGCATTAAGCTTTCGCATCACTGCACTCTCCTAATTCTTACGAATAAAAAGGGGAGCGGGGTTTTACCTGACGTAGTCGTCGAATGTCCAGTAATGGTTTTCTTCCTGCAGGACTATGTCTTCGAAGATTCTTCTTGTCGTCGTGTCGCCGAGTTTCACCGCTTCAGCGATTATTTGCCTGTAAAGCCAAATGGTGTCGGCTTCAAGTTGATGATCCAACTGCAACATTTCAAGTGGAGTCTTGCCTACGACCGGAAGCGGGTTCGGCTTGGTTACTGCTTCGCCGTCGACCAGGTAGAGGCGTTCGCTGATTTTTTCAAGATGCTGCATTTCCTGCATGAAGATGTCTTTGAGGATTTTGCTTACGACTCCTTGAAAGTTTGTATCTTGCACCGTTTCCAGCGGGGTCTTCTTCATTCGGAGTTCGAGAAAGGCGGCTTTTTCATGCTGGTTCGTGTACTGGATTATTCCAGTGATTTCTGCTGCTACTGCTTTATTGAGTAGTTCGTAGTATTCGGGCGTGAATATTTTTCGCCACTCGGACAGAGGCACTTTGTCAGGCCCTTCCTTCTCGTCTTGGAAAGCAATGTACTCCTGGAATTTGAAGAGGTGCTCTTCTTCCTGGCTATAGATTTTTTCGAACATTTCACGTGTTTCCCAATCACCTAAATGCCCAGCTAAATCAATGATTTTTCGGTATAAAACTAAAGCTTCTTCTTCCGCCTTGACGCCAAGCTTTGCGAATTCGCTTATAGTGTCACCGACCATAGGGTTATCGCCTTTAGTAGTTGCTTCCCCACCGAGATAGTAGATTCGCTCCATGATCGCCGCGGCATGCTTCATTTCTTGAATCGCGATTTCATGAAGAATTTTTCCCACGACATCGTAAGTTGTTTTGTCCAAGAGGATGTTCTCGGGAATTTGTTTCTTGATTATTTTTTCCATCTTCGCGTGTTGAAGAAAATATTGAACTGAAACCCCAAACTCGCGTTCTACCGCTTGATTCAGCAAGTCCATAAGCTCTGGTGTTGTTTTAACAGCCATGATAAATCACGCTTCTATGCCAAGAAAAGCGGGCTCCGAGATATAAGATTTTTTATCTGAACAAATCAAGGCAGTTGGTGTTCGTTTATTGAACTTGTTTTCCGCAGTTTGGACAATAAACCGAATCAGCGCTGATTTCTGCTCCGCAATGGACGCAAGACTTTAGCTTTTGTGAGCCAACTGCGGCGGATGGCTGCGTGCTAGTTGTTTCTAGTGGTTGTGATGCAGGGTATGAAATGGTTGAGGATCCGCCTGGTTGTTGTTTAAGCAAGGAAAACCCTGATACCGCGAAAATCCAACCAATCCAGACTATTAATTGACCTACCAGCAAGATGGTTAGAGCTGTGCCGATTAGGTACAGTGTTCCCGCAGTTTTGAAGCTGGAGACTCCTGATTTATCGCCAAGCTTGTTAAAGGCACGCCTGTAAAGCACCGCGCTCACTATCGAGACAACAAAAATCCCCAGAACGACCACGATGAAAAATACCAGAAAGTTTGCTCCTGAGCCGCTTAGACCAGTCGATGAACTTAAAGCTGATATCATGGAAAAAATGAGCGCAATCAGAATCACAACCAAAACAACTCCTCCTATTATGTTCGCGAGGAAACCCCACAACGCATTTCTGAAGATGTCTGATTCTTTATAGTATTCACTCAAGCTGTGCATAGCTATTAAAAACAGGATTATACCAACAAAATAGATAATCTCAAGTATAATAAATGAGATAAATAGGCCACTGGCGGACGGAAAACCGCTAAGACCGGTTCTGCCTCCAGTCAACGCAGAGGCAATCGATCCGAGCGTGGATACAATCAATAGCCCGCCCAGAATAACCAAGATAACTGGCACAACAACCGCTATTAAACTAGCCGCTAAACCCAGCGCCTTGCCTGTTCCAAGGGACAAACGGAATCCTCGCGTGCTATTTCATTCCCAGTTAGCATAAGCTTTTCGGTGCTGGGAACCATACGCGAGCCTCAGCGTCCTTTTCTTTCAGGCAATCCACGCGAAACCGTTAGTAGGCAGGATCAAGGGGAAAAACAGCTATTTTATCCATTGTCCCGACGCCCACTTGCTGAAGCTTGTCGGGGTGATCTTGATAATCGGCGCGTCGCCTTCTTTCCATCTGCCATCTGACGACCGGTATTCAGGGTACTTTTCCTCGAGAAGGGAATGAGCATAACGGTATTCTTCGCCTTCCCAGAGAATTTCTGCTTCGCCTTGAATGCGAATCCCCTTAAAGTTAGACCAGTTATTCCTATCATAATCGTCGAAAACCAATGAAACTTCAGGGTTCGCCTCGATATGCTCAAGCTTGGGCGTGTCAGGGTCAGACACGAAGTAAATAAACACGCTGTCAAAAACGGGCCAGACAGGCCTCACTACTGGCTCGCATTCTTTAGTTGCCGTGGCGAGACGACCGATTGGAAGACTCTGAATAAACTCAACGTCAGATTTAGACAATTTTTCGACCATACGAAACACCTTAAAACACAATCTTGAGTAAGCTTCGCTCAAATATCTCTCCTTTCGCTCTCTCGCTTAAATTTCTTGCGCCTGTGCAAGACTGTTAAGTCTTTTGTCATGGTGACTTTTTAATTGGCAGGTCTTAACTCTTGCATGGTTTTATATACAAAGACCGATTTACTAGCCGTCTACCTCAGTACACAAGAGCTGGGATTATTCCTGACGAGGCTCGAAGTAAAACATTACCATCAGACAAAAGACCTGTATTGCGTTCCAACTGCAGTTAAAATGGCTTTGGACTGTGTGTGTAAAACCCATAAAGTGAGAGGTTTAAACGTTTTTTCGATCAGTAGAATTGCGAAAATAACTAGTACAACAACTATTGATGGAACTCCGCCTAGGGCAGTTGAAAACATGAATAAACATCTGCTTAAAGCCAGACCCAATCTACGGTTCATTTACCGCGAAGGGTCAAGATTTACTGAAATAGACAGAGAACTAAATGAAAGGCATCTCCCCGTAATTGCTTATCTAAATCCTGTTCAAAAATATCATCCTGAAAGACCCTACAAGCTAATGCACGCTGTCGTGCTTATTGAGTATGATCGTGATGCTCATTGTGTTTATTTCGACGACCCTGAAGAAGAGACTGAAGTAACAGCGGTACAAAACCTAGAAGTAGGTAAATTCACAAAAAGATGGGAATGGGAAAAGAAATGGGTGCAAGTTTTATTAGGTGAGGACCAGACTTATATATCAGGGTTCCTCGAACAGGGGGAGACAAAGAGATGAGTAATCCTCAACAAGCAATAGAGTTCTATGCGTCTATGAATTATGGGCATCTTATTTCCATAACTGCGCCCATATATGACGAAAAAGAGGAACTGTATATCTCCAATTTATTCTCAGATTATCCCTTAGTGATAAAGAATGAGAAGCCTCCAGAAACAAAAACGTTGCACATTATGGAAATTAAGAGTTTAGGATACATAACTTCGGACAAGAATGGAAGAATAATCAAAGACCGTACAACTTCAAGAGATGAATGTATCAGAAACATACTTTCGTTTTTTGAATTGTGGAAAAGAAGAGCAGAAGAAATTGTAGTTTATGCTACATCGGATAAACTTGTACAAGGTTTGAGATGGTATCATTTCCTTGACCCTATAGACGAAATTGTTTCGCAACTTTGGGAATCCAATGGTATTGACGAATTTGAAATTGATTATGGTCGTAGCAAACAGAGAAGGCAAAAAACACGACAATATTTGGCTCTACTTGAAGGGCTAGAAATAGTAACCAAACAAGGCAACAATTACTTTGAAGGCAACTTAACAATAACTGCAAGAGAAAAGGCGAAAGGAGATAAACATTATTTCAGAGACTTATTAGTTTCGACAGTTCTCAAAGAACGTTATTCAACATTACGAGATGTATTTCACCTAAGCATCCTTGACCCTGTGGTTCGGGTTGACAATTGCGTTTACTTACCTGAAATTGAGACAGAAGAACAGATTTATCGCAGTTTAAAATCAATAAGAATTGACTACAAGAACTATTACCATCATCTGATAAACAAAGAAGCTTTGAAGCGACATCTAGATCAATTGGTTGACTTTAAAATTATCGAACAAAAAGGTCAGCATTATTTCGGAAATAAAGCCCTTCGGGACGTTATGATAGAGAAGAAAAAGGAACTTGGGTCTATCAATAAAGCACTCATGGCTAGAGCTTAAGAAACAATTACTTTTTCTTTTATCCTTTTTTCCCATTCAGTCTGAGTCAGTATCCCCTGTGCCATTTCGAAACCTGATAAAAATAGCCGCTTCCTGAAGCAGTCGTTGCCAGCGCGTCAGATGCTTAAATGGTCTGGTTCCAGTAGTAAACGTGTTGATAACGCCCTGCTGCTGGGTACGCTGGGTCATCGTACACTATGTCGAGTTTTGACCCGTATCTGGCAAGAGACGCTTGCACCGCGTTCCAAACCTGCTGAGAATCGTTGTCGGGTTTCCACAAGCCCCATATGGTGTCGTTTGGGTTTCGCATGCCCCAACCGTAATTTTCAGGCAAAACCAACGCGTCTTGTGCCGTTACGTTGTTGGTGTCCTTCGGGTTCTGCACAACATTCGTCCAAAACCTCTGAATCGCGGCAAAATCCTCGTTCTGTAAAAGCCCAGTGCCATTGCCGTTGGGAGAGTAATTGAAGACGACAACGTACTCTGCCCCGCTCTCGTACGCCTGGCGCATTTCACTGTACATTTGGCTGCTGCTCTGCAGGTAAGGCGCGGACAGGCTCGCCCACGTTATCATTGCACCCCAACCCTTGTTCTGCATGTCTGCCGCGCCCCTCACCAACGCGATGTTTTGCGTAGTTGACTGGTTCCAACCAAGCTGGGCAAGTACGACATCATAGCCGCCTCGGTAGTCAAACCAGTCAAGCGCGTAATCCGACGTGAAAAGTTTAAGGGCGGATTGATTGCCAATTAAACCTAAAGCGTAACGCTCGGTGCTTACAAACAGGTTTGCTGTATCAGTGTAATTTTGAAACGGCCGGGAATCCCAAAGTTCTCGGTAGGGTTCAAACTGGGAAATATTGCCCTTGCCAGTCACCGCTTCACCTTTTTCATTTTGCACGGTGCCGTTGGGTAAGTACGTTAATTCCCGATTGGTTTCCGCTCCGCTTGTTGACGCGTATGTTACGGTTCCGTTCAGGTAGTAAGTAGTCGTGAAGGATTGTTGAATGACGGGAACATCGACAGTGACGTTCGAGTTCCAAACGGTAATCTTACTGGGAACGTTAATGATTGCAGTAGTAAAGTTTGTGATTATTCCGGTAGGCGAAAAGGTGATTTGGGTCGTTAGAGGGTATGAGTCATTATAGTTCGATCTAAAAATCGACACAGACCCATTCGTGTACTTGTAGATTATATCACCCGTTTGCGTGTCGTAGAGGTTCACCAAGGAGTCAAGCATTTTTCCTCCCGATTCATCCTCGTAATATAACCCTAAGAAATGGCTGCCCCAACGTGCTTGGGCAATGTTAAGCAGATCATCTAAAGTGCTTCCCACGCCATTTAAGGTGTAATAAAATATGACGTTTAACCCTGAATTGACCGCGTAGTCGCATATCTGCTCCGTTGCGTTGAGGTTTTGCATCAGTGGACCAGACTGCAAAACAAACAGGTTAGTGTAGTTCCTGACCTTGTCGATCAGTTGTTCCGCTTGGGTGGTTGAGTTGCCGCAGTAAGTGACGCCGAGGTAAAACGGCTTCTTACTTGCCACTTGAGGGGGAGAGGGCTTGTAACCCGCCATGACGACGAAGGCTGACACGACAATGCAGATGATTATAAGCAATGACAGGAATATTGCCGAGCGCTTCTTCAGCTTAAACCCTCCCTTGCAAATCTGTCCCCTACGTGTTGCCTCTGCTCATGCCGCTCGGTTAAATCTTGTGCCAAATAACCTCCGAAAGCTAGACGGAAAGCTACGGTTTGCCCTTGAGGTAGTTCTCTATTTCCTTCTCGGCGTTGTCTGCTTTAATGAATATTGGCACGTTCTCCATCCCCGTCGCGATGTAACTGCTCAGCAACCATTCACCCGGCGCAAACTCCAGCGTCTTCTCCAAGATGCCCTTGTCAATCATGAAAGTCTCGCTCACCAGAGCCCTGTCGTACGGGCGGGGGAGGGTGCCCACGAAGTATGTGTGCAATTGCTGAAGCGCGTTCGTGTTCAGGTATGCGATGCGTTGTGTGGCTATACAGACTCCTAAACCGTACTTGCGTCCTTGGCGAAGCAGTGTTTCCACGTGCTGGCTGCATTTACCGTCAATGCCGCCTTCTTTGCTGCTGATGAACTCCTGAGCCTCATCGAACACTATGAGGATTTGCGGTTTCACCATGAAGCGGCGTTTGCGGCGTATAAGCAGGTCCTGTGTTAAGGCAATGGCGAGTTCTTTGATAGTGTACGGGTCACTGATTGAGATCACCACGAGGTTAGTGCTTGGTTCTTCAAGCAGTTGCCTTATGCCTTCAACAGTCAATCCTGCCGCGGCCTTGTCGCTGTTCTTTTCGCGCTTCGCAAACAGGTCCAGAATTGTGCTTCGAGTAGTTGCCCAAGCGTACAGTCCTGCTTTATCGTTGACTTTGAAGGTTTCCATGGCGTTCTGCCCAACCTCATCAACGCATCGGATGAAGTCTTCGCTGACCTCTTGGTTCTCGCTTAGCCCGTTCTTCTCAACCCATTCACAAACAGCGTCATGAATAGCGTCAATAGCGTTTATGTAATGTGGACGACCGACTGAATCCTTGCGCTGGTCATCCAGCTCTTCCATCATTTGACTGTAAGTTGGGATTTTCTGCTTAGGCTTAGTATAAAACGTCAGCTTGCCCTGTTCCATGATCGCTTGCAAACCAGCTTTCGTTCGTGAGTCGCTTTCAAACTCTCGCGGTTTAACGATGGAGTTGAAGAAGTTTTCAAGCGAATCAATCCGGTGCTCCAAAACAAGCTTGGCTTTCACGGCGGGGTCAGCAAGCAAATCCAGCAGCAAAAAAGTGTACTCGCAGCTAATGTCAAAGATTACAATTTTGGTGCTGTCTTTCTCAGAGTGAAGCATGATGCGTCTAAGCACGTTCGACATAAGATTGCTTTTGCCGCCGCCCGTGAACGCGAAGACTCCGAAGTGGTATCGAATAAGCTTTTCGAAGTCAACGTAAATTGGGATTTTGGCTTTGTCAGCTTCGAACATTTTAATCGTGCCAAGCCGAGGGTCAGCGTGCGCATCCTCAAGTGATTTTGCCGTGTCGACGCCGAGTTGAGCAGCGATTTTCTGGTTGTACATGCGATTGATCATTTGACTGTTCAAGAGGAGAACGCTGCTGCCCACCACCGGGTAAGAAAAACCTTTCACGAACTCGAACGTGCAATCGTTCTTGACGACCAAGTCGTAGTTGATGGGGATTGCGTCAATTTGAATCATCATCGTTGACTTATCGTCTGTCTGCCAGTCTTCTTCTGACTGCTCGATGATTTCGAACTGCATCGGGTAGTAGCCATGATCGCTCAACCCACGCAGACCGAAGTGTTCAGGCCAAACACGGCTAATCTCCATAAGCGTGTACCGCTCAGCGCCGACCATTGCGGGCTTAAAATTCTTGACAGCCATCAGCATGCCCTCCTCCAGCAGGCCCATCAGGTCTTTTTGGTACTCGATTTTTACTCGGCACTGATACCGCGCTGTCGTGCCGGTGACTTTTGAGTCTGAACCTTCGCCTCCTGCGTAACGCGGCATAACAGCCGCCAGTCGGGCGTGGAATTTATCTTCAAAGTTTGTGAAGCATTCCTGGTTAACGGTTTTCTCTTCTTGCTTGTTCAACACTTGCTCGCCTCTCTCGAAAAGTGCTCATGTAGAATATGAATTTTCGCAATTTAGGGTTATTCATCATCCAATTCGCCGTCGAATCAGCGATGCATTTGAACTGACCGTAATTCCACTTGGCAATCTTATCCGCAACAAACAACGGCTTGTTATGCCCGAAAGCCTCAGGAATATTTGACGGTGCCATCGCAACGAGCATGCTCATCACCAAGTTTTGGATCCTGTTCGGCACAGTTTTGTCCCTGTACAGCAAGACTTCAATGTGTTCCTGGGTTCCGTCGCTCATCTCATCGAGCAGAGCTAAACGGCACTCAGGCTTGTAGTCGAACAAGGCATAGGCTAACCGGTCAATCAGCAAAACGTTGCTCCTGAGCAGCGGGTCAGATTTGGCTTGGCTAAGCTGCACGTATGTTTTAAGAAAAGCCTTCTCTAAGCCCACCTTGTTCCTTATAAGACCGGAAACGTAGCCTTTTCCTCTGTTTAAATCAGCCTTCATCGTTCTGAAAACTGAATCATATTCGACGAGGCCCCAGGGCGGCACGATTTTCTGCGAGTTAAAAATGCTTGCTGACTGAAGAATCATTCGGTCAGTGTTCGGAAGAGCAGCCAACGCCTCGTGGTCCACCGCCACATCCAGCAAGCCTTCATTCTGCATTATTTGAATCAGCTGACGATTGAAATCCCTTGCCGACGTGTCCTTCGTAATGCCCACAAGCAGTATTCGCCTTCGCCAGCACTCCTCCATGAGCATCTGCAAAGCGTACAGCGTTAAAAGTTCAATGTCAAGGGTTGTTAACCAATGCTCCTTGCCATCTTTCAGAATTTTCGTGCAACTGGTCGATGCAACGTCAAGCTTGCCTCCGCACAGGAAAATCTTGTCGCCTAATTCAATAGTGACCTGCTTCATACGTTCCCAACTGTCAACGTAACGCGGGCTAAGACAGTAAACATCACCGTTAAAAGTTAAAACTTCATTCCTGACCAGCCTGTCTAAGGCTTTGTTTACGCGCTTTCTCCTCTTTTCGTCTTCAGCGCCAAACGCTTGGCAAACCTGCGCTTCCTTCGCCGTCCCTTTTTCTTGGATCAAGGAAATTATGGCGTAACGCAGGTAATCAGCTCTTGGGGCAGGCAAACCCAGGTCCTTGTTGTACACATGCTGACGAGCCAGTGCCAAATCATTCTTGTCAACGTGTCTTCCGCCGGTCACATAGCCGATGAGCGCACTTTTAGCCTCCCAAAAACCTGTTTTCCCCGTTTCATAAAGGAGACTTGCGCGTTCCGTAGACAAGCTTCTGTCCATCAGCAATATTCTAAAGTCCTGCTGCTGATCAACAGCGAGCTTGTAAGCTAAGTAAAACTCCGAAAAAGTCATTATGGCGTTAGCAATCAACGAGTTATTCGCAATCTCCTGCTCCGAAGCCAGCTTAGACGGGTCAACCTCGGCAGGCTGCTCTCGAGCAGCGAAAGAGAGGTCAACATCGGGAATCTCGTTAACGTAGATTGGAACCACGCTGGACACGCCGATGTTTTGCTGAATCGTCTTGACATCATAATCAACCTTCGGGTTGCCTGCCTCTTGAAACGTTATCGTGCCCGTTGAGGCGTAGGCGCCGCCGAAAAAAATAACCAAGTCGAACATGGGTCTTGAATACATCGTGCCGTCAACACCTGCAAAGCGAACGCTGTCATCGCCGAAGAATTCTTTAGCTGTTTTCCAAGCCTCCACCGCGTTGAATCCTAACTTTATCAGGTTAACTAAGAAGGCGTCGCAGGAGTCTTTCAGGACTGAAAAGCGTTGTTCATAGTCGGTGACTTGGCTGATTGCTCCGCGTCGAAGGTTGTCACATGTACGTTTCGTCGCTTCGCTAAGGGAGGGCGCTGACACTTGTTGTTTCACTCTCTCCATTGGCTGAGTAGTCGCTTGGATTGTTAAAAGCATTGTTGACAAGTATAAGCCTAAAACGGCGATGACAAAATAAGCTAATTTAGTTGCCACATGTAAAAAGCATATGTCACCACCATAGCGAACGCCAAAAAACCGATCCCTCAGCCACATTACGCTAACACTATGCTTTGTTGTTTTCAGAATACAGAAAGCAAAAATATGCGCCCGTCACAATCTACAATGTAACCAGACTGTAGCACGCTTCAAAAAAGCATGGCATGCGGGATTGCCCTAGCCTGGTAGGGGGCAGGCCTGCTAAGTCTGTGGTCGAAAGGCCGCGTGGGTTCAAATCCCACATCCCGCGCC
>DATHCJ010000061.1:0-45349 GCA_035319575.1 Candidatus Limnocylindrales bacterium
TTTAGTCCGTCATCACGACTACACACTTGCCATCGTAGAAGCCGTTAGCGGGAAACCGTTCTGTCGTTATTGGCTTCATGGTGCCCACCTTCTAGTTAATGGCAAGAAAATGTCCAAAAGCACTGGCAACGTCATCTACACGGGAGATGTTCTAGCGAGAGGTTTTACCGGCGAACAGTTAAGGTTCTTTCTTACCTACGCGCATTATAGGGAAAAACTAAATTTCACCTTTGAGCGGCTTGCTGAAACCTGCAAGCGGCTGAATTCTTTGAAAAACATGATTAACGAATTACAACCCCCTCACGGGAAAGCTTCCAATGGGGATATGAGGGCGCTTGTTGACCGCGTCCTCCTGGGCTTTGAAAACGGCATGAACGACGATTTAAACGTAAAAGCTGCTTTTGACAGCCTGTATGAAACAATCAGTGAACTGCACCGGATGCGGGAACGCTTAAGCTCAGACGATTCAAAAAATCTGTTTAATAAACTGCGCAGAGTTGATTCCGTACTACAGTTTATTTTTTAAGACCAATTTAAACCAAGTCGCCGACTAGCTTAACCCGTGAAAAGTTCTCTTCTCGATGCGGAGCCATCTCCAATTCTTCAGTCAAGTCTCTCCCGGCCTGGTGCATTCCCAAGTGGTCCCCATCAATCCAGAAACTGCTTTCTGTTACATCGTAAACTTTTCCCTTGTAGGCAAAGTAGGTTGGTTTACCGTTTTTCCCATTATTTTCTTCAAGTTCTTGCTTAGTCACTTTTCTTTCTTCGGTCACAGCGATCACTTCTTTATGTTTAAAATTTAAAACAAGCATTTAATAAATATTTACAGATAAGCTGCTTTAAAACGGGGATTTTGGCGGTTGGCGAACTCTGGTTGCTGCAGAAACCGCGATGAAGCCTGCTTTACCAGGCAGGTTTTGATCTAAAATGTTTGCTTGCCCCACGCCCTTTTGAGGGTTGAAACTTAGCTTTTGCACGTTTGTTTGGTTGTCAGGGTTTGCGCGGTTAAAATTCACTGGGTAGAACGTTGCAAAGACAAGGATGCTTACGATTGCAGCCGCCGCCACTACGGCTATCAGAATGATGACTGGGGTTGAGACAGGTCTTTTCGGGGTCGGCTTGGCAAGAGGTGTTGGACTAAAGAATACCACTTGAGTCCCGCACTTGTGACAGAACCGTGCGTTTTCTTCCAGTTGTGTTCCGCATCTTCGGCAGTAAGGCAACCGCGTGAAACCTCAGCAATTTGGAATTGATTGGAAAAATTTAAGCGTTACCAAAATCTTAACGGAAGCGTGGATTGAAAAGCGAAAGAGAACATTTGGAAAATCTGGCTCTGATTCTCGCTCCCGCCTTTCTTATCGCCCAAAAACTCTTGTGTGTTTCTCGCATCAAGTAAGTTAAAAAAACTAAATTGTAAACAATAAAATGCAGTGAAGGTTAGTTCTGGTCTACCAGATGGGCTGTTCCATCTGGACAATACACTTTCTCGTCTTTGGTTACGCGCTTGTAGCGTTCACTGCACATATGCCGCATCTCGCAACCGTTGCAATCTTTGCTTAGCGTATTTTTTCGCCTCCTTTAGAACTTTTCACATGTTGCCGTCAGCTTATAAGGCTATGTGACATGCATGTATATACATGCGGGAGCTTCGTTAAGTTCAAATTCAATACATCCGTAAAACCATAAATCGAAGCTTTCTCCTGTCGTTAAGTCTCGCATCCTCTTGGTTTTGCTCGACCGTTGAATTCCTGATTTGAATATCTTTAAATGTTCATTGCAGGTCTTACTCTTACGATGCCCAGTTGAGCAGCGAAAAAAGCCAAGAGCAAACCAAAAAATTCTATTTCCAAGAAGTTAACATAATAATCTGTTTTCCAAATCACGGGAACCGAGGAAAATACTTAAACTACCACGTCCGCCTCAAAACCAGGGAAAACGTAAAACAAGAGGGAAAAGCGGCAGTTTTGGGCGAATTCTTGGACAAGCCAGAAGTTGATAACAATTATCCCCACACTGTAGGCTACTATAAGGAGTCCACGGGGGAGGGCCCATCCTTTCAACCTGAATACTTGGAGCTACGGAAAATCTGCACGGTTGAGGAATTCTGGCTCTTTCTTAACGCCTCAGACGTTTAGTTGGCGTTGCTTCCTATTGCTCGCAATCAGCAAAACCAAACCATTTGGCTCCGCCGCAACAGTGGGTTTAAACGTGGCTGTCCAGGCGGACCATTGGTTTACCCATTATTTCTCGAATCTTGTCTTCAACAGCGAATGGTGCGCGGACGAGCAAAAGTTTAGTCTGACGCTCACCCTGAGAATTGACTGTTATGTCTCCGTAACCAAAGACTCTGCCGCCGACTGACTGTTCAACAAGCATGTCCCCAAAACCTGCTGGGGTGACAACGAACGAGTGCAGCCTAACGATGCCGCGGCGAATCTCTAACCCGTCTTGCCATAAAACGTAAGTGTTGGATGCCCGAAAAATCAGCAGGTTCAGCATGCTAAGCACCCAAATCACGGTGAAAATCAAGCTTGTCCAAGCCCAAAACAGTAAACCACCCAGATTATACGAGAAGATACGGAAGTAATCTTCAATGATAAGGAAAATTAATGCAACGATGAAAATGGTGACCGTTCGGATGACAGCTGCTGGAGCCACCCAAGGCTTCCCAACCCAAACCGCCTGTTCATGCTGAGCATGATTATCCGAGGTCAAATCAGAACGCAACCCACAGGAAATAGAGTAAAAATTGTATTTAAACATTCAAAACCAGTGCCTATTTTAATCGTTTCCTATTTGCCCTGTGCCCAAATAACAAGAAAAAGTCAATTTTTCCAAAACCTCTTAGAACCCTCCAAACAGGGTCTTTCTGTTTCATGGCTTACGCGCGTCAGGCAACAAGTAAACGTGAGCACGCTTAAGACAGCCAGCCAAACACGAAGCCTACGCGTTATTCGATTAAAGCTTCGAATATTTCCAGCGTTTTATCCCTTCGAGCCTGCTTTCTGACAGCCGCAATGTTTACTTTAGTGAAGGCTAAAATGGCTTTGACGTCTTCCTTGTCTTTAAATGAGCGTTCAGACGGCAAGGTAGCCTTAATCATCCTAAGCTTCGCCGTGATCAAGCCTTCGGGTGACTGAAAATAGGCGTTGGTGCTATTGATTTTTCCCGCTTTTTTGTCAAGCTTACCGTCCGAAAGGATAAGGTCAACGGTGTAAGGTGCTGCCTTATCTTTGAAGCTTGCAATCCTGTAACCGGACACGAGTGCTTCTTCAATCTTTCGTTCGTCAACTTCCAAGCCTGCCTGTTCCAAAGCTGAGGCAACCTTTGCTTTAAAGTCAACCTGGCTGGAGACTGCAACGATTACATCAACATCCGAGGTTGTTCGGGGAACGCCGTAGAAACTAACAGCCAACGCGCCGGTGAAGGCATAATCCAGGCGTGCGCTGCCGAAGGCGCAGGCAAGTCTGTTTACAAAAGCGTAGTAGCCTTCCAATCCAGTGCGCCTCAGCGGTTCCGTTTGGACCATTGTAGCCTTTCACGCAGTTTCTTCATGAGTTCTTCCTCGCTGATGCCTGGAAACTGACTTCGTACGCCCTCAGCGCAGATTCGAACGCACGCGTCGGTCATGTGCATGCAAACTTGAACTTTTTCTTCCGGTTTGAGGCGTCCTAAACGTTCCCAGTCCTTATCCAAAGCTTTTCACGTGCACTCATAATTGCGAATGGTGCCTAAAATAACCTTACACTCAACCTTACTAATAGGGAGCTTTCAATCGAGCCCACCAACACTTACTCAGTTGCCAGGCGCACGCTTCAAAAAAGCAAGACAAGAACGTGCAAGGGTCACGGGTCATTTTTTCTGTTTTTTCTTGTTATTCCTGTGGGCGGGCCAGCATTTTCGACAGTATACAGGCTGGTTCGCGCGGGGTTGAAAAGGCACTTCGCATTCAAAGCCGCAGTCGCTGCAAATGGCTGTATAAACTTGTTCCGGATGGAACTGCTTGAAAAGGTGATAGTTTTTGAGGCGTGGCCATCCTGTCTTGGCGAAGCGTAGCATTTCGGGGTTTTCTTTTAGCCAGCGCATCATGTGGAAGAAGCTTTTGCCTCGTTTCTCTTCCCGTTCAGCCATTGGTTCATAGCCTAAGTTGCGGATTTCGTCCAGGTATGCGATTTCAACTAGTCTTTGTGCTTCGCCGACGACTCTGACTCGTTTAACACGGTCTTCGCCGTAGACTTTGCGTAGCTCCTCAGCGGCCACGTCAAAGATGCAGCCTTGGCATATGTGGATTGCCTCGTCAGGTTTAATGTTGAACCATGATACAAGTTTGGAGACGATGCGTGAGGATTCTTGCAGGTACTCTTTTTCCCGGAAGATTTCTTGATAGAACTTTACGTCGATCATGTCGTACTTGAATTCGCCTGTTTCTTCTCGGTAGGCGCCGACTACAACGCCAAAGAGCAAATCTCCGCTGCCTGCGTCGTCAACGATGACGGTCAAAGTGTGAGTTTTCCCTCTTTTTCTGCCAATGCAATTCTTAAGCGGTCTATAAAAATAGTGCTCCGAATAAAGATAGAACGAAAGGTTGAACACGTCAATTTTGCAGTTAACCCATGGGCGCTGGGAGTCCTTGAAGCCTTCATGGCTTAAAATGTAGTCATGAATCGTCGGGGTTGCCTTTGTTTTTTCTGGATTCTGAGCATGGATTTATAAGCGTGGAGTACAGTTTAGAGGGTGCTGTGTAAGAAGTGATTTTTGCACATCGAATGTAGTAGGAGTTGAAATTGAATAATGTCGTATGGGCACAGAGAAATGCACAAGGCAACCTGCGCTGACTGCGGAAAAGAATGTGAAGTTCCTTTCAAGCCAGACGGCACAAGGCCAGTTTATTGCCGCGAGTGCTATGCAAAACGAAGACCGCCGAGAAGATATTAAGCTGATTAGAGCTGAAATCTTTTAACTTAGTTTTCGTTATTTTTCTTTTTTATTTTCTTTAACCTTGTTTTGCGGTTTGGGGTTGCCTTTTGAGTACGCCCTAATTATTATGTGTGTCTTGTGATGGTTTTTGTGCTTTGTTTTAGATATTCATGAATCAGCTGATCTTCACGATTTTTGTTACCAGAATTTTGTGGCAGCAGGCACATCTTGTTTCGACAAGCTCAAAACCATTTAAAATATCAAAACGCCTTTCAGTGTACTGCCTGGAAATAGGATGATCACAATTAACTTGCCCTCCTGCAGGGACCTGTTCTTTCGCCATTCTCCCTTCTCCTCCACATCATAATTATCGCGTAAAGAATAGATAACACAAATAAGAAATAACAGAAAAAGCCGCACAAACCCCAATTATCCCTAACCACTTCTTAATTGAGTTGTATCCCTCCAATTCTTCCATCTCCCCGACGATTAACCTGTAAATTATCTCAAAAAAATATAAGGTAAATGTCGACGGTCGGAATATGTCGAAAATTGATATATCTAACGCTCAACCATGCTTAGCAGCATTTAGCGTCAGCAGACACTTACTTTTGGCTCGCTAAGATTACAGGATAAATTTCTTTTCTGACGTAGTCCACGTACTTCTCTTTATCGGCTAAATTAAAAACAGTTACTGACGCGTCCCTTGTTACGCCCACCACATACCCTGTTTCTTTGGATTTTGCGACAACATACCATAAGTCGCCGTGACCTAGGTAATTCTCGAACAGTGAAGTGTTAATCAAGTCTGGACCGTAGAGTGAAAGTTTATTCACGTTGGGAATGTCTACGTTATCGAAGAATGTAATCTTCGTTTCTTCAGGGTTCTTCTTATGAAATTCCTTCAAGGTGACCGGCAAAATCCGAGCTTCAACTATACTGCCGACGCCACCAAAAATGATTTCACTGAGTTTGTTGGCTACAAAGTTAGCCACGTTTTTCTTCTCAACGACCACCAAAAAAGTCACATCTTCAACCTCTGTGAAACTAAAAAGCGCCTCCACCGTTCTTGGTAAAGGCACATCCTTACCTCTGTGGAAAACATGCATTACGTAGTCATGAGAGTAAACGCCGGTTAACACTTTTTCCTGCGATTTTAGCCCTACAACCTCCGTTAGAAGGTCAAAATTATAGTCGCCTTCCTCGAAAATTTCGTCTGCGCGGTAACCGTCAAGTTTAGTTGCGACTTCAGCCGCCGGCATCGATTCTGAAAGGCGAAAGATTTTTCCTGCCACTACCATACAAATCAACTCGCTACATTACATCTAACAATCAAAACATAAGAAACTTTTGAAATCTAATCTCGCGGCGACTGTGTGTCTTAACGCCGGTCAAAATAAAACAGCTTGGCTTTTCCCGAAAATGGTTAAGAATGGGTCTAAGCCAAATTTTGCTTATCGCGCTTGCAATGTTCCTTCTTTGACAAGCCCTGTCAACCGCACTGACGTCACCACGCAGACGAGTTCTTGCTTTGAAGAGCTGAAAAAACAAAAACTTTCATCTTATTATGGCCGCCTGAAAAGCTCTTTTTTCGATTTTTACGGTCCGTGGGGCAAAGTTTCATGCTGTTTCTATGTGGTCTTCATTTATTAGATCTATTATTTGTAGTTGTCTTTCCATGAATTCCAAGCCTTTTGGTGTAGCTTTATAGATTTCCCTTTTGTTGAGTGGAGATTTTTCCAGGAGACTTTTACGCAGGAGAAGGGCGAGGTAATGTTTAAGCTGGCTGAAACTGAGGTTGGCTTTGTACATTATCTGGGTTTTTGATGCTCCTCTCATGGCGATGATAAGGATTTCTGTCATTATGACGAGTTTGTCTCGTCTTTTCGGCTTGTCCCCGTTTAGTTCTGTTGCGGTCATTCAGACTCTTTCTTCTAGAAGTGTTTTCTGTACTTGAGTTGTAAGGTTTCACGTTATAAGGCATGTTTCTTTTTGTTTATTATTGCGAATTTTGTAATATAGACTCCATTTACCCTGAAAGAGGAACCATCCGTCAGGGGTGACGTAATCGAGCTGCTAATTGGTATGTTGGATTCAAGTTTCCGAAGCCGTCTTTTTTGAAATGAACAAAACTATTTTCAGCTAACTTCGAAAAAGTCGACTAATTCTGCAAAAACGCAGTTTGAAAGAAACCTGTGCTTTCAGGTTTTCCATTCTCAGCAGATAAAGAATTTGAATGGATAAAGACTTGTCTCTTAACGATATGGACCCAATGTGACTCCACACTTGCGGTGCCCACGGCGAAAACTCGGAGGCGTCAATTCTGCTTCAGTTTGGCGATTTTTTTAGACGTCGCCTCAAGTTCCTTCCGCATCATGACCATCGATTCTTTGAGTAGTTTTTGCTTTTGTTTAAGGCTTTTTAGGTCTTCTTTGGAATCTTGTTTATTTTCCTCGAGGAACGCGGAGAAGGGACTAGGCATCATGGGTATCGGGAGTATTTTTGGTTCGATGTTTAGCACGTCTGTTGCGAATTCTTGAAACAGCGAGTTCATGCTGTTCGCGAGTTCGCCCTGCTTGACGATTGCGCGTCTAAGTATAGCTTCGCCTGTTTCGGTGATTTTGTAAACTTTTATTTTCCGGTTTTTTTGTGTGGACCAATCGCCTACTATGTATCCAGCTTTTTCAAGGTCTCTTAATATCGGGTATACGCCGCCAGCTGTTGGTTTCCAGAAGCCCTTGGTTTTGTCTTTGATTTCTTTCATTATTTCGTAGCCGTGCGCGGGCCGCTTGTTCAAAATGATGAGCGACGCCACTCTGATGTATCCTTTTTGGGCTTCTTTTACCCAATTGCCTGTTGTTTCTTCTTGTTCTTCAAGGGTCATTTGTGCTTCGGAATATAGAGTTTATTATCGGAATATTTATATTTTGCTTAAACATATTGCAACGATTCATGTTTGAAACTGAAATCGATGTTGGCTTAGAGGGCAAAAGTCAAACTGAAAATAATCAGTCGAACGAATCGATTATCTCGGTGAGAAACCTCACTAAAATGTTTAACGATTTTGTTGCAGTAGACAACATATCATTCGACGTAAAGAAAGGCGAAATCTTCGGGTTGCTTGGCCCCAACGGAGCAGGCAAAAGCACAACTTTACGCATGCTTTCTACGTTGGCTCGGCCGACGAAGGGAACCGCGACCATAGGCGGCTACGACATCATTAAGGATGACACAGAAGTTAGGAAACTCATCGGTATTGTCTCTGAAAAAATGATCATGTACAACCGTTTAACTGCTAAAGAAAACCTGGTGTTTTTCGGAAGCCTCTTTGACCTTCAAAAGGACGTTTTAAACAGAAGAATAGACGAGCTGCTTGAGCTTGTTCAACTTACCAAATGGAAGAACTCGCAGGTGGGTACTTTTTCGACAGGCATGAGGCAGAGGATGAATGTGATAAGGGCTCTTCTGAACATGCCGGAGGTACTCTTTCTCGACGAGCCCACGTTGGGGTTGGACCCTCAGTCCTCAGTTGAGATTCGGGAATTCGTAAAGAAACTCAACAGAGAAAACGGAACCACGATAATCGTTACGACTCATCAAATGGTGGATGCGGATATTTTGTGTGACCGAATCGGCATAATGGATCACGCCAAGATAGTTGCCCTCGACACTTCAACCAACTTGAAAAAGATAATTTCAGGAGCTGACACAACAATACTAAGCCTTGAGGTTGGAAATCTTTCACCCCCAATTATCGGAGCAATCAATGCTTGCAAATGCGTAGACGACGTTTCCCAAGAAAACTCTACACATCTAAAAATCATCAGCCACGGTCAAGAAGCATTCGACTCCGTAATCGACGCAGTGAGAGCGGCGGGCGGAAAGATAAATTCCATGGAAAACCTGCAACCCACACTTGAGGACGTATTCCTGCATATAACTGGTCACCAAGTAAGAGACAGCGCAGACCAGAAAATCCCGATGGAAAATCACCGGCATTTCGGGGCTGCGCCAAATAGGATAAGGTGAGATAACATGGGCGCAAAAAATCTATTTTCGCATTCAATCCGTATCGCTTGGAAAGACCTAACGGAACTGTTTAGGAACCGGCTAGGTCTGGTTCTGCTTGTTCTGATGCCGCTGTTCATGATGGTCATGGTCGGCTTCATTTATCCATCTGGAAACACTACTATAAGTAACATGCCTGTAGGCCTGGTGAACCAAGATTCAGGCTTTCACAGTGTCACGCTTCCAAGCCAGGCCTTCATCACTGGCTTACAGCAGATTAATGCTCAGAGTCATATGCTGAAGGTTTCTAACTTCACAAGCATAGCTGACATCAAAACCGCGATTCAGAATGGTGAAATAGACGGCGGAATAGTTATTCCCAGCAACTTCTCTTCATGCGTCATGTGCGGCGAGCAAGGAACGCTGATTATCATAACTGACCAGTCCAATCCAACGATATCCACAGAGTTGCAGGCAGCTCTGTCAGGGACGTTTAACCAGATGAGCACGTTGCTTGCACAAGAGAAAGTTGAAGGTCTATCCTCAGTTGTAAATGCGACAAACTCGCTCGCTATCGTTCAGCCTTACGTTGTTAAATCAGAAGGTGTCGTCCCTGGGAACCCAAGTTACTTCAACTTCGTCGCCCCCGGAATAATGGCGATGACGGTTATGATGAGCGTCATGACCGGCTTACCTGTGGCTATATCTCAAGAGAAGGAAATAGGCACGATGGACGGCATGATGGTCGCCCCAATCAACCGGTTATCCATAATTCTGGGAAAAGCTTTGGGGCAGACTGCTCGAGGCTTGCTTCAGGGAGTAATAATAATGGCGTTGGCTATAGTGCTGTTTGGCGTGGCAATCCACGGAAGCATCTTGCTAGTTTTCGCTTTGATGCTGCTGGGGGTATTCTCGTTTGTCGGCTTAGGTATCGTTTTGACTTCATTTGCCAAGGATCAGGAGACCGCACAGATGATTATGATGACGTTGATGTTTCCAATGATGTTTCTCAGCGGCGTGATGTTCCCTATACAGCAGATGCCTTGGTACATGCAGGACATTGCTAAATTCCTCCCGTTGACGTATGCTGCCGATGCCATGCGAAAAGTAATGGTGCTAGGCGCAGGTCTACCAGCCATCTCAACCGACCTGATAGTCATGATAGCGTTCGGCGTAGTCATGATTGCAATTGCGGTTCCGTTATTCAGAAGAATGATGACGAAGTAGAAAAAAAATGCTTAAAGTTAAAAGACAGCGATGTGACGCCTGAGTGGAGGAAACTTGAGTACTCTTTGTTCGAAATGTCCCTTCTTTCAGATTGCTCCACTAATAAGGCGCAAGAATGCGCGCAAGAGGTGCCGCATCGAGCCTCAAAGGCAGCTTCGAATCTACGAGTGCAAAGATTTTCCGAAAAACCGAAAAATGCCATTCAGCCGGAAATAAGAAACAGGATTTCACTGAAAAAAATTGATGAATGTTTATCACTTGGCAACGTAGACATATATCTGCAAATTTTCATCAGCTTTGACTGGATTCCAATCGTTGAACATGAAAACGTGGGAAACGACCCGGCTGCCAGGCTTCAACTGCTCTTTAAGCTTGGGTTCCAATCTATCATTTGAATTCTGTATTAAGTACAGTGTTACGACATCGGCCTTGCTAAGGTCCACTTTGAAAAAGTTGCCCCAAATAACTTTCGTTTTGCCCCTTAACCCTGAAGCCGTTACTTTTAACCTGGTCCAGAAGACCCACAGGGGATTCAGCTCTACACCGACCGAGGCGGCGTGGAACTTTTTAGCTGCTGCAATTATAACTCTTCCATCGCCTGAACCTAAGTCATAGACGACTTCGCCGGGTTTAACATTCGCCATGGACAACATCTCGTTGACCGTTTCGCCAGGAGTCGGAACCCATGGTGCTCCAAGCAACCCAGTTACAATCCAAAATCCCGCTGCCAAGAATAAGCAAACCCAAAATATCGTTGTAACCGTCCAGATCAGTTCCACTTTTTCACTTCCTCAAGCTCAGGTACGCTTCGTTTAGATCGCGAGGACTCAGAGATACACTGTATGCTCGCCTGGCACCGCGTCTGTCTGTCCTTTCGTTCCTCTTTACATGTGCTCTTTTGTTTCAATGCCAACTGTTAATTCAGCAGCAGCCTCCGCCAATAAATGTTTGCTATGATCCCGTTGCCCAGAAATCCTGAAAGAGCTGCCGGTTTTTACAGTCGCAAGTTATCTAAGCCCGGACAGCTAATTTGAGTTCACCTGTTTTTCCGGGAAAAGAATGCGAGCGGTAAAACTGTAGAGTAAACTGCGACTCAGTAATGATTAGCGTAAAATGAATCACCTGTCAGTGTTCAAATACTGCTTATGCGTATTGGAAAAGAGAGGCATGGAAATGGCTTCATGGACCGAGTATTTCTTCTGGAGAACGTTCAGGCTGGTGAGAAAACTGCGGCTTACGAGAATATTGCGTTTAGGGACTTCAACTGGGATGTTTATGGATTACTTTAAGGGATTCGAGAATTCACAACCTGTGCGAGGCATATTCGGAGATAAAACTGATGAGGTGCTAAAGAATTTGAAAGTCGAATTCATGTGGTTTGGGTACATGGGCGTCGACAATGATGATGGGCATCTAAGGGTTAACGAGCGTTATTTGAGCAGGGGAGACAAAACTGACATCTACTTGGATGTTATCCATGAACTTTGCCACGTTAAGCAGCATTTAGAGGGCAGAGAGCTGTTTAACACCGGATACGATTACGTGGATAATCCGACTGAAGTGGAAGCTTATCGCTACACTGTGAAAGAAGCTAAACGGTTGGGGCTAAGCGATGAGCGAATTCTAAGCTATTTACAGACTGAGTGGATGAGCCACTCGGATTTAGAGCGGCTTGTCAAAAACATGGGAATCGACCTTCACGTCACTGAAAACTAATGTTCTAAAAGCCTGCCGCTTTCCATGACTTCATTTCCCTGAATAATCAAATTTCTTTTGTAGCAAAGAGGGTTCTTTGGGCAACTAAACTTTTGTGATTGTAAAGTTGGCAATCATCAAAAATCGTTTAAGCATAAATGTCTAATAACAAAGACAAGGAATTAGTGATTAAGAAGGCATTCGTTGAGTGAAAGAAAAGAGTTACTGAGTATGCTCAGGGCAATGTGGCGTCAGGGGAACTTGCCACTGCGTCGAATTTACCCTTCTTTAGAAGAGCTGGAGGCAAACGTTGAAGTAACAATGGACATGGAAGAAAGAAGGGAAAGATTTGCGATTAAGCCTTGCCCTTATTGTGGTGTGAAACAGAAGATTACAAAACCAGAATCCCTTTTCCCATATCACAGTTGCCGATCATGCAAGCGTTCTTTTCATGTGAACGCCGATTTGACCGTAAGAAAAATAACGGAAGAAGAAAAGGAAAACATGCCTGAAGATTGGGTTCGAATTTTGGAGGACCTGAATAAGAAGAAGATGGCGATAGTTTTCAGATTAGAATAACCAATGAGCGCGGATTTTTTGACTTATGGCCTACTTCGCTGATACGTGGCGGAAATGACTGTTCTGGCAATTTCGGTGTAAGATAAATCTTAAATCTGGCAACCTGTTTGTATATTTAGTGAGCTTAATAAGAAGCTCTTAGAATTTTGCGCACTCAAAATTATTAGGAGGATAAGAAATGACTCAAAACGAATCAGTATCTGAATCGCTGGTGGAGAGCGCTATCCGGGTTCTTATAAGGGTGGTTTTCGCGTTTGAACCTTTGGCGCCGACAGCCATTACGCTGTTTGTGAATCAACAGTTGCATAGATTCAAGGATGCAGGTTCAATTGAAAATTATAAAACCAAGACTAAACGTTTAGGTAAATTCCATTATCTTATTGAAATTGATTTCGATCTGACCGGAATGCAGGCCGTTCATCTTCTCGGTAACTTATTCCCAAGTCAACTAAGCAGGTTCAGGAGGTGGTTCCATGACTGAGACGCCAGAAAAGAAAGGCAAATTGAAACTAACTATGGAGGTCGAAGTAAATCAAGAGATGATGGATTTAGCCAAAGAAGCGATAGAAAAGATGCCCATGAGAATGCGGCACGGCGAAGAAAAGAAGGAGTAAGAGTGTTATAGGTCACGAGCAACCAGGCGCTTGACCTTATTTTCTATTGTTTTAGCTCATTTTCTGCTTAATTTAAAGTTTTGAGTGTGAAGCGATAGGCACGGGAAGGTTTGGAGCCTTATTCGAGATTAAATGCACTTCTACGATTGCCGAACCGAAAAAAAGGCGCTGAGTAATGCCTTTAAGAATGACGCATTTAATTTGGAAAATGCAGTGATTAACCTGCTAAATGAAAAAAAGTCTAGTTCTTTATCGGGAATACATGAAAAAAGATTTCTGTATATTCATAAGCTGGAGCCGCGGCTGGGCTTAAAGGCTGAGCCGGTAGCGGTTTAAAACGCATGAGATTGGAGCGTTATCGTTAAATGCTTAACAATTCAACTATTAATGGTGATTGCTGATGCACCCAAAGAATTGCTCAGACAAACAGTATCATATCTGCTGTAGCCAAGGCGACTTGGAGGAGACTCTGCTTGTGCCCGGGGACCCGGATAGAATCACGAAAATCGCAAGCTCTTGGGATTCTTCTACCGAAGTGGCTAGCAATCGCGAGTTTCGCAGTGTCAAAGGAGTTTACTGTGGCGCACGCGTTTCGGCGCTTTCCAGCGGAATTGGCCCTGCCTGCATGTCCATAGTCGTCAACGAAGCTTCAAGTATAGGAGTGAAAAATTTTATCAGAGTAGGCAGCACTGGCGCCTTGCAACCGGACATAGCTTGTGGTGACGTGATTATTCCTTCAGCAGCCGTGCGCTTAGACGCTACAAGCAACTGCTACGTTGTTCCCGAGTACCCAGCCGTAGCCAATTATGAAGTGCTCTTAGCACTTATCGAAGCGGCTGAGCAACTGCGAATTTGCAATTATCATGTTGGCGTGACCGCGACGACCGCTGATTTTTATGCTGGACAAAACCGACCGGCAAAACAAGATCTTCCTATGAGTGACAATCTTGTTCCTACTCTTCAGAAGGCGAGAGTCTTAAACATTGAAATGGAAACGGCTACACTATTTACGTTGGCGAGCCTTTTCGGTCTTAGGGCTGGTGCAGTGTTGGCGGTGTACAATAGTCATGTTACAGGCGAGTTCAAGCCTCATGCCGGGGAAGAGAACGCCATAAAGATTGCTGACGAGGCCGCTCGAATACTGAGCACATGGGACGCCTTGAAAAGCAAAACAGGAAAACGCCACATTTTTCCCTCGATGCTGAAATAGCTATTGTTAACAAGCTGTTTACGTTCTATTGCACGGCATACATAAGAAACTGTATTCGTTGTAGTAGTAGAAGAAGAGTGGTTGCGGCTTTACTTCTTCTTCTTTTAAATAGGAAAGAGCGCTCTAACTTGAGCGTTGGTTTCTTGTTGCATGACTTAACTGCGTTAACGAATACGTTCGGTTCTGTTTGAGGATTGTCCATTAAGCTAAAATTTAGACTAGACAATTATGATTGAAGAGAATTGAGCAGGAGAACTTGAATTAATTAACGAGTCAATAGAATATCATGGGAGCGGTTTTAGGAATGCATGATTTATGCTTCAAAGACTTCCCAAAACAATGCGAAGGATGCTCAGAATACCGCGTAAGGTATCCGAGTTCGCTTTTACCGCTTTCTATGTTGACTGGCAAGGGCATCGTTTATTCAGAGCGACTTAGGAATGTCGTTATTAAAGAGTGCAAGTTATTTCACAGGCGTAAGGTTGAACCTATTGAGTGAGAAAACCCCGCCTTGGCAAAGCAAAAGCGCGGGTATCCTTGCATTCAAATCATTGTGTAAAAAACGCGCGGCAAAAGATTTGTAACTTGGAAATCTTGGGGACAGCAGCCTGATCGTTGTTTAAAAGTGGAATACGTAAAAGATCTTCTTTTTCCGATTCGCCCAAAATTGTGAAAGAACAATATTTTTTAATGCGCTCAACAGAATTGCTGTAAGGCGATTGCTTTGGTAAAAGCGCAGAAATACCTCACGATGATTAAGATTAGTCCTAATATGGCTGCGAAACTGTACGAGCCATTGATGGAATTTACTGAGAAACCAATCCAAGGCGTGACTCTTGAGGAGGCCTACCAAGTGTTTGGTCGATGGGATTTTGCTATTCTTTTCCAAGCAGACACGAATGAGAACGCACTGCATTTTGTCGGGGACAAAATACGATTAGTAGAAGGAGTTATGGAGACTTTCACTATTCCGCTTACGCCCATAAAGAATTATCGCAAGCAGTAACCCCAGAATTTCACTAGGCTAAAATATAAGTTTATACCTGTTCCTCGCTTTCCGTTGGTCTTCACAGAATTTACAGTTGTTGCTGCGTTTCCGGCGAATTACAGTCATCAACTCTTTTTGCACTTTCTCACTTGATCGTGCGAAGGATAAGTGTGTTCCTCCACGCAAATACGACCGACTGCGGCAAAGAAAAGTCATTTTTGTGGTGAGCGAAAGTCAGTATGCAAGTACCACAATGCTTTTAAGTTTTTGGGAGGCTACTCTAATTGAAGCTCTTAAGCTAAGGGCTTAAAGCCGCGTGTCTGATTGGCCAAGCTCTTGTGTTGATAAAATATTATTTCAACTTTGACCTTACACGCAACTTTTCGGTGAATAACTTGGAACAGTCCAAAGGAATACTTTCGGGTTTCTGGACGCATGTGGAAGAGTTAAGGAAAAGACTCAGAGTTGTTATTATCACGTTGATCGTGGCGACCAGTTTCTTTGCAGTTTTTCCCGCAAACCCACAAGACATGTTTTCAAGCGCTTTTTGGGTTTCAGGGCTATACAGGCCTTTTGTCTCACTTGTCCTGAGCTGGCTTAAAAACCTGGTAGCGCCAAAAGGAGTAAGCGTAATTAGTTTGGACGTGGGTGCTCCTTTCGAGATTTACTTCGCAGCATCTCTTGTTTTCGGTTTGTTAGTTAGTTCTCCTGTCATAGCCTACGAGATCTACAAGTTTGTAGACCCGGCGCTATACCCGAACGAGCGCAAATCCATATATCCTTTCACTCTTGCCTTCACAGGCTTATTCATTTCTGGCGCGCTCTTCGGTTTATTTGTTTTAACACCGTGGGTCGTGTACACCAGCATTATTTTCTCTCAGTACGTAGGCTCAGTGGCTTCTCTATCCGTAACAAACTTTTACTACATGATTTTGATTTTCATAGCCGTCACTGGCTTCGCCTTCACTACTCCGTTGATATTTGTTCTCTTAGTGAAATTAAGAATCGTCAAGACACAGTGGATTTCAAAAAACCGACTCTGGTTCTACTTCATTCTCTACGTCATCTGCGCCGTAGTAACTCCCGACGGCAGTCCCCTTGTGGATATAGCTCTGTTCATTCCTGTGGCGCTTCTCTGGGAAGCGGCCCTGCAAATCGCCAAAAGATCCGAGAAAAAACCTGAGACCTCGGCAACGATTGTTCAGGGAAGCCTGCATAACTTTGATAACTTTTCTTCCGCCAAAACTACCGCTTGTGAATTTTGTGGGCATTCAATAGATGCATCGGAGTTTTTCTGCAACAAATGTGGAAAAGCGCAGCCTTTGCCCAAGTAATTCGAATGGACCAATAATATCCTTTAACCGTACATCACGTTGTTTCAATGGACAAACGATTAAAGGCGCGTTTTCTTGATTCTGATAGTATCCAGGTTTCTGTCTTCATTATAATTTCGTTCTGAGGTAAAAACTCTTGTTTATAGAGGCATCGCACGTTACAAGCCGGATCAAACTGTTTTGGAATTTTGAACGTTGATGGAAAATTTCGGTGGGTTGTGACTGCCAATGTACAACAACAAAGTTATTTATACAACTCGAATTATACTAGGGCAAACAAAATTAGAAAGGGAGTCTTTTAAAATGCTAGATGGATTAGACTGGATTATCGTCGGAGTTATTGCCGTCGTTATTATAATGTGGGGTCCACAGAAGATTCCTGAGTTTGCCAGATCATTAGGCAGAGCCAAAGGGGAATTTGACAAAGCGCAGAGAGAATTCACTAATGCCGCATTAACCACGGAACCAGCAGCTACCGCGAACGTTGCTGTCGCTGCCCCTAAACAAACCATAACGACGAAGGACAAGATGTTGCTTGAGGCGGCTCAAAAGCTTGGAATAGCCACTGACGGCAAAACCAGAGAGCAAATATCCGAAGAAATATCCGTTAAAGCTAAATTGTTAAGCGCTGATTAAGTCTTCGCCGGCCCTATAACGCTGTGCAAAGACTGCTTCATGAACGAATCTCTTTCTTTCCATTTTTGAGAATTGCCACTACTCGCGGGATTAAGCATGTTTCTTCTTCAAAAGGCAAGAGTGGTCACAAGAGCATCCTTTGGAACAAAAAAAGAGAGAAGGTTTTAGAAGAATCGCTTATTTTTAGTCTTTTGCTTCGCCATGAAAGCAGCCATGCCAGTTGCCGCTAGAGCCATGAACATCAAAGTCAGCACTGACGGAAACTCAGGAATTGATGATGACACAACTACTTTTCCGTACATGCCGAGTGCTATGTGTCCTGGAAATGTGCATACGTAGTAGAAGTTGCCTGTTTGAGTGGGCGTGAATTCGACTGATCCAGAGCTTCCTACAGGTATGTAATTGGTTAAGTCGATGCCTGCGCCCCATAAAGGCCCTGAAGTGTCCACTGCTTCAGAAGTTGAGATTTCCCATGAATGAAGCATGTCATGAGTGCTCACGTTGTAAACGGTCATGTTGTACGTTGTGCCTTCTACGAGATTAAGAGTTGGTCCTGGCGAAGTGATCGACGTTGCGGTGTTGCCGAAACCGTAAGCGGTTTCTGAAACTTCTCCTGCGTACAAAGTCTTCTGTACCACCGTACCCGTCGCTTTAACTGGAACTGCAGAAGCTGATATTAAACCGACAACAAGAATCAGTGCCGCTGCGAAAACAATTCTCCGGATAAGCATTCTGAAAACATCTCGAAAATGGCTAAGGCTAATTAGGTTAAAAAGGTTTTCTGTATTAAGGCTTTATCTGAGTTTAGATGACCGCAAGTTTGTCGATGATTAAGCCGATCATTAAACATGCCAAGTAAGGCATTGAAGCCATGAACACTTTGAAACCGTACATTTCTTGGTTTGCAGAGAGCAGTCCACGGTTTTGAAATAGAAATGCGCCTCCCGCGACCAAAGCGACACTCGCGTAAACGATTCCCGCAAGATTGAATATGGGAATTAGAAATGAGAAAGCCACTGTCAAAACATTCAACCCGAAAACAACGTGCGAAGCTTTGACGACTCCAAACTTCACTGGAAGCATCGGAACCCCCGCGTTCTTGTATTCCCTCACTTTTTTAATAGCCAGCGCCCAAAGGTGACCGGGCGTCCAGAGAAAATCCAGTGTGGCGATAAGAAAGGGCATGGCGCTGAGCGTGTTGGCGGCGGCGGTCCAACCCGCAAGTCCAGCAAAACAGCCAGCGAAGCCGCCAATAACCACGTTCCAGGGGCTTATCCGCTTCAGCCAAACAGTGTAGATGATTAGGTAGAAGACTATGCCAAGGATAACCATCAGAAGAGTCAAGGGGTTAAACAAGAAATATGACAACGCGAAGCTTGCTGAAATCATCGCCGTTCCCAGCGCCAAAGCTTGATTAGAAGTCACCTGCCCAGCTGGAATCGCCCTCTTAGAGGTGCGAGGCATCAGTTTGTCGATGTCTCTGTCGTAGAAGCTGTTGAAAACTCCGCAGCCGCCAGCCGCTAAATACCCGTCGGCACAGAATAAAGCAAGTTTGAACCAAGTGACCTGTGGAAACGCTGCGAGCACAAAGCAGGTGACGCCTACGAACAAGTTTAGCAATGTCACCTTGGGTTTCGTAAGTTGAACATACTTGTTTATTTCTTGTTTCATGATCGCATTCTTACCTGACTTATCAAACTTGCTTGGATTTGCTTATCAATTCAGGGAAATGCTGGGCCAGTTACAGAACTCACTATGACCGCGCCGTACATTCCGTCTTCAGTGTCGTTGCCAACGGGGGAGATGTACCAGTAATCGAAGGCGGCGTTGTTGGGCGCGAAAACTACTGAGCCTTCCTGCCCTGGTTGAAGCGGTTTAGCGGCTGAACCGATAACAGCATCGAACAGTACAGTTGCTCCTGCCACGGGCATCGTTGTTATCGCGAAGGCATGCGGCAGTTTCCCGACGTTTATAACGGTGATGTTTACGGTGTCAGACGTTGAAAATCCAATAGTCGGTCCAGGCGACGTCAAATTGTTTGGAGCCGTGCCGAATGCAAATTTACCATTTGATATTTCTCCTTCATAGAGAATGATGGTTGAAGTCGGCGTCTTGCTTTTGCTCGACGTCACCAACACTGGCTGTAGGTTGAAGATCAGCATAGAAATTGCTCCTAAGAAAAACGCGATCGCGAAAATACCTATGAGGATTAGCGGCAGGTACTCTTTAAGGGTGTTTTTCATGTCTTTTCACATTCCCATTACATTGACATCCAAGCTGCGACCGCTAGGATTACGACCGCTATAACGGCGGCTATCGGCAATATAGCGAGACTTTTGTTTTCGTACCGCAGATGTTGAAAGTACATTGCTATCGTCACGGCTTTGCCCGAAGAGATCAGAAGAATAATCACTGATACGACTGCAAACGCTCCGGGTATTGACCGGGTTACCACTTCCATCACGGTTGCCGCTACAAGTCCCGCCCAAATTCCCACATAAAATTTCATTGTTGGCATGTTTTCACCTAAATTAGATAGAAGAGTGGAAAGAGAAACATCCAGACGATGTCGACAAAGTGCCAGTATAAACCGATGTTCTCTACAGCTGCGTGATTATCTTTCGTGAATCCTCCTTGATAAGTTCTTGCAATCAAGTATCCTACCGCCACTAAACCGCCAGCCACATGTGCGGCATGTAGACCTGTCAGGACAAAATAAGTTGAGCCGGGCAAGCCGCTGCTTATAGTGAAGCCGTTCCGATAGTAAGCTGGCCACTCAAAGCCAAGCTTAACTGTGAGAAACGCTACTCCTAAAGCAAACGTGCCGATTAATCCAATTTTTAGTCCACGCATGTTGCCCGCTCTGACCGAGACAAGAGCAAATACCATCGCTAAACTGCTCGTAAGCAGGATGATGGTGTTGGTCATTCCAAGCGTCACGTTGTGCACCTGCGTCGCAACTGGCCATGAACTGCTTGAAAAGCGAACAAAAATATAACCAACGATAAGCGACCCAAAGATCAAGATTTCGGACATGATGAAAACCCAGACTCCAAGTTTGCGCTTGCTCAAGAAGCCGGCAGGCCAGCTTTCTCCGACAGTTTCCTTGAGATCAGCAAATTTCTCTTCAACGGTATCTCTGAACAGCAGAAACAGTCCTGCAGCCACAATCGCTCCGCCGGCAATCGCAAGCGGAATAAAAACTATGAGACCGAAAAGTAAGAGTGCAAGCCCTGCGCCTATTATAAAAGGAGCATAAGTTGATTTGCTTTCTTCAGTTTCCTCGTACTGTTCCGACATTTCATTCACCGCTTTTTTCTTCTGGCATCAAACTTTTCCCTGAGATACTTCCCTGCTTGCGTTGAAAAGCCAGTTTTTTCCTTCCGCTCAAGGTCGGTCTTGGTTGTTTGCAAGAACCTGTCATGCACCAATACCATTGACCAGCCGATTTTTTAGCAGGCGGATCAACGGCCACTTCAGTTGACGAAGGTGCCGTTGGTGAACCTGGAAGATGTTGGTAGTTTTGCGTCCACTCCAATTCTTGCGCTTCCCAGGGATTGGCCTCTTTCAAAACTGGGTTTCTTAAGCTAAGAATCAGAACCAAAACTGCCACGGCGGCGGCTGGACCAAACACGTAGGCGCCGATCGTAGCCACTAAATTTGCAGATGCAAAGCCCGAGGCAACAGTGTAAGTAAATATTCTTCTTGGCATTGCTATGAGGAAGAAGTAGGGGAAATAAAGTACGTTGAAGCCGACGAAGGCAACAAGGAACGTTATTACTCCGAATTTCTCGTTGTATTTTCTTTTTGTAATTTTAGGCCACCAATAGTAGAGGCCAGCCAACAGCGCAAAGAGCGTGGTTCCAGCCATAACGTAGTGGAAGTGACCTACGATCCAGTAAGTTCCATTAAAAGTGTAGTCTAGAACGGGAAACGCCTGCAAAACCCCCGTTATTCCACCCAGAGTCACCGTGAAAATTGCTCCTAAACAGTAAAGCATCGGAGTGTTCAATGTGATATGACTCTTGTAAAGTGTAAGCACTAACGCAAGAACCAATCCTTCAAAAGGCACCGAAATCGCCAATGTGGTGAAAGAGAACGTCTGCAGTACGCTGTAATTTACGCCAGTTGTGAACATGTGATGCATCCAAACGCCCATGCTGAGAAACGCCACGGCGGCAAACTCTATGATGAACACGTTTCTTGAGAACAACGGTTTTTTTGCGAATGTTTGGAACACTTCGGCAATTACCCCTAAGGCTGGAAAAACGACTATGTACACCTCAGGGTGGCCGAAAAACCAGAAGAGCTCGTCCCACAAGATGCCCCCACCTTGGGTTGAACTGAAGAAAACGGTTCCAAGAAATCTGTCGCTTGATAAAAGGAGGAGCCCGGCTGCTAACGGTGGAAATGCGAAAAGTGCCAGCGCCATCGTGAAGACGATTGACCACGTGAACAATGGCAATCGCCTCCATGTCACTCCCTTTGCTCGGTTTTTTACGATGGTAGTGAGAAAGTTGATTGAACTCATGGTTATTGAGAGCGACAAGAGCAGGAGACCTAACACTGCCAATGTCATTCCCGGCTGAGGTGTAAACTGTATGGTGTTAAGAGGCGCATAAAGTGTCCAGCCTGTGTCCGGTCCGCCTCCTGGCAGAAAAACTGTGCTTATCATCATTACGCCGCTGAACAAGTACGTCCAGTAGCTTGTAGCGTTCATGCGTGGAAACGCTAGGTCTTTTGCGCCTATCTGGAGAGGGACAACGTAGTTTGCGATTCCGGCGGCAAGAGGTGTTAGGACCCAAAGTATCATCAGAAGACCATGAAGGGTTACCGTTTGTTCATAGTCAAACGCTGTAAGAAAATTGTTCATTGGAACTGCAAGCTGGGTTCTCATCATTTCGCCGAGCATTCCCGCCACAGCCATGAAGAATATAGCTGTTACAATGTATAGAATACCTATCTGTTTATGGTGGGTTGTGGTTAACCATTCTTTGATTGAAAATACGATAGCTTTCATCCTCCCGTCGCGGTTGAGTTTGATGGCATTTGGCTGGCAAGCCATTTTTCATAGGCAGCCGGGCTCACAATCGTCATAACCGCGTCCATAAAAGTGTGGCCGACGCCGCATAGTTCTTTGCAGTAAATATTGTAGGTGTAAACCTCATTTCCCGTTGCTACCGGAGTGGTTACCCAAATGACGTTGTACCTTCCAGGTACCGCTTCTGTGCTTACCCTAAACTGCACCAGGTAGAAATTATGCATCACGTCTGCGCTTGTAACGTTAAACATGATCGTCGTGTTTCCAGGCAGAGTAACGTTACCTAACGTTGTTACGCCATTAGGGTATCCAAAACGCCAGTCCCACTGAAAAGCAGTTACGTCGATAACAAGGATTTTTGGGTCGGAAGGCTCAAAGCGCGCGTTTGGCACAAGCGTGTAGGATGCTGTAACCAGACTTGCCAGTATTATGACGGAGATCAAAGCAAAAATCACGCTGTCTTTAGCCGTACTTTTCTTTGGGGTGAAGTCTGGAACAAATTTAGGTTGACCTTTCTGTTCCCGATATTTTACTACAAAATAAATCATTGCGCCTATAACGATGGCCAATGCAACCATAGCTATGGTGATAGCTATGTAAAAGAAACTATTCCAATCTGCAGCTGAAGTCGGTATCGGTTGCGACATGGTGAATCACGTGTGCTGAAAACTAACAATTGGCGTAAACCCAAGTAAAAACGAAAGCAGCGTCTAACATTGATGCTAATGATAATCTAGCGCGTTTTGGCGTGGCGTGCTCCTGGAACTTTCTTACGGTAACAGCTGTATGCTTGGCTCAGTCTCGATGCAATGGCATAAGATGATTGTGTGTTTTTTGCGCTTGAGTTTTCCGTCAAATCTCCAAGCATTTTTACAAGCATTAGTTGGGAGGTTTGCCATTTAAACGTGTTGGTTGCATGAATGCAGTCGCAGCTGAACAGGTTGGGTTTCTTACTATTTGGCGATTATCGCCAAGAATGACTTAATTATGAGGGTATCGAAAGCTGGAAAATACTCGCCTAAGGAAAACCACTTAAGGCTTGCAGCTCGTTAGAGGACCTGTTTAAGCCTCAATTGTTGTTGTAGCAACAGAATCACAAAGCACAAATAATTCTTCCGAACTCTTATTTGACGAGCATAAAAACGGGCGCGAAGCGCGCGGCTATTGCATAGCATTTATATGGCGGGCACCTCAAAAGGTTTTTAGTTATACCGTACACCACGTCCCAAATAGATCAGAAATTGGTGAAGGACTTGGATTTTGCAACTATCATTCCTATATGTGTACTCGAAGGATTGATGGCCATTTTCACGGCATGGCTTGTGAAGAAGGGCTCAGAAATCAAGACTCCAAAAGACGCTTGGATAGTGCTCTTTCTACTTTCAATGATGGCTACGATGGCTATCAGTATCGTATCGTATTTCTACTTCCCCGGGGCACTTGACGAAAACATATTGTTAAACATGTTTGTGATGATGGTCTTAGGCTTCGCTTTCGCAGTTATGTACATGTTTGATGAACCTAAGACGTTGGATGAAACCATAGGCGGCATTGTACAGTTAAGGTCCCTGATAGTTGCATCAATCATCGCCTTGGTCCTCTTTTCCCAGGTGTTTATGGCCTGGACCTTTGCACTCATCGGGGGAACTGCATCCACAACAGGCAGTCTCCAAGGAATTTTCGCCACAATAACAAACTCTTCGAGTTCTTTTTGGTTCATCTTTATGGGGGCTGCCGAAATGGCAATCACACTTCTTTTCATCAGAGGCAGACTGCCGAAAGCATTTAGCTGGCTCATCGCAGCTCAAACTGTATTAATGATTCTTTCTCCAACTGCCATTATCAACTCTGTTTGGGTCAGCCTCTCTCTGGCTGCAGGCAGCGCCATCATGACTTTTTTGTTAATATACATCTTCAACTTCCTGCACAAAAACCAGACATTAAGTACAGGCGTCCTAAACTATCTGCTCTTCCTTACGCTGGCCTACGCCCTCATGATGACAGGTCAGCTCATCTGGCTCCTCACAAGCGACGCTGCAATCTTTGTCCTATCTATAGTAACTGAAATGGTGGTGTACTTTGGAATAATTTTAGACGAAAAGAAGCTGCTTTCTTCTAAATCGGTAAGTTGGCAGTCAATTCCCTATTGGGTCTTTAGCTTCCTCTTTCTCATATTTGTGGTAGAGTTCTTCATGGGCGGAACAATGGCTGTCCAAGTGTACGGTCAAGGCTTTTTCAACGGAATCATATCTGCGTCAACAACATGGCCGCTTACGCGAATATTGAGCGCGGGCTTTTACGTTGCAACAATGGCCATCTTCACGGCATGGCTTGTGAAGAAAGGGTCGGAAATCAAGACTTTAATGGACGCCGGAATAGTGGTCTTCCTCCTCTCAATGATGGCTACGATTTTCGTGAGTACGGTCGTCTACATCTACACCCAGGCATCAGTTACACTCCTTGAACTAGTAACTCTTAATCTGGCGGTGGGAGGTGTCTCGGCTTTTGCTATTCTTTTTGCGACACACAAAGGAAACGACAGCCTCCTAAAGAATAAAGTGGGCAACATTAAACTTCTTTTGACTGCGTCGATTATAGCCTTGGTCATCCTTTCTGAGATATTCATGGGCTGGACCTTTGCGATCCTTGGCGGCACGGTATCGATTTCTAGCGGTTTGCAATGGGTCTATTTAGCTCTTATTCACTCTTCGAGCTCTTTCTGGTTCATCTTCATGATGTCCGCAGAGATGGCAATAACGCTCTTCTTCATTAGAGACAGACTGCCAAAGACACTTGCCGGGATAATGGTATCTCAAACTATCATAATGATCCTGTCTCCCACCGCGATTGACAACTCACTCTGGACTAATCTCTCTTTGGCTGCCGGAAGTGCCGTCATGATTTTCCTCTTCATTTATGTCTTTGAGTTCTTGTACAAGAATCGGACCACCAGTTCAGGCATCCTAAACTATTTGCTCCTCCTCATGCTGGCTTATGCGTTGATGATGGCGGGCCAGTTCATCTGGCTTCTCACAGGAGACGTCGCGGTCTTTGTCCTATCCATAATAGTCGAGATGGTGGTATACTTCGGTATTATACTGGACGAAAGGAAGCTTGTTTCTTCCAAACCTGTAAGTTGGCAGGCAAAGCCGTACTGGGTCTTCGGTTTCCTCGCGCTCCTATTCGTGGCGGAGTTTTTCATGGGCGGCGTCCTCGACATTCAAGTGTACGGCGCAGGCTTTTTCAATGGGATGATGTTCGCCTCTGCGGCAGGGTCAGTTGCGAACGCCTTGAGTGCGGGCTTTTTCAATTTCATAATGTTCTTCGCCAGCATAACGATGTCCCCATGGTATCTGATTATGATGGGCATTGAGATGGGCGCACTAGTGGTGTTCAAGATCAAATATACTCGAGATTCTGAGACGAAGATTAGGCTTCTTCTCATGATTCTCGCTTACGGCGCATACAGCATACTCTTACCTGCCTTCCTGATCCCTTCACAATTCCTTAGGCAGATCCCGTGGCTAGGCTGGAGCATGGGGATCGGAAGTTCAGGCGCCATTGCTCCAACCGTTTTAATGGCGTTACTTGGCACATTTTTAATCGGCGGCAGCCTTTCCTTTTTGTTCGGGAGCAGGCAGGTCTGCTCTGTAATGTGCATGGCTCCCCTCATGTATCAGGGGACGACTATCGACGCCATGAACTCGTTTAATGGAACCTCTAAGCTTGGACATCGGCTGCTCACGAACAAGGTTTCGTCTTTCTATAAGGTAGTCGTGTCTGCGGTGTGGGTCTCATTGCTGGCTGCGGCAGTATTATCATACTTATCATCTGTAGGGGTTTTAGGCGTCTCCGTGTTCGGCGTGGACCCAGCCTTCTTCCTGTTCATGTTCTACTTCGGCTTCCTATGGTACGTCGTCTGGATTATGATACCATTTGTCGGAACTTACGGCTGCGCGTCAACGGGCATGTGCAGCTGGGGATCTTTCAACCAGCTTATATCCCGAACTGGGTTGTTTAGGCTGAAGGTGAAGGACAAGACCCTTTGCAGTAGCTGCACAACGAAAGATTGTTCAAAGGTCTGCCCGCTGGGGCTAACGGACCAGCCGGCTGCATTCGCTGCCAAGGGCGAATTCAGAAATTACAAATGCATCGGCGACGGAAACTGCGTCTCAGCGTGTCCTTACCGGAATATATCCTTCTACGATGTAAGGCACTGGTTAAGGGAGAGATTACGAAATTCGGACACTGGCTACGAATCGAAGTTAGGAAATCCTTAGCTACCGCCGAACTAAACGACTTTCGCTTCCCGAGAAATGCCAGTTGAAGAGTTTAAAGTTGGCTATTTTCGTACAAGTAAACGTTAATTTTCGCGGCTGTACGACCCGCGAACATTAAAATGGTTCAATAATGACTTCGCTAATTATTATGCCTGCTTGGAGAAGTGCTGACAAACTCTTGGAGCAAAAATTTACGAAAAAATTTGCCGCTTCATGCTTGTTCCTCGTTGCAAGTTTACTTACAGGAATAATGAGCCTATTAGCATTCAGTTTTGTTTGGGCCAAGCAAAAAGCCGAAAAGCAAAGTAACACCAAAAATACTGAAGGATTTCTTGCGGATAAGCAGAGAGCGCTAAATTTTTACAGAATATTTTCTGTCGCTTACGATATTTTGAACCCTCACTTTTACACCGACGCTATGCGGGAAGAAATTGTAAGTCAACTCAGAAATGGCGTTAACTTGCGAGTTCTTGACGTAGGTTGCGGGACAGGTTACACCACATCAGGCATTTTGAATAGAGAAGATGTTTGTGAGGTAGTTGGTTTGGACATGAACCCCGTGCAGCTTAAAAGAGCCGTTAAGAACCTGGCTTCAGAAAAGCGAAGGATTTCCATTTCAAGGGGCGACGCCGACAACTTACCCTTTATTGACGGATCCTTCGACACAGTAATTTCAGTTGGAGCCATCGAGAATTTTCCTGATCCTGAAAGAGCATTAAAGGAACTGGCTAGAGTCACAAAACCCGACGGAACAGTAGTTGTTGGCGGTCCTGAATCAAGATGGTTTAGCAAATTCGCTTTAAACAAAATTCTTTACACGCCTTCAGCTGAAGAACTGGAAAGAATTTTTCGCATGGCAGGCCTTTCAATGGTGAAACCCCACCTGACAGGTGTTAAAACTTTCTTCGGCACAGGAAACTATGTCGTGTTTGCCACCGGAAAGAAACAAAACTATCTCAAGGTTCAGCAGCAGGCAAGCGAAGACTTAAGCTCTTTTTCTTGTGCTGAACAAAGTCCAAGCGACTGGAGCATAAGCAACTGCAAGTAGCCCTAGGATAAATAAAAGTTGAAATGCGTTTGCCTTGTTCAGGAGACCTGCGAGTGCGTAACCCGCGATTAAACCGAAGCCGCTGATGCTGTGTGCTTTTATCATGTCAAGGTTTGCAGGAGCCATCAACTTTGGATTGTCCTTATACACTTGCAGCACCCTGATTGAACGGTACACAAGAGGCAACGAAAGCAAAGCAAGAAGCGTGTAAATCGGTATGATGCCGAGCGCGGCTGAAGCGGTGATTATCGTGTAGGTGCATGTCCAGCTTGCTATGTACAGTTTTACGCCTGCATCTTTTCCATACCTTGCCACAAGCGTGAGTTTCCCAGCAGCTTTATCCTCTATTATGTCTGGAATCTCGTTTATTACAATCATCGAGAACAGCATGATACCCATCGGTAGCGTTGCCAAAAACGCCTGCAACGTCAAAGTTCGCGCCTGAACGTAAAAGGCGCCTAAACCGATTACTGAGCCAAAATTTACTAGCAAGGCGAGTTCGCCTAAGCCGTGATGACTGAAGCTTATGGGAGGAGCTGTATAGAAGACTGCACAGAATACGCCGAATAGCCCGAATGCTAAGATAGGTAAGCCTATTGTTAAAGTGAGGTACAAGCCCGCAGCCGCAGTGAATAGATAGCAGAGAGTGAAAGCCTTAAACATGCTCCGAGGCGTCAAAAGACCGCTGCTGAGGGTGCCACTGCCCCCTGAGTACGGGTTTTTTTCACCTGGCGCAAGTTTGTCTACGCTGTGTTTGTAATCATAGTAATCATCAGTCATGTTTAGGCCGATATGGTTGATCATTATGGCTACGAGCACAAGCAGAAAATACAGAGGGACAAACCCGCTATTGGTTGCCCAGCTGACCAAGCCGCCTAAGACAGCGGGAAAAATGCTGGGAGGAACAAAATGGTAGCGGAAAGCTAACCACCATACTTTCGCTTTACTTGCATGTGATTTACTTGTCATATCTTTTCATCCGTTTAGAAAGCGTTGAATTAAAACTTACCTCAAAACAAAAGAAATTAAAAATTAGATTGTTATTGATTACTTTTTCCCAAAAACCTTGCATTATGCAAATTTCGCGTGCCAACAACCTTTCCAGCTATTTTTAAAAAAGCAGTCGTTACCAAAGTGGACGCAAGTCAAGGGTCCGTAAAGTATTAATCGTTGACCAAAGCTGCTCAATTCCGTTTTAAATTGGAACATAACTTGAGGATATTCTAAAAAAGAAAACCTGTTTATAGAAAGCTTGCAAGCGCACCCTAATACCAAAAGCCATTAATCGAAATGGCTTAACCTAAAACGACCACTTGCACACATTGGCAAGCATTATATCCTCTCTTTGACAAAATGGTTTTATGCTGCCGAAAAGCAACCGCAAAAGCAAAATCAACATAAAAGTCAGACCCATGAAGCCGCGAGACTTCGAAGGCGTAGTGAGAAACTATTATGAAGCCCAGGACGAAGCCAAGCGCAACCCATGGATCGGTATTTTCGTGTACGCAGAAAAACCCCCGATTAAGGATGAGAGGAAATGGTTCAGGGAAACCCTTGCTAAAGCCAAAAAGGGCGACGGATTTGCTCTAGTTGCCGAAGTCGAGGGCGAAATCGTAGGCGCAACTGACGTTTGGACAAAAACGGCACAACAGGATCAGAGACACGTTGGCATGATCGGATTACTCGTGCGCGAAGACTACAGGAATATGGGGGTCGGCACCGCTCTCCTATCTGCGCTCATTGAAAGGGCAAAGCAGCAGGGCAAGTACGAGTTGCTTGTGCTGTCGGTTTTCGCAAATAATGAGCATGCGAGGCACCTCTACAGGAAACTGGGGTTTGCTGAGTTTGGAGTGTTGCCAAAGGGTTTGAAGAGAAACGGGGAGTACGTTGACGAAATATACATGTACCGCACGCTTTAACGAACTGCATAATATCAGGACGAGTTAACGCATGTATTCATGCTTATCCGCTTTTTTTACGAGCTGATTCTTCAAGGATTTCAGGAATTTTCGTTAACATTTTTGCTGAAAAGAATTTTTTGGTCTTTTAAAGCGACCAGCAAAGAAGCTTCTTCGTTTCCTAATTCAAAAAGTTAGCTCTGCCCATTATCTATGATTTTAGAAACGCTTATTACTTGTTGGCAACATGCTTGCTTGATGACCTGAAGGTTTCTTATGGCTTGCAAGAAAACCCGCACCCTTTATTCTGGCGATTTTCAGTCTTACTGCGACGGCGTGAAAAGTTTAGTGGATTCCGAACTCCAAACGCTTCTACCAGTCGTCGCTGAACTAAACCTGCGAAAACAAATCGAATACGCTTTGTACACTGAGGGAAAACGACTTCGGCCGACGTTGGTCTTGCTGAGTGGCGAAAGTGTAGGCGCTAAAAAGGAACAGCTGCGCAAGCTTGCCTTAGCCATTGAGCTGTTACATTTGGCGACGCTTGTTCACGATGACATTTTGGACGAGGACACGTTTCGGAGAAACTCCGTTTCGGTTTACGCAAAATGGGGCGTTAAAGAAGCGATTTTGGTAGGGGATATGTTGGCTTCTCTTTCGCTGTCTCTTTGCAAGGGGTATAAACGAAAAATTCTCGATGTGATGATAGATACTTGCAAGCAACTTTCAGACGGTGAGTACGCCGATGTCACCCTGGCTAGTACTGCATTGAATGAGGAAGACTATTTTAGGAAAGTTAGAAAAAAATGCGCCTCACTTTTCCAGGCCGCATGCGAATGTGGAGCTGTAGCAGCCAACGGGTCACCAAGCGAGACAAACGCTTTAAGAGTTTATGGCGAGAACTACGGGGTTGCCTACCAGATAAGAGATGACATGATAGACGTAGAAAATTCAGGGAGTGATTTGCAAGCCGATCTTAGCAGATTCCGAGTTCCGCTTCCAATTATAAATGCGTATAATAATGCAAGCGACGAAAAACAAGTGCTTCTTGAAAGGTTGCTGTCCGCCAAAACGCAAGAGAGCCTAAGCGCTTTCCTTAATGAGGCGCAAGTTTATTTTAAAAACGGCTCCTTGGGTTACTGCGCAAGAAAAATAGACGAGCACATCGACAGGGCAGTTGCAAGTTTGGCTCCTTTGGAAGAAAGCACGTTTAAAAGTCACCTTGCGGAAATGGCTGAGCTATTAAGAATCAAAGAATCCGAAATCGTAGTCTAAAGGTTCATCTTTCGGCCTTCATGCAAATTGATTCTTTTGCTGCTGCTCAGGAAGTGAAAAAATTAAGATGGATTTTTCGGAACTTGGAGAAGTACCTGGGAACTTTTGAAAAAGCGGTGATTTTTTGGCGGGTGATTTAACGAAGAACCTTGAACTTTTAAGATGGCGATCGCCCTGGGCTTGTGCAACAAAACTTTTTATTACCTGCAAAACCACATATTGAATGGTGTTATAATGCGTTTTTTAATGTCAAGTTGCCCCAAAGGTTATCATAATCATTACTTTGTTTTAGTTAGGCACGTTCGTCTGCTTAAATGGGAAGGCGTTGACTGACAATGGCAGCTCAATCTCAATCAGCCGCGCCGACAACCAATAAGGACACTGGTTTAAGGGGAGTTCTCGTCGCCGATACGACGATATCACTCGTCGACGGCGCAAAAGGGGAGCTTTCATATCGTGGATACGATATTCACGATTTGGCCGCTTATTCTACAGACGAAGAAGTCACTTACCTTCTTCTGTACGGTGCGCTGCCAACAGAAGCGCAGATTAAAGAATTCTCAAAAACCCTCGCGGCACATAGAAAGCTTCCACCAAAAATCGTTGAAGTTCTAAAAAAGCTTCCTAACACTGCATCCCCGATGGATATTCTGCAAGCAACCGTGGCTTTATTGGCAGACTTTGATCCTGAAAAGCAAGATGACTCAAAGGACGCTAACATGAAACGCGCGGCGCTGCTTGTAGCCGTGTTACCCACCATTGTTGCATTTTGGGATAGAATTCGAAAAAACCTTTCCCCGATTCAGCCAGACGCCAAGTTAAGCAGAGCTGCAAACTTTCTTTATATGTTAACGGGCAAAGTGCCCGACGAGGAGACCGCTAAGGATTTTGATACCTGTCTGGTTTTACATGCTGAGCACTCTTTTAACGCCTCCACTTTTACTGCTAGAGTGGTCACTTCTACACGAGCACACATGTACGCAGCCGTCAGTGCGGCAATCGGGTCACTCTCGGGTGAATTGCATGGGGGCGCTAACATGCAGGTCATGCGTAATCTAGTTGAAATCGGCGACCCAAGGAAGGTTGAGGCTTGGGTTAAAGCAAAGTTTGATAATCATGAACGGGTTATGGGCATGGGTCACGCAGTGTACAAAGTCTTAGATCCCAGAGCAGAATTACTGAGGCAAATGTCTGAGAAACTGGCGAGGCGAACAGGCGAGCCGAAATGGTACCTTATGACTAAAGAAATCGAGTTTGTCACTCAGCGAGAGTACCGAGAGCGAAGGGGCAGCGACATCTACCCGAACGTTGACCTCTACAGCGCATCCGTCTACCACATGCTCGGCATTCCTGACGATTTGTTCACGCCTGTTTTCGCGATTGCAAGGGTTTCAGGGTGGGCCGCGCACATCATTGAAGAAAAGTTTCCTCAGGCGCCGATTAAGCCTGAACTTTACCGTCCAAGTGCACAGTACCAAGGCAACTACTGTGGACTCATAGGCTGCAAATACGTGCCCGTTTCTAATAGGAGTACGATTAGCCAGCAGCCGTCGGTTGGCAAATAACCGTAGTTTTGTGACCTCTCTGCTTCCGGATCGTCGACATAGCAAACTCTGACTGATAAAGAACTGCTGAGGGCTTAAACGTGCTGAGTAGAACCGCTGTTTTTAGGTCGCAGTTCGTCTAGGATTTTTCGTCTAACTTCCAAAATATGCTTAGTCACCTGAATAGCCTTAGGACAAACCAGGGTGCATCTGTAATACGTCTTGCAGCTCCACGCGCCGTGCGGTTTATCCATTATCTGTAGGCGTTCAAATTGGTCTTTCATGCGGCTGTCAAAGATGTACCTGTGCGCTCGGAGGATTGCTGCGGGACCAACGTATTCAGGGTCCTCTTTCTGGCTAACTGGACAGGCGGAGACGCAGCAGGCGCACATGATACATTTTATGTCATCGTCAAACCGTGAGCGTTGCTCGATTGTTTGCAAGTGTTCTTTGTCTTCTTCTGCTTCAGTTAAGACTATGCCGTCAGAAGGGTGAACTGATCTTTCCTTCGCAAAAAAATCATCCATATCCACGACCAAATCCTTCACCACTGGGAAAACGCTTAAGGGTTCAAACAGAATTTCCTTGTCGGCTTCGTAGTCTCTGACTAGTTTCTGGCAAGCTAACGCTGAGACCCCGTTAATGGTCATTCCGTCGGAGCCGCATATGCCGTGCGCGCAGCTCATGCGGTACGCTAAGCTGCCGTCCTGTTCCCAACGAACCTTATTGAGGCAGTCAAGTAACCTATCTGTCGAGTCAGCCTCCACGACAAAGGTGTCGTAGTGAGGTTCCTTGTCGATGAGGGGATCAAATCGGAAGATTTTCAACTTTACATACATGCTAATACACCCTTGGTTTGGGTTCAAAACGAGTGACGACAACGGGTTTGTACAAGGTCTCGAGTCCTGTGGCAACGTGAAAAACAAGAGTGTGTTTAAGCCAGGCCTCGTCGTTACGCTCGGGGAAATCGTTGCGGTAATGGGCTCCGCGGCTTTCCTCACGCTGTAAAGCAGAATGGACGATGACTTCGGAAAGCTTAAGCATGTTGTTCAACTCCACTGATTCCTCAAGCTCATAGTTAAAACGTTTCTCACGGTGGCTCAGTCCAAGATTGGCCATTTTACCTTGAAGTTCATGAACCTTGTTTAGCGCCTGTTCCAAGCCGTTCTTGTCTCTAAAAACGCTGCATAATCGTGTCATGACTTTTTCCATCTCCTCACGTATAGTCGCAACATGTTCCTTTCCATCGGCTGCCAAAAGAGCGTCAACTCTTGAAGAAATTTTCAACTCCACATCTGCCGGAAGCGGAACTGACGGATTCTTGCTAACGTAATCCGCGATGTCCAGACCAGCTCTTCTGCCGAAAACGACCAAGTCAACCAGTGAATTCGTTCCAAGCCTGTTCGCCCCGTGAACACTTACACACGCGCATTCCCCAGCTGCGTACAAGCCTGGTAGAACGGCGGATTTTCCGTCGCCTAAAACGCGCGCTTGAGCATCGGTTGGAATGCCGCCCATCATGTAGTGGCATGTTGGAGCCACGGGGATCGGGGATTCACTAGCGTCGATGCCGAGGTAAGTCCTCACGAACGAGGTGACCTCTGAGAGCTTAAGCTGCAACTGTTCTTTGCTGAGGTGCGTTAAATCCAAGTAGACGTAGTCAGAGCCTCCGATTCCTCTTCCTTCTGCAATCTCGGTTAAGATGGCTCTGGAAATTATGTCTCTTGGTGCGAGGTCCTTTAACAACGGCGCATAGCGTTCCATAAACCGTTCTCCCTTGCCGTTTCGCAGTACGCCGCCCTCAGCTCTTGCTGCTTCGCTAACTAGGATTCCTAAGCCGTAAATACCTGTAGGGTGAAACTGAACAAACTCCATGTCCTCAAGCGGAACACCTGCATCAAACGCCAAAGCGAAGCCGTCACCCGTAGCCGCAAAAGACATCGACGTGGTTTTGAAGATCCTGCCGCAGCCGCCCGTAGCCAGCAGAACTGCTTTTGCGTGAAAAATCATGGGTTCCCCTGTTGCCAGTTCGTACCCTGAAACACCGCAACAAAGGCCCTCAGAGGTTAGAAGCGACGTAACAAAAACTTCGTTGAAGATTTTTACTCCTCGAACCAAACAGTGGTCGTAGAGCGTGTCCATAATCACCCGTCCAGTCCTGTCAGAAGCGTAACAAGCCCGACGAACAGGTGCTTCCCCAAAGTTCCTAGTGTGTCCGCCGAATAATCGCTGCTCAATCTTGCCCTCGCTGTCACGGCTAAATGGTACACCAAGATGCTCAAGCTCAATAACTCTCGGCGGCGCTTCACGAGCCAAAATTTCAGCTATATCCTGATCTGCTAAGTAATCGCTTCCTTTTACAGTGTCAAACATGTGCCATTCCCAATGGTCTTCCTCCTCGTTGCCAAGAGCCGCCGCTATGCCGCCCTGTGCTGCGCCGCTGTGAGAGCGGGAAGCGTAAACTTTGCTGATTACAGCTACGTTGCAGGTTTCTGAAGCCGCTAGGGCAGCTGTCAGGCCTGCGATTCCTGCGCCGATGATTGCAGCGTCACATTCGTGAATCATGTCAGTTTCTGTCCTGTTCGTTTATGAATAGGATGTCTCGGCTGACTTCTTCAAGCGAGTCGCAGCAAGTCATAACCATAGCCATCCTCAAATCATTCCTGACTTGATTGAGATACATCGCAACTGCTTCGGCTCCTCCGGCAAGGCTCATCCAAGCAAGGGGTCTGCCAATTAACGCTACATCTGCGCCTATCGCCAAAAGTTTTAGAACATCAAAACCTGTTCTTACCGCGCCATCCGCCATTATAGTTATTTTGCCTTTGAATGTGTCTACTATTTCGGGCAGAACCTCCGCTACGCCCCTGCCGCAGTCCATTACTCTACCGCCATGATTGCTAACATCGAGCGCTTTCGCGCCTGAATCAACCACTTTTCCCGCGTCTTCAATATTCATGATCCCCTTGTAGATGACGGGTTTTTCCGTTGCGTCCACTAGCTCTTTGAGGTCATGCTCGCTTTTACGGTAAAGTGGCTTACCCCTTAGTGCCCAGTTGGTTGAGCCGTAACCGTCCAAATCGACGCCTATGGCCAAGACGTTAGCCTGCTCGCATCGGTTGAAAAGGGTTAGAAGCCGTTCTTGCGACTGCGGTTTAAAAACAGGGATGCCCCAGCCGCCGATTCCTCCTATAATGTCTATTCCTGGATGATCCGGCGCATCAACAGTATTGCCGCTCAAGCCGATAGTGCCTGCTTTTTTAGCTCCTTCCACCAATCCTCTTTGAAATTCCTCTTCGCTTAAGGCGTTGTTCATGCTCATGAGTGTCCCGCTGATGCTTGTCGCCAAAACGGGCAAAGCAATCTTGTTGCCCAGAAAAACGGTCTCAAACTTCGGTTCAAAATGCTCCTTAATCACTCTCATCTTCAGCTTGTACCGAGATAAAGCTTGAAAGTTCGCGCTCCATGTCTTGCCCTGTCCAGCACCCCCGAAACCCACAGGTCTATTGTACTTTATGCTTTGGCAGAGCCTGTCCGGGTCTCCGTCGCAGACCTTGTTTACTGCGCAAGTTCTTGCAAGTTGCTTTCTAGCAATGTCGCGGTAATAGTCGATGTCTTTTAACGGTTTTTCGCTCGTTGCTGGATAGTTTTTTTCGTATTTTGCCCTTGTTTGAGCGTATTCTTGGTCACTAATCTCTTTAAGGTCACCTTTCCAGTGTCCGCAGACTGGGCATCGCCACGTTTCAGGTATATCCTCCAGTTTTATTCCAGGAGGCAGTTCCGCTCTTGAGTCGCCCTTTTCCTCGTCGAAGGCAAAACTACCACAAAATCCACACATAAATTTCAAGGAAAAACATCTCAGCCAGCCACTTTGATAAGTCGCTCTATTTTCAATTAATCCCTAGTTTATCGTTTCTAAAAAACCTTTGCAGCTAAGCGTCAGCAGGTCTGCCTCTTGGAAATCCTTAAATCATTAGCTTAACGTCGTTGTTAATGGTGATATTTTTGCGGATAAACGCTTTTTTATCGACTCTAACATGTAAGGGTCAGAAAACCATCGAGCAAAGGGGGATTTAAGTGACTTCGCAAGATTTAGCTTTCGAATTCGTAAAAATAGACATGCCTCCGGAAAAACCGAGAAATGCTGGAATAGTGGAATTTAGAGGGCCATACTATAACGCTGTCAGTTACGGTTATCTGAAAGATTTACTTGAAGACTGGGCCTTCTACGTGGACGGATACAAGTTTGCGGGTGGCTCAATGAGGCTGCTGCCAAGAACCAGGGTGCGTCAGATAATTCAGGCGTGCCACGATTATGGGGTTTACGTGTCCACTGGCGGGTTCGTCGAGAGAGTGGTTGTTCAAGGAGGCGAAACGGTCGATCGGTACTTGGAGGAATGCAAGAAGTTGGGGTTCGACGTAGTCGAGGTGTCAAGCGGTCTTGCTCCAATTTCTTTAGACGACAAACTTAAGATTATAAAGCAGGTTCAAAAGTTAGGCATGAAACCTAAACCAGAAGTCACGATGATGATTGGTGCAGGCGCCGGAACCCATATTGCTGGCTATGAGGCTGGCATGAAGCTGCGAATGTTCGACGAGTTCTCAGAAGAAGTAGCGACTCACCTTAAAGCTGGTGCAGAAATGATAATGATTGAGTCCGAGGGGCTAACTGAGGATTTGCCGCCTGAACAGTGGAAGACTGAGGTTATCCGAGAAATTGTTGACAAATTTGGGCTGACAAATCTAATGTTTGAAGCCGCGGATCCTCCAGTGTTTAAGTGGTATCTTAAGAATTTCGGAAGAAACGTCAACTTATTCATTGACTACTCACAAATTGTTGAGTTCACTGCCTGGAAAACCAAGCTGTGGGGAGACCCTGAAATCTGGCAAGGAAAACCAATACATTATCCGTAATCGGCAGATGCTAAATCCTGCAGTTTATAGGAGCAAAACTAATTCAAACTAAAGTTTAGGTTTTCCGTTAGTTGACGTACATCACGATCTTCCAGATGAGTTACTGCATCTATAATTTTCTTTTTTCTTTCCTCATCAATAAAGGCGGAAACAAGCGAAGTAAACTTTTCAATCGCGCCTGCTACATTCATCGGTCGAGTCAAGAATCCTTCATAGTCATCGACTGTTTTGGTCACGGTTTTCCCGCTCGTCAAATGGACTGTTATTTCACAGGGCATGGCGTTTGGAAACCTGTCACTGAATTCCTTCGAAGGATGAACTTGAATTTTTCTTAGGAGATTTTGTACATCGCTACCCGTTATTCTCTGGGGTTTGTACTGTTCTGGGGTAACCTCGCCGTCTATCAAGGCGGCTGAAAGGATGTATGGGAGACTGTGGTCTGCTTCCTCTTTTGTCCGAACCATTTTCTTTTCTCCCTCTTCGCCCCCGCCGATTATGTTGTAAGCAACGTCAAAAATGCGAACGGTTATTGAATCCACGTCTTGCGCTTCTATTCCTTCCTCGTCTCGCAGGTAGAGCATACATTCTATGGCTGATTGAGAGTGTATCTCAGCGTTGTACTTTTTCAGTATAGTACGGTTCACCATCTCAAGGTTCTCCTCGCCCCAGTTAATCTTAAAGCGTCCCGCCACGGAATCCATGAACCCTTTGTTGCCTTCGAAAACTTCCAGTGGACCCGTGATTCCTTCGCTAGCTAAAAAAGCCGCATGCAAACCGCAAGAAGCCATAAACGGGTAGGCTAAGCCTTTCCAGTTGGAGAGTTTTCCTGTTCGTGTAACGCGGAGCGCATTCAGGGAAGCTCCGCTAATAGCAATGGCGTTGGCAGTTTTAGCCGCGTCAAGCCCTAAAGCCTTCGATACGCCGGCAGGGACAGCGTAGGCTCCCTGAGTAACATGGTCAAAACCTCTGTCTCTTACGGGCGCAACCTCGCTTAACCGGCACTGAACCTGATATGCAACTGCCAGAGCATTCAGAAATTCCTTTCCAGACGCGTCAGCGTACTCTGAAGCCGCAAGCACTGAAGCCAGATTGTCGCTCGGGTGGCAAGTTTCGCCTTTCGATAGGAAACTATCGTTAAAATCCAAGTATCTAACCAAAGCACCGTTGATGAATGCTGCTCGGTCAGGAGCAGTTTTTCCTCCGCCGATCAAAGTACACAGGGGTGACCCGCCGAACTCATTCTCGAGTTTACCAACCAACTTTACGGGTTGACTCTGTATGGCTCCGATGGCGCAGCCTAACGAGTCAAGAACCCTTATTTTTAACTGTTCCACAGCTTTCCTCGACAGATCTTCAAACGAGGAGGCTGCCACGAACCCGGCGAGTTCTTCAGCGCAAGTCGTTTAGGGCACATCTCCTTCCAAACTATTCATTTCGCAGACCTCATTGGAATCTTAAAACTGTTCTCACATTGAGAATTTCACATTTGTCTAACTAATCCAAATTTGTGGTCGCAAACGGTTTAGGAGAACTGAGATTTAAGCGTTCTCAATGGCAAATTGCTTGGCAGGGTTCCATTTAGCCGTTCAAGCGCTTGGTTGCTTCCAAAAGCTTTATCTTTAAAGCCGAACAAAATAGTTAACAACTACCAAATTTCGAGTAGTTTTTTGTTCCGAGACGTTTTTTATGAGCCAAGACAAAGCCAGAAAATTTACTTCTGAAGACTTGAAGCAGTTCAACGGCGAAAACGGCCAGCCTCTGTACGTCGTTTTCAAAGGCAAAGTCTACGATTTCTCAAGCAGTCAGCTTTGGTCCGGGGGAAAACACATGGGTACGCATGACTCAAGCGAGGATTTAGCCGAAGCCATAAAAACGGCGCCGCATGGCGAAGACAACGTTTACAGGTTCCCAGTTGTCGGCGAGTTATCCGAAGTAGCCCCGCTTGCCCCTCCAACGCCGCTTATGGAGAAAAAGCCAGTTGAACCCCAGGTTCAACCAGCTCAGCCGTCTCCTCCAATGATGGAAAGACGCACGTTTCTGAAACTGGCGGCGGCCGCTGGCGGAGCAGTTACGATTGCGGCGCTGTTATCCACTTTGAAGGCAGGAACCTATGTGCCTCCGCCAACCGTTGTGGCAGCTTGGCCGATAGTCACAGTCGCAAATGTAAAGAGTCTAACTAACTTGACGCCAATTGTATTCTATTATCCTTTGACCAACACTCCGAATTACCTCGTGAAATTGGGCGTACCAGCGACGGGCGGCATTGGCCCTAATAACGACATAGTGGCTTTTAGCGCCATTTGCCAGCATCTGGGATGTATCTACGGCTTCGTGGCTCCTGGCGGCTCACCACCTTGCAACTCCTCGTTCAAGGCTGTTGTTCCAATGGGGTACTGCTGTTGCCACGGCTCACAGTACAATTTTCTCGAAGCGGCAAAGGTAATCGGCGGGCCCGCTCCGCGATCAGTGCCCATGGTTAAGCTGCAGTTTGATTCTTCCACGGGAAACATCACGGCGGTCGGTATGAACCCGCCGACGATTTACGGTTATGGTCCGCCTGGCACTACCAACCCGAAGTTGGTGATGGAGTACGACTTGCAGGCTGGAAATTTAGTGACTCAATCCACTGTTTTGGGATGAAAGGTGAATGAGCGAGACAGATGAGAAAACCCAGAAAACTGTGTACGACAAAATTGTTGACTGGTTTGACGTCAAATTCGGCTTCACCAAAACGCCGCTTAAACCCATACCTGACTTCGCGTTGAACCCGATTTACTGGCTTGGACTGCTCATGGCTGTGACCTTTGGCTTGCAGGCTTTAACGGGAATATTCATGCTTCTCTACTACGTTCCCACAACCACTTCAGCCTATTCCTCAACGCAGTCAATAATTACCACAGTTCCGCTCGGTTCGCTTGTTGAAACTTTCCACTTGTACGGAGCCTACGCGATAATACTGTTGACGTTCCTCCATTTGGTCCGCAACTACTTTGGCAGCGCGTACAAAGGCAACAGGGAGTTAATGTGGCTGGCAGGTATCGGATTAGCGGTGGTAGTTATTAGTTTCGGCGTCACAGGGTATCTTCTGCCTTGGACCGTGGTTTCAAAGTCTGCCAGCGACGTAGCAATCGGGTTCCTCAACTTCTTCCCAGCGGGAATAGCGAATCTAGGTAAATGGGTGGCGGTCGGCTCAGGCAGCGACGCATCAGAATTAACAACCTTCCTTCATATTCACACCGTTTTTCTGCCGGCGGCGCTGGTTGCTTTGCTTGGGCTAAAGATTTACATGTACGAAGTACATGGTCCAGCCTACGTGCCCGCTTTCGGAAAACCTGGAAGCGGCAAAATCTTCAACTGGTTTCCGAGAATCTTTCTCTACTTTGTCATGCTTACGAGCGTTTACGTGGCGATTTTGCTGGCTGTGGCTTCATTGTTCCCGCTTTCTCTGCCGCCCGCCTATTCCGCAGCGACGGCTGGCACTATCGTCGTGCAGCCAGACTGGTATTTGCTGTGGCTTTATCAGCTTTTGAAAATACAGGTTTTTGAAGGTCCTGCAGCTTCTTACGTGTTGGCGGCTGTGATTGCTTTTGGGTTGCTTCTCTTCTTCATGCCTTTCTTCGATAGGAGCAAAAGGCGAAACATCAGCCAAAGACCACTCTACATAACAATCGGCACAGTTTTGATATTCGAGCTTATCACGTTAACTGTCTGGGGTTACTACACGCCTGGACGGATCATCCCCAATTGGGAAGCCGTTGCGGTCTTGGGCGGAGTTGCCCTATTGACCACGGCGGCGGTGCAGGTAGTTTATCGACTGTACCATAGAACGAAGATAACTGCTGCCTTGCCTGCGAAACCAACCATCGCGCCAGCAGCGAGTCCAACATCCGCAGGAGCACTCGCCTCAACGCAGCCGTCACCTCAACCTATCCAAGCCAAAAAACAGTTGTTTAAACGCGCAAGCCAAAGCCTTTTCAGCCGGTTCACCGCCCTTTTCCTGGTCCTCTTGACAGTTGCTTCTGTTTCCTTGGCGTCCGCGGTAAACATGCTTCCTACGATTCTGGTTAATGCGCCGTTTTTCGTGGCAGCTCTCGCAGTTTTTGCTGTTTCATGCTTTTTGATGTGTCAGATGCTTAAGAACTATGTATTAGCGTATGAAGGAGCCGTGGCTAAGAGATGAGCCGCAAAACCGACTACTTGCGCGTAACCGCCATCCTTCTCCTGCTGTTTCTAATTGTTGTAGGAATTTCCGTGTGGCTTCTGGACCAGGTAACTCAACAGAGAACCTTCGGTTTTCTGATGAGTGCGGAGTTCATCGCGTTCGCGATGCTTGTCTACATTTTTTATGAGCAAAACCCAGGAGTCAGCAAAAAACTGTTGACCACGGGGTTTGTTGCTTTGGGGATTCTTGTTATATTAGCAGCACTCACGTTGGTTGGCGTTAGTGCGCCGCTTAAGCCAAATGTTTCCGAAACATTGTATGCTGGTCAGGTTTCTTTGATCAAGTATGGCTTCGGAAATAACGCAACGGCGATAATTTCACCGGGGCCAACTTTGAACTTTACGGTCGGCGAAATCGTGAACATGACTGTTTACAACGTGGGAACGATGGGTCACAACTGGGCGTTAACCACATCGAACGCAACTAGTGCGAAGGTTTTGTTCGGCGCGCAAATTGACAGCGGTTCAACCCCAATACCCGTTAACGGTTCAGCATCGGTTGTTTTCAAAGTTACGAAACCCGGAAACTACTACTACGTTTGCCAAGTTCCCGGTCACGTGCAATTAGGCATGTGGGGTAACGTGGTGATTATTCCATGAGCTAAAACTTCCCGAAAAAATAATTTTCAGGCGCAATGAAACCTCAAATCAGTAGTCTATTTGGATATCACTAAAAAGTTAGGCCGATTAGAAGAATCGTTGATTATTAGTCCTGCCGTCCAAAGCTGCGTGGAATCGTTTCCTATGATCCTTGCGAGAATAACGAATCTTTTGCGCTGAAAGAAAACTTACGAAATCGATGGATGATTGCGCAAAAATATATGTCTGCAGAACCTTTTCGATTGGCATCAAGAGGATGCTAATTGTCAAAACCAGCCAAAACTCGCAGCGTAGAAGAGATTAACGAGAAAATTCGGAAAGGCGACGCGCAGGTTTTAACGGCTGAAGAAATGAAAAAACTAGTTGAAGCCGGCGGCGTAGCAGGCATTAAAGCGGATCAGCGGGGGAATGTCGATTGCAGGTGTGGAAGGCATCTTGATAATTTATGAGGGCAAAGTGGACATGGCCGGAAAAATCCCGGAGATAATCAAAGTGGATTCGTAAAAATCAAATTTGCTCAGTTCTGTTTTTTGCGGTGTAATTGCTCCTTTAAAAAAGGAGCTGTTTAATACAGAATTTTGTGGCAGACCCATTATGGCTGTTAGGGCTTAGAGCCCGGAAAAGCGCAAACTTAAAGAACCATGGGGTCGAAGGAGATGATTGTGAGGACAAGAAAATAGTTCATACTGACTCTCCGAAAATATTTAACAAGTCAGCTGAAGCGTATGCAAAAAAAGACTTTAAACTTAACCAAACTTGCAACCCTATCCCTCACGGCCGTTTTGATTCTTAGTTGTTTTGCAGGCAAAGTAAGCTTCCTCACTGGGCAAGCAGCAAATTTTTCAACCCAGCCGACGGGTTCCGCTTCTGCAATTGCGACTTTGGAAAGCACTATAGAAGCTAATGGTGGTTGGAATAGCAGCTTACAGACGATTTATGATGGAATCGCCTTGGGTGAAACTACGGTCAGTCAACTGCAAAACGCGGTGGATGCCATCAATATCACTTCCACGTCTATAGCTGAAACTGTGTTTTACTGGTATTTTCAACTGACCAAATTCGGTGTTGCGATTAACACAACGACGGCCAGTGCAACGATTGAGGCGGCGCTGAACGAAGTTACGATGCTGCCGGGCATCGGCGGGTTGCCCTACGATTACTCAAATTCTGGCACTCCATCTTTCCTTGTCTACAACAGGTACGATTTATATGCGTATCAGTGGGCTGCCCAGTTGAATTACGAAACTCCTAAGTGGAACCTTTCTGCAGCTTATGCAGTGTTCAATAACGGCGTAAACGCTTACGGCAAACCGGTTCTTTGCGTCGATTCCAACGGAGTGGGCTGGGGCATAGGTTACGGGCCTAGATATTATGATGAATGTGGAGAAACTCTCGACACTTACCTGACCTTTTGGCTGCTGGGCATACCTGGCGCGTTGACTCAAGTTCAGCGCTGGTGGAACTGGGCTAACGCTAACCTTTGGGATACAACTGACTATTCGGGTGGAAGCTTCTACAAGTATGCCGTCGGTTGGACCGCGTTTGAATGCGAGGCTGGCGGTTTTGACCAGATTATTTGGAAACTTTACTACAACGACCCCTCCATCTCTAACGTTTACAATTTGTTCACTGACATGGAATCTAGGTGGCTTAACCAGAATTGGAGCAGCCCCGGATGGCTCAACTACACTGCAGTGCATGCCACGGGCGTCGATGGTGGCGGTGGCAACCCGCAGGAGCGCCTTACGAACACTATAATGTCTTGGTCGTCCCTGCTTGGATTTTACGGTAACATGACGGGCCCCATGCAAACTCAAGTGCGGGGCTTAATGGACGGCGCGGCTGGTCCAGCTCCAGCTTGGAGTTTACTTTTCCGAAGTCAACTGTATCAAAATTCAACTGGCATGTTTAGCATGTTATCCGGCATTTCGGGCAGCATTGAAGCTACGGCAGACGCAGCGGTATTGATAATGCTGTTGTCCACAGTTCCAGTGAATGGCTCATTGGCTGTGCCCATGCAAGATTGTGTCTACCAGGATATTGACAACATAATTGACGGCGGCATCAGCAACATAAACCTGACAAGCAGAACAGTGACTGTTAGTGTTGCTGAGCCTGGAACATTCAAGTCAATGTTCGGAACCGACATTTTCCAATACGACTTAAACAGTTCTGGTGTTTGGCAATTAACTTTCGCAAGCGACTGGAACAATATAACTTCTGAGATGCTTGTATCCCCGCTTCCTACGTCAAGGGTCTACCTTGGAACAAACGCTGAAAATAACACGGCAATCTATGCCTCAAACGATACCCACAGCACTATAAATCCTTCAGGCTCGGTTAACGTTAACGATGGCGATAATCAAACATTCACTTACTCAGCTGACGACGGCTACGTCGTTAATGAAGTCTTAGTCGATGGCTCTTCAGTCTCAATTACAGGAAGCTACACTTTTACCGATGTTAAAGCGCCTCACTCTATTTCGGTGGTAAGCTCTCTCGCTGCCAGTCCAACGCCCAGTCCAACTCCGTCACCAACGCCTAGTTCAACGCCTAGCCCAACGCCCAGCCCGACTCCATCACCAAGTCCCAGCCCTACCCCGTCACCAACGCCCCCTGTAACTCCAAGTTCAGTACCCACAGCCTCGCCGACTCCTTCAGCGTCTCCTTTACCCACACCAAGCCCAACTTCAAGCTCTAAACCGTCACCCTCAACGTCAAGACTTAATTTCCCGCTAATCTCAATTCCCGTGCCCCTACTCATAGGAGCCTTGACTTCTTTAGCTATACTTTTGCTAGTCTCAATATTGCTAACGCCTTACGTTAAAAAACGGAAAAGTGCGACTGACACTGACGGTAAGCAATAATTATTGATTTCGGCGTGAGACTCGGAATTAATTAGCATCAGAGAACGGAAAACTATGCCATTCACGAAAACTCTTAAATTATACAGTACTAAGATTTTTACTATTGAAATCAAGCAAGCTTTATTAGGAACCATCACTCATTAGTAATACTGAGAGTCTTAAAATGTCCGAATTTAAAGATAAACAGCTTAAAGTTCTGGATAGCGACTGGTCAAATTTTACTGAAGAACAGCTAAAAATCTTGAATAGCGACCCATCAATAGAATCATGGTTAAGTGAGTTTAATAAAAAGAGTACAAAGCATCAATATGCAAGCAGATTAGTAAGATTTCTGCAAGCAACCAATCTTTCTGTAGCTGATTTAAAGAGAATGGATAGTAAAGAAATCAAAAAGCTCTTTTTGACTTTTCAATCAGAACAGGTAAAAGAGGGATTCAAGAACAATGGAATTTT
>DATHCJ010000062.1:0-53072 GCA_035319575.1 Candidatus Limnocylindrales bacterium
TTTGCACTGTATTTCTATCCTCATCGCCTGGTAGAGAGCCGAGCCAACCCATCCGACGAGAAAGCTACGCTGCAGAAGATAAAACAACTGTTCGACTTCATCGTCACCGAAGACCAGATTAGGTTTGCAGAGGTTCAAAGAGCCAAATCTCCATCAGCGTATGCGCCCTTCACTAAAGAACCCAAGGAAGAATCAGAAGCTGTTTCCGTAGTGGCGGATGAGCTGAAGGAAGAATTGGAAACTGAGCCGAAGGAAGAATCGGAACCTGTTTCTGTAGTGGCGGCGGGGCCAAGCGAAGAATCGGAAGCTATTCCTGCCGCAACAACGGATAAAAAGCAGTGAACTTGTGCCTGAGTAAAGGTTAAGGCATCCTCTTCAGCGTCTCTTCAATATCCTTCCGCAATTCAGCATCTTCGATTTTCGGCAGAAGCTGCAGCAGGCGTTCTCTCGTGCTTGTTTCGCCTTTGCCTTTCCAATTGAGCATACGGCTTGCTTAGCAACGTCTAGTGACGACTATTGACGCCTGTTGACGCTTGTTGACGCTTGTTGACGCTTAATGACGCAACCTGCAAATGATTCAAGCTCTGCCCCAAAAAAACAACCCAAAACAAACTGCTCCAAAAACGCAAAACCAAGCGTCTACTTCTAACAAAAAAATCTTGCAAGCCAACATGAAACGCGCTTCAGCCTCAGCAGCCCCATTTGTAGCCGAAGGAAAAACAAGTCCAAACTTGATCGCGTCCGCAATGAACTTTTAAAGCGCACCCGTGGGGTGTAACCGTTCTTGGATGCTAAATCTTTGAAGTCAGCGTAAACCTGTGGGTTAAGCCGAAACTTCTTGTTGATTTTAGCCAACGTTTCCCTCTCCGTAAATGCAAAGTGTAGATGCTTTCCGTATATGCTTTAGCCTCCTATACCCTACTCGCGCGCACACACAAAACAACCCACAAAAAAGGCGAATCTGCCTTTCTAACGGCTTTACGCAGGGCGTCTAAGTGATACCCGACTGCGGATCCATCTTGGCCTTAGCGATGGCCCGCGGAATGTAAGGTGCAAGCCAGTTAATCACCTTTGCCTCATCCCAGTTTTTCGCGGCTTCGGCAATTTGACCTGGAATTTTTTCAGGCGTCAACATTAAATCGTCATCTACAACTCTGACGTCGTAGAAAACAAACCTGGGCGCAATCTTGAATCTCGTCGCAATCTTATGCTTAAGCAACATATGAACAACGCAGCTTAAAGCTGGCGTACGCGACAAAAACCTCGGCGGCTTCGACGGAAAAACCCGTAAAAACCCAACATTCTGAGCAGCTTGACCCGCCAATTGTGCCGCACCCAACTGGGGAGATGGAGCTGAATAAACCGAGGGACCAGCTGTCGGCAACGACTGCACCGACGCCGCTTGAATTATCCCCGCCCTTTCAAGAGTCCTTGGAATCTGCGGGACAAGCCAATTAATCACTGTCGCCTCATCCCACCTGCGGCTTGCTTCAGCGATTTCCATTGGAATCATCTCAGGCTTCAGAACGAAATCATCATCCTTAAACTCAACTTTAACCTTTCCAAACCGCACTTGCACCTTCACATCAGCGTTGCGCCGCTGCATCATAACGCAGATGAGAGTTAAAGGGACACCGTGCGAAACAAAATGCGGCGGCTTCGTCGGAGTCACCTGCACAGTCGAAACAGGCCGCGGCTGAACGGCGGCGGCTGCAACTGGCGAAGGAGACGCTGGGCTGGCGTCGGCAAAATTAAAGCCACAAAACGGACAGAACTTTTTTGAAATAGGCAACTTATTTCCACACTCAGGGCAAAAAGTGAACGGTTGCCCAGGGTTTGATTCAGGGGAAGCTGCTGCTGCTGCCTGCTCGGGCGAAACGGCTGGTTCCAGAGTCGCCGGCACATAAGGGGGCGGCGCTGCAAGTTGAGTCGCGACGTTCGGAAGCATTCGATAACTTTTTTGTTTAAAGTAACTGCGAACTGACAAAACAAGACCGACAACGTAGCATAAAGCCATCACAACAATCACCATCATCTCATCCGAAGCGTACCCTGAAGTGCTGCTGCCCAAGGCCTCGTTCACGAACATGCCATTGTTAAGAACCCAAATGAAACCATAGGTAATAATGACAACAAAAACAAGGCCGATAACCGCCTGAGCCACGAGTTTCTTTATGCTCAACGCTGCATCACAAAACGCAGTGTATCATCCAAACTCTATTTAACACTTGTGAAACAGTAGTAATGTTTTTCCACATAACAAAAAATTGGGGTCAAAAGCCAAACCCGACTAAGTTCCGATTTGCTGCTTCCACGCAACACTGGTCACGCCATGAATTTTCAAAGAGCGGGAACAGACGTCTCATCAACGCGCGGCAGAGGCTTCACTTAGATCAATTTCCAACGACCGGCGTTTTCACGGTTAAAAAACAACAAATAACAGAACAAAATGGTTAAAAAAAAGAAAAAAAGAGTGATTTTATTGTTTAAACTGGCGTTGGAGTTGACGGTGACGGAGGAGCCATCGGTGCCTGCGGCTGTTCCTGCTGCGACGGAATTTGGAAAAACGCAATCGCCATCAATAGCACAGCGATCCAGATCAAAAGAAAGCCGATGAAAACTATGGTTAAAAACGCGCCTACGAGCAGCACCAGAGCCGCTGTCGAGAACAAGCCTACGCCGGTCTTCGTAGAAAGAGTCTTCAGTGAACGCCTAGCAAAGAAAGCTGAAACAACAAGAAAAACCCACAGGATCACCAGCACCAGGAACAGCGCTCCCAGCACAGATGTGACCGCGCTTGTCGTAATGTTCGCAGTATTTGGCGTCATCCCGCGAATTGACGGAAGAGACGACCAGCTTCCATTCCAAGTTGGATAAATTTCCTGAAGTAAACTCGTCAAAATAGTCGTGTAAAAAATTATGTAAAGAACCGCCACAACCGCCACGACTGCACCCACTATGCCCGCCACTACACTGTAGATTGCATTACTGAATATGCCCCTCTCTTTATAGTAACTAGCCAAACCGCTGAGTCCAATCAAAAGAATTATCGCGCCGACAAGCGTGACAACACCGTAAGTGTACGACGTAAGCAACGAACCCACCAACAACAGGATTGACCCTACACCGCCCAACGTCTTACTTGATTCAAGAGTCATCGTTTTTTCCTCGATTTTCTTTGCTCCCTCTACGAATAAAAGCTTTTTCATACCCTTTTCAACAAGGATTCCCAAAAACAACCAAAATACGGGTTTTCCCTTCAAACAACCCGCAAACCAAAGCCCGAACGGTTTCTACACGTTTTTATCATTGAACTGAGAGCGAAGTATACTGTAATAAGCTTGAAGGTAAGCGTCACCGTCATCTGTTATAGCGTAAACCTTGCGGAACCGCCCACTCTTCTCCTGCACTCTACTCCTGACAAAACCCCGAGCCTCGAGAGCATTCAACGCCGGGTAAAGCGCACCATGCCTCAGTTTCACATCAAACTCCGCCTCCACCCGCTTCTTAATGCTGTACCCCCACGTCGGCTTCAACCGGACTATCCGGAGCAGCTGGATGTCAAGCATGTTCCTGATTATGTGTTGAACAATTTCCTTCCTGTAAGCTTCAGACATCAAACCGCCCCTAAGCAACTACTACACTGAACTGGTTGATGTACCATTTTATTTATTTTACGTAAAATCCACCCGCCACAATATTGCAACAATATGCCCGCATATGCCCAAGCTATGCATGAAGCTTTATATTATGGTTTATTAATATTGACTACTCAAGATATGTCTGAAAAAGGACATATTGTATACAGGAAGAACAGCAAAACTGTTCAACAAAAAAACAGGTCAGGAAAAAATGTTAAGAAAACTTGTAGTACAAAAAGAAGTCTCAACCAAACTGATGAAAGGCTTACTGGACCTTATAATACTGCAATTTCTAAGCACCCAACCCATGCACGGGTACCAAATAATAACCAAAATCCGCAAAAACTTCGGCGTATACTTCGGCCCAAGCACAATCTACCCGCTACTGAGCACGCTCGAAAAGAAAGGTTTCGTAAAAAGCGAATGGAACATGAACTACGAAAGACCAAGAAAAATCTACAGTCTCACAAGCAACGGACAAAACATGCTTGACCTCACTGAAGAGTCACTAAACCTGATATGCCGAAAACTATCAACCCAACCTGACGTGGAGCAATCAACCCAGCCCGCGGTAACCGTATTGACTAAGGTACCGGCACAGAAACAGACGGTTAGCTTCACACACTCTTAAAAAACAAGGCTCCTTCAGAGAGCACGGCTTCACCTTTCGTGCTTGTGCTCGATCGAGAATCTCTACATGGACGTTAACGAACAAACGTGTTTTAAGCACGTCACAGCTAATTCTATAATGGAAGACACAATTGAAACAAATCAGCAATCCAATGAACGATGAATTGAACAATCAAATACTGGAATTCTGCAGGCGCATAGCTGGCTCCGCAAGCATCACCGCGGTAGCTCAGGTTGACAAGTATTCGTGGAATGCAGCTAACGACAAAACAGTAATCGAAGTAATGCTTGTTATAAAGAATTTCCAACCCAGAATTATGAGCTATATCAGAACGATAAACGAAAGAGCAGTCTTCGTTTTTGCGGTTGACCAGTGGATACTTGAGCGGGATATCGAAAGAGGTTTTCTTGGAGAAGCGATTGCAAGCAAACTTGTTTTTCCCTACTTCGCCTTTAACGGCGATACGTACTTGCATAAACAAGAAGTAGCCTTAAAGAAACGTTTAATCCTTGAATTGCTAGAAAATTTAACTGTAAACTTCCCGGAACTTGCCAATCAAATGCAAATTAGGCCCCAATATTTCCTGTACGAAGTCCTTTTGAACCGCATTCGAATTTTTCCTTTGCTGGCTTATGACTCCTCAAACTTCATCGCAGGGCTTACAACTAATGAAGCTCAATCACTTGGCAGCTACGATGAAGCATTAAACCAGCTTGAAGCGGAAGGCAAAATCAGCTTCTTTGACGGTTACATCAGGATTTCAAAAAGACTTATTGCGCAATGTCGAGACCCAAGAGTCAGAATAATTAACTTGACAAAGAACGCGCCCCGAACGCTTTTCGCCCCATTATTTGGTTTTTTCCCTCGTTTCATGAACATAGTTTCCCAGAATACTGAAGCTTTCCTCAGAACACAGAAGATTAATCAGGGAAAACCACATGATCTAGCCTACCTATTTATAGAACCTCAAAAATACGTTTTTATTAGAACATCGGAAGGTTTGATTTCGCTGTCAGACAAGATAGATATCAAAGGTTTTGCCCAGAAAATGCTATTGAATGGTCAAAGCCAAAACATAAACGTTGAACCCATCGGCGGAGTGCTGAACGACGTGTACATGATTGATGCTCTCGGAAACCGGAGCAAAACGAGAGCCATAGCGAAACGCTATAAGGATTGGTCAGGACTCAAATGGTTCCCGTTAACCGTGTGGTCTTTCGGGACAAGGGTCTTTTCTGTTTCAGCTCAGGCAAGGCTTGCTAAGGAATGCGCGATAAATGAGCTGCTGAGAAGCGAAGGATTTAACGTACCGAAGATTTTGCATGTAAGCAACGCACGGCGCCTGGTTTTTATGGAATTTATTGATGGTGAAGGTCTTGATGAAGCCGTTAAGAGGATAGCTGCGTCTAAAAAACAAGAAAAGGTTGAAGCAGACCTAGCGAGGATAAGTGAGGCGGGGGTAATCCTTGCCCAAGTTCACTCGCATGACATCACATTGGGCGACACGAAGCCAGAGAACATGCTGGTTAAGGCTGACGGTAGCATTTACCTCATTGACTTCGAGCAAGCCGCCCAAGAGGGAGACAAAGCTTGGGATGTAGCCGTCTTTCTCTACTATTCTGGACATTATATTCAGCCTTTTAACAACGGCAATGTCAAAGCTGAATCCCTTGCTAAAGCCTTCGTAAGCGGCTACTTGAAGGGCGGCGGAAACGTCGGTGACGTCAATAAAGCAGGTACCTCCAAGTACACTAGGATTTTCGGCATCTTCACGATGTGGTCAATAATCTCTGTGATTGCAAACGTCTGCAGGAAAACTGAAGCGCTGAAGTGACAAGCGTGGTAACGAACCGGACAGCCTTGACCTTCTACGGAGGAGTCAACGAGATTGGCGGGAACAAAATCCTGCTTCAAGACCGTGACACAAGGGTTTTCTTTGATTTCGGCATGTCATTTTCCGCAAGAAAACAGTTTTATTCGCCTCCTTTCCTTTCGCCTAAAAACGAGAAAAGCCTTCAAGAACTCGGAATCCTACCGATTATAAACGGCGTTTACAATTTTGACCCAACACCGCCCGAAGCCGATGCCTTTTTTGTTTCGCATGGGCACTTGGACCATGCTGGTTACTTGTCGTTTATTAAACGTGAAATCCCCGTGTTCTGTGGCGAAACAACTGAAACAATCCTGCGAACCTTAAGCGATACGCGGCGTGCCGACTTGGAATTTAACGTGGCTGACATTAAGTTCAACGTTTTCCGAACAGGAACGAAGATCCAAGTGGACAACATAGTTGTTGAACCCCTCCATGTTGACCACTCCATTCCGGGCGCTTACGGTTTTCTGATCTACACTTCAAACGGCACAATTGTTTACACGGGCGATTTTAGAGATCACGGCCACAAGCCGGAGATGACGGATGAGTTTGTGGAAAAGGCTCAGGATTCCGAACCGGTTGCGGTCGTAACTGAAGCCACAAATATGACTGGGGCAACGGTTTCAAACGAAGTGGAGGTGGAAGCGAAACTGGACAAAATTGCTTCACAGGTTGACGGCATCATGCTGGCGGAATTCGGCTACTCAGATATTGACCGCCTCAACACTTTTTATCGCATCGCCAGGAAGCATCAGCGGTGTCTCGCGGTTTCAGTAAGGCAGGCCTACTTGCTTGACGCTCTTCGCAGCGACGTTCACTTGCAGGTGCCAGCACTGGATGATGACGGGATAATGGTTTTTCGAAAGTCGAAGAAGCGCTATGACAAATGGGAAAAACAGTTGATAGAACGCTTGAACGTGGAAAACAAGACTTTCGATGTGTTCGACGTTTCGAAGCAGCAGTGCAGAGTGATTTTAGCGGTCAGCTTTTATGATTTTGAAGAACTTATCAACCTTCAGCCAGCAGCGGGAAGCTGCTATGTATTATCAGCGTCTGAGCCGTTCAATGAAGAGATGGAAATTGACTATGAACGCCTTATTAATTGGCTTAGCCATTACGGCTTGCCACAGTACCATGTTCATGTCTCGGGGCACATGATGCCTCTGCAACTTAAAGCAGTCTTGGAAAAGATGCGGGCTGAGGAGGTTTTCCCAATCCACACTGAAAACGCTCAGCTGTTCAAGAAGTTCATGGGGAAAGTTGATAGTCAAGTTCAGATTGTGGAAAAAGGCAGAGAGTACCTGTTATAGCGGTAAAGTGAAGTGTTTATTTAGCGCTAAATCCATTTATTATCTGTGATTTTCATGAGTGATTTTTTGTACTATAAAGGAGTGTACAAGGTTAAGGCTGTAACGAAAAGTGAAGGCTACTGGATTGTCGAAGCTTTGGAAGATTTCGATGATGACGTTGAGGGTGAAAGAGTTGCGGTTAAGGCCGGTGAAAGACGAATAGTGGCACCTACCGAGCTGTATGAGAAAAAAACCCTGGCACCGCCGATACCAGAACACGTTTACGAGCGGCGACTAGAAAAGAAAGTCAAGCGAATGGTCGAAGAATACGAACAAAAAACAAAGAGCTAATCAGATCGTCTGCATTTTAAGGTTAAAAAACGCTTTTTTAAAACATTTTCTGTTGGCTAAATGGCGGCTCTACTTAAGTTCTGATTTTTCCATGAGATTATAACTCCTGAAAAATCAGTTTTTGGCGAGATGAATTGATCGCAAAATCTAAATAATTACGATGAAAAATAATTTAAAAGAAAGAGCTTCAAAATGCGGGTTTCTGTGAGATTTTAAAGTCCGGTTTCGGCTTCACGATTTTTTAATTTACTATCTATAATGCTAAGCAGCTTGCCTGGGTCGACTGGTTTTCCGACAAAAACATCCGCGCCTTCAATGCAGGTTTGTCTTTCGATTTTGCCTGTAAGAACTATCTTCACGGTTTTTGGAGATGAATTGTTTATGACTGGAAAAAGCTTGTCGCCTTCCATGTCAGGAAGGGCTAAATCAACCAGCGCAACATCAAACTGATTATTGCTTATTTTTTCTATTGCTTCCTTGCCTTTTTCAGCGACTGTGACGCCGTATCCAGATCTTTGAAATATTTTGCCTAAAACATTTAAAATACACACGTCATCATCAACAATAAGTATTTCTGGCTTGCTAGAAAACACTAAAATACACCCTGAAAAGGGGTAGGGTGACGGCGTTAATAAGGCTTTTGCAGGCGCTGTGTAAGCGGAGTTGTTCAGACGCTAAGTAGAACGAAAAAAGCCCTCTTTAAATGTAGTACTTGCACAATCTTGCGTTTAGAATTTCAAAGCTTAAATGGCACAACTGCGTTTTCAATCGGCGAGGAACAATAGTTGGTCAACGAGAAAATAGGCGAAGGAGACTACGTTCTCATCTATCTGGATTCGCGCAGAACTTACATGATAAAGGCGGAGACGGGAAAAACCTTCCACACCCACAAGGGCTACCTGAAACTTGACGAATTAATCGGCAAAGAATACGGTGAATCGATCAAAAGTAGCCTAGGAATGCAGTTCATTACGCTTAAGCCTGCATTAACCGATTATATCATGAAGTCTTCACGCAATACGCAAATCACGTATCCCAAAGACGCAGCTTTAATCGTCATGTTCAGCGGGATCGGTCCTGGAAGCCGCGTTGTAGAGGCAGGCACGGGAACCGGCGCATTGACAACGGCTTTAGCCCATTACGTTGGTCCCACAGGCAAGGTTTACACTTACGAGCTACGCAGCGAGTTCCAAAAAAATGCAGCGAAAAATCTGGAGCGCTCAAAACTTATCGATTTCGTTGAAATGAAAAGCGGGGACGTGACCTTGGGGATCGAAGAGCGCGGTGTGGACGCGGTGATTTTGGATTTGGCGGTTCCGTGGCTTGTGGTTCCCCACGCGTACGAAGCGCTTAAGCCTTCAGGCATAATTGTTTCCTTCAGTCCAACCATTGATCAAGTTGTAAGGACAACCGAGGCGCTTAGGGAAAATGGGTTTGTTTTCTTAGAAACCGTTGAGTGCATGATGCGGGGAATGCAGGTTGAAAGGGGAAAAACTAGGCCTCAAACACTCATGACTGGGCACACGGGTTATATTACTCATGCAAGAAAAATCCTTAAAACGCAAGTTTCATCAGCTCAGGCACAGCTTCCTGAAAAAGAGGAGACGCGTGACGTGGCCGACGAACCTCCTGCAATTAACTTGAGTTTTGTCTATCCTTAATCGTGGCTGGCTCAAACATGCTTACCTTCCATAACATCTGTTTTAGTTGCTCGCCCCGTGTCCAGCCGAAGTAGAAGCCCGCGATTCTTCCAGCATATGGAATAACGATGTGGTTAACCGCCTTGTACAAAAACGGATTACGAATGCGATTTTCAAGAAAAGTGGGCTTCCAAATTCGAATGTTGTATTCCCAGCATTTTATGAAAAAGTCCCAGCGCGCCTGAGAAAGAGAGTCAAGTTCAGCGCCCTTCTTATTCATCAGCATGCAGTTCTCCAATGGAACAAAGAACAAGGGCACATAGAACGCGTTGTAATCCTTCAGTTTATCCATTAACTCTAGCGTTTGGAGGACGTCATCCTCTCTCTCGTCTGGAAGACCGATAATTAAAGTTGCCAGCGGATACCAATCATTATCATTTAGCACGGCGAATGCGTCGACGACGATCTCCTGCCATTGTTCGGGCTTGAAAGGCAACATTTTGCCAGCCATGTACTTCTTCATCAACCGCACGCTACCGGTTTCAATCCCCGTTTCAGCGGTGATTATCGCTTTTCTGCCAAACGAGTACCAGCTACGCTCAATTAAGATTTCAGCCAGTTCCTTGATCATTTGTGGATTATAAACCGTTGGCGCCAATGACATGTGGGAAGCTTGAATGCTTTTAACACCTGGGTATTCGGCCACATTCTTGACTAGTTTTACGACGGCTTCCTTGTTGGGAACGAAATTTGTAGCTTTCGCTCCGTAGAGGAACAGGTCTTCGGTGACAAGGGTTATGTGGTCGCTACCTTCAGCCGTGGTTAACGCAACTTCACGCATGATTTTTTCAAGCGGAACATCAATTTTGTGCTGCATGGTTGGTGTGCAAAACTGGCAGTTTCTTCCACAGCCTTTTGAAATTTCCACGGCGCCATGGATTGCAGCATGTTCGGTCAATGGCATTATTGTATTGTAATCCCAGTTGCTGATTGATTCGTCAGCTTTGACAACGCGTGGGAAGGGTTCGCCGTTTACTGCCTTCTTGAAAACATTAACGATCGGCTCTGGTCTACCGCCGAGAAGCACGCAATCCACACCGTAGCTGTCGGATACGTGTTTGCGTTCCAGTTGCCAAGAACCGAACCCGCCGACGATAATTTTTGGCTTAAACTTCTTAATACTTGGGTGAGTGACAAGTTTCTGGAATTCAACGGCGTTCATCGGTTCGCCGCCGCCGATTATTGACGAGTACGTCTTGCTTACGTAACCCATGCCTGTGGGATCCATCGAGGATATGCCAACAACCCTCGTTTCTGGACCCACGAAGTCTTCCAAGTCTTCAGGATGAACCACGACCACTTCTTTCTCTGTGAAACCGCTTCCAAGCAGCATGGCTTCCACTTTTCTTAAGCCGTAAGGCGCGAATCTTACTCTGCCATCTGGTCTTCGGTCAACTGGCGGATACAAGGTTTTTCTGACAAGTGTGAGAGGAAACGGGCCTTTTGCGAAGCCTGTGGTGAAGGCTACGAAGGGATTGTTGAAAAAGTCGCTCATTTCGGTAGCCGATGCTGTGAGAACTATTTTGACGCCTGAACCTGAAGCCAACTCTCTTCTTCCTCGTGAATAGAATAAGAGAGTAGTTCGGACCGCTTAAAAGAATTACTATTGGTCGCATGGTAGCTTTTACGAAACTTAAGAAAAATCGTTGAGTATTGCCGTCCGAGTAACTCTGAACTTTCATCCACCAGGTGTCAAGCTAATGCCTTCTCATCATCCGGCAACAATAACTAAGTTTAAGGTCGATAAAAGCCTATACATCATCTGAAACGGATTACGGGGAACGCTTTTATTTTTCTCTTGCAAAGTAATCTGTTAAGGAGACCGAAAGCCATGGATTTTGTTGGTAGCCAAACAGAAAAGAACCTCTTAGCAGCTTTCGCAGGCGAATCTCAGGCAAGAACTAGGTACACCTTCTTTGCAAGCACAGCACGAAAAGAAGGGTACGAGCAAATCGGCGCCATTTTCGACGAAACATCAGATAACGAGAAAGAGCATGCGAAGCTATTCTTCAAGTACCTCAAAGGCGGAACAGTTGAAATCCGCGCCGCTTACCCAGCAGGGGTCATTGCGACAACCGCTGAAAACCTTAAAGAAGCCGCTGCAGGCGAGAGGCTTGAATGGGGTTCCCTTTACCCCAACTTTGCCGAAGTCGCCGAGAAAGAAGGCTTCAAAGATGTTTGCACGACTTTCCAAATGGTAGCGAAAGTTGAAGCCTACCATGAACGAAGGTACAACAAACTACTTGAAAGCCTGCTGCAAAGCAAAATATTCAGGAAAGATGAGCCGATCATGTGGAAATGCAGAAACTGCGGTTACGTCTTCGAGGGCAAAGAAGCGCCGGATAAATGTCCAGTTTGTGCGCATCCGAAAGCGTATTTTGAGGTTTGGGTTGAAAACTACTAGCAACCCTTTATTTTTTTTACAAATTATTTTGATTAAATCGGCTGGCTGTTAGGTTGGGGCTGGTCTGTTTGAGTTCTTCTTAAGCGTTTAAGTCGTGGGTAAGCGTACCGAACAAATAGATACAAGACGAACACTATGGTTGTTATGAAGAAACTGACTGGATATGGTTCATAAAAGGCGATGAAAAGCCCTAGCCAAGTTGCTAGAAGAGCAACAGTGACGGAAATTATTATAGCGTAGACTGGTTTTTTAGTTAACTGTTGACCTATAGCGGCAGGAGTTACCATTAAGGCAAAAATAAGCAGTACGCCGACAACTTGGACGGAGAAAGTCGTTGCGACGGCTACTAAGAGCATAAAGATTATGCTGATTAAGAGCATTGGAACTCCCTTGGCTTCAGCAACGTCCTCGTCTAGCGAGGAAAACAGCAACGGACGATACACGATTACAGTGACTATCAAGATTGGAATGCTCGCTGCTAACGTCAAAACCACCCCGCTTGCACTGATGCCAAGTATCTCGCCGAACAAGATTGAAATCGCCTCGTTAGCATACGCATGTAAGCTGAGAAATAGCACTCCTAAGCCAAGCATGAAAGCCAGCACGGTTCCTATCTCTACGTCCCGGTTTGCCGCCTTCGGCCCGAGAATGGCTATTCCCACTCCGCCAAGAGTTGTAAACAATAGAAGACCATAAACTGGGTTCACTCCGATTACTACGGCACCAGCGGCTCCGGCAAACCCTATATCTGAAAGCGCGTGTGCCGCAAAAGAGGATCGACGCAGCACCACAAAGTAGCCGATGACGCCGGCGACAATCGCAATTATTGTTCCCGCCTCAAACGCATGCTGCATAAACGGCCATTGAAATATTTGCTGTATGTCAGAAATGATGTTGTAGCTAAAGCCCATGCCACTCGCCTATTTAGATTCACCGCAGCCGACGCAACGGTTAGGATTTACGAAATCAGCATCTCTGTCGGAGACGCCTATGATGGCAACGTTTCCTTTCGAATCTCTAATAACCTCGATGGGAACACCATATAAAGCTGAAAGACGCTCAGATGTAAATACATCCTTCGGGGTTCCGGTTGCAACTTTCCCGTTGGCAATGTAAATGACGTTGTCGAGAAACGGCAGCAGAGGGTTAATGTCATGGGCCACCAGAAAAGCGGACACGTTTCGAGAACGAACAACGGAATCAACCAGTTTCACCAATTCTTCGGAACGTCTTATGTCAAGATTGGACAGTGGCTCATCAAGCAGCAAGATCTCGGGGTTACTAACTAACGCTTCGGCCAAGAATATCCGCTGCATCTCTCCACCTGACAAACCACCTAAAGAACGGTGCGCTAAATCCTCACCGCCGACTGATGTGAGAGTGTCCAAAGCGATCTTTCGCTCCTTTCCCGGATCCAAACTGACACCCCAATGGTATCCGGAGATTGCAAGCCTAACCAGTTCTAAGCATTCAATGTTTGTGTCTTGGTCGATCCCGTGTTTTTGTGGCACATAGCCAATATGCGGGTTGCCTCGCTTAGGCTTACTATCGAATATCTTAATTACGCCGCCGAGTGGACGTTGCAGACCGAGGAGTAAACGGAAAAGAGTCGTTTTTCCCGCGCCGTTTGGGCCGATTACAGCAACAAATTGTCCACGGCCAACCGTAAAGGTTGCATCGCTCCACACTGTTTTATCTTGGTATCCCGCAATCAAATGTTCGGCTTCAATCACCGGTGCCGACAGATCAACTTGATTGGGAAAGGTTTCTGCTGTCTTGGTTACCATTTGTTATCACTTTTATTATCCAGATTTTGCACTAAGAGCATTCAGCAGATCAGTCAATTCGCTGTTCATCCAATCTTGGAATGGAGCATTAGATGGCACTACGGTTTCAGTTATTCCGACAATCTCAACCTTGTTTTGCTTTGCAATCGTCTCCATGCTAGTGGTAAGCGGTGTCACCGTCTGGTTATTGTAGACCAGAACTTTTACTTGGCCGCTTTGCAGTTGCTGCTCAAATTGGACTACGGCTTGCGCTGGTGGATCGGTTCCTTCTGAAACAGCTACCATAAATGAAGCAGGAGAAACAAGATCGAGTCCAGTTGCGTTTGCCAAGTACACAAAGATGCTTTCTGTAGAGGCGACTTCGGTGCCGTTGAATTCTGCCTTAATCTGGTTGATTTTAGCGTAGTAGGGTGCTAGCGACGCATTTAGGCTGGCGTACTGCTGAGTGAAGTAGGAAGTGTCGCTTGGCGCGAGAGCAACAAGGTCCGAATACATCTGATGCACTACGGTGCGAACGTAGTAGGGATTGTACCAGAAATGAGGATTAGAGCCGAGTCCTTGCCCCAGCAGGTTCGCCACGTTTAACACTTTTTGGCCCGGCGTGTTGCTTGCCGAAATAAGCTCCAGCGCCCATTGGTCGTATCCTGCTCCGTTGACAATTACATAATTTGCTTTTGCAATTGCCTCTGCATCTGCCGCGCTGCTTTCATATTCATGAGGATCTGCGTTCGGATTGGTTACGATGCTTAGAACTTGGACATGCGTTCCACCAAGCTGGGATACTAAGCTGCCCCAGAAATTTTCGCCTGCAACCACCTGTAGAACTCCTGAGGTTGGACTTGTGCTCGAACTGGTGGGTTTTGATAAATAGGTGCCTATGAAAACAGCTGCTATGACAACTGCAACTAAGGCTGCGACTAAAATGTAGGTTCTTTTTTTCACGGTTTATTCTCCTGTGTCTATTCATGAATATGTCTTTATTAAATTTTGTGTTTTTTTTATTAAGCAAAATCGGCTGGTGCTTAAATAAGCAAGTTTACTGCTCGAAATCTTCAAATCTTGCCTTCAAAAACCACTTTACCGAAGAATTCTAACTGACTGTTTACTTAGGCTTAGGCTTGATTATCTTGGCAGGATGACAATATTTAAGTCACCCAAGCCCCAATAGAGTCGTAGCTTAATCATCGGGGCGAAGTAAATGAGCATTATTAGCCTTTCATTGCCCAACGAGTTGCTTGAGGAACTAGATACCATTCTCGGGGAAAACCGAGGCGCAACCCGTTCGGAAGTGATACGTCAAGCAGTGCGCATGTACCTAACTCAGTACAATGAACTGCAGAAGATAAGGGGAAACGTCATCGCCACAGTAACCGTTCTTTACGAGAAAACCGAAGAAAACAAAGAATTGTTCAGGCTTCAGCACGAATTCGACGATATGATCACCGCTTACTTGCACTCCCATATATCCGGGACAAGCTGCCTAGAAGTCATGGTCGTAAAAGGCTCCTCAAGAAGGCTCAGAAGCCTAATTGACGGTCTTAAAGCCAACAAGCCGGTGAAGCAGATACAATTCTCGATTATGGCAATCAACGAGAAGGAACACTAAAATTTTTCTTAAACGATGTATTGACCGGTCTTCTCAAAATCCTTAACGATTTGCATAACACGCTTGGGCGCGCTACGCGGACCGAGCGGGATGTCTTTGAGCAGAACCCAAGGACTTTTGCGTGCAATCACCGTTACAATGTGTTTTTCGCCGAAGCATTTGCTTGCAACTTCAACAACCATGCGTCTAACCTCAACCTCTGAATATTCACCGAGTGCGTGCAAGTATTCATGAAGCAAAAGATTGTAAACTAAAGCGTTGACAGTGGATCTAGGGCTCCCAGATGCCTCGACTATTTCGACCAGTGACCTGTTTAGGACAATGTTGTTGGTTCCAACTGGGTAATAAGCGCCCAACTGCAGGGGCAAATCGTCAAGAAAGAGCATCAGGCTATCCCTTCTTTTGCCTAAAGAAAGCCTTACTGTGTCCTTCACTATTCGCCAAACTTCGCTGTAATTTTTAGCTTCATCCAAACGGCTGCTGAACCTTTCTGTCACTTTAGAGTTGCTGCCCAAAATAAGCTGCCTTCTAATGAGAAATTTAAAGAAACGAAGCCTTTAAGCATTGCAGTCGAGCCCAGTAAAAACCCGCCCATCAAGCATAAGCAGCCTTACGCTATTCCGGTCGTTAGTTTGATAATCATAAGTGAACTGCAAGAAAACACCGCGAACAGTTTATATCAAGCGTGCATAAAATTAATACTATTATAAAGGAGTTAAGAATGATGAGTATTGAACCTTTTCATGTGACTGATGCCAATTTTGAGGAAACAATCAAGAAAAACAAGGTAGTCTTTATTGATTTCTGGGCTAACTGGTGTGGACCCTGCAGAGCCTTGGCGCCGACGATTCAGGAATTAGCAAAGGAGTATGCCGGGAAAATCTTAATCGGCAAGCTTGATGTTGACGAAAACTCGGCTACGGCTGCCCGGTTCCAAGTTTTCAGTATTCCAACAATGATACTTTTCAAGGATGGCTTAGAAGCCGAGCGATTGGTCGGTTTATGTCCAAAGGGCAGGATAGCTGACCTGTTGCAGAAACATTCAGTTTAGCTTTCGGGGCTCCTCATTTTTTCGTACATTTTCTCGAGAGTCCAGCGGATGCTGGACTTAAGCTCTTTTAACCGTTCCTCGTCAACGTTTCGAATTACTATTTCCCGTATCAAATCGCCATCACGCACTAGACTGTAAGAGAACACTTTATCAGTCGTCAACTGGTTTGTTCTCACTAATTCGTTGTCTTTTTCGCGCATTTTAGCGAAAACTTTTTCGACGAGAAAATTGTTGAACGGCGGCGTGTTAACATTAAAGTTTTTGCTTTCATCTGGCAGCACATGCATGGCTTGCCTATCAAAGAAAATCAACGCTAAAGGCTCTTCCGTCATGGTTTTCAGAGGTATAACGCTTTCCTGCTCAGGCATTCGTTGCGGAGCAGACTTTAAAGCTTCTGGTGAATGTTGAACGATAACCTTCGGCGGTTCGGGCTCGGTTTTCGGCAAAACAACCTCTTTAGGCATAGGCGTCGCAGGCGTTTCAGGAATCTCTTTCATGTCACCCCGCTTAAATCCCTTCTCGAGCAAAATGCCATTAATTGCATCCAACGCTGCCTGTGCCTCTTTTGATTCAGCGGTTAACTTTTCAAGTTGCTCTTCAAGTCGCTTCTTGAGCGTGATTAGTGATTTAATTCTTTCCGAGTCTTGCGCCAAGGTGGTTCACGCACGCCTTGTGTTTTAGCGATTGATGCTTATCAGTTTTGGCTTTCTATGCGGCTTGAGGCTCACTGATTTTCTTGAGTTGCGCGCGGTACATCTCAACGATTTCCTTGGAAGTGGTGGCGTCTTCGGGACTCTTGTCTGTGCGGTATTTGCCTGTGAAGCGTGGAAAACGAATCGCCAACCCGCTGCCCTTCCTGATTGAATCCATAGCGCAAACATGAATTGGGCTGAGGGTAATTTCAGCGCCTAAAATCTCCAGAACCAGGCTGGGTTCGAACCAAACGTCGGCCTCCAACAATGATTGGACGCGGCTGTTCTTGCGTGGAATCACATGCTTAGCAAGCGTGTCGCGGAGCGTGGCAAGATCCTTGTCGGTGAAGCCCGTCCCGCATTTCGTGACTGTTTCAAAAGTGTCCTTCTGATCGTTGTACGTTGCTAAAAGCAAGGCCCCATATGTTCCAACGCGTTTTCCCCTGCCGTGAAAAGCGCCGACAACCACAAGGTCAACTGTATCAGTCATCTCGCTCTTGTAGTCGCGCTTGTATTTTATCCAAAGCCAACCTCGGCTTCCCGCCTGGTAGACCGAGTCTGCGGCGATGGACTTGCACATTAACCCTTCGCAGCCTTTCTCTATGGCTTCCTCAAAGAAATCCTCAAGCTCCTTCGGGTTTTTGACGATTTTTTGAATGGCTGGAGTTACGCGGTCGGTTTCCTTGATGATCTTTTGCAGTTCTTTGCGTCTTACCTTTAGTGGCTCCATGGTTAAGTCTTTGCCGTCAACATAGAGAGCGTCGAAGGGAAAAAGCGAGATTGGGTACTGCGAAATGGCTTCTTCAACTCCGTACTTACGTCTTCGATGCATCAACTCTTGAAATGGGCGCATGTCACCAGTATCCAAGTCCATCGCAACGCATTCCGCCTCCAAAATCGCTTCTTTAGCAGCTATTTTCGCTTTGATTAACTCGACTGCGTCCGGGTACTGGCTGGAAATGTTCTCTAAACGCCTGGAAAACAGGATTACTTTTTCATCTTTTTTATGCGCTTGCACTCGTTCGCCGTCATACTTGTACTCAGCAGCACATTTACCCCCCAGTTTCTCAAGAATTTCCTCGGGAGTAGCCAGCCGCTCAGCCAACATGGGTCTTATCGGCTCGAAAACCATCACTTGAAACTTTTTGATTCCCTCCAAACCCTTATCGGCGACTATACTTGCCACCCTGCCAAGGTCAGACGAAATGTTATATGCTCGTTCAATCAGCTCTCGAGCTTCCTTTCCGCCGCCGTACGCAATCGCCAAGGCGTCAAGAACGGTCATGTCCGCGATGCCGAGGCGCAGGTTGCCAGTGACCGTTCTGATTATCCATTTCGCCTCGTTCGGAGAGGCGTCGGTTAAGAGACCGCAGAGCAACGCCATTTTCGTGTCTACAGCGCCTGAGCCTGAGGTCTTAGCCAGCTTATCAAGCGTCTCATAAACCTGCTCAACTGTAAGTGTACGAGTGAGAAATGTTGATTGCTTGCGCTTAGTAAGAAGCGTCTGTGCTGTTTGGCCGATGTCGCCGCTTTTTTGCAGGTCAGCCGAAATAACCCTTTCACTCTGCCCTGATGCTCGGGCCAATGCTCTTATCGCAAGCTTTTCTGCGACTCCCATCTCAACGCCGATAAAATCGGGGTATAATTTGCCCTGGGTGAGATAAACAACTCGTGATATGATTTCTTTAGGAGTTTTCTTTAATAAGTCAACCAGCAAGTCGGTCATTTCTAACCTTTTTGAGGTTGCCTCAATTTTCTCGTAGGCATCGGCGATTACGGCGTAATCCATAGATTTCATCTCAAAAACAATACTTGTTTGCATTGCTTATAAAATTAATATTGACAGTGAATAATCATGCTTTGGTTAACTTTAAAACATTAGGCGCGGCATAAATTGATTTTGAACTTGCGTAATCTGTCTTAGGTTAAAACCACTGCGAAGTGTTAAGTCAAACTGCGGCTTACAACCTGATATTCTTTATCTGAAAGCCAACCCTGATTTCTCAGGTAAACCAAACCTTCAGCGATTTCGCCGGGGGTTAAAAAAGTGTTCAAAAGATTATTTTTTTCGCCTAGAGCTTTAATCTGGTCGTCCAAAAAAGAGTCTTTTTCAGCGAGCACATGAACATTTTTGATCAGCGCGCTTATGGACTTAAACCTTGTAGTAAAAACATCTTTGATTTTTGACCCGCTGAATGCTCCTTTGAGTTTAGCGGCGAAACCCATGGTGCTCGCCGTCAACGGCGGAAGAAAAATTGAACGTTTACTTAACCCAGACTGGTAACGTATGACATAAAAGGGGACGTAAAGAAGGGCTGGGCTTTTCAACTGTTGGTTGACGATGCCTAACATTTCAAACTTAGTTTTAACTGCTTCTTCCAGTTTAATAATGCTGTTAAGCCCGTTAACCACGGGTTTTTCAAGTTTAATCAGCTTCTCAGCTTCCCGCTTAAAAACAAGCATTTTCGCGTCTCGAGTTATTTCTAGGTCACGGAGGGGCTGGCGGGAATGCTTAGCTTCAGCGTCTAGCTCAAATTGTAACTTGCGTGTTTCTTCAGTTTTATGTTTGGTCACGTCTCTAATGCTTTTCTCGAGGCGTTTTAACTCTTTCTTAAGCCCATTGAGCTCTCTTTTAGTTTGGGCGCTTCTTTCTTTCCATTGTTTTTCATAGGTACCATGTTTTTTTGAGGCTTGGTTTTCTGCTTCCTTTTGGTAAAGTCTGATTTTTCCTTCATCGTGTTCTATGCATTTTTCAGCTCTTGCCTTCAGTTTTTTTAAAGTTTCAAGTTCTTGGTCGAAGCTTTTGGCAACGTTGCTTATTCGCCGCCTGTACTCGCTGTTTAACGCTGCAATCTTGGGGTTTATAACTTCTTCTTGAGCTTTAATTTTAGCGTTTGCCTCATCCTTCACCGCTTCCGCTGCATAGTCCAGTTCGGTGATGTACTGGCTGGTTAACTTGTTTAAGAGCCTTAAGCATTCTGGAAGCATCTCAGCCTCTTCACTGATGACTGATCGTAGCTTGTCAATTTCCTCCAACACAAAAGAAATTGTTGCTTCCTCAAGTCGTGGGGTCAGCAAAGCAAAATTTGCAGGCTGCCCCGTTACTTCAACAGCTTCTTTGCGGTAAGCGTTAAACTCTTTTTTGAAATCTGAGTCGACGATTAAGTTGGTAAGTGAAAGCTCCTTTTCCTTCTTTGGCTGAGTGAAATAACTGTTGTGGTCAGAAAGGAAAGCCGTGAAGTCTTCCCGAGTGTTTGAATTAGCCTCCAAGCTGACCATAAACTCTTTTGCTGAAGGCAATTCAAGATAGGTCATGGTGTAAGTGAAATTGTTTAAGCCGTCGAAAACGTACGTGGTTTCGCTTCTTGGAAAAAGCCACAGCGGATAACCAATTTTGGCTAAGAACACGAGTCTTTCTTCCGGCTGTTTTATAATTAACCCTCGGCCTTTCATTCTTTCAATCTCTGCTAACGCGTAGACCGCGGCTCCTTCAACTTCGGCGTCGATCGGTACCCTGCTTTTTGGAGGCGTGAAGGGTAAAATGAACCGTTTGGCTGCAGAGCTTAACATTTCGCTTCAGGTCAGAGTATAAGAGTCTGCTTTTTTTAAAATTTGTTGTCACTTTAGCTTGGAAGGCTGTCTTTTCGCTGGCACCTGCAGGGTACTGAGCTTGGGAACATATCGGTTTTGATTCATTTTTTCTTTGTGTTAAGTCGAGTTGCTGAATGTTTCAATGTCATCTTTACAGCAGCATTGAATTGTCTAGTGGATGGTTCAAGGCTATCTTGGGACCTTAGTTCTAGCAAAAGCCAGCTTGACCGTCATCGCTGGCTCGATATCTTAAGCCTGATCACAATTTAGTTTATTAGAAGAACAACAACAAAGCTTTTCCAACTGTTGTTGTTCTTCTTGGCAGCTTTGAGAGTTTAAATTTCTTTAAAAGAAGAAGAAGACCGAGCAGACGGGTTGTTCTTCTTCTACCTTTAAGCAATCTTGCCGTTGAAAGGAGAGTTCACAGCTAATACAAATTAAGCTTTAAAGAAGTCAGACATTTTCTTTTGGAACAGCGCCTGCTTTAAAAGTTCGCTTTGCATTATCCACCGCTGCATCGGAATCTCAAATCGGCTGCCGATAAACTGAAGCGATTCAGCGAGATTCTTGAAAAGAAACGGCGTTTGACGCATCGCGTTTCTGACATTTTCACGGACTTGCCAGACGCCGATCGGCATGATGTATCCCGGTCTTGCTTCACGCAGTACGATGACGGTGGCTTGCCGCCGTTCTTTCACAAGTTGTTCGCAAGTTGCCAGGCGAGCGGAGTAGTAGCAGCCGCCTATTTCTGCGTAGGTGGTTCGTCCATTGTTGCCTTCCCAGTCTGAGAAAATCGCTATATTGGTCCCGGTTGGGTTCCAAACGGTTCCGGGGTACCAGGCTTCCATGGATTCGTAGCTCCACTGTTGCGGAATCAGTAGAATTTCAAAAATGTTGTCCAAGTAGATTGATTCGTAAACTCTGTACTCGCTGATTTCAGGGAAAGTTTTGACCTTTGCCATCAGATTCTTGGATATTATGTCATCGACGGCTGTTATGCTCCAACGGGTGGGAACAAGACGCCTGTTTTTCTCCACTCCAAAAGCGCCGACGCTGAAAGCCTTCTGAATCTTGCTTACCATGACACCTCGACCATAAAGTTCCAGCACGGCTTGGGTAGCCCGCAAATCCGTGTCGTAATAAGCTTTCTCTATTTTATCATCATAACGTGCGTTGCCGACATGCAGGTCTCTTATGGGCGCTGAAGGACCGAACGGTTGAACATTGTCATCCAGAAAGATCGAGCTGTGTGGCTTTTTGGTCAGGTTCAATTCGATGTCTACGCTGCTATCTGCAAGAGCTAACTCGCGTGTTTGATCAAGTATTTTGCCCGAATCCATGAACCTTCTCACGTTAACCCTATGCTTGCCCCGCACAAGCAAACTGCGAAACCCGACAATCTCATCCATGGATTTCCCGAACCATCTCTCAGGCAAATCGAAGATGCTGGTGTCTTCATGAACGGGGGGAACAAGCGGGCCTGCGTAAACGTTGGGGTAACCGATTCTTCCGATGAAGACGCTTGGCGGAGACATTCCTGCGATGTCTTCACTCATAAGGGGCACGCTTTTGAGGAAATAGTTGACTTTAACCAGGATCGGGCAGCGAGTTTTGCCGCAGAGAAACCTTGAGCCTTTACACAGTACACATAGGCTGTCCTGTGAGGTTCGGGCAACTATCTGATCGGTGCTTGCCAGTTTGCTGGCACTCAAAATGTCTTTTAACCAATTATCTGAAGCATGAACTGTTTGGGGCGGCGACGTAAATGTCATGTTACACATGCATGATGATTACATCGACTAGATATGTTTTTCCGAGAAAACAACTCAAAAGGCAAATCATCCCACCTTTTCTTATCTTTGCCTAACGGTCGCTATTAAACGCGATTTTCTAATTAATCTACTTACTGGCGCCGGCAACTTCCGCGCAATAATATCGGCAGTCTTCCACAGCCCGAAAAGTCCAGGAGGCGAAATGCCCGCATCAATGATCTTCAGGTTTCCGTTCACCACTCTTACGTTGTCACAGGTTATATCGAGCAAGCCGTATCTGCGTGCCAGGGCTCTAAGCTGCAGAAGCTGCTGCCTCGTGACTTCTGCTTCAACCCCGTATTCCTGGAGAAGAGAATACTTTGTGTGCCAAAACATCCTTGCAAAATAAACATTTCTCAGACTCGATGGAAGCTGCCGATACGCTGTATGGTCACGCTCCACGGCTTGTTGTTTCCCAACCTTTAACGCCAAATCGTGACTTTGATATCTTAAATGGAAGACAAGTTTATGCAGGCCAAAATCAACCATGACAGCGCCCGGAAAAGCGGCAACGACAATCTCCTGCAGTTTGCGCGTCGGAACAAAACTGGTTCCTTCCGCCTTTATGTACTCATCTATTGAATCGTCAAGAAACCTTGCTTTTTCATGCAATGATTTGAACTTCACAGGTTAAAAAGAATACTTTTCGCATAGTATAGTTTTGTGGCTGCAAAAAACCAACAAATCTTAAAAATAAATTGACTTGTGTTGAACCTCAGGTTTAGACCACGTACCGAATCGACGTTTCTGAGAACGCTTCCACTTCCGCTGATTCAGGTCCAAGCTGAGGAGCGTACCGCTGAAGCCATGCAGACAATTTCTTGCAGTCATGAGGTTTACAGGCGAATTTTCTAAATCTGGTGTCCCAAGACTTACAGTTGGCGCAGGGAATTTCTTGCTTGATTTCCATTATAATCGGCATTTCGTTTATCGTATTATTGATTTATCACTTATGAATAGGAAATCTTGACACGCTATTTGTATTAAAAATCCCGAAAAATTGAAGTGGCGCCCAGGCCGGGATTTGGACCCGGTTCAGGCCACGAATTAGTTCATGATGTCCTGCGGGCGACAGCCGCATATACTATTCCGTCAGCGTGAAGTCGTTCACGTTGAGACCGGACTATACTACCTGGGCTATCTGTATGGTGGCTTGAGCGCCGCAACAATACTGACAATTTCAGTTAATTAACTTTTCCCGCAGTCTAGGTCAGCGAATTTATTAGCAAACTATCTTTTGCTGGCTGGCTGCTTTGAACGGTTAAGAGTAATTTTAATACGTCGCAGACTGTTTTAACTCTGAACGTTTGTCGAAGGCGGTGAGGGAGGTATTTAGCAACACTGATTACCAGTCAGTTCTGCAAAAGTACTGGATCTGCATCTTGCTCTTGGTACTTGCCTTGGCGTCGTTTCCCTCAAACTACATTGCTCTCTTCACCGCTTTCGTCTTCACGTTTCTAGTTCCCGGGCTGATTTGCTACCGCTTCTTCAAGTTGAAGTCCCATGAGATTTGGGCTTTCGTGCCTCTCTTCAGCGTGATGGTTTCTGCCGAGTTTATCTACTACCTTTCTCTGGCTGTTGGCTACTCACGGGAAACAATACTCTTCAGCTTCTTAGCTTTAACATCTGTTTACGCGTTGATAGTCTACAGGAAAGGTGAACCAATACAGCCGTCAAAGCTTCTCAGGATTAAACAGATAAAGAAAACAAGCCTTCTGCTGTTTGCCTCGATTTTCACCGTCGCGCTCATCGTTCTCTTTATCAGCGTTTGGCGTGGCAGCCCATACGGGATAGTTTTAACGGGTTCAAACTGGCAGGACACGCCGCTGCATTACGAGATAATTGAGAGTATAAACAACGGGAATTTCCCGCCGCAGATGCCTAACTTCGCGGGTGTTCCGATGACTTACTATTACTTTGTTGATTTCCACACGGCCATCGTCGAAAAGGTTTTCGGTTATCTTCCTCAGCTTTTGCCTTTCCTAAACGCCGTCTTCATACTGATTTTTGGCTTCGCTATTTACGCTTTGACGAGACCGAACGGCAGACGCGCCGCTATCATCGCCACGGTTATAGCCACGTTCGGGTGGGGCTTAAGCTACTTTGGCCTCTTCAACGCGTTGTTCACTGGAACATTCAATGTGACAACGAATTATGGCTACCAGTACGGGGGAACATTCGGTTTACCTCCCATATTTGACAATTTGCTGCAGCAAAGACCCCTCCTGATCGGTTTGCCCGTGTTTGCGTTCGTTTTGGCTTTGTTCAGGGATATGAATAGCAAGAATCGGCTCTTCTTGGCTGGTTTAATGACGGGTTTACTTTTCGAGTTCCACAACGTGGCTTTCTTATGCTGCTATCTCGCTTTCGTGGTGGCCGTCCTGTTTAATTTTAAGCAGTTCAAGCTAACTAACGCTCTTTACTTTTTGCTGCCGACGGCTTTAGCATTGCCGTTTATCTTTCATAACGGGCCACCGGCGACGATTTCATTGAGCACGGTTTGGATTGCTAATTTCGCGCATGACCCGCCTGTTTATTACCTTTTGAACCTTGGAATCCCCTTCGTGATTGCACTTGTTTCCTTCGTGAGACCTGGAAATGAGGTTTTGAAGGGTACAATGATTTTTCTGGTGCTGATTCCTAACATTCTCTTAATCACGCCAAACCCGTGGGACATGTACAAGTTTTTCATTTTCGCTTGGATCCCAATTGCTGTCCTCGCGGGCATAATGTTATCTAAAACAAGAAAAATCCTCATTGTAACGTTGGTTTTGCTTTCGATCTTGACATCATCAAGCGTCATCATTTACAATGTGGGAACAAACTTTCCCGCGGCAAGCTGGCAAGAGTATCAGCTTGGCTTATGGGTGCGTAGCAATACGCCTGAAGACTCTGTCTTCTTAACTTCTTACAATCCTGGCATTCACTGTCCAGTCGCGTTTATAGGCGGAAGACTCACAGTTTCATCCTACATTAACTGGCCCTACGGCTGGGGGATACCTTTAAGCCAGATTTATCAACGGCAAAACGACATAAACGCGGCGTACACTGGCAACGCAACCGAGCTGCAGCAAGTCGTAACCAAATACCACGTCTCCTATGTTTACGTCGGCACCGACGAATTAACCAGTTATCCAGGCTGTACCGCGAGGTTCAACGCTATCAGCTGGCTCAAGCCTGTGTACACAAATGGAAACCTCGAGATTTACCAGGTGGAACTGAACTAGACGGGAACTTAGGCAAAAATTTTTTGTCCTCCTATACGCAAGAATCGATTTGGTTGCTCTTGATACTCGAAGTTTATATTCCAAAAGTCAGCACTCAATAATAATTCAGCAACTGCAGGAAGTTTAGCACTTTGGCATGGCAGAAAATTAAGGCGTGGTACGCGAAAACTCCCTACTCTCTTAAGCTTGCCCTTCTCATCGCGTTAGCCGCTAAGCTTGCAGTTTTCGTTCTTGGTTATGCTTCAGCTTACAATGTGGCGTTTGCCAGCGGGGCTTCCACGCAGCCTCTTGGATTGTTATTGAGCATGTTTGACAAATGGGACGGGCCTCATTACATGCACATTGCCCAGTACGGCTACACAAACCAGGGCGACGCTGCAAACTTCATCGTTTTCCTTCCCTTCTACCCGTTGCTAGCGCGGTTGATAACGATTGATTTTTCGTATGTCAACTTTTCAGGTCTGATAGTATCAAACGTGGCCTCGGTCGTCGCTGTTTTTTACCTCTTTAAACTTGCCAAACTTGACTACAGCGACAGCGTAGCTAAAAAAGCCGTTTTGTTCCTCTGCGTTTTCCCAACAGCCTATTTCATGTCCGCCGTCTACACTGAAAGCTTATTCCTGGCCCTTGTCATAGCCAGCTTCTACTACGCTAGAAACGCGAGGTGGTTTTTGGCGGCTTTTCTGGGCTTTCTTGGTTCGTTGACAAAGCTTGCCGGATTGATTCTTCTTCCAGTTTTAATTGTGGAATATCTGCATCAGAAGAATTGGAGGATTAAAGCAGTTGACCCGCGGATTCTGTGGTTAAGTCTTACGATATTTGGCTTTTTGATTTACTTAGGAATTAATTATCAAGTTACAGGGAGCTTTTTCACTTTCATGCAGGTTGAAAGCACACACTGGTACCAAACCATCCAGCCGTTAAACGGTTTCAGCACCGCGTTAAGCTGGGCGCGAAATGCCGCGTGGCCCAACAATTTAACCATAGGCTACGCAGAAATAATCTTTGCAGCTTTCGGCTACGCGATGATCGGACTCGGCTATAAACTGAAGCTGCGACCCTCCTACCAAGTGTACATGCTGTTAACTTGGATGCTTGCCGTTTCAACAGGCTTCTGGATAAGCGTACCACGGTACGTGCTAACCATGTTCCCACTTTTTCTTGCCCTCGGGCTGCTTTCAACAAAAAAATCAGTTAACATCGCGATATTGGCTGTCTCATGCATAGGTTTGGGCTTTTTTACTTGGCTGTTCGCCACTGGAACCTTTGCGTTTTGAAACGCTTTACACCCTATCTTCACCGATTTCAGCGTTTTGCGGTTTAACTGGGGGCGTTCTTTCAGAAGACCTAATTCAGCTATTGTGCTCTCTCCCTGTTAGGGGAACTCTTTTTGCCAGTCATGTACTCGATGTCGATTCTGCCTATTGCTGTTTTCTCAAGCTTCTCAGGCTTAATCTTCGCCAGCTTCATCTCGGGATTAAGGGAAAGCTGCCGCACCAGCACTTCAATCCCATGCTGCTTCTCGCTTAGGTCGCTAATCAGGTGCATTCTGCCACAGAAATGAACTGAAGTGTAAGCGTAATCGCACTCGTCGGTGACGCCGAAATCCAGCACTGCTTGACCCCAAACCTTATTGTTCGCTTTCTGGTAGACGAGTTTCTTGCCCTCAGGCGCGCAATGAAAATAAATGCAGTTTTTTGCTTCGTCGTAGCCGTGGCTCAAAGAGACAAGATACGGCTCATTATCCATGCAGAGCGCAACAGTAACGTACTGGGTAGTTTTTAACACTTGCCGCAGCTCATCGGGGTTAGTTATTTCTCGATCTTTGCGTCTAATGTGGAAAGACATGCATCAAGCTAAAGCAACGAAGCAATATTAACATTTATAATGTCTGCAAACGGCATTTTTTTAGTGTCACACAATATAGTATCGCAGGTGTAATCATGAGCGACGTCATCACCGTTCGGATTCAGCGCAAGACTAAAGAAAAGCCAAAAAAATACGACATTAATGTTAGCGCAACAGTGAGAAAAGCTCTCGAAGACCATCTTAACGAAGTGGAACAAAAAGATTTGGACGAAAGGTTAGCCCGCGCAAAAAGATTCGGTGAGAAAATAGATTTTGAATTGTTAACGAAATTGATCCGTGAAGACAGGGAATCGCATTGGTGTTCCTTCTCGATGCCTCGAGTTAGAAGAAGAGTTCGACCACCGAACTTACAGGCGAATCGTTAAGCAATCTCTTAGCCTAAGCCTTGATGTTTCTTAGCCACTCCAAAAAGAATTCGCGCATCTTCTGAGGGCTTTCAAGCACGTGCATGCCGTCCATCGCCTCCAGCCTGCGCACCTGGTCGGCTTCTTCCTTGCGTACCCGCAACTTCATTTCTTTGCCGTTGGGAAGCTTGGTGGAAACGACTCCTTCTCTGTAGTCAGTCGGCAAGACGTATACCTGCTGGAAGGCTTTAAGGCTCATCAGCGCCGCGTTCGTGAGCATGGTGTCGCTTATGCTGTTCGCGATTTTGGCGACCGTGTTCGAACTGGCGGGCGCGATGAGAAGGAACTCGTACTTGCCGCTCTGCATCCAGGCGGCGAGAAATGGTGAGTTAGCGTTCACTTCAACCGTGACCTTTGTGAAGTTCTTCCTTATTTCCTCGTCCAGGCTGTAGAACTTGAGCATGGTGTCTGCAGCTTTCGAGATGTAAACATCGATTTCCACTGCGTCCTCTCCTTGTTTCCTTACCTGCTTCATAACCTCAACTATCTCGGCGATTTTGTCGCCTGCACCAGTGATGCCCCAAGCAACCTTACGCTTCTTAACCTTGCCACTTTCACCCATAACAATCCGTCCTATTATTTTTCAGCATATTTTTCCATGTAATCAGCAAACCTTTTAACGGTTTTTCTTAAACTTCGGAAACCTTCTTCATCAGCCTTCACACCTTCAAGCGTGTCTTTGCTCCAGAAGGTTGCGCCCAAGTTTGCTCCGAAGAATCCCCCGCCCACAGGTATCATTCCATTGATAATGTAGAACGTGTGGATCTGCATGAGCGCGAATTCTTGCCCGCCGTTTCTGTCCCCGCCCACCACTATGCCCATGCCGATTTTGCCTTTGAAAACATTCTTGTCCGCCGCAACCAAAGCGCGCGTTCTATCCATCAACGCTTTCGTTTGAGCGCTGACCCCGCCGTTGTACACTGGCGACGCAAAAATTATTCCCTTTGCCTCAGTAAGCAGCGTGTAAAGCTCCTGCACATCATCCTGAACAACGCATTCCTTGTTCCTTAGGCAGTAATCGCAGTGGGCGCAAAAATCAACCCATTTGCCCCGCACAGTCCAGAAACGGGTTTCGAACCCTTTCTCAGTGAGCATTCGTAGCGCCTCATTCAGAACATGCTCGGTTGCTTGATCCCTCGGGCTTCCGCAGATTCCAAGTATCATAAGCTTCATAAAACGTTAATTGTTCATTTGCATTAAAAGCCTTACCCTCAAACGCCACCTTCTCATTCTAACACTTGCCCATCCAAACAGTATTCAAGGTTGCTTACAAGAAAGGGGTTGCTGTAGAACGGGTTTTCAGTCGGCTAAAGAACCTGGCCAGCTTAAACCAGCATAACTTAAGAGGGTTAGCCAAGCTTACATTTCATTCTCAATTGTGCGTTCTAATCATGCTTCTAACAGCCGAGGCAGCTGTAAACAAACATAACAACGCAAATCAGGGAGCATAACGTATTTGCAAACTAATTTGGCAAACAGCCATGCGGGCGCTTAAAAAGAAGGGATATATTCATTCGATATTCTCTAAGGAAGTGGCGAAAGCTTCACCTAGAGAATGTACTGAAAACTTACTTGCGCTCTTTATTCTCTTTTGCACCTGACTCATTAATGGCTTTCTCTTCAGGAACAAGCTCGGAGAGCAGGTCCAAGAATTGCCAAGCGTGCAATCTCTCTTCATTAATTATGTCTTGAACTACTGCTTTCACGTGAGTGTTATCTGTGGCTTCAAGTATGAGCTCATAAATCTGAATAGCTTCATACTCAGCTGCAACACTAAACCTCATTGATCTGACAAGCTCTTCTTTTGAAAATTTCTTTCCAAAGCTAATTACTTCACGAGCGGTGGTAAATTCTGGCAAAACATCACCTCCTGCCTATTTCAAATTTTCTTGTACTCTATGCAGTAATCAGGTGCGGCACGATTAAAGCCTATGTGACCGAAACGCGCCAGCTACTGTATCTACAAACTGTACCGACAAACCGTATATGCTTTGACCTCCTATAGCGTCGCCTCGCGCACACAGACAAAACAAACAGCGAAACCCACCGCTAAACACCTACGAACCATGGAGGCTAGATCGCTGCTGAGAAGTTAAAATCAACGAAAAAGAAAAGATAAAGGGGTTTATTCCGCTTCGTAAAATTCTTCTGGCTTCGGCGGAACCGGTGGCAAGCCTCTGCGTTCGCGAATGCTCTTGATGGTGTCTGCTTGCATTTGCTCTGGAACGTTCGCCCAGCGGCTGAACTGTGTCGCCCAGAACGCTCTGCCCTGTGTGCTGCTGCGTAGTTCATCAGCGATTCCGAAGCTTTCGGAAACTGGCATTTCTGCTTTAACGGTGATCATGTCTTCCTCTGATGGCATGTCGATGATTTTTCCGCGCCGCTTGTTCACCAGGGTGATCACCGAACTCACGAATTCGCTTGGCACTTTGCATTCAAAGCTGATGAGCGGCTCAAGCAGTTTCGGGTCACTGAGCAGTATAACGCAGAAAATTGGTCTCCAAGTCATCGGGATAACCTGTGCTGGTCCCCTATGAACTGGATCTTCGTGAAGCGTGATATCTTCAACATTGACTTTCAAGCCGTACGCTGGCTCCTTAGCCAAAGGCGAAGAATGCACTGCTTCGCGGAAGCCTGTTTTAACATGATCCATGACTTCCTCAACGTACTGTCTTCCTTTTATTCGGTTTACTAGAATGTTGTTTTCTTCAACCGCAACTGCACCTTTAGCATCGTCAGGATCCCAGCCTAAAGACCGCAAAACTTTTGTCCGCTCATCCCTGCTTTGCATATCACTAACTTTATCCGATTTTATCGCCTCAATCACTTCGTCGGACAATTTCTCGATGGTTATCCAGACTTTATTGTGCTTATTGGGGCTTTTTCCCATAACGGCTGATCCACGATAATCATGGCTTATAGTTTCCCTGTAGATAACGATCGGCTTGCTGAGCTTCACCTTCAAGCCTGCTTCCTGCATTCGATAAGCTGTAATTTCAAGGTGAAGTTCACCCATGCCTGACAATAGAAACTCGCCGCTCTCCTTGTTCATCACAAAGTGCAAGTTAGGATCTTCTGTGGTTAACTTATGCATTACTTTATCGAATAACGGCAAGTCTTTAACGTCTTCAGGCTCAACGGCAACGGTGACGACTGGGTCAGAAACGTACCTTAAACCTTCAAAAGAATGCACTTCGATGCCTTCTTCAGCGATGGTTTCGCCAACATGAATCGACGGTAACCCGGAGATGGCTCCGATGTTGCCTGCTGGAACCCGGTCAATGATCACCCGGTCTGTCGCCATGCTCATGAAAACCTGCTGAATCGTGCCCTTCTGGTTGCTGCTTACAAGCTGGACAGTTTTGCCCCTCGTAATTGCGCCGCTGAAAATTCTGCCGATTGCGACGGTGCCACTGTGCGGGTCAACCTCAATAGTGGAAATGCACATAAGCAGAGGCGCGTTCGGGTCAACTTTTGCCATGCCCACGCCCACTGAGCTGTTGACGTCTCCGGGCCAAATCTGCGTCTGCCTGTAAGGCTGCGCCACCAACGGGTTTGGCAAGTGCTTGCAGAACATGTCCAAGATCGGCTCATGCAAGGGTGCTCTTTTGCTGAGCTCGTCAACTTTCCTCCCCACATCCGCCGGGTCACCTGTGTAAGCGTCGATAATATCTTGAAAAGTTACTTTCTTAAGCTTCATATAATCAATGTTTAAGCCCCATTTGTGCAAGGCTGACCCAAAAGCTACGCGGCCATCTTCCACAGTTACCTGCCAGTCTTTCTTGTGATCTAAGGGAGCGTATTTTTCAATCAAACCGTTGACCCTTAGGAGAATCTTTGCGAATTTGCGTTGAATCTCTTGAGGAGTTAACTTGATTTCCTTGATTAAACGGTCGACTTTGTTGATGAATAAGATTGGTTTAACGCGTTCTCGCAACGCCTGCATAAGGACGGTTTCCGTCTGGGTCATGGGTCCTTCCACGGCGTCCACAACCACAAGCGCACCATCAACGGCTCTTAGGCTTCTAGTCACTGCACCTGAAAAGTCAATGTGCCCTGGCGTGTCAATGAGGTTGATTAGGTAATCTTGATCCTGGTACATGTGGACCAAACTGACGTTTGAGGCGAAAACGGTCATCTGACGTTTTTGCTCAAGATCCCACGAGTCAAGGAACAGTTTTTGTCCCGCGGTTTGCGTGCTGATGATCCCGGCTGCGGCTAAAAGGCTGTCTGACAACGTGGTTTTTCCGTGATCCACGTGAGCGATGATGCTAGTGTTGCGTATGATTTGCGGGTTATTCATCAGTTTAACGATTTCTTCTGTTTGCCTATAACGCGCCATAATTATGCAGTCTCCCTTTTGAGTGAAATAATTACTTGTAAAGTTTGTTCTTTATTTGTGGGTAGCATTTTCTAAACCCTTGAAATTGGTAAGCTTACATGGAAAGTGAAATTGTAGCCTATTAACTTTATGCAGCCTTTTTTTTGAAACACGTGGGTTAACAAAGCATTGTTCAACCGAACGAAAACGCCTCGTTTAACTCTAAAACTACGATTACTGCGTATTTAGCCGAATTGACCTGTTGAAAAGTTTTTATTAGCTGCGCCGCAATGTAGAGTTAATGCCGCCAAAACAATTTTTCATAGACCGCTACTCAAAACTCGGTTGGACATTCACAGAAGTCAACCTGAGACAAGCAATCCGGATAAACCAAACTAACGCTAAAGGAAAAAACCTTCCAGAGCGACTCCGCAGTTTAGGCGTTGAACTCGAGAAAGTGCCTTTTTTGCCGGCGGGATACTGGGTTGAGAACTCCAAAGTTTCCGTAGGAGCCACAGCGGAATATTTACTCGGTATGTACTCAATTCAGGAAGCGGCCGCACAAATCCCCGCCACGCTTTTCACTGCCTTAAGCGGTAAAATGGTGCTTGATGCCTGTGCTGCACCGGGAGGGAAAACCATTCAGCTTGCTGACCTAATGGAAAACAGCGGTGTCATAACCGCGTTAGACACAAGCAAGCCGCGGTTGGGGGTGATGGCTAACCATTTAGAACGCTGCCACGTCAGCAACACGATCGTTTACAATATTGACGCGCGGCAAGCTGGGATGCTTCATCGAAAGTTTGACCGCGTGCTGCTTGACGTCCCCTGTTCAGGCAATTTTTCCTGCGACAAAGAATGGTTTAGCAGAAGAACGCTCGCTGATATTGAGCGGAACGCGAAAGCCCAGAGGGCGATTTTAGCGGAAGCTGCAGGATGCTTGGCCTCCGGCGGCGAAATCGTTTATTCCACATGCTCGTTAGAGCCTGAAGAAGACGAGTTAAACATGGATTGGGCAGTTAAAAACCTGCAGCTTCAAATTCAGAAGATTGACTGCTTAGGCGAGGACGGGCTGACTGAAGTATTCGGCAGAAAACTCGAAGGTCAAGTGGCGTTTTCGAAGAGAATCTGGCCGGGGGAAACGCAAGGTTTTTTTGTTTGCAAGCTCAAAAAGGAGGCTGAGTTATGAGACCGTTTGAAGCGTTTGCGTCCCGTTTCGGCGGCAAAATCGTGTTTAATCCTGAGTTCATCGTTGAGAAGAATCAAAGATACTACCTGTTGAGTCCACGCTTGAAAAGGATGCACGGCAACTTTTATTACGCTGGCTTATACCTCGGAAAATCAAAAAAGGGCGTTTTCTTTCCAAGCTTTAACTTGCTCGATATGCTAGTGGATGTGGCTGCGAATAAGGTTGTTGTTGACCGCAAGGCAGCCTGGCTTTTCATTTGCAGCAGAGACGTTTTTGGAAAAGGGCTGGTTAAGATCTTGGGGTCCAAGCGTAATGGCGACGCTACTTTGGTTCTAAACGAGTTTGGTGAGTGTCTTGGGTTTGGGAAAATAACTGGTGACTTAGGCGGATCTGAAGAAAAGGTTGCGGTAAAGAACGTGTTGGATGTTGGAGATTTTCTGCGCAGGGAAACGAAATTTTAAACATTTTTATGATTATCGAACGCTTCTTCCTGCAAAGCTTGCTTTTGTTTGGCTTATAAATCGATTTTTGCAGTGAACGTTTATTCAAACAAACTGGGGATAAGCTTATATATGTTTATGTTTCAAGTGGTTTCTAAAACATATGATTTAGCATGGTGAAAGTAATGGATGAACAAGTAAAGAAAGCAACTGAAACTCTCAAATCGAACAATATCCGATGGGTACACTCAGCATTCGTCGACGTTAGAGGCATACTTCAAGACATGGTTATACCAGCCCGGGATTACCTGAGCGGCGCAGCCTTCACAGAGGGCATCGGCTTTGACGGATCCTCAGTGCGAGGCTTCAAATCCATCGAAGAATCCGACATGATATTCAAGCCCGACCCTAAAACCCTTTCAGTTATGCCTTGGGTCACAGATGAAACCCAGAAAAGCGCCATAGTCCTCGGCGACGCCTTAGAAGCCTTCGGCGGAACAGAACCATCAGCTGTTTGCCCCAGGGGTTATGTCGCAAAACGTGCAATAAAAGCAGCCGCAGATATGGGTTACACTGGATTTTTCGCCCCTGAACTTGAACATTTCGTTTTTTCTTCAATAGACCCAACTAAGCTAACTTGGGATCTTTGGGTTAGCCCCAAAGGCGGTGAAGGAGACTCATGGGGTGCACCACGAGTCATGCCGAATTCTCCAGAGATAACGCCGGGAGGGTACATCCTGCGACCTAAAGAGGCTTATTACCGAACCCCGCCTGAAGATACTACAGTAGCGTACAGAAACGAAGTCTCTCAAGTTTTAGAAGACAACTTTGGTTTAACCATCGAAAAACACCATCACGAAGTAGCCACGGTAGGCCAAGTGGAAATTGACTACAAATACGGCGAACTTCTCGAAACAGCCGACCGAGTATTATTCTACAAGTTCGTTTGCAAAAACATCGCGAAGAAACACGGCTTGATAGCTACTTTTATGCCCAAACCGGTTTACTTGGATAACGCCAGCGGCATGCATGTTCACTGCTCACTGTGGAAGAACGGAAAGAACGCCATGTACGACGAAACTGACGATTATGCTGAACTCAGCCAGTTGGGCAGGTACTTTGTAGGCGGCGTTCTCGCGCACGCTAAGGCTTTAACAGCCATTTGTTGCCCCACAATCAGCAGCTACAAGAGGCTTGTTCCAGGGTTTGAGGCGCCAATCTACGTCATGTGGAGCCGCCGCAACCGATCTGCACTTGCAAGAATCCCGCTGTACTATAAGGGTCCAAGCTTTGCCGCGCAGAAGCGTGTTGAGTACCGAGGCGTTGACCCGTCATGCAATCCGTACCTGGCGTTCAGCTGCATAATGATGGCTGGCTTAGACGGCGTGAAGAAGAAGATTGACCCAGGAGACCCTGTTGACGAAGACGTCTATAAACTCAGCAAAGCAAAACGCAAGGAACTTGGTATCGATGAGCTTCCAACAACGCTTAAAGGCGCGCTTGATGAGATGGAAAGCGACTCAGTCATTAAGGAAACGCTTGGAACTCACGTTTTCGACGCGTTCATTGAGCTGAAGACAAACGATTGGAACCAGTACTGCCTCTACGTTTCCCCATGGGAAATAATGAAATACCTTGACTATTAAGGTCAAGAAATTTTTTCTTTTTTTCCCTTTTGAAAGATTTGCGGCAGAATTTTCGCTTAGATTCTCGTATTTCAAGGTTGGGCTGTTGTACCCGCAAGGTTTAAATGACTGTTAGTCAATTAATGACTTATAGTCATAAAATGGATGTAGGTCACAATGACGTTGGAAAGAAAAGAAAAAGAGAAAGAGCAACGCCGCGCATCCATCATCGACGCAGCCCAAGCCCTTTTTTTCGCCAAACCATACGACCAAATCACAATAGAAGCCATAGCGGAAAAAGCCCAACTTGCAAAAGGCACAGTGTACCTGTACTTTGAGAGCAAAGAAGACTTGTACTCCGCCGTCGCCCTAAGGGGCGCACGTATGCTTAATCAAATGTTTAAAGACAAAACAGAGGGCAAGAGGAACGGAATGCAAAAAGCGTTTGCAACAGGAGAAGCCTACTACGAGTTCTACAAACGTTACCCACAGGATTTTCGAATGCTGGGAGAAGCTGAAAACTTGCTCGCACAATGCCGCGACTACCCAAACATACAAGAACTGGGCAGGTTAGCTAATGGAAATTTTGAAGCCGTCTTGGACGCGGTGACTGAAGGCATAAAAGACGGTTCCATAAGACCAGATGTGAATCCTAAGCTAGCATCTATTTTTCTTATTCTTTCAACGAGGGCTATGATTCAGCAGCCTGCGGGTTTCGAGATGTTCCTCAAACAGGCAGGCGCGGACAAAGATGCTGCGTTGAAATTCACTTTAGAGGCGCTTCGCCGATCGTTAGAAAACACTGAAAATCAGAGGGAGGAGCGTTAAAAATGAAAGCAGTGATTTTCAACGGCGCAAGAGACGCCGACCCAGTAATAGCTGCAATTGAATCGTCGTTGATTAAGCTTTTAACTAGGGAAGGCTGGGAAGTCGACGTCGTTGCGTTAAGGGAAAAGCAGATTGCGGGATGCTTGGGGTGTTTTGGTTGTTGGGTTAAAACGCCCGGAATATGCGTCATCGATGACTATGGACGGGAAATCACGAGGAAAATCGTCCATAGCGAGTTGATGATATGGTTAACTCCTGTAACGTTCGGAGGGTACTCGTCCGAGCTGAAGAAGGCGCTGGACCACAGCATACCAATACTGCTACCCTATTTCGAATCTTACAATGGACAAGTTCATCATAAAATGCGTTATGAGACACACCCAAAGCTGATCGTCATAGGAACGGAACCGCTTCACGCTGAGTATGAAGAAACTTTCTTGGCGTTAACTGGGCGAAACGCCCTCAACGTTAGACCGCCAAAGCATGCCGCCGGCGTCTTTAGGAAAAACGAAGATTTGGGCAAAACTTTGCCCTTTGTTGAAGACTTGCTGAGAAAAGTTGAGGTGACCTCATGAGCCAGCCAAAAACTGTCCTGCTTCTGAATGGGAGCCCAAAGTGCGAGAAAAGCAACTCCCGCCAAATTGGCAAATTTTTATCGGCTAAGTTAGAAGAGAAGGGCTTGAAACCAGAGGAAGCGTTCATTGCGAGACTTATCAAAAGCCCTCAAGGAACCGAAAAACTCTCAAAATTAGTAGATCAAGCCGACATCGTTGTTTTCACCACTCCGCTTTACGTCGACAGCATCCCTTCATTCACGATCAAAGCAATGGAGATGATACGAGACCACCGTGTGGTTGAGCCTCAGGTTGAAAAACCGCTTTTGGTTGCAGTAATGAACTGTGGCTTTCCTGAAAAAGAACATATGGAAATAGCGTTAAAAATCATCAAGAACTTTGCTGAAGAAGCAAGTCTTCGATGGGGCGGAGCCGTCAGTGTCGCTATGGGAGAGGCATTAAACGGCGAGCCGCTGAGCGAGAGTGGCGGAATGACCAGAAACCTCACTAAGGGGCTTTCTTTAGCTGCGGCATCCCTTGCAGAAGGTCAGCCTATTCCTCTGGAAGCAGAGGAGTTGACTTCCAAATCCTTTCTGCCGCTATTTCTGGCAAAGTCGATGCTGCGCGTGTTCGGCAAGCGAATGTGGAACAACCAAGCAAAAGGCAACGGTGACAAGCCTGACATGTACGCAAGGCCCTATGAATCCGGTCGATGAGACGCAATTGAACAGTAGCGATTAATGAAAATCCTTCAAAAATTGAAATCGTGCGAGAAAATTTGAGCAGTTCTCGATTTTGCTCAATTTTCTTGCTTCTAAGTTTTGAGAAAGTTTCTCACTGGCTTTAAAATCCAACTGATACATCTCCCTTCATTTGCTTAAATGTCGAGAAATTCATTAAATTATGGACAATTGTTCACCTTGCTTAAAAATGGGCAGCAAGCGTTAAAGCTATTTATGCTAAGACTCCCTATTAACTAAACAGCTAGACAAAAGCTAAAATGAATGCTATAGGTGAAAAGAAAAATGAAGAATTTCAAAGACGCAACCTGGAAAGAAAATGTGACAAAGGTAGTCAAGCAGATACAAGATGAAGAAATCAAGTTTATCCGACTTCAATTCACCGACATAAACGGCATGCTAAAGAATTTAGCAGCTAGCTCAAAAAATATCGAAGCAATATTTGAGAATGGTCAACCTTTCGACGGTTCTTCCATAACTGGATACCGTCCTATTGAGGAATCTGACATGGTGCTGTATCCTGACCCGACAACCTTCGGGGTTTTGCCGTGGCGACCGAAAGAAAAGTCATCCTGCAGATTGATTTGCGACATCTACACTCCAGAGAACAAGCGCTACGAGGGTGACCCGAGGCATATTCTTGAACGCGCGGTGGACAAGGCTGCTAAAGCAGGCTACACGTTTTTCTGTGCTCCCGAGTTAGAATTTTTCATCGTTAAAGAAAGCGAGGAGGAGGGAGGCTTGCCTACTCCGATTGACATGGCAGGCTATTTTGATTTTCACCCTGGCGACTTAACTGATGATTTAAGAAGGGAAATAGCTGATACTGCCGAAGCCTTCGGCATAGACATAGAAATCTCGCATCACGAAGTCGCGCTTGGACAAAACGAAATCGACTTCAAATACGATGAAGCCCTGAAAACAGCTGACAGAACGATAACCATGAAAATGTGCGGAAAAGTCGTTGGCGCACGGAACGGTTACATCACAACGTACATGCCCAAGCCATTCGCGGGGATAAACGGTTCAGGAATGCACACTCATGAAAGCCTTTGGAACAAAACTGCCACTCAAAACCTCTTCTACGCAGACGACGAAAAAAACGGGTACCTGTCCAACGTAGGAAGGAACTTCATCGGCGGACAGCTTACTCACGGACGCAAGATGTGCGCGGTTCTTGACTCGTGGCCGAACAGTTTCAAACGCTTAGTCCCAGGCTACGAGGCGCCGGTTTATCTTGCTTGGGCGCATAAGAACCGTTCACCGCTTATTCGCGTGCCAGATTTTGGCGGAAGGCAAAACGCTGCAAGATGTGAAATCCGCTGCCCAGACGGTGCGGGAAATCCTTACCTGCAGTTTGCAGTGCTCTTAACTACTGGTTTGGACGGTATCAGGAACAGGATTGACCCGGGTGACCCAGTGGAGTTAAACGTTTACCAGATGACTTATGAGGAGCGCAAAGCCCGAAACATTGTTTCACTGCCGGAATCGCTGCAGGAGGCGCTTGACGAGATGGAGACGAGCGATTTGATGCGTGAAACGCTCGGCGAATTGGCTTTTGAGAATTTCCTGCATGAAAAACGCAGGGAATGGGACATGTACCGCACGCAAGTAACCGATTGGGAAGTCAACCGTTACCTCAGGAGACTATGAGACTCTAAGAGTTTCTTTTGTTTTTTCTTTTTTTATGAATTGAGCTTAATTTTATTTTTAGACTGCCTAAAGTATAGGCTGCGCGGCATGATCAACAGAGGGAAAAATGTTTTTCTTCTCTTGTTTTCCTCATAAAAGCAAGCCCTTTCAACATCAATCGTGGTCGCTTTTTGGGAGACTCTTCATTTATCCGTTGGCGTTTCTGCATTGTTAACACGTGTCAGCCGGCAACTCTTTCAACTTCGACGTTTTCGTCTTTAAGCAACTTTATGAAAGGCCCCTTCTCCTTGACGATCTCGGCTACAATTGTGTCACACGTTTCCAGAAATAAATGCCATGCGTTTTCGCAGCACTCTATTGTCAAGTAAAATTTCTGACGCGAGCGAGAAGCAAGATGTAAACGTATTTCTGATGGTCTATCGTTCAGGTCTTCTTCCTTAGCGATTTCCATGGTTTTTTCAATTGTTTTCATTTTCTGGATCAAACAATTTTTTATTAGTTGCCTATCTTTTTCTGAAATCCGGGCTTTCTTATTCCAAAGTATTTCGTATCCTTCAGAAGGCTTGCTCAACAGACATCACCATAGACATTACGTTACAGACATAAATAATTACTCTTTATTGCCTAATGGCCGAGAAACTAACTGAAGAACTTGAGCTTTTAGCCTTTGGGACTTGACGATTTGAAACCTTCCCGAATTCTCTTCAATTAGTCGTGATTGAGTCCGAGGCTTTTATGCGTTCCTCAGCGTCTTCAACAGCGACATTCCACATACTTTCGAAATAATTCTCGCTTAGCTTCACCAAAATTGGGTGATTTGAATACAGTAAAGGTGGAAAGTCTCGGATGGCTTTTATCGATGGCTGCTCAATAATCAAGTAAGTTTCTCTGTTATCTACCAGCGCAAACTGAACCAGGGGATCAGCATGAATATACCTTACTTCAAACAAGCGATCTCCCGGAGCTTCGTCGGATAGGTTTTTCATGCTGTTCATTGCTTCTGGGGATTCCTCAACGAGGGTTTTTATTCTGATTCCTTTATCAGTTGCTTTTTTCAACAGATCTGGATAAGCAGTAACCCAGTGGTTGAGCCTTCTAGATGAAGTCAGCACTCTTATCGACTGCTTATTCCTTGTTTTGTCATCCCGCAAAACAGATTCTAAGAGCGAACGTTGGCGGATTTCGACAAACTCGTAAACCTGAGTTTTGATGTTAGATTGAACTAGCTTTGCTATATTCATGGTTTTTTCCCACAATTCAGACATCTCTCTCTGTTTGGCTTCTAACAAAGAGAAGAATCCCTCGTCGAAGCAAGCAGCTCTAAACTTCATCGGTTTACCTATTACTTTCTCGACTAACCCGAAATTGCAAAGGTCAGTCAATATTCGATAGATGTCTTGATGGGCAATTTTTGAAAATGTTGCTATTGTTCCAGCCGTTGCCTCTCCACATTTAACTACGGCAAAGTAAGCTCTGATCTGCAACCTAGTTAGTCCCCACTCCGAAAGAACCTCAAAGTCTCCTTCTTGTAAAGCCAATTATGATCCTTCCAGGGCAAAACGACTTTTATGATGCGAGCTGTTTATGCGCAGACGTATTTTTCGCCATATTTTGCCGCAAAAATACGTCTTAGTTAGTTAGGTACTAGCCCCAATTTAAACCTTGTCAGTTAATACATAAACACATAAACTACGCTAAGACACTTCATGAAAATAGCATTTTGCTAATTTCACACCGCGACATCGTCGATGATTGAGTAGACCTTTCAACTATGTTAAGTTCAGCAAAAAGTAAAAAAATAGGTGAAAGTATCTCGTAGAGACGCGCACATAAGCCCGTCACTTGTTCTAACCAACCGCTTGTGTTATCTCCCGGACTATGGTTTTCTCCACCTCTGTGGTCCAAGCCATTTCTGGGATATCAACAACCAGGAACAGCCATGTTAAAAATAACGTCTCCGCTGCTGCAATAGCTATGTTTTCAATCCATCTTCCTATGCCTACGTGGACGGTAAAGTCATTAGGTTGACCGCTTATCATAATAGTGAAACATCTGTCTGCAGTTATGATATCTCGAAGAACTCCTGCTTTCTTGGCCTGTATTACGGTTCCAGCTGGAGTATTCGCAACCTGCGTCTTGTACCCTTCACTGTTTAACCCGCTCACGATTTTTTGAGTTAGTTTATTTAAATCCGTGTTTTTACCTGTAAAGTGTAAAACTTTTTCTGACATCATTTTTTCCGGTTTCTTCGTTTGTGCCAAAATCTATTCACCTCCTCCAATTTGCTAGCTTAGGCGCCTATTAATAAGCAGTCGCCGTAGACTGCCACGACTGACAGTTTTCAAGTTCTTCCGTGAACCTCCTAAATGTCCAGCAAATTCTTCGCTTTTTTGACGCTATCATCTCTCATCTCTGCTTTGCCTTTCCTCAACTACTGCTAAACCATTTTCTTTTACGCGTGTTCTTAACGAATTGTTTGGTCACATAATATTAACAGATAGAAGTTTAAGTAAACACCATCTTCGAATCACAAGAAAGTTAAAATAGAATGCGAGTCAAGTAGAGTCTGGGTAGTTGGTCCCAAATGTCTGAACAAAAGAAGGATCAAAAGAAGCTCGACTCTGACTCATCTCCGGTGGGCGAGTTCCCTCAAAAACCAGATGGCGCGTATGAACAGGGACGGGAGGAAGCCATCGAGGATGTTGAGGGTAGGAGGATATGGGAAGAGAAAGAGGGTGTGGAGGAAAATATAAGAGATCATGAGGTAAGAGGTGGTCATTTACACACGCCTTATTTCGAGTATGATAACCCATCTTACGAGGATAAAGAGGTCTTCTTCAAAGGCGGTTCCAATAAAGATAAGAAGATAAAAGCAGATTCCAAAAAAAATGTTGAAGCGAAGAGTCCTCGCGAAAAAGTAGTTGATGAAATTAAGAAAGTAGCTGAAAAAATCAAAGAAAAAATTTGAGAAACGCTCTTTTTTAGCTTGCCAATCAGAAAATTGAATCGTGGCTTAATTGGTTTATTGGAGAGTTCTGTTTGGCAATGCTGGGTTAATGGTGAATTTCACGCTTTTAGCGAACTTAATCTTAAATATTACTCTATAAATTCTATTGGGTAAGGTTATTGTTCATGCTAGAACAAAAACTGCATGTAATTCTGATCACTGGTAGAACAATCGATCAAGGCGTCGGGAAGGAGACTGGGAAGGGCTCGCAGGAATACTTTGACAGCGCCGCCGTCTGCTTCATCGACCAAGCCGACCTGAACAAGCTTGGCATCAAAAGCCGAAGTAACGTTCGGGTCACATCCAAGTATGGGTCGGTAATCGTTAGGGCTTTGAAAAACCCTTATGGTTCCAATCCCGGCTTGATTTTTATTCCTTGTGGTTTGTGGGCGAACGCCGTCTGTGGGGACGAAACGTTTGGGATGGGCATGGCTCTTTACAAGGGTTTTATGGTCGACGTGGAGCCTGCGCCTAAGGAATCGATATTAACTCTTGATGAACTATTGAAACTGGAGTTCGGGAAGGAAGTGCAATGACAGAAATAAAATCAGTTGTTTGTCCAATCTGCGGCTGCTTATGCGACGACCTTGAAGTAACAGTTGAAAACAATGAAATTGTGAAGATGAAGAACGGGTGCTCGCAATGCGAGGCTAAACTGGTTCACGGCTATAAGAGTGAAGAGCGAATTTTGAAGCCGATGATACGAAAATACGGCAAGCTAGTCCCTGTTTCCATGGATGAAGCAGTGCATAAGGCAGCTGAAATTCTCACTGACGCAAAGTATCCTTTACTTTTCGGATGGAGCAGTTCGACCAGCGAGGCGCAGCGCGTCGGCGTTGAGTTGGCTGAAGAGTTAGGTTCAGCTTTAGATAATTGCTGCAGTGTCTGTCACGGGCCATCAGTTATGGCTACCCAAGAAATCGGCATTCCTTCATGTACTCTTGGGCAAATCAGGCATCGCGCAGACTTGATCATCTACTGGGCGTGCAACCCATGGGCTTCACACCCGAGGCATGTTGAAAGATACACTGCTTTTACTGAAGGGCGCTTCGAAAGGAGCGAGTGGAAAAGCTACATGGAGAAACTGAAAGGTGAATCAAGCATGAAAAAGGTGGATGCGGCTTCACGGCGAATATTTATGAATTACAAGCCTCAGATTCCTCCAGAAGCGTGCACTGTTAATGCGCCGCCGCAGACAATCCACAAGGGCGGACGCAAAATGATCGTTGTAGATGTGAGAAAAACCATGACTGCTGAAGCAGCGGACTATTTTATTCAAGTTCAGCCCAACAAGGATTATGAGATTCTTGACGCATTGAGGTGCTTAGTTGCTGACCAAGAACTCGACGTGGACACCGTCGGCGGAGTACCTGTTGAATACTTACGCGAAGTCGCCGACGCGATGGTTAACTGCAATTTCGGCGTCATCTACTTTGGCCTAGGCTTAACTCAAAGCGCGGGAAGGTTCAGAAACATCGAAGTAGCAATTGCCTTAACAAGGGACCTGAACAAAAGAACAAAATTTGTCATATCCCCTATGCGGGGACACTTCAACGTCACTGGCGCCAACGTGGTTTTCGCTTGGACAACAGGTTACCCGTACGCGATTGACTTTTCGCAAGGGTACCCTCAATACAACCCGGGGGAATTCACGGCTATTGACCTGTTGAAACGCGAGGATAATGATGCGACCCTTGTTATTTCATCAGATCCGGGTGCTCACTTTCCAAAACAGGTGATGCAAAACATGATGAAGCATCCCCTGATAACTATTAATCCAGACTGGAACGCTATTTCAAGACTCGGCGACGTCGTGTTTCCGACCCAGTGGTGTGGCATAGAATACGAGGGAACTGCCTACAGGATGGATCAAGTGCCGATAATGCTCCGCAAAGTTGTCGAGCCGCCGCCGGGAATTCTCAACGACGAAGAACTCCTACGCAGGATCCTTGACGAGGTCAGGCTAATCAAAGCGGAGAAAGCGAAGAAGGAAGGGGAAATTTTGGAGGTTTGCAAATGACCGAACTGATCATAAAAAACGGGTTCGTTTTTGACCCTCTGAACGGGATTGACGGAGAAAAAATGGATATTCACATCAAAAAAGGCAAAATCGTTGAAAAAACGGGCAGCCATGCTAAAGTGATCGACGCGTCAGGTTTGACTGTTATGCCCGGCGGTGTTGATATTCACACCCATGTTGCCGGGTCAGAGGTTAATACTGGGAGAATTGTGCGTCCTGAAGACCACGTTAAAGATGTCGTGCGCAAAACAGCCATAACTCGATCAGGCACGGGATATTCTATTCCTTCCACGTTCGTTATTGGTTACCGTTATTCGCACATGGGTTACACAACGATCATGAACCCATCCATGGCTCCGCTTGAAGCCAAACACACTCATGAAGAATTAAACGACATCCCGCTTCTGGACAAAGCCACTTACCCGCTGATCGGCGACTGGTGGTTTGTTCTGGAAAATTTAAGCAAAGGCAGGATTGAAGAATGCGCACGCCACGTCGCATGGATGCTCGATACTACCAAGGGGTACGCAATAAAGATCGTCAACCCAGGAGGATTAGAATCATGGGGTTTCGGACGCAACGTACACAGCATTGATGATCAAGTACCAAACTTCTGCATCACGCCGCGAGAAATCGTGCGCGGCTTAGCAAAAGTCAACAAAATGCTCAACCTGCCCCACACTATTCATCTTCACACGAACAATTTGGGTCTGCCCGGAAACTACTCTACAACCCTCGACACTATGAGGGCGCTTGAAGACCTTTCAACAGACGGCAAACCCGTGTGCCACATAACCCATGTCCAATTTAGCAGTTTCGGCGGTGACAGTTGGGTCAACATGAGGTCTGGAGCAGAAGAAATCGCCAATTACCTTAACGCTCACACTCACATGACCGTGGACGTGGGACAAATAATATTCACAGACACCACAACCATGACTGCCGACGGACCGTTCGAGTTTACGCTCTACCAGTTAAGCGGACACAAATGGGTTAACAGCGATGTTGAAACAGAAACAAGCGGCGGAATCATCCCCTTCCACTACAAGAAAAACAACGCTGTAAACGCAACCCAATGGTCAATCGGTCTGGAACTGGCGTTGCTCGTGAAGGATCCGTGGAAAATCTTTTTGACAACAGACCATCCTAACGCAGGACCATTCTTTGCTTACCCGAGAATCCTTGCTTGGCTGATGAGTAAGAAAGCGCGCATGGCAACGTTGAATCATTGCCACAAGAAAGCTCAGAAAAAAAGCTTGCTACCCTCAATCGACAGAGAACTTTCGCTTTACGAGCTTGCAATCATGACTCGAGCGGGAACAGCCAAAGCGTTAGGTCTCAAAGACAAGGGCCACTTGGGCATCGGCGCTGACGCAGACGTTGCAGTGTACAACATTAACCCTGAAACAACAGACATCGCCGTAGACTACAAGCCTGTGCGCTTCGCATTTAAGCATGCGGCATACACGATCAAAGATGGCAACGTCGTGGTTAAAGACGGTAAAGTAGTCAGCTATGCTAGCGGCAAAACCATGTGGCTTGACGTGAAAACAAAGGAGCCGTGCGTTATTGACGAGGAAATGAAGCGCAAGTTCAGGGAGTACTGGACAGTCGAGTACGACAATTACCCAGTGTTCGACCATTACCTGAAGGTCCCTGAAAAATTAACCATAAAAGCAGCGGTGTAAAAATGATAACTTTAGCGCCGCTCAGAAAATTCGACGTGCCCGTGCAGGCAGCATGCATAAACCCAGATGTCTTCAAAGGTAAAGACACGTCTGAAATAGCAAACCTGCCTGCAACTGAAGGGAACAAGCCGCTGAAACTGTGCAGCCTCTTTGAAATAAAGGAAGACGGCCTTGAAACCCCAACTATAACAATCAACGGCGACGTAAGCAAAGTAAAACGCATAGGCCAAGGCATGAAAACAGGCGAAATAGTCATTAACGGCAACGTAGGCATGCACACGGGCGAAAAAATGACGGGCGGAAAAATCACAATCAACGGCAAAGCCGGCAATTGGACAGGCAGCGAAATGAAGAACGGAACAATCGAAATCCACGGAGACGCAGGCGACTACGTGGCTTCACCATACCGAGGCAGCAGCACCGGCATGAAGGGCGGCTTGATAACCGTTGATGGCCAAGTCGGCAGCGACGTGGGATGCTATTTGCATGGGGGAGTGCTGAAAATCATGGGCGGTGCGGGCAAGTTCTTGGGCTACCACATGAGCGACGGCGCGATCCTCGTTGGCAAGCAAAGTGAAACGCGAGCAGGCGCATGCATGACAGGCGGCAAAATTGTAATTACAGGCACGATTGAAGAAGTGATGCCGACGTTCACCATAGACAGCATCAAAGCAAAAGTAAAAATCGACGACACACAAAGCGTCAACGGCCCATTCTACGTGTTCCTAGGCGACCTGGCAGAACACGGCACAGGCAAAATCTACGTCAACAAAGCCAACAACCCGCAAATGAAATTCTACGAAAAATACCTATAAATTCGATTTTGAACCACCGAGCTAATTGTTAAGTTATTCGTCAGAGTGTTTGAATAGAAAAAGTGAAGGAAATATTTTTTTTCTCCTATTCGTCTTCGTTCACTCTTTCAAGAACCGCTTTGTACCTAGGGCATTCCCTAAAGTTGTCAGTTTTACAAAACTTTGATACTTCTCTAGCCGTTGGCTTATACTCTTTGATCGATTCAGGTGCTATAGCAGCACAAAGTTTGCCATCAAAATAATCGCAACTCATGACATACACTCTTGCTATCACATTATCAGTACAGCTTTTAAAATTTATCGTGATCTTTTCTCGACATTTCTTCTTAATTTTTGTTCATGCCCCTTTTTAAGTGTGGCCAAAAGTTTTTTCATTTAGTCCATCCACGCATCCCGTAATAGTTATATTTTGTTTTTAGCCGAATAGCTTATCAAGTTGGTTGAGTTCAAAACTTCAACTGCGCAAGAGGATGGATTTATGCGTCAGGTTGAAATGTTAAGGCTTGACTTGTCTACGGGGAAAGCGGAGTGGATGGTTGATTGTGTTGCTGAAGAAGTTCCGCTGCAAATTTCATTGAATGATGCTTACACGTTTGTGATTTGGTGTTCTCCCTCTCAGTTCAAGGAGCTTGCGGTCGGTTACCTGCTTTCCGAGGACATTCTACGGAGCGTTGATGACGTAGAATCGTTAATCGTCAGTGAAAAGGCGAATATCTGTAATGTTAAGCTGAAGGCGACCGTGAATTTGGATGAGCGAATGAAGCATTTACGCCGAAGCACCCGTGTCATCCCGCTGATTAAAGCGAGCACGTCTCCGTACCAGCACGATGAAAAAATCCCAGTCGTGAAATCGCCGCTGAAAGTTAGGGCCCAAGTTATCCTTGACTGCATAAACCAGATGAACAGCCACGCTATATGCTTCAAAAAGACTGGCGGACTCCATGACTCGGGCATTTTCAAACCTGACGGCACGATGGTCGCTTTCTCCGAAGATGTGGGCAGGCATAACACTGTTGACAAGGTCATAGGAGAAGCGTCGCTTAACAGAGAGGACTTCGGTCAATGCTTCATGATCATAACGGGGCGAGTGCCCGGCGACATGATTTACAAGGCGGCTAAAGCTGGCTTGCCCATTGTTGCTTCTGTGGCGGCGGTTCTTAACTCAGGCATTTCTTCGGCCGAAAAAGCCCATATCGCCCTTATAGGGTTTGTACGCGGTAGTCGCATGAACATTTACACTGGAGCCGAAAGGATAATCGTCTAGGTGTAAAAAATGATCAGACCAGACATTAAGAGGTTACCCAAACGCGCCAACCCACTGGAAGCACAAAAAAAGCTTTTTCACGCTATAGGCACCACAAAGTTGCACATCGAGACCATCCCATTATCAGAGGCTTTAGGTAGGGTCTTGGCGAAAGATGTCTTTTCGGGCGTTAACGTTCCTGATCATGATAAAACCTTCATTGATGGCTACGCAATAAACTGGCAGGGAACTAAAGGCGCCTCAGTCAACAAGCCAGCCGCCTTCAAGATCGTCGGCAAACTGTTCCCAGCCGATTATCCCACGACCGTCAAAGTCAAAAGCGGAGAAGCCGTTTATGTTGCTTGCGGAGCCTCAATCCCCAAAGTCGCAACCTCTACTGTAAAAGTAGAAGAAACCCGGCTGAACGGCGACCAAATTCAGGTTATGCGAGAAATCAAGCCTGGCGAAGGCATAATACCGCGGGGAGACGATGTGAAGAAAGGCGCTTTGATTTTTAAGCAGGGACAAGTCTTAAGGCCGCAAGACATTGGGCTCCTCGCCTCCATCGGGTTAACAAAGGCTGAAGTATTCAAAAAGCCAACACTCGCCATCTTATCTGGCGGAGACGAATTAGTCAAGCAATGCAAGGAAAACCCGGAAAGAATCGCTAATAACTATGCCCTTGTTGTTGCTGGTTTAGCTTCTGAACTTGGTGCTGCAACGATTTTGCAGGGCATAATGCCTGACTCACTGGACAAAGTCCAAGCTAAAATCGGTGAAGCCCTCACACAGGCAGACATTGTTGTCACCATCGGCGGCTCCTCAGTGCGAGTGAAGGATTTTGTTCCAGACGCTGTCAACTCGCTCGGCAATCCAGGCGCTGTTGTGCAAGGGATTTTGCTGAGGCCAGGCGCGGTTTCAGGCTTCGGCATCGTTGATGGCAAGCCTGTCGTCATGTTGCCCGGCCATATTGGGTCGTGTATCGCTGGCTTCTACCTCTTTGTTGCGCCACTAATCAGCCGATACGTTGGCATGGAAGGAGCGGGGATGCTTCCATGTTTAACAGGTGAGTTGACTGAAGAATTTGATTCCGGCCCACAATTCAGGTTTCTCCTCCTTCACCTAACCAGAGTTGAAGGCAAGTTTTTGGCCAAGCCGGTCGAGGGAGGCTCAAGCGCCCTTACAACCATCGTCAAATCAAACGGCTACACCATTGTTTCGCCGCACTCTACGTTGGCAAAAGGAAGCAAGGTGGAAGTCACTTTGTTGGGGAAACTCGAACTAACAAACCTTGAATCCTAAGGCGCTTTTGATGGGTAGCGGTGAACGTGACTGGTTTTCCCCATAGCCCATGATTCACACCATGCTTTATCAGCCAAAGCGCGTTGCGCCAGCAGCATGCAACGGTGGTCTTCGTGCATTTCAGCCTCTAACCGATAGTCGTTTGCCGCTTTCATAAACGCCTCTTTATCCTCAAAATCTAGTTTAGCTGCCGTTTTAGAATTGACCTGCTGAGTCGAATGCTTTAGCAAAGCTTCCCCCTGGTTTTCCCAGCTTACTGCAGCCCAAAAAAATGAGTTACAAGCCTCAAGCCTGCTTGCGACTGAAGCAAGGATGCTTTCTGCCTGAGAAAGTTTTCCTTCATGAATCATTCCGGCGCTATCTCGCAGGATTTGCAAATCGGAAATCGACAGAACACCCAGGTTCAAACGCAAGTTTTCCGTGACTGAACCATGAGCTCGGCGAGTGTCCAGCCGAGCGAGGTCTTCTTTGGAGTTGATGTTGATGAAGCTTTTGAGTTCTGGGTCAAGCGCTTTAATCTCGTCCACCGTGGAAGCTAGCAGAATTTTGCCGGCGCCTCTTTGGATGTCGTCTGAACGTGGGCGTTTTAGCTTGCATAATGTCTCGGTGATTTCTAAGCCGCTTCGCCTATCGAGCACCGTTAAAAGGGTTTCAAGCCTGCCGTTAGGCCACATTGGAACAGCCACGTCGAAGCCTTCAGCCTGCTTAAACAGGTAATCGGCGACTTTCGGCTGCAAAAAAGGCATGTCGCAGGGCAGCGTAAGGCAATAGTCCTCTTTTATGCGTCTTAACCCTGACATGATTGCCACAGTGGGGCCGCTGATATCGTTTTTTTCGTCAACAACGACACGTACATTCTTGAAGGCGCGTTTTTTGAGGATTTCACTATACTTTGCCCCTCGTTCCTCATCATTCACGCTTACTGCGACTTCATCAACAACGCCCTGTACGTTTTCGATCGCGCGGACAAGAAGAGGCTTGCCCAAAAGAGTGGCTAGCGCCTTGTCTTCCCATCCTCCGCCTTTAAACTGGAACCTGCGGCTTTTACCGCCTGCAAGTATGAGCGCAGCCCGTTTAGCCATGTGGTCTTCCTCACTTGACGGGTTTTTCCGCCGCGTTTCCTTGCGTTAACTGGTCTTTGACCAGGTCAACAAGTTTTTGCCCCTCTTCAGGGACCTTAATTATCGGTATGTTGCGGTAAGCTGGGTTGGCTTGGTTTTTGGCTATCACTCCTGCAATCGCGATTATTGGACCAACGGTGCCTTCTAAGGTTCGCTCAAGGCCATTTTCATCTTTTGCTGTGATGATTTTAGGCACGTCATGCCTTTTAGCGATTAGACTGTGGAAGCCTTCAATGAAAACAATATCCAACTTCTCATCTTCCAGCAACGCGATTATTCGGTCTAAATCATTGAGCGCCATCCGAGTTTTCTTTATTATGTCTATTTCTTCAGGCGAAATCGCCACAATAACCTTGGAACCAGCCTTAGCGTACCTCCAAGTGTTCGTGCCCTCGCGGTCCATCGTGAAGCCTTCATGGTGAACATGCTTTATTGACCCAACCTTGTACCCTTCCTCTGAGAGGCGAGAAATCAAGTACTCTAACGTGACTGTTTTTCCTGAACCGCTTACGCCGACAGCGGCAACGACTAAAACCGTACAGGCTCACGCTCCTGCTTGAAAATTAATTACTTTCTTTTTATAAGTTATGCCTGAGTTCTCTATTTTTAAGTATCAATTGGTCGGTAAGCTAAACCGGGTCAGAAAAACATAAGCAGTTTAGCGAGTTGAACTCTTTCCTGATTTCTTACAAAATCCACCCCCTAAAAACCTACAACGAAGCTTTAACGTGGAGGGATGTGTACTTTCGTTTCCAAAATGTTTAAGAAGCTTACTAAATCACAGAAGGTTAGCCTTTATTTTTTGCGCTAGTTTGTTTGTTTTCCTTGTGTAGTCCATCTTGTTTGTTATTTCTTCGAACACTGAGTAGTTTTCTTCCATCGGTTGCGAGAGGAAATAGACGGTGGAGTAGTGTTCCCCGATGGGGATGACTATCCTGTTTTTCTCCAAAATTGTCAGGTGGTGTCTAACCGTCTTGTAGTCCACTCTGAGCTGTGTAGCCAATTGGTTCGCGTTCTGCGGGTTGGCCTTGACGCTTTTTATTATTTGAGCTCGGGTCTTACCGCCTTTTGTTCCCGTGATTAGCCAGCCCAGCAGATGTTTTAAGGGTTGTTCGTTGCTTATCATGGTGGTTTCCTGTAGGTTTTCTGCTTATTATAGTGCACTGCTACTATTTAAGGTAGTAGCTGCTATGGAAAATAACAGACCATTTTCTCTGTCGTAGGCGCTTACTACACGGCATGAGGTTTGCGTCGGAAAGTTGGGTGCTATTTGGCATAATATTTATATCCCCATGCTACTATCCAAGGTAGTAACTGCAAGTATGCAAGGAGGACAAAACCAACGCTAACCATCCCCAAAAAACCAAGAAGGAACAAACTTGCCATTATTATAGCCACAATACTCATTATCGCCACACTGACTGCAGGGGTGGCAGGATATTACGTAGCCCGCCAGACCGCCTCTAAAAGCGGCTCGACCCAGCCGACGCAATCAACCCCAGCCTCTACGGCCTCATCCACTTCAAGCCAAACCGGCACAAATGCCTTGACCGACAACGCTTCTATCTCGCAGATATACCAGTCAGTAGCGCCCTCAGTGGTGGTCGTCGAAGACTGGCAACCTGAAATCAGCTTTCTCGGCCAGACGGTCTACGAGCAAGTGCAAGGTTCAGGTTTCACCTACACCGTAAACGGTCAAGAAGTGATAGTCACGAACTTCCATGTAATAGATGAGGGCGTAAACGTGACGGTTACCTTCCAAGATGGAAATACATATACTGCAACAGTTCTAGGCTCGGACCCCTATTCGGACCTAGCTGTACTTTCAACTGCTGCTCCTCAAAGCGAACTTACCCCGTTGACAATCGTCAGCTCATCAACCTTACAGGTTGGAGACCCAGTCATAGCCATCGGAAGTCCCTACGGGCTGCAAGGCTCAATGACCACGGGGATAATCAGCGCTTTGAATAGAACACTCACTGAAGACACCACAAACGGATATGATATAGCTGATGTAATCCAAACAAGCGCTCTTATTAATCCAGGCAACTCAGGCGGACCCCTACTCAATAATCAAGGCCAGGTTGTCGGCATAACCACTGCCATAGTCAGCAACTCAGAAGGCTTAGGTTTCGCAATACCTTCGGATACAATTCTTCGAGAAATCACGGACTTGGTAACCACAGGCAGTTACAATCATCACCCATACTTGGGCATCACTGGCGCGGACATGTCATATGATATAGCAACCGTGATGAAGACAAGCGTTACGTACGGCGTCTTAATCCAGAGTGTTGTAAGCGGCGGGCCGGCGGCGCAAGCAGGACTAAAAGCGGGCACCACGCAAGCCACGGTAGACGGTAACACTATAACCTTAGGCGGCGACATAATTACGGCTATCAACGGGAACAGGATCAGAAACTCGGATGACCTGTCATCGTATCTTGAAGAATATACATCGCCGGGACAAACTGTCAGCTTCACTGTTGTACGTAATAATCAAAGCGTGAACGTATCTGTTGTCCTGGGCACGAGGCCAGCTCCAAGTTCAGGCTCTGGAACATCATCATAAGAGAATGGCACCCTTCTCCCCATCTCC
>DATHCJ010000063.1:0-5169 GCA_035319575.1 Candidatus Limnocylindrales bacterium
AGCAGACTCAACCTTTAAGTGTAGAGAAGCAAAGATATTACCGAAGATTCGAGCCAAGGGAAAGGTTTATGGAATGCAATACTGGGTTGCACGAATCGGTTTCTTGACAGCGCTGGTTGCATTTATTGCGCTGATAGCCTATCTTGCTGCGACTGGTCTTCAGATTTTGGGTGTCTTAGTTTATCCATGGGACGCAATTCTAATCTTTGGATTATCTCTGTTGATTGCGACGCCGTTTACTCTAGCGATGTTGGCGCTTAATCACCTGATTCCTAGCGAGAAGAAGTTCTGGACGGATGGAGCTTTGATATTTGCTGTAATGTACAATATATTTGTCACCATCAATTACACCGTCCAGTTGACGGCAACGATTCCTTACAGTAACCCAGCTTTGGCTCAAACGCCTCATTCTCTCTTCTGGACTCTTGATGCTTTAGGATACATATTCATGGGTTTAGCCACATTATTCGCAAGTCCAGCGTTTGAAACGCAAGGGTTGCAGAAATGGACGAAGATATCTTTTTTAGCTAATGCCTTGGTTACTCCGCTAATTGCCACTGTATATTTCTATCCCACGAGTAGTGCAGCTTGGAACTTGGGGTCTAAAGGGCTTTCGCCGCCTTTTTCCACAAGTTCGTCTTCCCTAATGCTGAGCCTTGGTTTACCTTGGATCATTACTGCACCAGCATCAATGTTGTTTTTAGCACTTTTTCTTCGAAGTAAGTCGAGGCTGTGACAGCTGGCTCAACATATGGACGTGACGCGTATTCCATCTAACGTTGTTTAGCCTTGGCACATTGAGTATGCTCTTAGTAGCCCGCGAAGTATTCCAGTTTTAACTGTGATTTAGGCAAACCAATGCTGTCGATCATTTTTTCCATCGCTGTAACCATTCCAGGTGGCCCGCAACAGTAAAAAACATTGTCTTTGTAATCAGGCAACTCTTTCTGAATCATGTCTGCTGTGATTATGCCCACTGCGCCCTTCCAATCGGGTTTAGGTTCGTTCACGACGAAGTGCAATTTAAAGTTCAGGTTCAGCGCCTAGACAGGTATTTCAATGATCAAAACTTCGTTTTTTAGAAGTGCGCCGTGAGTTAAATAATTGAGGGGAGCCGACCTAGTCAAATCGCGCGCTTATTGCTTTTTCACTTGAAGAAAAGTTTACGTCTATTTCTTTGGGGATGGCAAGCGAACAATGAACCTGGTGCCTTTTCCGTGCTTGCTTTCGAAAGTGACTGTTCCGCCTAGTTTCTCGGTCATGCGTTTGACCACCGCCAACCCGAAGCCTTGACCCTTAGATTTTGTCGTGAACATAGGCTCAAATACCTTATCCTTAACGTCATCCGGGATCCCGACGCCCGTATCTTGAATGGTCAACAACAATTCGCCAGACTTGTTGTCTCTGTTGCATCTGATGGTCAATTTTCCCCCGTTGGGCATGGCTTGAATAGCGTTTAAAATCAGGTTGCTTATTATACGTTTAAGATAGTCTGGGTCAGCAATTATTCTTTGAGCGTCATCGTCAACGTCGACCGCCACCTTAAATTCCGGTGACAGCTTTTGTTTGGCTATCATTTCCTCAACTATGGTTTTTATGTTGCTTTCTTGCGCACGAGGATTCAGCGGTCTGGCATAATCTTGGAGGTCGGACACAATCTTGTTGATGTAATCAATGTTCTTTTCAGTTTCCCGCAGGCTTTCACAGATGTTCTTTTTCGCTTCACCATCGGGCAAATTTTCCAGCTCGGACTCAGCTAAATAAACGTCACTTGTTATCGCTTGCAGTGGATTTCGAATGTCATGGCCCACCATGGCAGCCGTAGCGCCGATGGCGGCTAAGCGTTCGGCGTCTTTGAGTCTTCGCGCGCTTTCCATTGCGTGCGCCTCAGCCTTGTTACGCTCTGTCACATCCCTTGCCGCTGCAAAAACACCCTGGACTCTTCCAGCTTCATCACGGTACACAGAAGCGTTATACAGGACTTCAGTGATTTGCCCCGCTTTGGACCTGATGGCAAGCGGATAGTCCCTGACGAAGCCATCTGAAAAGACTTTCTTGTAGCCAGCATCTGCTTTTTCGGGTTCTGTGAAATAATACGAGAAGTTGCTGCCGATTAGCTCTTCCCTTAGACAACCAGTGACGTCTTCAGCGGCTTTGTTGGCGTCAGTGATTTTTCCATCCGCGCTAATAGTGACAAGTGGGTCGACACTAGCCTCTATCAAGCTTCTTGAATAAGCTGATAAACCTCTAAGCTTTTCCTCAGCTTTCTTTCGCTCAGTAACATCGACGTTTGATTCAAGAATGTCTATTACTCTGCCAGCCTTATTTTTTTCGGCAAGCCAACTGCTTTCTACAATTACTTCTCGTCCATCTTTGGTTTTATGGCGAAGCTCTCCTGCCCAAGATCCAGCAACTCCAATCTGAGCATTAATTTCGATTAGTGGCACAGGGAAGATCGTTTTAAGAAGAGCATGGGAAACCTGGCCAATTGCTTCTTTGGCGGTCCAGCGGTACAGTTTCTCCGCGCCCGCACTCCAAAAAGAAATGGTGCCATCAAACCCTCTAACCATAATCGCGTCAGGGCTAAGATCGATGAGCGAAGCTTGCTTCTTAATACGGTTTGTGCGCTCCTCAACCAGTTCTTCCATTCGAGTAGCGTATTCTTCGACCTCGGATGCTTTATCCTCTAGCTTCTCCTGAAGCAGTACTCGGTCAGTCACGTCAACGTTAGATTCCAAGAACTCTAAGTTGTCATTCTCGCCAATTCTGCTCACCCAATGGCTACGTACGGCTACTTCACGCCCATCTTTAGTGCGATGAACAAGCTCGCCTGACCAATCCCCACTCTTTTGAATTTGAATCAAAATATTTGCCAAAGTAGAACCTGCAGGAAACCGCGTCGCTAATAGCCTATTGGAAGCTTGCCCTAGTGCCTCTTGTTCTGTGTATCCATACAGTTTTTCTGCTCCTTTGCTCCAGAACGTAATGGTGCCGTCTCGTTTTCTGACCAGTATGGCATCGGGGTCTATGCTGATAAGGTCAGCCTGTCTCTCCAACTGAGCCTCAGCTTTTTTGCGTTCAGAAATATCGTGAAAAACAAGCACCACCCCCGTGATTTTTCCACTCTGATCTCTTATGGGTGAGCCACTGTCATCGATCGGAACTTCTTTGCCAAACTTTCCAATCAGCACAGAATGATTCGCCAAACCCGTGATGGCGCCATTTTTCAGAACTTTTGCGACCGGATTTTCAACTTCACGCCGAGTTTCCTCGTTAACGATATGGAAAATTTCCTGCAGCGGCTTTTGAGCGGCCTCAGCCAAAGAATAACCAGTTAAGACTTGAGCGACTTTATTCACGAAAGTTATGTTCCCTTCAACATCGGTTGCGATCACTGCGTCTCCGATACTTGATAGAGTGGTGCTCCAGCGTTCCTCGCTTTCTCTTAGAGCTTCTTCAGCTTTCTTCCGTTCCGTTATGTTCTCAAAAACGGCAACAAAATAGCCTTCCCCAGGGGAATAGACACCGATATCAAGCCAGATGCTTAAAGGTTTAAAGAACAATTCGAAACGCTCTGGATTCCTTGTCTTAGCTACTCGACCATAAACTTCAAAAATTTCAGGATTAGCCTCCTGCGTTCCTGGAATCGCTTCACTCACTTTTCTTCCAACAATATTTTCTCTTTTTAAGCCGGTTAGCCTTTCAAACGCATCATTGATCTCAAGATAAACAAAGTCTATGGGTTTGTCTTGGCTGTCAAAAATCATTTGACAGTAGGCAAAGCCATCCATCAAATTAGCAAATAAGCTGTGATACTTGTCCTCGCTGGCTTTTAGTGCTTCTTCTGTTTTCTTTCGCTCTGTGATGTCGTACGCGACGACTAGGGCGCTGTCAAGTTTTCCATCTTTGTAAGTTGGTTTCACTTGCAGTACGGTCCAAACATCGTGGCCGTCCTTTGCCTTCAACTTGAACTCCACTGACGCATCGATTTTCCGTCCAGCCAACCCTCGTTTTATTCTGTCTTTAAAACGTTCAGCGCTTTCGGCATCCAACAGCTCTGATGGGTTCATGGATAGAAGCTCTTGCTCAGTGTAGCCTGAAATTTTACAAGTGGCTTGGTTAACGCGCAAAAAGCGTGGAGTCTTATAATCAATCTCATAAATGGGAAAAGGTGCTGTCTCTAACGCATTCTCAAAACGCTTGTTTTTCCGTTTCTTTCTGGTGTTGGACATGGCTTATCATCAGTGAAGCCTGTGAATGCAATTCATAGCCCACCAAAAAAATAAAAGCTTTTCCTCTGAAGCAAAATTTCAATCATAAAAAGAGTGTATGCTATAACTGAGCAAATTAACTGAACGCGTCGCGTTAAGACAATCAGAAAAGCGTTAATACCTGCTCTTCCAAGACACTTATCAAGAAAGTGTAATTCTTGGAAACGGTTGATAGAATAATCTTTGAGTGCATCGATGCGGCTTTTTCTTGTTATCGCATCGTACATAAAGAAGCGTTTTATCAACTGCTTGAAAGTTCATGCGGCGTTAGTGTTGAACACTTGAGTTCAAATTATGATACATTCCACGAAGCATTGAAGAATCAATTGGGAACTAAACATTTCAAAGTTGAGAGGATGATATTACGAATTCTGAAGGAACGCACCAAAGAAGGAATTTATTGCCATACGGATGAGATAGAAGCGTTCAACGTAATCACTAATTCTCTTATTAAAGACACTAACAGAGAACTCCAAGAGATTAGAGTGTTCCAAAGCAGCGAAGACGAGCTCATAAAAGAACTTAAGAAGAAAGTAGCGGAGCAGGATGATAGGCTCAGGAATACCACGCGAATGGCTGCTATTGGAGAAACTGCTTCTATGGTTGGGCATGATATACGCAATCCGTTGCAGTCCATCACGGGCGAATTGTACCTTCTCGGTAATGAAGTTAAGAATATGCCGGATGGCGAAGGCAAGCAAGCCATGCAGGAGAGTCTTGAAATCATTGAGGAGAACCTACTCTACATAAACAAGATAATTCTTGACTTGCAGGACTATGCGCGACCGCTCATTCCTGAAATGACACGAGTTAACATGGCTGATTTACTTAGTAGCACTTTGAAAACAATCAAGATACCTGACAACATAAAGCTTAACGTCGAGACAAACAGCGACTT